>SBGU01000023.1 GCA_006226495.1 Alphaproteobacteria bacterium
CTCAAATCAAATCGTGCCATGATCCAAACTCCTTCAGGAGCTTGAATCACAGCAGCACTATTTTGAAAAGCCTTTTATGAGTACAGGACCTAGGGCCGGAAATGCAAAAGGGGCGGCCTTGGCCGCCCCTTTTTATCCTCGCTGTCGTGACCCGGGTTTCGGGTCTCATTCCGGAATGAAGATCGCTTCGATGGCACAGCCGAACAAAGCGGCCAGTTTGAAGGCCAGCGGCAGGCTCGGGTCATATTTCCCGGTTTCGATGGCATTCACGGTCTGGCGCGAAACCCCCAGCCGTTCGGCGAGGTCCGCCTGCGACCAGTCGCGCTCGGCGCGCATTACCTTGAGCCGATTGTTCATTTGTAGCGCCCCGAAACAAAGGCGCTTGCGATGCCGTAGGTCAGCATCATGGCCGGAAAAATCCAGATGGTCGGCAATGCCGGCAATCCGACCCCTTCCATGAAACCATAAGCAAAGGTGCCGCCACCCACGATCAGAAAGGCAATAGCCAGGGATTCCCCGACGATGCGTTTCTGCAACTCGTCCCACGAGCGGGAGAATACAAGCACCGCCCGCAGCACCAGCACGATTGGCAGCATGGGGATCAGCGAAATCGGGATCATGACCGCCAGCGGCAGGTCGCTGTCCGCAAAACCCAGGTTGACGCCAAAGATCGCACCGGCATACAGGACCATCGCCACCGTCATATCGCGTTTATATTTTGAAACCGCTGTTGTCATCGCTGTCCTCCTTCAATGGGCCGTGTCAAGCTCGCCCGTCTAATTGACAAGTTCACTTTACATTATAAATCCACAATGTCAAGCATACTTTACACAAGGTCGCAGGAAGAACCCCGCCGCAGCGGGGTTGCCTGGTTTCCTGTGGTTCAGTGGTGCGCGTGCGCGTCCCCGTCCGGGATCTTGAGGGTCAGGACCGGCGCGGGGTGTTTCAGCGCACCCCAGGCCTGGCCCTTGGCTGGGATCATGGTCCAGTCGGTCTGGCCGCCATCGCAGGTCTGTGTGACCGGGAAATAGAGCGGCCCGGAAACGTCGGGCAATTTCAGCATCAGGCCGAACTGGTCGACCATATCGTCGCTGAGTGGCCCCCCGCTCCAGCGCAGGCGCGCGACCCGGTCGGTCATGACCTTGCCGTGCGAGCCGGCCAGTGGTTCCGGCAAGCTCTCGCGGATGATCTCGACAGTCCAGCCGGCCTTGGGCTGGGGTTTGGCGCTATAGATACCTTCGGGGATTTCAACGGTCACTGCGGTGGTGGCCAGGCCCTCACAGCCGTGGCCGACCCGCAGTTCGCCAAAATAATAGGCGCCGGGCGCGGCTTCAGGGGTGGCAAACACCACATGGGCCGTCGCGGGTGCGGATACCGGCAGAAGGGCTGCCAGGGTAAAAATGCCCACGGCAAAAATGCGATGCATGATCATGCTCCTCAGAAACGGTAATTGATGCCGGCAAAGACCGAACGGCCCTCGCCCGGATAAAAGACGGCGGTGTTGGCGCCCGCGACCGACGCATCGGCCACCGCCCCAAATTCGGGCACATAGGCCTTGTCGGTGAGGTTGCGGGCGTCGATGAAGACCGCCACACCGTCCATGAGGCTGACGCCCATATTGAGCGACAGCACGGCATAACCCGGTGCTTTCAGGGTGTTGGCATAATCGACATACACATCCTTCGGCCGCCATTCGACCGACGGCGCGATGAAAAACACCCCGTCATGATCGTAATTGAGGCCAAGGCGCAACTGATGTTCGGGCACCACCGGCAGGCGGTTATCGCCGTAGCTGGTGTCATCCCGGAATTTGAAATCAGAATAGCTGTAGCTGGTTTTCAGGGTCAGGCTGCCGCCGATCTCTGTGCTTTTCACAAGCTGCCAGTCGAACGCGGCTTCGATGCCCCGGTGCAGTGTATCGTCGGCACCCGCCGTTGCGGACGGCAGGCCATAGGCGCCCGCGAAGGTCAGCAGTTCATGCTGCACCCAGGCCTGATAGAAGGTCACGTCCCACACCAGCGCGCCCTTGCGGCCGCGTGTACCCGCTTCGGCGGTCAGCGCTTCCTGCGGCACGTTGGGCACAAAGCCCGGATAGGGAGACTGAACAAGCGCGCCAAAATGCGGCGGTTCGACCGAGCGGGTCAGGTTCGCGAAGACCTGTGCACCGCTTTCCGACTGCCACAGCACACCGACACGCGGCGCCAGCCAGTCGAAACTGCGGTCATCATTGTTGGCCGCATTCATGTGGTTCACATAGTCACGTGTGGCCCGGCCATACGACGCACCGGCCACCAGCGCCAGCCGGTCGGTCGCAAAAAAGCGGCCCTCGGCAAACAGGTCAAGACCCGAGGCTTTCTGCCGGCTGTCACCGATCTGGAAGCCGTTTTCGCCACCCGCATTGGTATGGAGCTGCTGGTCCTGCTGGCCTTGCCGGTACGACAGGCCCCAGAAAAGGTCGGCCCGGTGCCCGGCGATCTCGCCTTCCCAGTCGAACCGGCCAAAAGCGCCCTGGTTGTCCGATTGCTGGTCGATCACGATCGAAATCGGGTGATGCAGGTCGGTGGTGGTGGCATAGATGCCGCCTTCAAACAGGAGCTGGTCGTTCAGGCGCCAACGGGTCTGTAATGTTGCGCGGCCCAACTGTTGGTCACGCGCCCATTTGTTGGCGACAACAGCATCGGGAGAGCTTTGCGGGTCGGCGAGCGCCGTTTCCAGATTGAGCGTACCCGGCACATCCTGATCGATATCGGCACCATAGACGATGAGCCGGACCTCGCGGTCTTCGCCGAAGCTGTAGCCAAGGTTCACGGTACCACGCACCTGTTCCTGCGATTCCCAGTCGCGGAAACCATCGGACTTCAGGCCATTCGCGGCGACATAGATATCCCAGTTGCCGAACTCCCTGGCGACCGCGCCCCCCAGGCGCCAGGTGTCGTAGGCACCCCCTTCAAAGCGCAGTTGATAGTCGGATTCCGCGGTGCGGCCCGTGGGGGTGACCAGGTTGATGGCGCCGCCCAGTTGCGCGCCCCCGAAGCGCAGCGCATTGCCACCCTTGTAGACCTCGATATATCGCGCCCCCATGGGGTCGATCTTCTGGAAGTCGGAAAAGCCGTCGGCGTCGGCGAACGGCACACCGTCCTGGGCGAACATCACACCACGCTGGTGGTAGGACTGGCCGATGCCCGAGCCCCGGATCGACAGGCGCGATTCCTCGCCATAACGTTTCTGGGCAACCACGCCCGGCACATCGCGCAGCAGATCGCTGAGCCCCTGTGCCGTGCGGTTTTCATAGGCTTCGTTGGCGACGATGGCCACAGCGCCCGGTGTGCGCGACAGCCGGGCACGGCTGTCGGCCACCACCAGCGGCTCATCACCCGTCCGGTTGGCGGTTACGATAATGGTTTCAACATCGCCGCGGTCGGCAGCCGCTTCATCGGCATGCACAGGTGCGGCGGCCCACAGCGCCACAATGGCGGCAGAGCCCTTCAACAGGGATTTCATGATCTTGTTCCTCCAAGAACAGTCCGGCGGCCACGCTTCGGCAATTGCCGGCGCGGCCAGAATTTATGAAAGGATGGACGGACTAGCGGAGGATGGGGGGCGCACGGCTGCCAACGGCCCCGGAAGGCAGCACGGATTGTGGTTCGGCCTGCATGGCCGGCACCAGCGAGACAAAGGTACCCACAGGCAGGTAGGCAGGAATATAGGCAGCGCTGGCAACGGGGGCCGTGGCAGGCGCACAGGCGGCAACACAGTCGCAATTATGGCCCTTGGGCCCGCCCTCGTCGCTTGCCGGCGCACCGAAGGCGGAACACCAGCTATCGGCGCCAAAGGCCAGGTGCGCCTCGCTGCCCGCCTGGCCGGTACAACAGGCAAGTGCCAGCCAAAGCTGGGCCAGCATCGCGAAGATCGCGAGGTCATGCACCAGGCTGGCGGATGTCCTGAAGTGTTTCATGGAACTGCATCTACGCCGGGGCCGATTTTCCGGCAAGTGCCCATTTGTCGCACCGGCAAAAGAAAACCCCGCCGGCAACGGGCGGGGCTTCTTTTGTTCGGTGGCTCGCCGTGTCAGGCCGAGGTATCGACCTTCTGGGGTGCGCCTTTTGCGACACCGACCATGGCGGGCCGCAGAAGCCGGTCCTTGATCACATAGCCTGCGGCCACCACCTGCATCACGCAGCCGGGGGCATGGTCTTCGGTCGGAACCTCAAACATGGCCTGGTGCAGATTGGGGTCGAACTTGTCGCCCACCGCCGGGTCGACCTTGCGGATGCCATGGCGTTCAAAAATATTCAGGAGTTCACGTTCGGTCATGCCGACACCGTCGACAAAACCCTTGAGCGCGTCGTCCACCGCTTCGGGCAGGGTGTCCATGGCCCGGCGCAGGTTGTCGCCCACCGCCAGCATGTCGCGCGCAAAGGCGGTCACGGCATAGGCGCTGGCGTCGGCTTTGTCCTTGTCGGCGCGGCGACGCACATTTTCGGTTTCGGCAACCGCCCGCAGAAGCCGGTCCTTGAGGTCGGCATTTTCAGCCTGAAGCTTGGCGAGCAGGTCGTCGGCACCCGATGCCGCCTCGGGCGCATCGGTGTGCACGTCGGTCTCGCCTGCATCATCATGGATGTCGTTTTTGTCTTGTTCGCTCATAAATCTTTACCCAGGTCTTTTTGTCATAACAGCCGGCTGACCACCTTGGCGGTATAGTCCACCATAGGCACGATACGGGCATAATTCAGCCGCGTGGGGCCGATAACGCCGATAACGCCGACAATCTTGTTTGCGCCATTCATATAGGGAGAAACCACGAGCGATGAACCCGACAGCGAAAATAAATTATTCTCCGCCCCGATGAACAGCCTGACGCCGCGCCCGTCTTTGGCCAGTTCCATCAGTTTGATCAAGTCTTTTTTGCGCTCCAGCTCGTCAAAAAGCTGGCGGATACGCTCAAGATCCTCAGCCGCCTGCAGATTGTCCAGCAGGTTGGCGGTGCCCGATACGATCAGCGACGCCGGCAGGCGGCTGTCATCGACACCGGACCAGACCGCAAGCCCCGCTTCCACCACCCGCGCCGACAGGTCATCCAGCTCGGCCTGATGCGCGGCCAGTTCACGTTTCACCTGGTTCGAGGTTTCATCGAGCGTGCGGCCCGAAAGCCGGGCATTCAGGTAATTGCCGGCCTGGGTGAGCGCATAGGGCGGCAGGCCCACAGGCAGCGCAATCATGCGGTTTTCCACCGTGCCATCTTCGGCCACCAGCACCACAAGTGCGCGGTCGGGCGCCATGGCGACAAATTCGATATGCCGGATCGGCTGTTCTTTCTTGGGCACCATCACCATCGACGCACAGCGCGACAGGCCGGAAAGCGCCCGCGTGGCCTCCCCCAGCATATCCTCGAGCGAGCGCCCGGTGGCATTGCAGCGCCCCCGGATGCTTTCGCGCTCGTCCTTGGTCAGGTTGCCCATTTCCATAAGGCCATCGACAAAAAAGCGCAGGCCGATATCGGTGGGGATGCGCCCGGCAGATGTGTGCGGTGCGGCCAGCAGGCCAAGTTCTTCCAGGTCGGCCATGACATTGCGCACAGTGGCGGGAGAAACCGCAATACCGTCCGCCCGGCTGATGGTGCGCGAGCCAACGGGATCGCCGGTTTCGAGATAAGTCTCGACAATCTGGCGGAAAATCGCGCGGGAGCGTTCATTCAGCGATGCAAGGGTCATGGGCACACCTTCTGTCATGCCCAGAATGTAGGAACGGCGGGGCGCGGCGTCAATCTCCGCCGCACTGCCCCGCCGCCAGGAGTGGTAAACCCGGGCCTATTCGGGCTGGAAATCCTTCAGGCAGTTGATCATCCAATAGACGGCGAAGCGGTCCTGGAACATGCCGAAGCGGTGCGCCCAGAAGGTTTCGGCGATCGGCATGATCACGGTGCCACCTTCTGAGAGCCGGGCGAACACACGCTCGGCTTCCTCCGCCGTCGGCACCTGCAGGGCCACATTCACGCCCTGCGGTTCCTTATAATGGCCAAACGGGGCGTCGGCGCCCATGATCATGAAACCGTCGCCATTGATCTGGGCATGCATCACCTTGTCGGCCATGGCGGAAAGGTCCGGTGCCGGGCCGTCACCACAGCCTTCGGGCGCCTCGCCTTCCGGCATCGGCGGCATCTGGCCATAGGTCATCATGGCCGGCGCCGGTGCGCCCAGGATATCAGCATAGAAGGTCATCGCTTCGGCACAATTGCCGTTGAAACCGATATAGGGATTGAGCTGCATTGTTGTTTCCTCTCGCTTTGTCATGCCCTCGGGCCCTGCCACGCGTGGGGTGCGCGACTCACCCAGCAAAATCATGTCATAGGTTGATATCAACTTATTGACATTTGTGTTGATATCAACATACTGGGCGCATGTCAAAAAAAGAATTGCTGCCGATCGAGATCACCCATCATGTGCGCGACCACTGCCTGTGCATGCATCTGCAACGCGCAGCACGCGCCATGGCCCGTCATTTTGACGATGCCTTGCGCCCTGTGGGCCTGACCAGCGGCCAGTTTTCGCTCCTGATGTCGCTCAATCGCCCGCATCCGCCAACCCTGGGCGCCGTGGCTCAATTGCTGGCGATGGACCGCACCACCCTGACCGCAAACCTGAAACCGCTGCAGCGGCGCGGGCTTGTGGATGTAACGGTGGATGCGGAAGACAAACGCAGCCGCCGCCTGTGGCTGACCGAAGACGGACGCACCTTGCTCCGGCAAGCTTTCCCGATCTGGCAATCGGCCCATAAATCGGCCGAGGAAATTATCGGTGTTGGCGATGCAGAAGCACTGCGCCGCAGCCTGGTGGCCCTGTCCTGACCGGCCAGCGGGCTGGCATGCCAAAAGATCGTTAAATCTTTACATATCCTTAACGTCCGCACGCCAAGAATGAACCGGTCCAGGTGTGAAAGTTCCGATGAAATTCAAGTCCGATGCCATGTCCCGGTTTCTGGTGTTAGCCCTGATGTGTTTCTGGGCCATACCCGCCCACGCCGCCTGTTCGAAAACCCTGACCTTCGCAACCCTCGACTATCCACCTTATGTGCATTGGGAGAAGGACGGCAGCGCCACCGGGCTTGATGCCGACATTCTGGCCGCCGTCATGAAACGGGCCGGCTGTACTTACCAGTTCCAGCAGATGCCGTTCAAACGCGCGCTCAGGGCCGTGGCCTATGGCAACCTGGATGGTATGCCTGCGGTCTCCTTCACCAAGGACCGGGCCGCACAGGCCCACTTCAGCCTGCCGATCCGACACGAAGTCATTGCCGCCTTTGTGCGCAGCGAAGACACCGCCGATGCCCGGATCAACTCCCTGCCAGCGCTGGTGCGTTCGGGTCGCAAGGTCGGTTATGTGCTGGGCGGCTGGCACGGCGAGGAGTTCGACGCAGCCATTGCCGGCAACGCACATTTCCGGGATCGGCTGAGCGCCGCCGATGAATTCCTGACCCTGTTCCGCTGGCTCGATAGCGGCCTTATCGATGTGGCAGTGGTCGACCTCCTGATCGGCCAGCAGATGGCCCGTGATCATGCCGACCTCCGGCCCATGCAGGCGCTGTCATTCCCGGTCAATGTCGACACGCTGCATATCATGCTCAGCAACAAGACCACCAGCGACGCGGATATTGCTGCGCTCAACCGGGCGGTGCTCGACTTCCAGGCGTCACCCGACTATCTGGCGCTTTTGCGCACCCATGCGCCTGACGACATGGTTTCGGTCATGGCGGTCCAGCGCTAGCCTTACCCGCCCCATGCCACCTTCGCCTTTGACCTCTGGGCCTGTGCGCAGTAGAAGGGGCCTCAAGAAGCGATACCACAAGAAAAGGAAGACGAATGCGACCGAGCGGCCGTGCCCACGACGAAATGCGTAGCCTCGAGATGATCCCGGGTTTTGCCAAACATGCCGAAGGCAGTTGCATGGTGAAATTCGGCGACACCCATGTGCTCGTCACAGCCACGTTCGAGGAACGCGGGCCGTCGTGGCTGCGCGACAGCGGCCAGGGCTGGATCACCGCCGAATATGGCATGCTGCCGCGGTCGACCCATGGCCGCATGAACCGTGAAGCCGCGCGCGGCGGCCAGTCGGGCCGCACCCAGGAAATCCAGCGCCTGATCGGCCGGGCCATGCGCGCGGTCGTCGACCTGACGAAACTGAAGGAAAAACAGGTTCGGCTGGACTGTGATGTCATCCAGGCCGATGGCGGCACGCGCACGGCCTCGATCTCGGGCGCCTATGTGGCGCTGTACCAGTGTTTCCAGTGGATGCTGGACAAGGGCCACCTGGACAGCATGCCGTTTAACGACAGCATCGCCGCGGTTTCCTGTGGCATCTATGAAGGCGCGCCGGTCCTGGACCTGGATTATATCGAGGACAGCGCGGCCCACACCGATGCCAATTTTGTGCTGACCGGCAAGGGCGGCATTGTCGAGATCCAGGGCACCGCCGAGCAGGAGCCCTTCTCGGAAGAAGAATTCCTGCGGCTTCTGCGCCTGGCGCGCATCGGTTGCGACCAGATCAAATCGGTCCAGAAAAAAGCACTGGGGCTTTAGGCCATGGCGCGGCATTTCGACGGCAACAAACTGGTGATCGCCAGCCACAACAAGGGCAAGGTACGCGAGATCGGCGAACTGCTGGCACCCTTCGGCGTTGAGACCGTGTCGGTGGCTGACCTCGGCCTGCCGGAACCCGTTGAAGATGGTGACACTTTCATTGCCAATGCCGAAATCAAGGCTTTGGCTGCCGCCAGGGCCGCGGGCCTGCCGGCGCTGGCCGACGACAGCGGGCTTGAAGTTGCGGCCCTTGACGGAGCGCCGGGCATCTATAGCGCGCGCTGGGCCGGCCCCGAGAAGGATTTCACCCTGGCCATGCAACTGGTGAACGACCGTGTTGGCGACAATCCGGACAAACGCGCCAATTTCACCTGCGCCCTGACCCTGGCCTGGCCGGACGGGCATGTGGAAAGCTTTGAAGGCAAGGTGTTCGGCACCCTCACCTGGCCGATGCGCGGCAAAAAAGGCTTTGGCTACGACCCGGTTTTTGTGCCGGAGGGACATGATGTCACCTTCGCCGAAATGGAACCGGCCGACAAACATGCCATGAGCCACCGGGCCATGGCTTTCCGGCAACTGATCGATGCCTGCTTCAAAAACGCCTGATATTACAGCGCCTTCGCTGCCTGCCAGCGACTTCGAGGGGCCGGCCGCCATTTATGTGCACTGGCCCTTCTGCCTGAAAAAATGCCCTTACTGCGATTTCAACAGCCATGTGCGGGACGAGGTCTCGCACGATCGCTGGCGCGCGGCCCTCGTGCAGGAAATCCGTTATTTTGCAGGGCTTTACCCGAACCTGCATGCCAGCTCGATCTTCTTCGGCGGCGGTACCCCGAGCCTGATGGAGCCGGAGACGGTGGCGGCGGTGATCGGCGCCGTAAAAAGCGCCTGGGCGCCGGACCGGGATATCGAGATTACCCTGGAGGCTAACCCCTCGAGCGTGGAAGCCGGGCGTTTCCGGGCCTACAGGGCGGCGGGCGTGAACCGGCTTTCCATGGGAATCCAGTCGCTTAGGGATGATGCCCTCAAGTTTCTCGGCAGGCTGCACTCAGTGGATGAAGCCCTGAAGGCCCTTGATGTCGCGCGAGACAACTTTGGCCGTGTCAGCTTCGACCTCATCTATGCCCGGCCCGAGCAAAGCCTGATGGACTGGCGGCAGGAACTGTCGGAAGCGCTGGCCTTTGGCACCAGCCACCTGTCCCTCTATCAGCTAACCATCGAAGAAGGCACGGCTTTTTACCACCAGTACAAACGCGGCCAGTTCAGCCTGCCGGATGAGGACGAAGCGGCGGCGCTGTTTGACCTGACGGCGGAGATGACCGAAAGCGCCGGCCTGCCGGCCTACGAAATATCGAACCATGCCCGCAAGGGTCAGGAATCACAGCATAATCTGGCCTACTGGCAGGGTGATTTTTATGTCGGTATCGGCCCCGGCGCCCACGGCCGGGTGCCGGCGCCCCAATATGGCGCGGCCACCGCACAGGCGCAGATCAAACGGCCGGAAGACTGGCTGCAGGCGGTCGAAACCCACGGCCACGGCACCCAGACGGTCGAGCATGTGGATGCCGGTGACCGTTTTGTCGAAGCGCTGATGATGGGATTGCGGCTCCGTGAAGGTGTTGACATCGGCAACAACTCGGCCCGTTTTGCTGTTGCATCTGCAACAATTCTGGATGAAAGCGCGCTTGAAAATCTGATCGCCAGCGGTCATCTGGCGCGCGACGGCAATCGCATCCGCCTGACCGACACCGGCCGACCGCTCCTCAATTACCTTCTTGGGAAGCTGATCGCCTGAGGGCGCGCAGGCTGTAGCCGAACGCCGGGAAGGCGCCCGGTGCGGCATCCACCACCCTGAAACCACCCTTCTGGATTTCGAGCACGGCCAGTTCGCGTTCGTTGGTGCCGTCCGGCAGCAGCCGGAACAGGCCGTCGAGACCGACAAAACCGCGGTCGTCGGTCAGCCGGTCGAGGCTGAAGGGTTCGTCGCCCGGCTCGCCGGTCCAGTCGCGCGCCAAGGCGGCCACAAGGCTCATGGCATCATAGGCAAGCGTTGTGATGCGCGGCGGGTCGATATCATACAGGTTTTTGAAACGCGCCAGGAATTTGGCCGGCGCTTCGGGCGCGGGAGCCGCGAACCAGGCGCCCTGCAGGGGCGGTTCACGCACCAGGCTCGGGTCATTCCAGAGGCCGGTCCCGACAAATTTCACCGTAGCCGGATCGATCTCGTAAAAAGGCAACAAGGGGGCGACCGTGCGCAAGAGCGAGCCACCTTCCGGCAGCATCACCACATCATAGGGCACGGGATCAAGGGTCTCGCTTTTTTCCAGCCGGTCGGCGATTTCGTCGGTGGTATCGTCGCGGAGCGAACGCAGATAATCGATCTCGCCCTTCAGCGCGCGGGTGCGGGCATCATAATTGGCGAGGCGTTTCACCGGGTTGAACACAGAATCCGGGTCGGCGGGATAGCGTTCCATGGCGGTGACCCGCCCGCCACCGGCGCTGACCGCATCACCAAAAGCCGCGCGCACCCGGTCGCCATAAAGGCCGTCCGGCAACAGCGCTGCATAACGCCGCTTGCCCTGGTCGAGGGTGAAATCGATCACGCGCTGCACTTCGGCTTCCGGCATGAAACCCAGGATGAAACGGCCCGGCGCCGCCACCTGCGCGTCGTTCGAAAAGCCGAGGAGCGGGATCTTGTGGCGGGCAAGCACAGCACCCGCGGCTTCGACATTATCAGCCAGCAAGGGGCCGATGACGATGCGGGCCCCGGCCTTCACGGCCTGTTCGGCGGCATCGGCGGCTTCAGCGGGTTCGGCGCGGGTATCGAAGGGCAGCAGAACCAGCCGCGGGTCGTAGGCATCGAACAGCGCCATGGTCGCGGCTTTGAGAAGCGCGTCGCCCGCGTCGCGCTCTGGCCCCGACAGCGGCAAGAGGATCGCCACCTTCAGGGTGCCCTTCGCGGGCGTGGTCAGGCTTTCCTGTGCGGGTTCGTCCCCTTGGCCCAGTTGCTGAGGCTGGCTGGAATGCGGGCGGTCCGGCGCCTTGATGCGCACAGCGGGTTTTTCCCCGTCACCACCACAGGCGGCAAGGCTCAGGCTCACGGCAAAAATGGCGAGCAATCTGGTTAAATCTCTGATGCCTCTTGCAACCATATGCAGCCTTGGTGTTTTGTGGCCTTGGGCCGGTCCGGTTTCGATCGCGCAAAATTACCCGGGCGCACCCTATCGGGAAACACCCAAACTGTAAATCACCGTAACTGTGGAAGCAAAAGATGGCTGAAATCAGATGCACCCAAAAAATCGGCCCCGGCCTTTATGTGGTGGCAACCCCCATCGGCAACCTTGCTGACCTGTCGACCCGTGCCCGCCATGTGCTGGAGAATGTCGACCTGATCGCCTGCGAGGATACGCGGGTCAGCGGCATGCTTCTGACCAGTTACCTGATCAAAAAGCCGCTGGTGCCCTATCACGACCATAATGCCGCCCGCGAACGCCCGAAACTCTTGGCCGCCATCGCGGAAGGCAAGGCCGTGGCGCTGATATCGGACGCCGGCACCCCCCTGATTTCCGACCCCGGTTACAAGCTGGTGGCCGAAGCCCAAGACGCCGGCCATTATGTCACCGCCATTCCGGGCGCCTGTGCCGCCATCACCGCGCTATCCATGGCCGGCCTGCCGACCGACCGGTTCATTTTCCTGGGTTTCCCGCCAGTGAAAACCAAGGCCCGGCAGGACTGGTTCACCGCCGAAGCCGGCCTTGAGGCCAGCCTGGTGTTTTATGAAAGTGCCAAGCGCCTGCCGGACTGTATGCAGGATGCCTTCACCGCCCTGGGCCCCCGCCCCGCCGCCGTGTGCCGGGAACTGACCAAGAAGTTCGAGGAAGTGCGCCGTGGCACGCTCGAAGAACTGGCGGCACACTATGCCGAAGCCGGCGCCCCCAAAGGCGAGGTGGTTGTGGTGATCGGTGGTGCCGAACATTATAAGTCGTCCGAGACAACTGAACTGGAAACCACCCAGATTCTTAAAGTGGCACTTGAACATATGAGTGTGAAGACAGCCGCCGCCTTTGTGGCGGAATTGACGGGTGCGCGCAAAAAAGACGTTTATAACCAGGCGCTTGAGCTTTCCGGCGCAAGCGGCGCATGAGCGAAAGCCGCAAAGACGCCGAGAGGCGCGGCCGCCGGGCCGAAAGCCTGGCCGCCTTGTGGCTCAGGCTCAAGGGTTACCGCATCGTCGCGCGCCGGTTCCGGGGTCGCACGGGGGAACTGGACCTGATTGCCCGGCGCGGAAGCCGCATTGCCATCATCGAAGTGAAGGCCCGGCCATCGGTCACGCTCGCCCTTGAGGCCATCACCGCCCACCAGCGCCGGCGCATCGAACGCGCGGCTGAAGAATGGCTGGCCCGGCAGCACTCAGGCGCCTTTTCACTGAGGTTTGATGTGATTGCCATTGTACCAGGGCGCCTGCCAACCCATATCATGGACGCCTGGCGCCCATCGGCGTAAAAGACATCAGGGACAACCCGTCGCCATGCGTTCGGCGAACAGACAACAGAGGCCTTTATGACAGCACAGAACCTCAAGGTCGCGGTCCAGATGGACCCGATGCATGGCATCAATATCGACGGCGACAGCAGTTTTGCGCTTTCCCTTGAGGCCCAGGCCCGCGGGCACGAGCTGTGGCATTATCTGGTCGATGACATGAGCTACCGCGACGGGCGGGTGTATGCCAGGGCCCACCGCATGATCGTGCGCCGCGAAAAGGGCAATCATTACAGCTTCGGCGACACGGAAACGGTCGACCTGTCGGACATGGATGTGATCCTGATGCGGCAGGACCCGCCGTTTGACATGGCCTATATCACCGCCACCCACATGCTGGAGCTCATTCACCCGAAAACCCTGGTGGTGAACGACCCGGTGTCGGTCAGGAACGCGCCCGAGAAGCTGTTTGTGACCAAATTCCCGGACCTGATGCCGCCGACCCTGATCACCCGCCGCCTGGATGAAGTGAAGGCCTTCCGCGCCGAGCATGGCGAGATCGTCATCAAGCCGCTGTTCGGCAATGGCGGCGAGGGTATTTTCCACCTGAAAGAGGACGATTCCAACCTTTCAAGCCTGATGGAAATGTTCCTGGAACGCACGCGCGAGCCGGTGATGGTGCAGAAATTCCTGAAGGAAGTGCGGGGCGGCGACAAACGCATCATCCTGATCGACGGCGAACCGCTGGGCGCCATCAACCGCGTGCCGGCGAAGGGCGAGATTCGCTCGAATCTGGTGGCGGGCGGCACGGCGGAGAAAACCGAGCTGACCGACCGCGAACGCGAGATTTGTGAACGGCTGAAGCCGGAACTCAAAAAACAGGGGCTGGTTTTTGTCGGCATCGACGTGATCGGCGGCTGGCTCACCGAAGTCAATGTCACCTCCCCCACCGGCATCATCGCCGCCAACCGCTTCGGCGGCCTGAAACTGGAAGCCGACATCTGGAACGTGATCGAAGCCAAGGTCGCGAAGGCCAGGGGCTGAACGGGCAGAAGCGGCGGGGCCTTGATGGCCCTGACCAGCCACACCGGTACGTCATCCCGGTGATACAGGGTTGGCGCCCACACCACCTGATCCCGGAATCAAGTCTACTGGATTTGCACTTCGCCCCACGTCCTGCCCTTCGACAGGCTCAGGGCGAACGGCGTCGCGGGGTCACAGCCACGGGGCTTATAGTGTGCCACACCGGCCTTACCAGCCACACCAGGAATGTCGCTGCCCCTGGGAACGCACAATTTAATCTATATATTACTGATAGTTAGTGAAGGCTTGGCTCGACCAGCAATACCCTGCCATCCTAAACACCGTCGTTCGCCCTGAGCCTGTCGAAGGGCAGGATGACAGGGCGAAGGTCAGGCCCCAGCATGATATTGCTGCCCCTGACCAGAGGGCCGGAGCATCATAGGGTACAGATCGCCCTGATAGATGTCGCATAGATTCCGGGGTCAAGCCCCGGAATGACAATGAGGTGGTATGGGGGAGCACAGATAGCTGAGTTTTAACACAACTATCTGTTTCTAAATAGCTTTCAGAAACCGCAAACGCCGAGTTTGCTGCAGAGTTCGTCCAGTTCCTCGAGCGTTTCGTAAGCAATTACCACACGGCCGCCCTCGCCTTCATGGTCGATGGAGACCTTGAGGCCGGTGGCGGCGCTCAGGTCTTTCTCAAGGGCCACGGTATCGGCGTCCTTTTTCTTGGCCCCACCGCTGCCGCCCGGGCGCGGTTCGCGTTTGACCCGGCCTTTGGCTTCATTGGCGAGCGCTTCGGTCTGGCGCACGCTCAGGCCTTCGGCGACCACACGTGCGGCAAGGCCGGCGGGGTCGTCAGCACCGATGAGCGCACGGGCATGGCCCATGGAAATCTCGCCGGCGTCGACCATATTCTGCACTTTTTCGGGCAGACCCAGAAGCCGCATCAGGTTGGTGACATGGCTGCGGCTTTTGCCGACAATTTCTGCCACCGCCTCCTGCGTATGGCCAAATTCTTCCATCAAGCGCTTGAAAGCAATGGCTTCTTCAATCGCGGTCAGGTCCTGGCGCTGGATGTTTTCGATGATCGCGATTTCGAGGACTTCGGCGTCCGTCAGGTCGCGCACCACCACCGGCACTTCATGGATGCCGGCCTTCTGCGACGCGCGCCAGCGGCGTTCACCGGCGACGATCTGGTATTTGTTCGGGCCGATTTCCCGCACCAGGATCGGCTGCAGAAGGCCCTTTTCCTTGATCGACGCCGCAAGCTCGGCGAGCGCGGTTTCATCGAACCGGTGGCGCGGCTGTGCGGCGTTGCGTTCCAGGAACTCGATCGGCAGCAGGCGGCGGCCCGACGGTGCGGCACCCGGTGCGCCGGTGTCCGTGTCGTCTGCCTGAAGCGCCGGGCGGTCGTCGGCCAGCAATGCGGACAGGCCTTTGCCGAGGCCCTTGCGTGGGGTTTTTACCATAAGAACTTACCCTAAGTTATTGTTTTTATTTGATTTATGCAGCCGCTTTGCGGTCGCGGCCCAAAACTTCCCGCGCGAGGCGGATATAGGCCTGGCTGCCAACACAGCGGTGGTCATACAGAAGCGCCGGTTTGCCGTGGCTCGGTGCTTCGGAGATGCGCACATTGCGCGGGATAACGGTTTTATAGACCTTGTCGCCCAGATAGTCGCGCACATCGCCCGCTACCTGGTCCGACAGGTTGTTGCGCTTGTCGAACATGGTCAGCACCACACCATTGATGGAAAGGTGCGGGTTAAGGCTCGCACGCACCTGCTCAACGGTTTTGAGGAGGAGGCTGAGGCCTTCAAGCGCAAAAAACTCGCACTGCAGCGGCACCAGCACCGAATCGGCCGCCACGAGGGCATTGATGGTCAGCAAGGACAGGGACGGCGGGCAATCGATCAGCACATAATCGTAAGTATCGCGCGCAACGGCCTTTTCCATGGCATAACGCAGGCGGAAATTGCGGTGCGGCAGCTCTGCGAGTTCAAGATCGGCACCGGACAGGTCAACGGTGGACGGAATGATGCTCAGGTTCGGCACTTCCGTGGGCATGACAGCGTCCTCGAGGGGCGCAGCGCCCAGAACCACGTCATAGGAGGTGATTTCGCGGGCCGACCGGTCGATGCCGAGGCCCGTGCTGGCGTTGCCCTGCGGGTCCAGATCCAGAACCAGCACCCGTTTCTTGACCGCGGCCATGGCGGTGGCAAGGTTGATGGCCGTCGTCGTTTTACCGACTCCGCCCTTCTGGTTGGCAACCGCAATGATATGTGCACCAGCCCCGTGCTGCATTCCCCGTCACTCCCTGTGGGTGGGCAAAGAAGTGCCCTAAATTCAGTCTTCTAGCGCTTTTTTATACCGGAAAGCCTGAGGACCACCCCACCCGTGTCCGACAGGCTCTTGTACCGGTTAACGGTCATCTTCCAACAGCTTGCAGCTTCGGTCAATTCCTCATCCGCGCCTTCCCCCTTCAGGAGCCACATTTCCGTGGTCTCGCCCAGGAACGGCGCCGCCCAGTTCATCAGTTGCAGCACCCGCGCACAGGCGCGGGAAGTGACGATATCGACCGGAAACGGCGGGATTTCCTCAATGCGCACATTGTGAATGGTCGCGTCAGCCGATGTTTCACGTGAAACCTGGTTCATAAAAATGCATTTGCGGCCGTTGGCTTCGACCATATGCGCCTGCCCCACGCCCATAACGGCGAGCACCAAAGCCGGGAAACCGGCGCCGGAGCCGATGTCCAGCATGGTCAGCTTGCGGTCGCCATAAACGCTGTGCAGATGTCTGGCCATCTGGGCCGAATCGAGGAAATGGCGGCGCCACATGTCATCCAGGGTCGAATTGGCGACCAGGTTCTTGGCTTTCTGCCATTTGGCCAACAGGCCGGCATAGGTTTCAAGCCTGGCGAGTGTTTCACGTGAAACACCGGTGTCGGCGGCAAACTCTTGAGGGCCGTAAGGCATACGGGACTGGCTCCGCTCAGGCTGCGTGGCGTTTTTTGATATGGCCCAGGATCAGGGTCAGCGCCGCCGGCGTTACCCCGGCGATGCGGGCTGCGGCACCAAGCGTGGTCGGGCGCGCGGCCTTGAATTTCTCGCGCATCTCATTCGACAGGCCGGTGATGCCGTCAAAGTCGAGGCTTTCCGGGATCGCCAGTTGTTCGTCGCGCCGGAAGGCAACAACATCTTCCTGCTGGCGTTCCAGGTAACCCTGGTACATGGCATCGATTTCAAGCTGGGCCGCGATCTCGGGCGACACGCTACCCAGCTCGTCCGGCCAGATTGCCTGAAGACGCGCAAAGTCGATATCGTTGAATGCGAGCAGAGTTTCGCCGGTACGGCGGATACCATCCTGATTGATCTTCAGGCCAAATTTGGCGGCTTCGTTGGGGGTCAGCGACAGGCTGCGCAGCGTGGCGCGCCCTGCTTCCAGTGCAGCCTTTTTGGCGGCAAAAGCTTCGGCACGTTCGGCCTTCACAAGACCAATACCCTCGCCCTTCTCTGTCAGGCGCTGGTCGGCATTGTCGGCACGCAACAAGAGGCGATATTCCGCCCGGCTTGTGAACATGCGGTAAGGCTCGCGCGTGCCCTGGGTCACCAGGTCGTCGATCATCACCCCGATATAGGCATCGGCACGGTCAAGGATGAAAGGTGTCTCGGCGCCAGACGTGGCAAGTGCCGCGTTGGCGCCGACCATCAGGCCTTGCGCCGCCGCTTCCTCATAGCCCGTGGTGCCGTTGATCTGGCCGGCCAGATACAGGCCTTCAGCCCGGCGTGTCTCCAAGGTCGGTTTCAGTTCCCGCGGGTCGATGAAATCATATTCGATGGCATAACCCGGCCGGATGATGGTGACATTCTCAAGCCCCGGGATCGAGCGGATCAGCCGCTCCTGCACCTCTTCGGGCAGGCTCGTGGAGATGCCATTCGGATAGACCGTATGGTCGTCCAGCCCTTCGGGTTCCAGGAAAACCTGATGGCTGGTCTTGTCGGCAAAACGCACGACCTTGTCTTCGATCGACGGGCAATAACGCGGGCCGCGGCTTTCGATCTGGCCGGAATACATGGGCGCCCGGTGCAGGTTTTCCCGGATCACCGCATGGGTTTCTTCGGTGGTGCGGGTCATGTAACAACTGATCTGCGGCACCGTGATTTCGCGGGTCAGGAAGGAAAAAGCCACCGGCGGATTGTCGCCCGGCTGTTCTTCACATTTCGACCAGTCGATGGTGCGGCCATCGAGGCGCGCAGGCGTGCCGGTTTTCAACCTCCCAAGCTCGAAGCCAAGCCCCATCAGGGTATCCGACAGGCCCATGGCCGGCGCTTCGCCAACCCGGCCGGCGGGGATCTTTTTCTCGCCGATATGGATCAGGCCGCGCAGGAAGGTGCCGGTGGTCAGGATCACGGCGCCTGCCCTGATTTCGCTGCCATCGGCGCACACGACACCACAGACACGCGCACGCTCGCCCGAACGGTCGACAATCAGATCTTCGACCGCGGCCCCCAGAAGGTCGAGATTTTCGTAACCCCCGAGCAAAGCCTGCATGGCTTCGCGGTACAGCTTGCGGTCGGACTGGCAGCGCGGGCCCTGCACGGCAGGTCCCTTGCGCTGGTTCAACAGCTTGAACTGGATGCCCGAGGCATCGGCCACCCGGCCCATGATGCCATCAAGCGCATCGATCTCGCGCACCAGATGGCCCTTGCCCAAACCGCCGATCGCCGGGTTGCAGGACATCTCGCCAATAGTCTCAAGCTTGTGGGTGACGAGCAGGGTCTTGGCGCCCACGCGCGCAGACGCCGCTGCCGCTTCACAGCCGGCATGGCCACCACCGATCACAATGACATCATATACCGTCATGCCTGCATCCATTCGCTCGGGACAGGGAAACACAAAAAGAGGCCCCGGAAGGCCCCTAACAGCGGTGTCTATAATAGAGAACGGACTTTAAGTCAAAGTTAAGCAGGGCGCGGTTTTTGCGCAGCAGTGTTTCACGTGAAACATGGCTCGCGCCAGTCCACCCTATTTCCCGATACAGAAGTCCGAAAAGACCACATCGAGCACATCTTCGACCCCGACCCGGCCGGTGATGCGGCCGAGCGCACGGGCGGCCATGCGCACGTCTTCGGCGGCGAGCACGGCATCGATGCCGGCGTTGCTGTCGAAGCGGGTCAGATGCTCGACTGCATCCTCGAGCGCCTTGCGGTGGCGGAGGCGGGTGAGCGACGGTGTCTCACGCGGAGCCATGGCGTCGCGTACATGCTCGGTCAGGCGGTCGAACAATTCGTCCAGGCCATGGTCAGCTTTCGCGGAAATCGCCGCGACCCCGAGCATGCCACCCGGCACGTCCGATTGTTCCACGTGAAACATGGGCACCCTGTCCGTCTGGGTCACGACGATCAGCGTGCGGTCATCGGCATGATCGGTGAGGGTCGCCGGCAGGCGCGGCCAGTCGTCGGCGCGCACCAGCAACAGTTTCAGGTCGGCATCGCGCGCCTTGGCGAGCGCGCGGCGGATGCCTTCCTGTTCGATGGCGCCACCGCCTTCGCGCACACCCGCTGTATCGATCAGCCGCACCGGGAAACCGGCCAGGTCAAGCTGTACCTCGATACTGTCGCGCGTGGTGCCGGCCTCGTCCGACACGATGGCGACGTCTGAGCGCGCCAGCGCATTCAATAGCGTGGACTTGCCGGCATTGGGTTCCCCCAGAATGACGATGCGGAAACCCTCTCTGAGGGCTTCGCCGCGACGTCCATCCACAAGATGTTGTGTAATATCGTCACGAAGACGCAATATTTGCGGCCTGACGGCACCCGCGATGCCTTCGGGCAGGTCTTCGTCCGGAAAATCGATATCAGCTTCCAGATGCGCGAGATGGCCGACCAGCCGGCCGCGCCAATCCTCGTACAAATCCTTCAGGGCGCCGTCCATCTGCCTGAGCGCCTGCTCGCGCTGTGCGGCGGTCTGGGCATGAATGAGGTCGTTCAGGCCTTCGGCTTCGGTGAGGTCGAGCTTGCCCTGTTCAAACGCCCGGCGCGAAAATTCCCCGGGCTCGGCGGGGCGCAGACCGGGAATGGATGCGAGGGTTTCGATGACCCCGGCGACCACGGCCCAGCCGCCATGCAGATGCAGTTCCACCACATCCTCGCCAGTGAAACTTGCCGGTGCCTTGAAGGCAATCACCAAAGCCTGGTCGAGCCGTGCCCCGGTCGCGGGGTCACTCAGCAGCCGCACCGATGCCAGGCGTGGTGCGGGCACCGCCTTACCGCTCAGCCGTTCAAGTGCCATGAAGGACGCCGGGCCCGACAGGCGCACCACCGCCACACCGGCCACACCGGCGCCGCTTGAAAGGGCAAAAATCGTGTCGGTACTGCTCACAGCAACCTCATCATCCAATGGCACGTCGGCCCACTCATCGCGTGTCATCCTGCCCTTCGACAGGCTCAGGGCGAACGGTGTAGAAACGGCAGGCACCTTCATGCGCCGTTTCCGCTTGCGCCCGGCCTTCTGACACAATAGCAACAGGGGATGCAAGCGCCATCCTAATCGGAGATTTTCCCGTGCCGCAATTGTCCATGCATACGCCGGTGATCGATATCACCCTCACGGAAATCGATGGCGCCATCATCGCGGTTGACTGGGGCTGGAGCCCGTTCCAGGAACCGAGCGACCTGCTTCGTGAAGCCAAGCGCCAACTGGACCTGTATTTCGATGGCGAGCTGACCAGCTTCGACCTGCC
Source organism: Alphaproteobacteria bacterium (assembly GCA_006226495.1). Taxonomy (GTDB): domain Bacteria; phylum Pseudomonadota; class Alphaproteobacteria; order Sphingomonadales; family Kordiimonadaceae; genus Kordiimonas. The sequence continues at coordinate 20,822 of SBGU01000023.1, forward strand.
GCTGCAGCCCATGGGCACACGCCACCAGGAAAAGGTCTGGCAGGCCATGCGCGAGATTCCGTATGGCGAGGTGCGCAGCTATGGCGAGCTTGCGGCTTCCATCGGGTCAGCGGCGCAGGCAGTGGGCACGGCCTGCGGGCGCAACCCGCTGCCGATCCTGATCCCCTGCCACCGGGTCGTGGCGTCAGCCGGCAAGCTGGGCGGTTATTCGGGCGACGGCGGGCTTTATACCAAACGCGCACTTCTGGTTCTGGAAGGTGCGCTGACGGTCGAAGAAGGCATGGCCCTTGAGCAATCGGGCGCGCTTGACTAGGCTGCACTCAACCCCATGTCAGGGTTAGGGCCCATGTCAGGGTTAGGCCCATGTCAGGGGTGGGCTTTCGGACCGCAGGATTTCCAACATACCTTTCACCACACGGGAGACAGACCATGGCTGACTATATCGACATTCAGGCGACAGACGGCAGCGGCAGCTTCAAGGCCTATGTGGCCAAACCCGTCGGTGGCACCGGCCCAGCCATTGTGGTGATCCAGGAAATTTTCGGCGTGAATGCCGGCATGCGCCAGATTTGCGATGAACTGGCCATGGAAGGTTATATCGCCATCTGCCCCGACCTGTTCTGGCGCCAGCAACCCGGGGTCGATATCACCGACCAGTCCAAGGAAGAATGGGACCAGGCCTTCAAATTGATGCAGGGTTTCGACCACACGAAGGGCATGGAAGACCTGAAAGCCACCGTGGCGGTTGCCCGCAGCATCGAGGGCGCGACCGGCAAGGTTGGCGCCATGGGCTATTGCCTGGGCGGTTTGCTGGCCTACCGCACGTCCGCCAACACCGATGTGGATGCCGCCGTCGGTTATTATGGGGTCAGCATCGATACCATGCTCGGTGAAGCCGCGGGCATCAACAGCCCCCTGATGCTGCATATCGCCGAAGAAGATGGTTTTGTCGACAAGGCCGCACAGGAACGCATCAAGAAGGGCCTTGCCGGCAACACGCATGTGAGCATCCATTCCTATGCCGGGGTCGACCATGCGTTTGCGCGCCCGAACGGTGTGAACTGGAACGCCGAGGCGGCGACCCTGGCGAACAACCGCACCGCCGCCTTTTTTGCCGAACACCTGAAAGGTTGATGGCGCCATGAGCATGGCAATCCGCTTTGGCAAAACCGGTGGGCCCGAGGTTCTGGAATGGGCCCGGCGTGATGTTGCGGCCCCCGGCCCCGGTGAAGTGCGCCTTCGCCACACGGCCATCGGTGTCAATTATATCGACACCTATCACCGTACCGGGCTTTACCCTGTGCCCCTGCCCGCCGTGCCGGGGCTTGAGGCCGCCGGTGTGATCACCGCCGTCGGCGACGGTGTCAGCCAGTTCAAGGAAGGCGACCGGGTCGCCTACCCCGCCGGCCCGTTGGGTGCCTATGCCGAAGAACGGCTGATGCCGGCACAGCGCCTTATGCACCTGCCGGACGATGTGGCGGATGATGTCGCTGCCGCCCTGATGCTGAAGGGCTGCACGGTTGAAATGCTGGTTGAACGCCTGTACCGGGTCACGCCCGGTGAAACGGTCCTGTGGCACGCGGCCGCCGGCGGCATCGGCACCATTGCCTGCCAGTGGCTGAGTGCACTTGGTGTCACGGTCATCGGCACCGTGGGCAGCGAAGACAAGGCCGAAATCGCGCGCGCGAACGGCTGCACGCACACGGTCCTGTACCGGGACGAAGACTTCCAGGCCAAGGTGATGGACATCACAGACGGCAAGGGCGTGCCCGTGGTGTATGACAGTGTCGGCAAGGCGACGTTCGAAAAGTCGCTCAATTGCCTGAGCCGGCGCGGCATGATGGTCACCTTCGGCAACGCCACCGGCCCGGTGCCGGCGGTCGAACCCGGCCTGTTGGCCAAAAAGGGCTCCTTGTTCCTCACCCGCCCCACGCTCATGGATTATGTCGCCACCCGCGAAGACCTGATCATCTCGTCCCGCGCCGTGTTCTCGCGGCTGGCCACCGGCATATTGAAGCCGGCCATCAACCAGCGTTTTGCGCTCAGGGACGCCGCGGACGCGCACCGGGCGCTTGAAGCACGGGAAACCAGCGGCCAGACTGTGCTGTTGCCCTGATGCCGGAAGCGCGCAGATGACAGGTGATTTGCCGCTTTATCTGGTGCCCGGCACCATGTGTGATGGACGCCTGTGGCAACCGGTCACCGCGCGCCTGCCCGGGCGGGAAACCCTGTTGGCCGATTATACGGCGGCAGACAGCCTTGCGGGCATGGTGGATGCCGTGCTCAAGGGCGCCCCGGCGCGCTGCCATCTGGTCGGTTTTTCGCTGGGGGGCTATCTGGCGCTGGCAGCGGCCCTGAAGGCGCCTGAACGCTTCCGGACTATCACCGTCATCGCGGCCTCGCCTTACGGCCTCCATGACGCGGAAAAAACGCTCCGGCGCCAGAATGCCGGCCTCCTCGCCCAGGCGCGTTACCGCGGTATGTCATCGGCCCGGCTGAAGCAGTTTGTGCACCCGGACCATCTGGCAGACGTCAGCATCACCGATACCATCCGGCAGATGGAAATGGACCTCGGGCAGGACATACTCCTGCGCCAGCTCACCGCCCCCATCGAACGCCCGGATCTGTCGGCCGACCTCGCCACCCTGCCCGCGCCTGTGCATTTCATCATGGCCGAAGACGACGCCATGGTGCCCATCAGCGCCATCGAAACCCTCGCAGCCAAGGTGCCAGCCATCAAACTGCACCGGATCAAAGCCTCCGGCCACATGATCCCGCTCGAAGCACCGGATGCCCTGGCGGCAATTCTGGATCAGATTACCGTTGAGGTATGTTGAGATGAAATCAACGCTGGAAAAAGTGGTTTGTCTGGCACCCTTGGCACTGTTTGCCCTCATTTTTTCTCAGACTGACAGAGACTATTTTCCACCCCAAACCTGCAAGGTCCTGACAGATATTGTCTGCAGTTGGTACCAAAACTCATTGAAGGTAGCGGGTGAGCCATCGCTTTATCAGATGTCCAAATCTGAGCCATCGGCCCGTACATACCGCTTTTTGTGGCTTCGGAGCTCTGGCTCGTCCGTGTCGTTTCGTATCAGCTTCGATAGCGTTGGCAATGCCAGTCTTGAAACACGGGAATTTACCGAAGATGGCCAGCTAACGGATACCGACGGCAACCCATTGCCCGCACAGGTGCTTTATTCTGATACCCTCACCTTCAAAGCAGGCGAGCTTGCAGAATTTGAAGAATTGGCAAACGTACTGGCACCCTGCTTCGAAATCGGGGGATTGGCAGACCTTAGAGGTTTCGACGGCTCGGAATGGTTCGTTGAGGCCAATATTGACGGGGACTATCGCGCCCTGAGCCGTTGGTCACCGCTGTCAGGCATAACGTCAGAATCTAGTGACCCTGTCAGCAAAAAGGTCGATCAGGCCATGTACAATTTTGGCAGCGAACTGATGCGGTTGAGCGGACGCAAGTTTGATTCCGTCTACTGACTAGACATCCAGCCGGTAAAACCGCGTATCCACCGCCATGCGCGGGAAGCTTTCCGGCAGGTCGGCAACATCGACCCGAGTGAAACCGTTCTTTTCATAGAAGCGGTGGGCGGCGAGGAATTTGGCGGTGGTGCCCAGGAGGATGGTGTTCATGCCGCGCGTGCGGGCGTGGGTGAGCAGATGGTCCAGAAGGGCCTGGGCGACACCATGGTCGCGGCCGCGATAACCGGCGGCGACAAACATCTTCCTGAGCGCGCCTTGGCCTGCGCCGATATCCTTCATGCCGATGGTGCCGACGATATGGCCATCCGCCACGGCAACCCAGAATCCACCATCGCGCGACTGGTAGAAGCCTTCAATATCGGCAAGGTCCGGCTGATCCTCGTAAGAGATATCGATGCCAAATTCGGTGCGCTGGATCGGTACGATCAGGTCGCCGATGGCGGTTTTGTCAGACGGTGTCGCCGCGCGGATTTCAAGGCTGTGCATCCGGTGTCGCCTTCATGAAAAAGGGCCTGCCATTATCTGACAAGCCCTTGATTTCATTTAACTAAGATCATTCACCCTAGTTATTCATGCTGGTGAAGAACTCGTCGTTGTTCTTGCTTTCCTTGAGCTTGCCAAGGAGGAATTCCATCGCATCGACGGTGCCCATGGGTGTGAGGATACGGCGCAGGACCCACATTTTCGACAGGATGCCGGCGTCGACCAGCAGCTCCTCTTTCCGGGTACCGGATTTGAGGATATCGATCGCCGGGAACACGCGCTTGTCGGCCACTTTGCGATCCAGGATGATCTCGCTGTTGCCGGTGCCTTTGAATTCCTCGAAGATCACCTCGTCCATGCGGCTGCCGGTGTCGATGAGCGCGGTGGCGATGATCGACAGCGAACCGCCTTCCTCGATGTTACGCGCGGCACCGAAGAAACGTTTCGGGCGCTGGAGCGCGTTGGCATCCACACCACCTGTCAGCACCTTGCCGGACGACGGCACAACGGTGTTGTAGGCGCGTGCGAGGCGGGTGATGCTGTCCAGCAGGATCACCACGTCCTTGCCGTGTTCCACCAGGCGCTTGGCCTTTTCGATCACCATTTCGGCAACCTGCACGTGGCGCGAGGCGGGTTCGTCGAAGGTGGAGGATACCACTTCGCCCTTCACGCTGCGCTGCATGTCGGTCACTTCCTCCGGCCGTTCGTCGATCAAGAGCACGATCAGGTAACATTCCGGATGGTTGGCGGTAATCGACTTGGCGATATTCTGCAGCAGGACGGTTTTACCGGTCCGCGGCGGTGCGACGATCAGCGCACGCTGGCCCTTGCCGATGGGGGCCACCAGGTCGATCACGCGCGGGGACTTGTCCTTCACGGTGGGATCGTCGGGGTCCAGCTTCAGACGCTCATCCGGATACAGCGGGGTCAGGTTGTCGAAATGAACCTTGTGTTTGGTACGTTCCGGCTCATCGAAATTGATCTTGGAGACCTTGAGGAGGGCAAAATAGCGCTCGCCGTCCTTGGGCGCGCGGATCTGGCCTTCGATGGTGTCGCCGGTCCGAAGCGCAAAACGCCGGATCTGGCTCGGGCTCACATAAATGTCGTCAGGGCCGGGCAGGTAGTTTGCCTCGGGGCTGCGCAAGAATCCGAAGCCATCCGACAGGATTTCGATCACGCCACCGCCCATGATTTCGACATCATCCTCAGCCAATTGCTTGAGGATGGCGAACATCATGTCCTGTTTGCGCATACTGGATGCGTTTTCGACGCCGGTTTCCTCGGCAAGCGAAAGAAGGTCCGCTGGGGTCTTTTTCTTGAGATCCTGAAGATGCATGGGATCGTCCAACACTGTTGATTAGATGGGATTTTCCGGATTATTGGCCCTGGGCTGACACCCAAAGCAGGGAAATAGCTGTTATCGCTTCGACTATTCTAAAACCGGCAATCTGTGGGAATTGTTGATTGAAATGCGGGAGCCAGAAAGCCCAAGCCCCCACAGGCTAACATTTTAACCCCCGCTGTCAAGCGAATAGCGGTTGTTGGCGGCCCCGCGCACAGGCGCCAAGGCCCGGTTCAGAAGGCTTTCGGCACCACCAGCAGCACGATGATGATGATGAAAACCGCCGGCACTTCGTTGATACGGCGGAAATAGGTTTCGCTCTTCGGTCGTTCACCGCGCGCAAACGCCTTGCGGTATTTGGACAGGGCACCATGGAAACCGGACAGGATGACCACCATCAACAGTTTCACATGCAGCCAGCCACCGGCGCCGAAGCCGATGTTGAACACAAGCGCGAGGCCCAGAAGCCAGGCCATCGTCATCGCCGGGTTGATGATGATACGCAGCAGGCGCCTTTCGCGCTCGATCCATTTCCGGTCCTCATCCGACCCCGGCGCGCATTGGCAATGATAGGCAAAATAGCGCGGCAGCATGAACATGCCGGCCATCCAGAAAATCACGAAAATGATGTGGAACGCCTTCACCCACAGGTATGCGCCACCCAGCCAGCCTTCCGTTCCCATGTTTCAGTCCCCCTCTGTCGTGTTTACCGACGGAATTGTTTGATGGTGTCGCTCAGAAGCGCCACATGTTCGGGCGGCGTTTCCGGCACGAAGCCGTGGCCCAGGTTGAAAATATGAGCGCCGCCCTTGAGGGCATCAAGGATACGATTGGCCTCATCCACCATCGGCTGGCCGCCCGCAACCACCATATGCGGGTCCAGGTTGCCCTGCACACAGACTTTGCTCTGCACCTGTTCGCGCGCCCAGGAAAGCGGCACACCGGTATCGAGGGAGACGGCATCCACACCCGTGGCCTCGACAAATTTTGGCAACAGGGCCCCGGCCAGGCGCGGGAAACCGATGATCGGCGTCTCCGGGTGTTTGGCCCGCACTTTTTCAACGATGGCTTTCGTGGGTTCGATCACCCATTTGTCGAACGCGGGTTCCGGCAGTGCCGCCGACCAACTGTCGAAAATCTGCACGGCATCGGCACCGGCGTCGATCTGGCGGATCAAATACTGGCTGGTGGCATCGACCAGCATATCGAGGATACGGCCAAACAGGTCCGGGTTACCGTAGCCGAGCTGGCGCGCAGCCGCATGGTCCTTGCTGCCCGATCCTTCGATCATGTAGGTGGCCACCGTCCAGGGCGCGCCCGCGAACCCAAGCAGGGTCACCTCTGCAGGCAAAGCCGATTTCAGCATCGAAACCGTTTCATAAACGGGCCCCGCGCGGTCATGGAACGTGTCGGTGGACAAAGCCCTGTAGGTGGCTTCGTCATTCACGGCCTTCAGCCGCGGGCCATGGCCGGCTTCAAACCAGACTTTCTGGCCCAGGGCATCGGGCACCACCAGGATGTCGGCAAACAGGATGGCGCCGTCCATGCCGTACCGCCGGATCGGCTGCAGGGTAACCTCGGCCGCCTTCCTGGGGCTGTAGCAGAATTCCATGAAGGAGCCCGTGGTGGCCCTGACTTCCCGATATTCCGGCAGATAACGTCCGGCCTGGCGCATGAACCAGAAAGGTACACGTTCACCCGGGTTTCCCCTGAGAGTCTCGAGAAGTATTTTTGTCATGCGAAAGAACCTTGAGTTACGGGTACAAACCGGGCCACGAGGCGAAGCCCCTCTACACATATAAGTATATAATAAGAAATGGTAGTTGTTGTTTATGCCTGTGAATCCTGTGGATAACAACTTATCCACAGTCTTGTTAACAATAACAGCCGACACGTTGCCGCATCATGAATTTTGTGAATAAAACTTTGGATTAGGCGCGGGTTAGCATCGGGAATCGTTGGCTTTTTGCGGGCCGGGCGCCCTTCATATAGCTGTGGATAACGGGGATAACACCAAAATACGGGGTTTTCCCAGGACGGTTTTCCCCTATGGTTTGTTCTGTGGACAGACAAAACAAATTTATGGACAATATGTTTCCGGATTGGGGGCAAGTGCACCTGCGCGGTTTTCAACCGGTTTGCCAACAAGTTATCCACAGGCTATTCCCATGAGTCTTCCCCCGGCTGAACGCCACCAAACACAGGAATTCCACCTGCACCTTGTGTCCGATTCCACGGGCGAGACCCTGGAAGCCATCGTGTCCGCCGCGCTGGTGCAGTTCGAAGGCGTGAATGTACACAAACATTACTGGCCGCTGGTGCGGTCTTCCATGCAGATGGAACGGCTGATGGAAGACATCCGCGAGGACCCGGGGCTGATCATGTATACGATCGTGAACCCCAAGATCCGCGATGCTTTGGAAGAAGGCTGCATGGCGGCCAACCTGCCGGTGCTGTCGATCCTGGACCCGGTCATCAACCTTCTGGGGTCCTATTTTGGCGTGCAGGCGTCGCACAAGTCTGGGCGCCAGCATGCCATGGACACCCATTATTTCGAGCGCATCGACGCCCTGCATTTCACCATGGCGCATGACGATGGCCAGCTTGTGGAAGATGTGCCGCAGGCGGATATCATCCTGGTGGGTGTGTCGCGGTCGTCAAAAACACCGACCAGCATTTACCTGGCCAACAAGGGCTATAAAACCCTGAACGTGCCATTTGTGCCGGGCTGCCCGATGCCGCCCGAACTGGACGCCAACCATGGCAAGTTTGTCGTTGGCCTGACCGCGAGCCCGGACCGGCTGGTGGCCATCCGCACCAGCCGCCTGCGTTCGATCCATGAAAGCGAAGTGGCGGACTATAACGACCTCGACCATATCCTGGACGAGATCAAGGAATGCCGGCGCTATTGCACCCAGCGTGGCTGGCCGATCATCGATGTGACCCGTCGTTCGATCGAAGAAACGGCGGCAGCCATCCTGAACCGCTACCACCTGTGGCTTGAAGCCAAGATGAAACAGGTCTGACTGATATGGCGGAAAAACTGGTTCTAGCCTCCGCCAGCAAAACGCGGGCGGACATGCTGGCCCGCGCCGGTGTTGATGCGGCCACCGATCCCGCGCTTGTGGATGAAGACGGCATCAAGGAAACCTTGCTGGCCGAACACGCGCCCGCGCGCGACATCGCGGACGCGCTGGCGGAAACCAAGGCGCGTAACGTTTCCTGGCGCCATCCTGGCGCGCTTGTCCTGGGGGCCGATCTGCTGCTTGTGAAAGATGGCGAGATTTTTTCGAAAGCCCGCACCCGCGACCAAGCGGCGGCCAAACTGAAAGCCCTGTCGGGCGGCGAACATCTGCTGATTGCCGCCGCCGTGATCTGCCGGGACGGCAGTCCGATCTGGCGCACCATCGACCAGGCCCGCCTGACCATGCGGCCGCTGTCGGATGCTTTTATCGAAAGCTATCTGGACCGGGTGGGTGATGCCGCCTACCGCAGCGTCGGCTGTTACGAGCTTGAAGGCCTGGGTGCCCAGTTGTTCAGCCGGGTGCAGGGCGACTTTTTCACCATTCTCGGCCTGCCGCTGATCCCGGTGCTTGACTATCTGCGCCGGGTGGGGATGGTGCCGGTATGAACGAAGATTTCAAAAAGGCCGCCGTGATCGGCTGGCCGATATCCCAGTCCCTGTCGCCCCTCATTCACCGGCACTGGATGCAGACGGTTGGCATGAAGGGCGGTTACGAGGCCATTGCGGTCGAACCCGCAGACCTGCGCTTGGCAGTCGCACGGCTGCGGGATGAAGGCTATGCCGGTTTCAATGTCACCGTGCCGCACAAGGAAGCCATCCTGCCGCTTCTCGACAAGCTGGCGCCGCTTGCGCGCCAGATGGGCGCGGTCAATACCGTGAAGATCGAGGCGGATGGCAGCCTGACCGGCTTCAACACTGACGGTATCGGGCTGGTTACACACCTGAAAACCATGGCGCCCGGCTGGCCCAAAGACAGGCCGGCCCTTATTCTGGGGGCGGGCGGTGCCGCGCGCGCGGCGGCCCTGGGCCTCATGCTCGAGGAACTGCCTTTTGTCATGATCACGAACCGCACCCGCGAAAAGGCCGAGGTTATCGCCCGCGAGATCGGTCGCGGCCGCATGACCGTGGTCGACTGGGCCGACCGGGCATCGGCGGTTGGCGCCGCCGGCCTTGTGGTCAATACCACCACACTGGGCATGGCCGGCCAGCCGCCGCTCGAGCTTGATCTTGCCGCCGCCGCGCCGGATACGGTGGTCTATGACATTGTCTACAAACCGCTGGAAACACCGCTGCTGGCCGCGGCGCGGGCCCGTGGCCTCAGAACCGTCGACGGGCTTGGCATGCTGGTGCACCAGGGGGCTGCGGCCTTCAAGATATGGTTTGGCCACGAGGTCGGTCTCGACGAAGGCTTGCGTACCCTGTTGCGCGCCCGGCTCGGGGAGCAGGCGGCATGAAGATCGTCGGCCTCACCGGCTCTATCGGCATGGGCAAAAGCGAAACTGCAAAAATGTTCGCGGCCCTTGGTGTGCCGGTGTTCGACGCCGATGCCACCGTGCATGCGCTGCAGGCCAGGGATGGCCGCGCCATCCCGGCAATCGAGGCGGCTTTTCCAGGGGTGGTGACAGACGGCGTGCTGGACCGCGGCAAGCTGGGCGCCATCGTGTTCGCTGACCCCGAGGCCAAAAAGCGGCTTGAGGCGATCATGCATCCGATGGTGGCCGAAGAACGCGTCGGCTTTTTTGAAGCGGCGGAAAAATCGGGCGCCCGTTTTGTGGTCCTCGATATCCCGCTTCTGTTCGAAACCGGCGGCAACAAGGGCTGCGACAAGGTGGTGGTGGTATCAGCGCCCGCCGATATCCAGCGCGCGCGTGTGTTGGCCCGACCCGGCATGACCGCGGAAAAATTCGACCATATCCTCGCGCGCCAGGTGCCGGACCATGACAAGCGCGCTGGTGCCGACTATATTGTCGACACCAGCCAGGGGCTAGACCATGCCCGGGCGCAGGTGCAACAGATTGTCAGGGAACTGGAAGGCAGGACATGAGCGGACGCGAGCTGATTTTTGATACCGAAACCACGGGCTTCGACCCGATGACCGGCGACCGGCTCATCGAAATCGGCCTTGTGGAGATGGTCGACAAGATCCTGACCGGCAGCAACTATCATGTCTATGTGAACCCGGACCGCGAAGTGCCGGAAAGTGCGGTCAAGGTGCATGGCATCACCACCGATTTCCTGAAGGACAAACCGCGCTTCAGCGAAGTGATGGACGATTTTCTCGCCTATGTCGGGTCCGACAGTGTGCTGGTGGCCCACAATGCCGACTTCGATATGCGCTTCATCAACTGGGAACTGGAAAACGCGGGCCGGCCGATCATCCATCCCAAGCGTTTCATCGATACCCTCGCCATCGCGCGCACCAAATTCCCGGGCCAGCCCAACAGCCTGGATGCGCTGTGCAAGCGTTTTGCCGTGTCGAACACGCACCGTACCCTACACGGCGCGCTTCTTGACGCTGAAATCCTGGCCGATGTCTATGTGGAACTGCTGGGCGGGCGGCAGGCCGGCCTTGACCTGGCGGTCGACAATGGCGCAGCCATGGAAACCCGCGTGCGCAAGGCGCGTGAACGCCGGCATTTCCCGGTCAGCGAGCAGGAACTGGCGGCCCACGCCGAATTCATGGCCAAGTTTCCGAACCCGATCTGGAACGCCTGACACGCTGCATCCAAAAAAGAACCGAGCCGGGGCATTGACCCGCCACCGAACGGTCTTACCTCATGCATGCGCACTGTCTCAACGCGCAAGGAGAGGGACCAAACATGTTCAGCCATATCATGCTGGGGGCAAACGATATTGCCCAATCCAAGGAATTCTATGACGCGACCATGGCCGCACTGGGCCACCGCCCGGGTGTGATTGACGAAAAGGGCCGCTGTTTCTATTTCGAAAAGACCGGCGTGTTTTCGCTTTCGAAGCCGATCGACGGCCAGCCGGCAAGTTGCGGCAACGGCAGCACCATCGGTTTTGTCGCCGACAGCCCTGAAATGGTCGATGCCTGGCATGCGGCTGGCCTGGCCCATGGTGGCAAGGCCATCGAAGACCCGCCGGGTGTGCGTGAAGGCGGTGGCAAAAAATTGTACCTCGCCTACCTGCGCGACCCGTCCGGCAACAAGGTCTGCGCATTGCACCGCATGGGCTGAAATGCAGGATGACAAAACCCCCGATCATGGTCGGGGGTTTTTGTTTCAGCGGATTTCCATGAAGCTGCGGTCGGTACTATCGCCGGGGGCACAGTCCTGATCCTTGCCTTCGGTGCATTCGTGGGTGCTGTAGGTGATGCGCAGGGCCTTGCCGGTGATATAGGCGGCCTTCACATAACCCATATTGTTCAGGATGCGGCTGTCTGCCGAGCCATCCCGGTTGTCGCCCATCATGAAATAATGGCCCTGGGGCACGACATACAGTGCGGTATCGTCATACCGGCCCCGGTCGGTTTCTTCATAGATGCGGTGGGTCACGCCGTCCGGCAGGGTTTCGTCATATTCCTTCACCCGCCGCTCGTACCCCTGGTAATTGGTGTAGGCAAGTGCGCGGATGCTGGTGCGCGGCACCACGGTGCCATTGATATAAAGCCGGCCGGCCTTCATCTGCACCGTATCGCCCGGCAGGCCGATCACCCGCTTGATCACGTCTTTCTTGTCGCGGTCCGGCAGGTGGAACAATGCGATATCGCCGCGCTCGGGCAGGCTCGCGAACAGGCGGTCGGTGCCCAGGAATTTCGGGCTGAACATCACCGAATAGCGGTTATAGCCGTAGGAAAACTTGCTGACCATGATGCGGTCGCCGACCTCGAGGGTCGGCTCCATGCTGCCGGAGACGATGTTGTAGCTGCCCCAGCCCGCAGTGGTGAAGACGACATAACAGCCGAAGACAGTCAGGATATCGATGGCAAACCGGCGGATAGTCTTGCCCATGCGCTATGCCCCGGTCAGCGGATGATATTGAAGAAGCGGCCCAGCGGCACACCCAGCGGGCAGAAGATATCCTTGCCCTGGTCGCAGTCATACAGGCTGAAGGTGGTGATATCGGCACGACCCACAAGATATTCGTGTTTCACATAACCCATGTTGTTCAGGACCCGGCTGTCGGCTGAGCCGTCCCGGTTGTCGCCCATCATGAAATAATGGCCTGACGGCACGACATAGAGATCGGTCTTGTCATATCGGCCCCGGTCGGTTTCTTCATAGATGCGGTGTTTCACGCCGTTCGGCAGGGTTTCTTCATATTCCTTCACCCGGCGCTGGAAACCTTCATAGTTGGTGTAGTTCACATCTCGGATGAAGCTGCGATCGACAATGATGCCATTGATATAAAGCCGGCCATCCTTCATCTGGACCGTGTCTCCCGGCAGGCCGATCACCCGCTTGATGAAATCGGCATTGTCGCGGTAGGGCAGGGTGAAGACCACCACATCACCGCGCTCGGGCGTGTCGTCGAAGATGCGTTTCTCAAGGGGCACGCTGTCGAACGGGAAGGAATAGCGGTTGTAGCCGTAGGCAAGTTTGGAGACAAAAATCCGGTCGCCGACCTCAAGCGTCGGTTCCATGCTGCCGGACGGAATGTGAAAGCTGCCCCAGCCGAAGGTCGTGAACAGAAGATAAAAAAGGATAATGATGCCAAGGTCTTTAAGGAGGGCGACACCCTCGCTTTTTTTACCGGACCCGCCGGTTTCTTCTGCCATGTTACCCGCCCTTGCCTGAAGGTCTTTTGCTTGTTGTCGCTGCTGCTGTCTTTGGCCGGAGTTTAGCCGCCACCGGCCCATTTTCAATGACAGAATCGTCGCAGGGTCAAAATTCGCCTGTTGGCACGATTGCCGGAATGGCGCGGCGGTCCTGGCCCGTAACAGGCAAAAGATTGTGCGGCAAAGGCAAAATTTATGGCTGCGCGCCCTTGCGGCGCTTCGCGCGCAACCCTATATAGGCGCTGAAACAGGCAGTTAACCGGATGTTTTGGTAACTGCTTCTAAATGAAATAACGCTAACCCAAAGAGGCTGCAAACGGGTGCCAGACGGGCCCAGGCAGTCGGCTGCAAAAGGGAAGAGGTATAAAATGGGTAAAGTAATCGGTATCGACCTCGGCACCACCAACTCGTGCGTCGCCATCATGGACGGGTCCAAACCTAAAGTCATCGAAAACTCCGAAGGCGCGCGCACCACGCCGTCGATCGTCGGTTTCACCGGCGACGGCGAACGCCTTGTCGGCCAGGCCGCAAAACGCCAGGCGGTCACCAACCCGACCGACACCCTGTTTGCGATCAAGCGCCTGATCGGTCGCACCTTCGACGACCCCACCACGCAAAAAGACCTGAAGATGGTGCCTTACGACATCATCAAGGCCTCGAACGGTGATGCATGGGTTCAGGCCAAGGGCGAAAAATATTCCCCGAGCCAGATCTCGGCCATGATCCTTCAGAAGATGAAGGAAACCGCCGAAAGCTATCTCGGCGAAACCGTCGACCAGGCCGTGATTACCGTACCCGCCTACTTCAACGACGCCCAGCGCCAGGCAACCAAGGATGCCGGCAAGATCGCGGGCCTTGAAGTGCTGCGCATCATCAACGAGCCGACCGCTGCCGCCCTCGCCTATGGCCTGGAGCGCGAAGACGGCCACACCATCGCCGTGTTCGACCTTGGTGGTGGTACCTTCGACGTGTCGATCCTCGAAATCGGCGACGGTGTGTTTGAAGTGAAGTCGACGAACGGTGATACGTTCCTCGGCGGTGAAGACTTCGACATGCGCCTGGTGGATTACCTGGCCGCCGAATTCAAGAAAGAAAACGGCATCGACCTCAAGGGCGACCGCATGGCGCTTCAGCGCCTGAAGGAAGCTGCCGAAAAAGCCAAGATCGAGCTGTCGTCCTCGCAGCAGACCGAAGTCAACCTGCCGTTCATCACCGCAGATGCCACCGGTCCGAAACACCTGCAGATCAAGCTGACCCGCGCCAAGCTCGAGAGCCTGGTTGAAGACCTGATCAAACGCACCCTCGAGCCCTGCAAAAAGGCTTTGAAGGACGCTGGTCTTGCCGCTGGTGAAATCGACGACGTGGTTCTGGTCGGTGGCCAGACCCGGATGCCGAAAATCCAGGAAGTGGTGAAGGAATTCTTCGGCCGCGAGCCCCACAAGGGTGTGAACCCGGATGAAGTGGTTGCCATGGGCGCCGCCATCCAGGCCGGTGTTCTGCAGGGCGATGTGAAAGACGTTCTGCTCTTGGACGTGACCCCGCTGTCCCTGGGTATCGAAACCCTTGGCGGTGTGTTCACCCGCCTCATTGAACGCAACACCACGATCCCGACCAAGAAGGCCCAGGTTTTCTCGACCGCCGAGGACAACCAGGGCGCCGTGACCATCCGCGTGTTCCAGGGTGAACGCGAAATGGCTGCGGACAACAAGCTTCTTGGCCAATTCGACCTGGTCGGCATTCCGCCGGCACCGCGTGGCGTGCCGCAGATTGAGGTTGCCTTCGATATCGACGCCAACGGCATCGTGAATGTGTCCGCCAAGGACAAGGGCACCGGCAAGGAACAGCAGATCCGCATCCAGGCTTCGGGTGGCCTGTCTGACGCCGACATCGAACGCATGGTGAAGGACGCCGAAGCCAACGCGGAATCGGACAAGAAGCGCAAGGAACTTGTCGAAGCCAGGAACCAGGGCGAAGCCCTCGTGCATTCGGCCGAGAAAAACGTCGCCGAGCATGGCGACAAGGTTTCGGCGGACGACAAGAAAGCCATCGAAGCGGCGATTGCCGACCTGAAGACCGCGCTTGAAGGTGACGATCCAGACGCCATCAAGCAGAAGTCGGAAGTTCTGGCACAGGCCAGCATGAAGCTGGGCGAGCAGATCTACAAGGCGAGCCAGGAAGATGGTTCGGCCGCTGGCGCCCAGGAAGCCAAAGCCGAAAGCAAACCTTCGGGCGACGACGCAGACGATGTTGTCGATGTGGACTTCGAAGAAGTCGACGACAACAAGAAATAAGGTGGCTGCCTGACGCCCGCATAACACACGGCGCCGCCTCCAGCACTGGGGGCGGCGTCCTTATATAGACGGTAGCGGCAGGCCAACAGATTTCACGGAGACCGTCTGTGTCCCAGCAAGATTATTACGAACTTTTGGAGGTTGGCCGCGACGCTGATGATGCGACGCTGAAGAAGGCCTACCGCAAGCTCGCGATGCAATATCACCCGGACCGCAATCCGGGCGACGAAGCCGCCGAGAAAAAATTCAAGGAAATCAACCAGGCCTATGATGTCCTGAAGGACAAGGACAAACGGGCCGCCTACGACCGCTATGGCCATGAAGCCTTCGAGCAGGGCATGGGCGGCGCGCGGGGTGGTGCCGGTGGTGCCGGTTTCGATTTTTCCGACGTGTTCGAGGAATTTTTCGGCGACTTCATGGGCGGTGGCCGTCGGCGCGGCGGTGGTGGCAGGGGCCCGCAGGCCCAGCGCGGCGCCGATCTGCGCTTCAATATGGAAATCACGCTCGAGGATGCCTATAACGGCAAGACCGAGCAGATCACCATCCCGACCTCCGTGCCGTGCGAACCCTGTGAAGGTTCCGGCGCCGAACCGGGCTCGGCCCCTGAAGTGTGCGACACCTGCGGCGGCGCTGGCAAGGTACGCGCGACCCAGGGCTTTTTCATGGTGGAACGCACCTGCCCCAAATGCCATGGCAGCGGCCGCATCATCGTGAACCCGTGCAAAAGCTGCCGGGGCGCGGGCACCGTGCGCAAGGAAAAGACCCTTCAGGTCAAGATCCCCAAGGGGGTCGAGGAAGGCACGCGCATCCGGCTTTCGGGCGAAGGCGAAGCCGGCAGCCGTGGTGCGCCGCCGGGCGACCTGTATATTTTCCTGACCATCCGGCCGCACAGCCTGTTCAAGCGCGAAAGCGACATGCTCTATTGCCAGGTGCCGATCCCGATGTCGACCGCCACGCTTGGCGGCAATATCGATGTGCCGACCATCGAGGGCAAACGCGCCCGCATCAAAATTCCCGAAGGCACCCAGTCGGGCCGGCAGTTCCGCCTCAAGGGCAAGGGCATGCCGGAACTGAACGGCGGTTTTGTCGGCGACATGATCATCGAAACCGTGGTCGAAACCCCGGTCAACCTGACCAAACGCCAGCGTGACCTGATGGAAGAGTTCGCGGCTGAAGGCGGCGACACGGTTTCGCCGCGTTCGCAGGGTTTCTTCGCCAAGGTGAAGGACCTGTGGGACGACCTGACCGAATAGGCCGGACCCGGAACCATAGCGAATAAGGCCCGCCCGGTGTGGCGGGCCTTTTCATTTCCGGGCGCCCGTCAGGCCTCGCCGGTTTCGCCGTCCCAATATTCGACGAACGTGCCGGGCAGGAACTTGCGGATGCTGGTGTCTGTTGCCTGTCCGCCCGGGGCCATGCCGCCGAACACCCCCACCTTGCCGGTCCCGGGATAAACCACCACATCCACCGGTTCCATGGTCGAAAAACACAGATAGTCGACCGGCGCATCCGACAGGTTCGCAAGCTGGTGCGCGACCGCAGTGCCGCGCGGCAGGGTGACATAATCACCGTCCGTCAATGTATGCGGTTCGCCGTCGACCATGAGGGTCAGTTCCCCCGACAGCACATAGATGGCTTCATCATTGCCATAATGATAGTGCGCGGGGCAGGGCCGGTGGCCGGGCTCGAGCCGGTAGCGGCTGCAACCCAGGTTGCAGGGGTCGGCGTTTGCGGTCAGGTGGCGGCGTTTGATGCTGTAATGGCCGGGGCCTTCCGTGGTGGCCCAGGCGATCTGGTTGCTGCGGGCAATACGCGGGGATTGGGGCATGGTCTGTCCTTCCTGTCAGCCGGGGCGTGCGGCCCGGGCCTTCAGGATAGATAGGACGAGATCATGCGTGCAAGTTCCTCGATCAGTTGTTCGGCCAACTGTTCGTCGTCTTCCTCGATGGCCTGGTCCACCAGGATCGAGATGGTCATGGTCAGGGTGCGCATCACCGCGGGCGGGCTGACCACATCCAGGCTGACACCCGATTTCATCAGGGAGCCGGCGATCAGTTCGTCGATATGGCTATCGAGGCCCGGTGTCACTTCCCACAGGGAATGGCTGTGGTTGGCCCAGCGCGTCAGCGGCCGGAAGGTCGGGTGTGCGCGTGCGGCGGCCCAGAAGGTTTCCAGAAGGGTGTGGTTGACCACCTCGAAGGACAGGCTGCCGTCGCCCGGCAGGCTCTCGAGCTTGTCGGCCACCACCTTGATAACAGCATCATAGGCGACGCCGTAAAGCTGGGTCAGGATATCGTCCCGGTCGGAAAAATATTGATAGACGGAGCCCACGGGAATGCCGGCATCACGTGCGATGGCGGTGGTGGTGATATTGTCCGGCCCTTCCGCAATCAACAGCTTTTCGGTTGCCGCCAGTATGGCTTCAACCCGTGCTTTTGCCCGCGCCTGTTTGGGCATTTTTTTTGTTGCTGCGATTTTGCCTGCCACGCCTGATCCTTTAGCGGAACCCCCATACCGGGCTTGCCATAGCCAAGTGTGCAATACAAGCGCCAAAAAATGAAACGATTTCACTTTCTCTTGACGAACCGGTGGCCCTTCGGCACTGTTTTGCACATGGAAGTGACTTGCCCGCATTTATGCCCAGGCTGGGTGCGCGGGCGCAGGGGGAAAAAGATGAAGAAACTGTTTGGGGCGGCTGCTGCCGCCATGATGTTGGGTTTCGGGGTTGCCGCTACGGCATCCGCGGCGGATGGCGCGGTCGTGACCGTCGAAGCCGGCGAAGGTTTCCAGGAGCGCCTGCAGGAAGCGCTGATCCTGGCCGAGCCTGGCAGTGTGATCGAAGTTGGCGCCGGCCGATTCGAAATGACCGGCGGCCTGTCGATCGATGTGCCGAACCTGACCCTCAAGGGTGCAGGCAAGGACGCCACCGTTTTCAGCTTCAAGAACCAGGTCAGCGGCTCCGAAGGCCTGCTGATCACCTCTGACGGCGTGCGGGTTGAAGGCTTCGCGGTGGAAGACACTCCGGGCGACGGCATCAAGGCCAAGGGCGTCGATATCATCTCCATGGTCAATGTGCGCGTTGAATGGACCCGGGGCCCGAACGCCGAAAACGGTGCTTATGGCCTGTATCCCGTACAGTCGAAAAACGTGCTGGTGGACGGCGTTGTTGTAAAGGGTGCCTCGGACGCCGGCATTTATGTCGGCCAGAGCCAGAACATCATCGTGCGCAACAGCCGCGCCGAATATAATGTCGCCGGCATCGAAATCGAAAACTGCTATTTCGCCGATGTGTATGACAATGTGTCGACCCACAACACCGGTGGTATCCTGGTGTTCGACATGCCCAGCCTGCCGCAAAAGGGTGGCCATTCGGTCCGCATCTTCAACAACAAGTCGGTCGATAACGATACGCCGAACTTCGCGCCTGAAGGCAATATCGTCGCCACCGTGCCCATGGGCACCGGCATCATGGTGACCGCAAACCGCGATACCGAGATTTTTGGCAACGAGATGAGCGGCAACCCGTCGGTGAATGTGCTGCTGGCCTCCTACCCGCGCGAACACAACGACCCGACCTACAATCCGCTGCCGCGTGCCGTTTATGTGCATGACAATATCTACGGCAAATCCGGCTATGCGCCCGACAAGCTGATCAAGAAGCTGATCGAACCGCGCACCGGCCTGCCTATCCCTGATATCATCTGGGACGGTGTTACCGACGGTTTCTGGTCGGCCATGTTCGGCCCCAGCGACAAGGACGGTATCTTCATCCGTGAAAAGGAAGGCACCACCTTCGCCAACCTGCAGTTTGCCAAGGACCATATCCTGCCCTGGGGCGCGTCTGCCGATTTTGATATCGAGGATTATGCCGGTTCGATCCCGGGCTGGGACCCCGTGGTGCTGCCGCAGGATCAGGCCGCGCAGTCGCGCTGACGGAGGGTTCGTTCGTGCGTTTTCTGTTCTTGTGTAAAATCTGGGTCCTGACCGCGCTGGCGCTTCTGGCGGTGCCGGCCGGCGCGGCGGAACCCGTCAATGACGCAGCGCTGATGGCGGCGCGGCCGGCACGGGCCCTGTCGGACTATAACCTGTTCACGGACGGCAGGCTGCAGGCCCCGAATGTGGGTGTGGTGCCCTACGATCTGGCCACACCGCTGTTCACCGACTATGCCCACAAATACCGCTTCATCTATGTGCCCAAGGGCCAGGTGGCGCAGTATGACGACAAGGAAGTGATGCAGTTCCCGGTTGGCAGCGTGCTGATCAAGACCTTCGCCTATCCGGTCGATTTTTCGAAACCCGACCAGGATGTGCGGCTGATTGAAACCCGGCTCCTGATCCATCAGGAAAAGGGCTGGAACGCCTGGGCCTATATCTGGAACGAGGATATGTCGGATGCACGGCTGGCCGTGGCCGGCGGCACCATCCCGCTTAGCTGGACCGACGAGGCCGGCACGGTGCGCAGCACCAGCTATATCGTGCCCAACAAGAACCAGTGCAAGGGTTGCCACAGCTTCAACCATGATTTCACGCCCATCGGGCCCAAGGCCCGCAACCTGAACCATGATTTCGACTATGGTACGGGGACTGAAAACCAGATCGCGCACTGGCAATCGGCGGGCATCCTGACCGGTGTTCCGGCCAATGTACCCGCCGTGCCGCGCTGGGACGATGTGTCCGCGCCGCTGGAAAAACGCGCGCGGGCCTATCTGGATGTAAACTGCGCCCATTGCCACCGGCTTGAAGGCCCGGCATCGACCTCCGGCCTGTTCCTGGTGTGGGACGAAAAGAACCCGACCACATGGGGTTACAAAAAACGCCCGGTGGCCGCGGGCCGCGGCTCTGGCGGGCTTGATTATGACATCATGCCCGGCCACGGCGACCAGTCGATCGTGATTTTCCGCCTGCAATCAACCGACCCAGGTATTATGATGCCTGAAGTTGGCCGCACCATGGTGCATGACGAAGGTGTGGAACTTTTGAGGGAATGGATCAACACGCTTCACTAATTCATTTGTTCAGAGTGCTGGAGAGGACAAGTGCCCGCACCCACGGGGGGAGAGCGGGCCGGTCGGACCGACCGTCAAGCCCGGAACAGGAACCGGACGGGTCGGGACCCGACATTCAACAGGGAGGGGGATTCCCATGAGCACCATCCAACTATCGAAGGGCCTGCTGATTGGCGCCAGTGCCGTCGCACTTCTGACCGGTGCCCCGGTCATGGCCCAGGACGAAGGCACCACCACGGTCTCGCTTGAGGAGATTGTGGTCACGGCGCAGAAACGCGAACAGTCCGCACAGGATGTTCCGATTGCGCTCAACGCCTTTTCCGGCAATTTCCTTGAAACCATCGCCGCCGAAGACCTGCGCGATATCTCGGCCTACACACCCGGCCTTGAAGTCAGTGGTGTCACGCAGCCAAGCTTCAGCATCCGCGGCGTGCAGACCAGCGATTTCGGTGTCGGCACCGACCCGGCGGTTGGTGTGTTCATCGACGGTGTTTACGCCTCGCGCTCGGGTGCCGGGGTCATCTTCTTCTCGGATATCGACCGGGTCGAGGTGCTGAAAGGCCCGCAGGGCACCCTGTTTGGCCGTAACACCGCCGCCGGTGCCATTTCGGTCATCACCAAAAAACCGAACATGGACGAAACCGAAGCGCGGGTGAAACTCCGCTATGCCCGGTTCGACCAGAAACAGTTCGACGGCATGCTGAACCTGCCGCTGGCCGACAATATCGCCATGCGCGCCAACCTCCTGATCAACACCGCCGATGGTTATGTCGACGATGCGGTCACCGGCGAGGATTATGGCCGCGAACATAATGTCACCGGCCGTGTGCAGTTCCGCTGGGAACCTAGCGACCGCACGGCCTTCAACCTGGCTTACGAGTTCGACCATACCAAACAGGATGAAGACAAACCCGTGATCGGTGTTGCGGACGGCAGCCTCAGGGCCCCTGTGGGTGCCCAGACCGTTGGCGACCTGCCGGGCCATGGTGATTTCCTCGAGGCCATCGCACCGCTCTTTGGCCTGCCGATCGACAAGAACACGTCCCTGTCGACCCTTTACGGTATTCCGCTGCAGGCCATCTATGGCGGCTTCTCGGCCTTCGGTTATACGCCGTCGAACCCCAACGCCGACTGGAATTTCTTCCGCGATGGCTCCAGCGTCGGTGGCGCCAATCCGTTTGGCCCGACCGCCCTTGATGCCGGTACCGGCAATGGTGAAGAAAACCGCGATCTGGACGGCTTCAGCCTCAATATCACCCACGATTTCGACTGGGCGACCCTGACCTCCATCTCGGCCTACAAACATTTCACCACCAACAACCTTGAAGATGAAGACGGCACCAACGACGTCAATTTCTATTTCGACACCAACAACCTCGAGGAAAACGACCATTTCTATCAGGAACTGCGCCTCAACGGTGTGTCGGGCCGGCTGACCTGGACCGTGGGTGGCAGCTATTATTGGGAAAAGGCCAAGCAGCAGTCGCAGACCCATGCCTCGATGGATGCCATCGACACGCTTCTCTATAACATCGGCGTAACACCGGGTGTGCTGGCCGCCAGCTTCAACCCGATGGACGGCATCAACACCTGCGAAAGCGCCTTCCTGGATTCGCTGGGCGGTTTTGTCAGCTTCAACAACCTGCCGCTCAGTTGTTTCGACCCCAGCCTGCCGGACCTGTCGCTTGAAGCCATCGCCAACCTCGGGCTCACCAGCATGAACGGTCGCACCTGGACCGAAACCATGTATGGCGAAGGCAAATTCACCGCCTATGCCGCTTTTGCAGATGTCACCTATGCGCTGACGGACAGGCTGAACCTGACCGCGGGCCTCAGGTACACCCACGACAGCAAAAGCTGGGAATGGTATAATGGCCTTCGCGAAGTCAGCGGGTATGACCGGCTGAGCATCCCGGGTGTCGGCAACCTGGCGGACATCCAGCAACAGATCCTGACCGGCATCTTCCAGCAGTTCATCGGGCCGACCGCGTCGGGTGATATCGTGTTCGATGTCGGCGGGCTCGAGGGTGTGGCCTTCGAGCGCAAGGCAAGCTGGAACAACGTCAGCCCGCGCCTCGCCCTCGATTACCAGCTCAGCGACGACGCCATGGTCTATGCCTCCTGGGCGCGCGGCTACAAGGCCGGCGGTTTCAACACCGTCGAGGTCAACAGCTATTTCGACAATGAAAGTGTCTGGAACGTCGAACTGGGCCTCAAGTCCCAGTGGTTCGACAACCGGGTGCGCTTCAATGCCTCGGTCTGGAAATACAAATATAACGACAAACAGTCGATCCGGCTTGCCGACGTCGACGACAGCAGCGTGCCGCGCTACATCACCGAAAACCAGGATGTGTCGGGCAAGGGTGTCGATATCGAGCTGCTGTGGGCCCCGGTTGCCGGCCTCCGCCTGTTCGCGAACGGCGGTTACCAGGATGTGGTCTGCACCGACAATTGCCGCCTGGCCGAGCCGGGCGACCCCACCGGGGTTCCCTCGACCCGCGTCTCGTTTGGCGGTGACTATACGTTCGCACTGGGCGGTGATGCCGGCATCATCACCCTGCATGCCGACCATAACTATACCAGCGCAACGCGGGAAAACGCCAACTGCCTCGACAATATGTCCTGCGGTACCGTCGTCTGGGGCAATGGCACCTGGGAAACCGGCAAGGCCGAAAACTTCACCAACGCCCGCATCACCTGGTCGGATGCCGACGATGCCTTCAGCGTTTCGCTGTTTGCGCGCAACATTTTTGGCAACCGTTATGCCTCGGGCGCCGGTGGCCTGACCATCGACACATTCGGTACGCCGGAGTCGGATCTCAACGATCCGTCCACCTATGGTATCGACCTGACGATGAATTTCTGATCGGGTCCTTCAGAAAAAAAGACCAAGGCCGGGTTCTGCCCGGCCTTTTCTTTTTTGCGCGCACCGTGTTAGCTAACGGAAACAGATACAAGGAACGACACGGATGGCGGATATGGTGAAAGTTGGAATCCTCGGCTGCATGGGCCGCATGGGCCGGGCGCTGACGGAATCGGTGCTTGAGAACCCGGCCACGATGCTGGTTGCCGGCAGCGAGGTCGAGGTCCATCCCATGATCGGCCAGGTCGTGCCCGGCACCGATGTCGAAATTCTCAATGCCTCGGCGCGTGTGTTCGCCGCCGCTGATGTGGTGCTGGATTTCACCCCGCCCGGCAATACCGCCGCCCACGCCGCCCTGGCCGCCGAAACCGAGACCGCCTATATCGTCGGCACCACCGGCCTCTCTGACATGGACCATGCCGCGCTCGATATGGCCGGCCAGGCCGCCGCCATCGTGCAGGCCGGCAATTTTTCGCTGGGTGTGAACCTCCTGATGGCCCTGGTGCGTGACGCCGCAAAAGCGCTGGACGACACATGGGATATCGAAGTCGTGGAAGCCCACCACCGGCACAAGATCGACGCACCGTCTGGCACCGCGCTGATGCTCGGTGAAGCGGCGGCAGAAGGTAGAAATGTTGCACTTGCAACAGTTCGCACGCCCGCGCGCGAGGGCCTGACCGGTGAACGCATTCCCGGCAGCATCGGCTTTTCCGCGATCCGGGGAGGTGGTGTGATCGGCGATCATGATGTGATTTTCATGGCCGGCAGCGAACGGTTGACCCTGTCGCACCGGGCCGAAAACCGGCGCCTGTTCGCGGACGGTGCCGTGAAGGCGGCCCTGTGGGCGGTGGCCCAGAAACCTGGCCGTTACGACATGCAGCATGTGCTGGGCCTTGGCTGAAACACGGGCCAACGAGGGGGGACCAAGATGGAAGACATTCTGCTGACAGCCTGGCGCGGCCTGCCGGTTTTCATGGTGCATTCAGCCGCCAGCCTTTTGATCCTGATCGCCGGCATCGCGGTTTATGTGCGCATCACCCGGCACGACGAAATCGCGCTCATCCGCGCCGGCAACACGGCGGCGGCCCTGTCGCTGGGCGGTGCCATGATCGGGCTGTCGCTGCCGCTTGCCTTCTCATTGGCGGCGTCGGTGTCGCTTGTCGACCTCCTGGTCTGGGGCGTGGTCGGGCTTCTGTTCCAACTGGCCGCCTTCCGCCTGATGGATATGTTCCTCAAGGACCTGTCAGAGCGTATCGAGGCTGGCGAAATGGGCGCCGCCATTATCCTGGTTTCCTTCAAGCTTGCCACCGCCATCATCAACGCGGCGGCCATCGCCGGCTGAGGCAGGGCAGGTGCGCGTGCGCCGGTTCGAAGTGCCGCTGTATGTTTTTGTGCTGGCCTTTTTTGTCATCCGCTTCGCAGGCGACGACGATGGCGGCGACCGCCGGCCCCTGCCCGAAAGCCCGGAGCGCATTGTGCCGGTGCCGGACGTGGGCGACCTGCCGCCCAGCGACGAACGGGCGGTTTGGGTCGACCTGGAAACCAAGGTCCAGAACGGCGTCGGCACCGGTTTTGCGATCCTGGACGGCGCCACCTATATCACCGCCCGCCATGTGGTGGACGGCTGCGCCGAGGTCTATCTGGTCAGCGGCCCGCAGGGCCAGCCCAAGGCGCGCCGGGTTGATATCGAACACAATCGCGATTTTGCTGTCCTGAAGGTTGGTCTGCCGCACCGCAATACCGTGGCTCTGTCGGAAACCGTGCCGCACCGGGGCGACGAAGGTTATATGGTCGGCTTCCCGCAGGCCAAACCGGCGGATGTGCGCGCCACCGTAATCGGCACCACCGAAATGCGTTCGCGCGGGCGGTATGACGCGCGGGAGCCGGTGCTGGCCTGGGTCGAACGCGAACGCCGGCCCGATTTCACCGGCGCCCTGTCCGGCATTTCGGGCGGGCCTGTCTTCAACGCCGACGGCAATGTCATTGGTACCGTGGTCGCGGGGGCACCGCGCCGGGGCCGGGCCTACAGCACCCACCCGCATGTGTTCGCGGAAACCGGCATGATGGAATCAGGCAACCTGCACCGCACCTTCAACCCGCAGAATTTCGATGAAATCGGCAAGGAATACCGCGCCAACGGCGCCGTGGTCCAGGTTTACTGCAAGGTGCAGTAAACCTCAGCGGCCCTTGAGCGGCGCCATGGCCCGCCACAGTTTTTCCGCCAGCGACCGGCGTTCGGCTGCGGTCAGGAACGCGCCCACCTGCAGCCGTTCGCCGTGCGAGGAAAACACCAGCATATTGTCGTCGCCGCCTTCGGTGGCCACCAGCTTGACCTGCACCCAATAGGGATCGAAGCGCCAGCTTTCGGCGCTGCCGTTCGGCTGCACGCGGGTGACGATCAGGTCTTTTGCACTCAGGCGGATATTTTCATGCAGTCGCGCCTGCCGGTAGCTCAGGTGAAACGCCAGCCACAAGGCCAGGATGTCGATGGTGACAAAAATCACCACCGGCCAGGCGCCCACGGCAAAAAACCTGAAAGCGGCAATCAGGCACAAGAGCAAAAGCCCTGCGATCATGCGGTTATAATGCCGCCGGCTCAGCGACCGGTGCGGATAAAGGGTGGCGCCAAACAGTTTCTCGGGCGCCGGATCGGGTTCAGGCGCCGTTTGGCTGTTGTGGGTGTGTGACCGTTCGTGCATGAAGTGCAGTCTATCACGAACCGGGCCGCTGCCCCTTCAGGAGTTTCGGCAGCTCGCCGACGGTGCCCCGCGCGTGCGCCATGAAAAAATTCTTCAGGGGCGGGATTTCGTTCACCACCGCAAGGCCGACATCGCGGGCCAGGCGCACGGGCGCGATATCGTTTGAAAACAAACGGTTCAATATGTCGGTGACCGCATAAAGGGTCGTATTGTCGGTATGGCGCCAGCGGGCATAACGGTCCAGCACATCAGGCGCGCCGATATCAAGGCCGGCGTGGGCCGCGTCGGCCAGCACCTCGATCATCGCCGCCACGTCCCTCAGGCCCAGGTTCAGGCCCTGTCCGGCAATCGGGTGGATGCCATGGGCGGCGTCGCCCAACAAGGCCAGCCGCTGGTCGGTATAGCGGTCGGCATATTCGAGGGTCAGGGGGTATGACCAGCGCCCGCCGATCACCTTCACGTCACCCAGGAAATCACCGACCCGGCGCCGGACTTCGGCTTCAAACGCCCGGTCCGACAGGCCCATGATTGTGGGCACCAGATGTTCCTTTTCGGTCCAGACCAGCGAGGCGCGGTTGCCGGTCAGCGGCAGGATCGCAAAGGGGCCCGACGGCAGGAACCGTTCATGGGCGATGCCGCAGTGGCTGAATTCATGTTCGATGGAACAGACGATGCCCTGCTGGCGATATTTGAAATGGCTGGTGCCGATGCCGGCGTGGGCTCGCACGATGCTGTTGCGGCCGTCCATGCCCAACAAGAGGGACGAGGTCAGCACATGGCCGCTTTTCAGGCTGACGGTTACCTTGCCGGCGCTGCGCTCGATCGATGTCACCTCATCCGGCGCATAAAGCCGGATACCGTCCATTTCCTCAAGCCGCGCGAACAGCGCGATGCGGGTGTGGCGGTTCTCGACCATGTTGCCCAGGGGGCCTTCGCCCAGCGCGGTATGATCGAAATGCAGGTGCATCAAGGACGGGCCGTCGGTGACCCGGATTTCAAGGATCGGCTGCGCATAGGGCTGCATATGTTTCCAGATGCCAAGCGCCTCGAGCATCTGGCAGGTCGCAAAGGCAAGCGCACTGGCGCGGCCGTCATATTTCGCCGCTGTCAGGTCGCCCTTGGGCGCGCGGTCGATCAGGCCGACCGAAAAACCCTGGGCCGCAAGGCCGATGGCCGCGGTCATGCCCGCAAGGCCGCCGCCGATGATGGTGATATCGTGATGCGCTTCGGTCATGTGCCGTCTCCGTTCGGACCCATCTAGGACGATTGGGACCGCCCTGTCCAGTGCCAGACTGACGCAGCAAGGTGCTATCTGTAGGGTGCCATGAAATCGCCGCTCTTGTCCTTAACCCTCGAAGCGCATTAAAGTGGGCGCCACGCGAACAGGACAGGAACATAAGCGGCCGGACATCATGATCCGGTAGCCCGAGGGAGCAGGTATCAGTGCCGGCACGCAAACAGGCGGTTGCAACACCCAAAAAGTCGACCAAAAGCAAGGCGCAGGCACCGATCCTGCCGCCGGCCTTTGTGTTGTTCATGAAAAGCACCGGATGGCGCACCCTGGGCCTGACCCTGTTTGCGCTGGCAATTGCGCTGGTGCTGTCGCTCGCAAGCTATAACCGCGCCGACCCGACCATCAACAACCAGTCCTATGCCGAGGTGGCCAACTGGCTGGGCAGCGCGGGCGCCAATGTCGCCGACGTGCTGATGCAGACGCTGGCTTTGGCCGCCTACCTCTTGGCGCTGCCTGTGGCCCTTTGGGGAATCAAGCTGATGCGCCTCAAGTGGCTGCCCATGTTCTGGCTCAACCTCGCCATGCTGCCGGTCAGCCTGATTCTGCTGGCCGTGGCCATGAGTGTGGTGGCGCCTTCGGGTGATTTTGTCGAACAGGCGGGCTATGGCGGTGCCCTGGGGCAGGAACTCTATGGCTTGATGATCCGGCTGATGGGCGGTTTCGTGATTCCCAACTGGGTTTACGGCGTGGTCTTTGCGGTGCTTGGCCTGCCGCTTTATGCCTTTTCCTTTGCGCTCAACCGCGCGGAATGGGTTGCCATCGGTCGTTTCATCACCATGGTGGGCCGGGCCATCTGGCGTGGCATCCGCGCCGTGCTGGCGGGCCTTGCCGCCCTGGTGCGCGCCACCGCCGGCCTGTTCGCCCGCCGCGAACGGTCGCTAGATGATGATGACGATTATGTGCCGGCGAAAAAACCCCGCGCCCCGCGTGCCGCCAAGGCCCGGGCTGAGGAAGCAGACGAAGGCCCGGCTCTGGTCGCGGAACCTTTCCTGCCCAAACGGGTCAAGACCCAGGCCAAACCGGAAAAAGGCCGGCGCGAAGGCAAGGAAGCCCAGATCAAGCTGGACTTTGGCGACGCAAACGGCTTTGCCCTGCCCGCCCTCGACCTGCTGGCGCCGCCGCCGCCGCCTGAAAAGATCGGTCGCATCAGTGAAGAGGCGCTGGAACAGAACGCCCGCATGCTGGAAGGCGTGCTGGACGACTTTGGTGTGCAGGGCGACATCAATGATGTGCGCCCGGGCCCCGTGGTCACCCTTTATGAGCTTGAACCCGCGCGCGGCACCAAATCGGCCCGTGTGATCGGCCTCGCCGACGATATCGCCCGCTCGATGAGTGCGATTTCCGCCCGTGTCGCCGTGGTGCCCGGCCGCAATGCCATCGGTATCGAACTGCCGAACGCCGACCGCCAGACCGTGTTCCTGCGCGAACTGCTGGCAAGCCGCGATTATGAAGGCACCAAGGCGCGCCTGCCCATCGTGCTGGGCAAGGATATCGGCGGCGTACCGATTGTGGCCGACCTTGCGTCCATGCCCCACCTGCTGGTTGCCGGTACCACGGGTTCCGGTAAATCGGTGGGCGTGAACACCATGATCCTGTCGCTTCTCTATCGGCATGGGCCCGAAAGCCTCCGCTTCATCATGGTCGACCCCAAGATGCTCGAGCTTTCCATTTATGACGGTATCCCGCACCTCTTGACCCCCGTGGTGACCGAAGCCAAAAAGGCCGTGGTTGCGCTCAAATGGGCGGTCCGGGAAATGGAAGAACGCTACCGCAGCATGTCGAAGCTCGGGGTGCGCAACCTGGCCGCCTTCAACAAGCGCATCCAGGAAGCCCGTGAAAATGGCGAACGCCTGACCCGTCAGGTGCAGACCGGGTTCGACAAGGAAACCGGCCAGCCGGTGATGGAGGAACAGGAGTTCGACTTCCAGCCGCTGCCCTTCATCGTCATCGTGATCGACGAGATGGCGGACCTGATGCTGGTGGCCGGCAAGGATGTGGAAGCCACGATCCAGCGCCTGGCGCAAATGGCGCGGGCCGCCGGCCTGCACCTGATTACCGCAACCCAGCGTCCGTCGGTGGATGTGATCACCGGTACCATCAAGGCCAACTTCCCGACCCGGATCAGTTTCCAGGTGACCAGTAAGATCGACAGCCGCACCATTCTGGGTGAACAGGGCGCCGAACAGCTTCTGGGCATGGGCGACATGCTCTTTATGGCCGGGGGTGGCCGCATCACCCGCGTGCATGGTGCTTTTGTTTCGGATAACGAGGTCGAGCGCATCGTCAGCCACCTGAAAAAACAGGGCGCGCCCGACTATCTGCAGGAAGTGACAGAAGAACCTGAAGAAGGTTTTGACAGTCCGTTCATCCCCGGTCCATCCGGCGGCGGCAATGATGACGAAAGCCTTTATGACCAAGCGGTCAATATCGTGCTGCGCGACCGGCGGGCGTCCACCAGCTACATCCAGCGGCGCCTGAAGGTCGGGTACAACAAGGCCGCCTCGCTGATCGAGGAAATGGAACAGCAGGGGGTGATTTCCGCCCCCAACCACAAGGGCCAGCGCGAAGTGCTGGTGCCTGAACGCGAAGAAGAATTTTAAAAGAAGGCGGACCACAGCCCATGACGGCAAGGACGATGTTTGGAGTAACTCTGGCGCTGATGCTGGCCTTACCGGCAAACGCACAGGATCAGGCTGGCCAGCAAACGGCTGCGCAGGATCAGGAGGCGCTGCCCCCGGTCGAGGAACAGGCGGTGGATACGTCGGTGGGCGACAAGAACCTCGCCGCGCTCCGGCAAATCCAGGACTATATGGACGGTGTGAAAAGCCTTGAGGCCGATTTCATGCAGCGCGCCAACAATGGCAATGTCGCGCGCGGCACCCTTTATATGGAACGCCCGGGCAGGATTCGTTTCGAATATGCGGACGATGTGCCGTTCCTGGTGGTGGCCGACGGCAAGACCCTGAATTTTGTCGATTATGAAGTCGGCCAGGTGACCAAATGGCCGGTCAAGGACACACCGATGCTGGCGCTTCTGGGCTCGTCCTTCGATCTCGCCAGCGTCAACGCCCATATCGAGGTGGAACCGCAGGGCATCCCGGGGCTTATCGCGCTCAGCGCGCTTGACCCCAAACAGCCGGAACTGGGCAGCATCACCATCTATTTCAAACAAGTGCCCACCCGGGCTGACGGTTCGGATGCGTCCCTGTTGCTGCAAAGCTGGCTGGTGACCGACGCCAAGGGCGAACGCACCTATGTGGAAATCTCCAACAGCATCGTGAACCCCGCGCTCAAGGACACGCTCTGGACCTTCGAGGACCCGCGCGGCCTGAAACGCCGCCGCGGCGTGCGCTGACGTTCCATAATCACGAGCGGTTGAATTGGCGCCTTCCCGGCGCCTTTCCCCTTGCGCCGCCGGGGCCAAGGCGTTAGGCCTTTGGCTCAGGTGGGAGGAACCGACAGACATGAGCCAGGACCAGCATTCCGACGAAACGGATTTCGACGACGCGCTCGACGACCTGTTCGACGAATTCCCGAGCCTGCGCCTCGTCGCACCCTTCCTGGCACTGGCTGAAAATGTGCGCTGGTTCCGGGGGCTTGGTGAATTGCCGGATGCCCGCACCGCCAACCTGGCGCGCGAATATGCCGCCGCCCTTGGTTTCCCGGATGCCGAACCCGCGTTTCTGGGTGACTGGGCCGAAGCGGCCGAGGCGGCGGAAAGTGCGGACTATAACAGTCCGGCCTGGGAGGCGGAGGAACAGCTCCGCGCCGCGCTGACTGCCGATGTGCTGGAGGTTATCGACGAACAGACGCTTGAACTGGTGATGACCCATGTCGTCCAGTCGGTGTCCGAAGCCATCGAAGCGGCGGTCGAAGAAGCGGCGGACGACCTGCGTGTCGCGGACGAAGAATTCATGAATGCGGCCTTTGGCGCCGCGGTGCAGGCCTGTTACCTGGCGGCCCTTGTGGCCATGGCGGGCGCGGATGAAGACCATCCCTTTACGCTCCGTTTCCAGTTGTTCGAGCGCGGCCGCTGGCCCCTCGGCATCGTCGGCAACAGTTTCCTGATTTTCTAGTAGGGCAAGGATACGTGACCATGCGGCTTATTACCTGGAACATCAATTCGGTGCGCGCGCGCCTGCATCTGGTCAGCGACCTGATCAAGACCTACGAGCCCGATGTTTTGTGCCTGCAGGAAACCAAGGTGCAGGACCATATGTTCCCGCGCGAGTTTTTCGCCGAACACGGCATGCCGCACCTGGCGATCCGCGGCCAGAAAAGCCACCATGGTGTTGCCATCGCCTCGCGCATCAAGTTCGAGGACAGTTTCCATATCGACTGGTGCGACATGGGTGACGCGCGCCATATCGCGGTCAAGCTGCCGTCAGGGCCGATCCTGCATAATTTTTATGTGCCGGCGGGCGGCGATGAGCCCGACCCGGCCATCAACGACAAGTTTGCCCACAAGCTGCGCTTCCTGGATGAGATGACCGACTGGTCCACCGGCCTGAAAGACCCGTCCATCGTGGTGGGTGATCTCAATATCGCGCCCTATGAAGCCGATGTCTGGAACCACAAGGCGCTTCTGAAAGTGGTGTCGCACACGCCGGTTGAGACCGATGGCATGCTGAAGCTGATGAAAAGCCACGGCTGGGTCGATGTCATGCGCCAGTTCACGCCGATGGACGAAAAGCTTTATAGCTGGTGGTCCTACCGCGCCAAGGACTGGTCCGCCGCCGACAAGGGCCGCCGGCTCGACCATGTCTGGGTCAGCCCCGCGATCAAGGACCGCCCGGTGGCCATGCAGGTGATCCGCGATGCCCGCGGCTGGGAAAAAGCTTCGGACCACGCGCCCGTGATGGTGGATTTCAAATTCTAGGCTGACGGCGAAAGGGCAAGGGCCATGGCAGGCGGTTATCATATCGAAACCATGGATGCGGCGGATGTCGCGACCGCAATCGCCTGGGCCGCACGCGAAGGCTGGAACCCGGGCCTCAATGACGCAGAAACCTTCTTTGCCGCCGATCCCACCGGCTTTTTCAAAGGTGTGCTGGACGGCGATATCGTCGCGACCGGCAGCGCCGTCATCTATGACGACAGTTTCGCCTTCTGCGGCCTTTATATCGTGGCGCCCGATAGGCGCGGGCAGGGTTATGGCCTCGCGCTCACCAAAGCGCGGCTGGCGTATGCCGGCGACCGCAATGTCGGCATCGATGGCGTGCTTGAAAATGTGCGGCTTTATGAACGCATCGGGTATGTGCCCTATTATGAAAACTGCCGCTTCGAAGGCCGCGCGGTCGCACCCGTCGTGGTCTCGAACCATGTTGTGCCCATCCAGGCCAGCGACTGGGACCAGATCCGCGCCTATGACCGCCAGTGTTTCCCCGCGCACCGGGATGCTTTCCTGAAAGCCTGGCTCGGGCAGGGTGACGCGCGTGCGGTCTGTTATGTGGAAGACGGCCTGGTGCGGGGCTATGCGGTCCGCCGCCGCTGCCAGATGGGCCACAAGGTCGGGCCGCTGTTTGCGGACAATCGCGATATCGCGGAAGCCCTGTTCGATGCCCTGCAGGCCGACATTGCAGGCGAGGCCATCATCCTCGACACGCCGGAAAACAATGCCGATGCGGTCGCCATCGCCACCACGCGCGGCATGACCAAGGTGTTCGCCACCGCGCGCATGTACCAGAAGGGCCTGCCGCCCCTCGCCTACGACAAGATTTTCGGCATCACCAGTTTTGAACTGGGCTAGTATCAGTGATCGCAGCACCAACCCGAGGTAAATAGTGGAACGGGGTACGAAGGATAAAGTCCGCATTCTATATTCGGTACGAGACCTTCAAATGGCATTGTCGGCAGCCGATTTTTTGCTCGGCTACGATGAACAGGAAAAATACTGTATCGAGGACTTGCGTAGGTTCAAATGCTTTGAAACGACGCTGGTAATTTCTTACGCACGACCGTTCTCCAACACACGCGGCCGGTTTCCAAGATTTTCGTTTGATCTAATAGGTATGCAGCTCGATAGTCGTCAGCAAGCTTGCCACAACGAACTTATTGAACTCAGGGATGGCGCTTTTGCTCATTCGGATAAACGGATGATGCAAATGTCTTCTGCTTTTTTGACAATAGAATCGATCGGCAACAAAGAGCCTGTCAATTTTTCACTTTTGAGGTGGGTGGAGAGGCCATTAATTGTGGGCGAAAAGCTGCATATGACTATCGAACTGATAAAGGCAGTTATCAGGCATATTGTGAGCAGCGAGTTCCCTAAAATGCAAAGCAATCCAGAAGATTACACGTTTCACCTCGACTATCATTCCCAATCAAGTACCTCTGACGAGTGAGATAGCCTTGGTGAGGTTACGCACTCAGCCCCTGCAGGCTGTAGCCGCCGGGTTCGGTTACCAGAAGGCGGGCCATGTTGGGCTGGGGTTCGATTTTCTGCCTGAGCCGGTAGACATGGGTTTCGAGCGTATGGGTGGTGACACCCGAATTATAGCCCCACACTTCGGTCAGCAGTTCTTCGCGGCCCACGGCCTTGCCGCTGGCGCGGTACAGGTATTTCAGGATCGCGGTCTCCTTTTCGGTCAGGCGCACCTTCTTGCCTGACGCGCGTTCCTCCAGCACCTTGGCGGACGGGCGAAACTGATAGGGCCCGATCTCGAACACCGCATCTTCGCTTTGTTCATACTGCCGGAAATGGGCACGGATACGGGCCAAGAGGACCGTGAAGCTGAATGGTTTGGTGACATAGTCGTTGGCGCCGGCATCCAGGCCCAGGACCGTGTCGGCGTCCGAGACATTGCCGGTCAGCATGACGATGGGCACGCTGATGCCGTTCTTGCGGATGCGCTTGCACAGTTCGCGGCCATCCATGTCCGGCAGGCCGACATCAAGGATGATCATATCCACCTGGTTGCCGGCGAGAAACGCCAGGGTTTCGGCGGCATTGCCGCGTTCCACGGTGGTGAATTCGTCACACAGCGCAAGCTGTTCGGCCAGTTGTTCCCGGAGGTCAACATCGTCGTCAACAAGCAGCAGCTTCCTGGCGGCCATTCCTTATTCTCCTCGGCGTCCCACGTTGTTTTTGGTCTGGAGCATTACCCAAACCCGGGGCCCAGAACCTTGCCTTCAGTATGAGCCTTGCAGCCCTATATATGAAGAGGAAACAATATTTCTCCTCACGGCCAGTCACATTTGTTTGATGTTGGCGTGGGGGTGCGGTCGATTCCCCTGCTGACAAAGGCGAAAATTCCCCTATATGAAGGGCATGGAAACTTTGGATCGGACCCTCCTGAGCCTTGAACGTGCGGCAGACGACCTGCGCCGCGGCTGCCCCGCCGTGGTGGCGGATGATGCCGCCGGCCTTGTGCTTCTGCCGGCTGAGCTGGCCAACACCGCGGCCCTTGCGGCCTTCGACAGCATCGCGGCGGACAGTTTTGTCATGCTGACCAACAACCGCGCCGCCACCCTGAAAGTGGCGGGCGAGGACTGGGCCGTGGTGCGGCTTCATCGCCCCACATGGATGACAGCGGCGGATATCGTCGCGGTCGCCGATCCGACCCTCGATCTTTCAAACCCGCTCAAGGGCCCGTTCCAGCGCATCAACCATGCCGACACAGCGACTGACCGCGCGGCAGTGAAGCTGGTGAAATGGGCGCGGCTTCTGCCCGCCGTCATTGCGGCGGACGTGGCGGATGCGGCATCCTTCGCCGCCGAGCATGGCCTTGCGCTCGTGAAAGCCGACGACGTGCTGGCGGCGGACTATAGCCAGGCGTCGGCGCTCCGGCAGGTGGCATCGGCGCGGGTGCCGCTGGCGGGGGCGGAAAACACCCGGCTTGTCTCGTTCCGGCCTTTGGCGGGTGGTGTCGAACATATCGCCATCGTGATCGGCGACCCCGGCCGGCGCGACCCGGTCCTGACCCGTATCCATAGTGAATGTTTCACCGGCGACCTGTTGGGGTCGCTGAAATGTGACTGCGGGGAACAATTGCGCGGTGCCATCAAGGCCATCGAACAGGCGGGTGGCGGTGTGCTGTTGTATCTGGCGCAGGAAGGCCGGGGCATCGGCTTGATCTCGAAACTGAAGGCCTATGCCTTGCAGGACCAGGGCTATGATACGGTCGACGCCAACACGCGCCTCGGTTTCGATGTTGATGAACGTATCTTTGCACCGGCTGCCGAAATGCTGAAGGCGCTGGGCTTCAGATCGGTGAAGCTGATGACCAACAATCCGAACAAGGTGGAAGGCCTTGCGGGCTTTGGCATCACGGTCACCGAACGGGTGGCGCATGCGTTTCCCACCAACCCGCATAATGAAGGCTATCTGGCGACCAAAAAAAGCCGGACCGGCCATCTGCTCTGAGGCAGGCCATGGCGGTCTGGACCGTGAGCACCGACCCGGCTGATGCCCGCAAGGGCCGGGTGCGCGGGCCGCTGTTCGACGAACCCTGCGCGCTGGGCCGGGGTGCAATGGTGCCTGAAAGCGCCAAACGCGAAGGCGACGGCGCCACGCCCATGGGCAGCTTTCCGTTCCGGCGTGTCTTCTATCGCCCCGACCATCAAGAACGGCCGCTGACCGTGCTGCCGTGTGATCCGCTGTCCGCCGACCTTGGCTGGTGCGACGCACCGGATGACGCGCGTTATAACCAGCTTGTGCGCCTGCCCTATGGTCCCAGCCACGAAAAGATGTGGCGCGATGATGCGCTCTACGACCTCGTGCTGGTGATCGGCCATAATGACGACCCGCCGGTCGCCGGTATGGGCAGCGCCATCTTTGTGCATGTGGCCCGGCCGGGTTTTACCCCCACCGAAGGCTGTGTGGCGCTGGAAGCGCCAGCGCTCCGGCGCCTGTTGCGCCAGCTTCGCCCCGATGATGTGCTGAAAATCGGCTGAACCCGGCCCGGCATCCTGTCTTTCGACAGGCTCAGGACGAACGGGGTTTTCCTGGTCCGTGGTTCCAACGTTCGCCCTGAGCCTGTCGAAGGGCAGGGCCGGGGGCTGTGCATAAAGCCGTCAGCGATAGTCGCGCGCACCAAAGATGGCGGTGCCGACCCGGATGTCGGTCGCGCCCATGGCGGCGGCGAGGGCATAATCGCCGCTCATGCCCATCGACAGGCGCGCAAGGCCAAACCGGCGCGCAAACTTGCGCATCAGGGCAAAATGCAGGCTGGGGTCATCGTCTGCCGGCGGAATGCACATCAGGCCGACAACATCGAGGCCGAGGCTTTTTGAGGTCTCAAGCAGCGCGGGCAGGTCTTCGACCATGCAGCCGCCTTTCTGGTCTTCGCGGCCGGTATTGACCTGGAGATAGACCGGCAGCTTCTTGCCCTGTTTGTCCATCTCTGCCGCCAGCGCACGGGCCAGCTTCTCCCGGTCGACCGACTGGATGCAATCGAACAGTTCAACGGCCTTCGCGGCCTTGTTGGTCTGCAGGCCGCCGATCAGGTGCAGTTCCACATCCGGATAGTCTGCTTTAAGCGCGGTCCAGCGCTCTTCCGCTTCCTGTACCCGGTTTTCACCAAACACCCGCTGGCCGGCTTCAAGGGCGGCACGCACGCGGTCTTCCGGCTGCACTTTCGAGACCGCAATCAGGCGCGGCTGGTTCTCCGGCATGTCGGCATGGGCGCACATGCGGGCAACCTCGTCACGGACGGCGGCAATATTGGCGGCGACATCGGATGTCATGGCAGAACCTTTCAGGCGGGGCATTCATCAAACCAGTATGGCACAGGCCACCCTATGTGATAAGGAACCGGCATGGTCAAGCCCGCACATAAAGAAGCCTCGATGAAAGCCGATGCCCTGCGCATTGCCGCCGGGGTCGAGCGGCTGGTCTTCATCACCGACCAGGCCCGTGTGCCGGACCCCGAAACCGTGTGCCGGCGCCTTGGGCCCCAGGATATCGTGATCTGCCGGGACTATGAGCATGCCGACCGGCGCGCGCTGGCGCGTATGCTCAGGGCGGTCACGGCGGAACGCGGCCAGACCCTGTTGGTCGCGGGCGATGAAAATCTTGCGAAGGCCGTGGGTGCGGACGGGTTGCATTTGCCCGGGCATTTGCTGGGCCGCATGCAGGGGCGCCCGGCCTTCGGCTTTGTCAGCGCCGCCTGCCACACCAAGCCGGACCTTGTGAAGGCGCGGCGGCTTGGGCTTGATCTCGCGCTCCTGTCGCCGGTGTTCCCGACCGAAAGTCATCCTGACGCGCGCACCCTTGGCACCTTGCGCCTTGCGGGGCTGGTGCGTGACGCGGGTGTGCCGGTGGCGGCGCTTGGCGGCATCACGCGCAAGACCGCGCTTGGCCTGAAGGGCATCAAGCTTGCCGCGATTGCCGGCATCGGCTGTTTTCTGGAAATCTGAGGAAACCGGCGCCTGCCGGGACCCGGCCTAGAACTTCAGGCGACCGCCCAGGAAGATCATCTGCGACTTTTCACCGGCCGACGGATCAAGCATCAGGCGGTTGCCATAGTCGTAATACCGCACGCCGCCCTGCACGCCCATACGGTCGGTCAGGCGGTAGCTGGCGCCCAGTTCAACCGAGATGATATTGCGGGCTTCGTTTTCGATGCCATACAGGTCGGCACCTTCCTTGTATTCGCTGAGCGACAGGCGCGCCGACCAGCTTGACGCCTGATAGGAGAAACCGACGTCATAACCCGACAGGTCGCCTTCAAACAGATTGGTCTGGCGCATCACAGAGGCGTCGAGGCCGAAGCCAAGGTAACCGACCGACAGGCCGACATTATACTGGCGCTCGGCCAGATCGAGATTGGTATCGCCAAAGCCGGTGGTGGCCGGCAGGCCCTGCATCGACAGGCGGTAGGCGCTTTCGATCGCCACCTCGAAGCCGCGGTCATGGCTGCCCGGCTGGCCGCCGAAGGTCATGCCCATGCGGTTGGTGGCGCCAAACAGGTCCTGGCCATAGGAGCCGCGCACGGTGCCGTTCGGCGACAACAGCGAGGAAAAGTCCGGGCGGGCATTCAGGCCGGCCATGCCGTCCGTGCCGCCGCCGGTCTGGTCCCGAAGGTAAAGGAAGCCATTGTCGCGGTTGCCCGAGGGGGCGCGCAGGCTGAGTTCCAGGTCTTCGGGATTGGCGGTTTTGCTGTCCTTGTGCTCGCCCTTCAGTTTCGCCATCTGTTCGGCGATGAAAAGGTCGAGGCTCTGCAGGAAGCCGGAGGATTCAAAACGTGTCTTTTCGTCCGCCACGGCTGCCGTGGAGGTGCTGGCCATCAGAAGGCCGACAATCGCGATTTTAGACATACGTTTCATCGTTCCATACCGACTCGCCGTCGCATATTTACCCATATGGTATTGAATCTCTGTGACACTATGCAAGACCGGTGGCAAAATTGAGATGACCTGTGGCGCACGCGCCACGATTTGAACGTTTTTCTGTCTGGTCAGCGCCACTTCCGCCCGCTATAACCCGCTTACAGCTCGGGTAAAGTGCGATCCGACACACCGGCAACGGGTAATGGTCGCACCGCGCGTAAAACGACTCTCGGGCAACAAAACGAATCTGAAGGGTATGGCATGCGAATTTTAACCCGGTCTTTGCTGGTCTTGTCTGTTGGTCTGGCACTCGGCGCCTGTAGCATTTTTGGTGGCGGCAAGGACAAAGCGGACATTGCGCCCAAAACCACGGCACTCGGCGTAAACGGCTATCTGTGGCAGGCAGCCCTGGACACCCTGTCCTTCATGCCGCTTGATAAGGTCGAGCCGGCGGGCGGCATCATCACCACGGATTGGCGGTCGACCCCGGAAACCCCGAATGAGCGGTTGAAGCTGACTGTACGGTTCCTGTCGCAGGACCTCAGGTCCGACGCCGTGAAGGTCGCGGTGGTGCGCCAGGAAAAACAGGACGGCAACTGGGTAACCCTGCCGGTGCAGGCGGCGACCGAACTGAAGGTCGAAGAAGCCATCCTGGCCCGGGCCCGCATGCTGAAGGTCGCCGAACGGCAGAAATAGGGCCAGTCCGGCCAGCCTGAACATGTGCCGGGTCCGCGTGGCCCGGCCCTTTGTTGTTGAAAATCGAGAAAGAAACCATGTCGCGGTACAACGCTAAGGCCACCGAAGCCAAATGGCAGAAGGTCTGGAACGAAGCCAACATCTTCAAAACCGACAGCACATCGACGAAGCCCAAATATTATGTGCTTGAGATGTTCCCCTATCCGTCGGGCCGCATCCATATGGGCCATGTGCGCAACTATACGCTGGGCGACGTGGTTGCCCGTTTCCGGCGCGCGAACGGTTTTGAAGTGCTGCATCCCATGGGTTGGGACGCCTTCGGCATGCCTGCCGAAAACGCCGCCATGGAACGCAAGGTACATCCCGCCGACTGGACCTACGACAATATCGCCAACATGCGCGACCAGCTCAAGCAGGTCGGCCTGGCGATCGACTGGGAGCGCGAGCTCGCCACCTGCGATCCGGCCTATTATGGCAAGGAACAGCAGATTTTCATCGATTTCTACAATGCGGGTCTGGTGTACCGGAAAGAAAGCTGGGTCAACTGGGACCCGGTCGACAATACCGTGCTCGCCAACGAGCAGGTGATCGACGGGCGCGGCTGGCGCTCGGGCGCGGTGGTTGAACGCCGCAAGCTCAGCCAGTGGTTCCTCAAGATCACCGATTTTGCCGACGAGCTTCTGGAAGGCCTGAAGGCCCTGGACCGCTGGCCCGAAAAAGTGCGCCTGATGCAGGAAAACTGGATCGGCCGCTCGGAAGGCCTGAAATTCAATTTCGAAATCGCGGAAACCGGCGCCACCTTGCCGGTTTATACCACGCGGCCCGACACCCTGTTTGGCGCCAGCTTCTGCGCGATTTCGCCCGACCATCCGCTGGCGGCTGAACTGGCCACAGACAAGCCGGACCTGGCCGAGTTTATCGAGGACTGCCGCAAGACCGGCACCAGCGAAGAAGCGCTCGAAAAGGCTGAAAAGCGCGGCTATGACACCGGCCTCCATGTCTATCACCCGCTCGACAAAAGCTGGAAACTGCCGGTCTATGTCGCCAACTTCGTGCTGATGGACTATGGCACGGGCGCGATTTTCGCCTGCCCCGCCGGCGACCAGCGCGACCTGGACTTTGCCCGCAAATATGACCTGCCGGTCATCCCCGTGGTGCTGCCTGAAGGCGAAGACGCCGCAAGCTACACCATCGGCACCGAGGCCTACACCGGCCCCGGCAAGATGATCAACAGCCGTTTCATGGACGGTATGGACGCCATGGCGGCCAAAGCCATGATGATCGACCGCGCCGAGGCCGAAGGCTGGGGCGAACGCACGGTCAATTTCCGCCTGCGCGACTGGGGTGTTTCCCGCCAGCGTTACTGGGGCACGCCGATCCCGTTTGTGCACTGTGACGCCTGTGGTGTGGTGCCTGTGCCGGCCGAGCAGTTGCCGGTCACGTTGCCCGAAGATGTGTCCTTCGACCGCCCGGGCAACCCCCTGGATCATCACCCGACCTGGAAACATACCAAGTGCCCGAAATGTGGGGCCAAGGCTGTGCGCGAAACCGACACCATGGACACGTTTGTGGATTCGTCCTGGTATTTCCTCAGGTTCGTGACCCCGGACGCCGATGCACCGTTCGATGGCGATATCGTCAATGAATGGCTGCCGGTGAACCAGTATATCGGCGGCATCGAACATGCGATCCTGCACCTCTTGTACGCCCGGTTCTTCACCCGCGCGCTCAACCATGTGGGCCGCACCAAGGTGAAGGAACCGTTTGAAGGCCTGTTCACGCAGGGCATGGTCAACCATGCCACCTACAAGGATACCGACGGCCAGTGGGTATTCCCGGAACTGGTGCGCCACCGCGAAGACGGCAGCAAGTTCCGCTCGGACAACGGCCTCGAAGTGACCGAAGGCCGCATCGAGAAGATGTCCAAATCCAAGAAGAATGTGGTCGACCCCGACGATATCATCGACCAGTATGGTGCCGACACGGCCCGCTGGTTCATGCTGTCGGACAGCCCGCCCGAACGTGACCTGACCTGGACCGAAAGCGGTATCGAAGGCGCCTGGCGTTTCACCCAGCGGGTGTTCCGCATGGTGGATGCACCGTCTGCAGCCATCTCGCCGGTGGGGGCGGCCATGCCGGCCAGCATTTCGCCGTCCGCGCTTGCGCTCCGCAAAGCCACACACAAATCGATCGTTGGTGTAACCGCCGACATCGAAGCGCTGCATTTCAACAAGGCCGTTGCCCGGCTTTATGAATATGCCAACGCCGTCTCTGCCGATATTTCGGGCGAAGGTGCGCCTGAGGCCATGCGCGAGGCGCTTGAAACCCTCGTGCTGCTCCTCAGCCCGATGATGCCGCACCTGGCGGAAGAACTATGGTCGAAGCTCGGCCACAAGACCCTGGTGGCCGCGACCGACTGGCCGAAGGCCGATCTGGCGCTGACGGTCGACGACACGGTCAAGATGGCGGTACAGGTGAACGGCAAACTGCGCGACACCATCGAGGTGGCCAAGGACCTGGGCAAGGCCGAGGTCGAAGCCATCGCCATGGCGTCCGACAAGCTGCAGCGCAGCCTTGATGGGTTGACGGTCCGGAAGGTCATTGTGGTGCCCGGCCGTATCGTCAATATCGTGGCCAACTGATGCGGATGCTTGCGCGCATAACCGCCCTCATGGCCAGCCTGTGGCTGGCCGGCTGCGGGTTCACGCCGCTCTATGAAGCGGGCGGCTCTGCCGATGACATGCGCGCAAAACTGTCCGGTATCGAGGTGGCGCCCATTGCCGACCGCCTTGGCCAGGTCATGCATAACCAGTTGGTGCAGCGCCTGAACAGCGACGGCAATGCCGAATACCAGCTTGTGGTCACCCTTGACCAGTCGACGGAAGGTTATGGTTTCCGCCCGGACGCTGCGGCGACCCAGGAACAGATGACCATCACCGCCCATGTGGCGCTGGTGTCGCTCGTGGACGACAAGACCCTGTTTGCCGACGACATGCGTGTGCGCACGTCCTACGACCTGGTGCTGTCGGACTTTGCGACCGTCACCCAGCGCGAGGATTCGGCCCGCCGCCTGGTGCTTGACCTCGCTGAACGTATCCACCGCCGTCTGGCGCTCTATTTCTCGAAAACCGGTTAAGGCCGGTTTGGGGGCGCGCACGTGAAGGTCACACCACGCGATATCCCGTCTGTCCTGAAGGCGATCGACCCCAAAATGCGGGCCGTGCTGGTCTATGGTCGCGACGAAGGTCTGGTGCGTGAACGCGCCGAGAAGATCGGCAAGCAGATCTGCCCCGACCTGTCGGACCCGTTCCAGGTTGCCCGTCCGACCATCGAGAATGTCAAAGCCGAACCGTCGGTGCTGCTGGATGAAGTCGCGGCGCTGTCGATGATGGGCGGGCGCCGCCTGGTGCGGCTTGAGAATGTCGGCAACGAGGTTACGGACGCCGTGAAGCTGGTGACCGAAAGTGAGCTCGGCGACGGGCTTCTGGTCATCACCGCGGGGGACCTCAAACCCACATCATCGCTCAGGAAGCTGATGGAAGGCGCCAAGAAGGGCCTGGCCATCGCCTGCTATGAAGACAGCGCGCAGGACCTGATGGGCCTTGTGCATCAGGTGCTGTCGGAAGCCAGCATGACCGCGACCCAGGATGCGGTCTCCTATCTTGTCGACAACCTGGGCAGCGACCGCATGATCAGCCGCGCCGAACTGGACAAGCTGGTGCTCTATATGGGCAAGGGTCCGGCGCAGGTTACCATATCGGACGCCAAGGCGTGCGTGGGTGACACGGCGGCCCTGGGCCTCAGCCAGATTGCCGAGGCGGTGACCGCCGGCAACCTGAAGCAGCTTGAACGCCAGCTTGAACGCGCCTGGATCGCGGGCGAAAGTGCCATTGCCATCGTCCGCACCCTGCAGAACCGCATGATGCGTCTGCATCTGGCGCGCGGCCATATGGACACGGGCATGAACGCGTCCGAAGCCATGGGCAAACTGCGCCCGCCGGTCTTCTTTGGCGAACGCGACAAATTCATGTCGGAACTTGGCAGTTGGAACACCCGCAAGCTTGAAGGCGCGCTCGATATCCTCCTGGAGGCCGAGCTCGACTGCAAAACCACGGGCAACCCGGCCGAAATC
Source organism: Alphaproteobacteria bacterium (assembly GCA_006226495.1). Taxonomy (GTDB): domain Bacteria; phylum Pseudomonadota; class Alphaproteobacteria; order Sphingomonadales; family Kordiimonadaceae; genus Kordiimonas. The sequence continues at coordinate 64,166 of SBGU01000023.1, forward strand.
ATCTGCGCCCGGGCTTTGCTCCGGCTCGCGAAGGCGGCGAAGGCGGCACGGTAACATCATGCGCATCGGCTTTTTTGGCGACAGTTTCATTGCGGGCACCGGCGACCCAGAGGGCAAGGGCTGGGTCGGGCGGGTGTGTGACCGAGCCGGGCACACCGCAGTCAATTTTGGTGTCGCGGGCGACACGGGTGAAGACATCCTCAAACGCTGGCGCGCAGAAGCCGATGGCACGGGGCTTGACCGTATCGTGTTTTCCTTTGGCGCCAACGATTGCCTGCTGACCGAACGCAAACGCATCCGGGTCGGCCAGGTGGACCGGCTCAAGATCGCCAAATCGCTGATGCAGGAAGCCGGCAAACGCTGGCCGGTGCTGTTTATCAGCCCGCTGCCGGTGGCCGGCGACCGGGCGGCTACGAACCGCATCGGCGAAATGGCGCGCCAGTTGGTCACCTTCACCAGCCTCCATGCCACGCCCTATGTGAATATCTTCGATGCGGTCAATGCGTCTGAAGTCTGGCACGCCGAAGCCATGGCGGCGGACGGTGCGCACCCGGGCGCGGGTGGGTATGGCCTTGTGGCCGAGCTTGTTGCTGCACACCCCGTGTGGCAGGGCTGGCTGGCCGGCTGATCAGCCGGCATGCAGCCGCCTGTAGGCGGTGGGCGACAGGCCGAAGCGCCGCTCGAACGCCTGGATAAGGCGCCCCGCTGATCCGAACCCGGTTTCCGCCGCGACCGACTTCAGGGGCAGTTCGGGGCTCGCCAGCAAGGTACGCGCGGCATCAAGGCGCAGCCGTTCCAGATAGCGGGCCGGTGTGTCGCCCATCTCGGACACAAAATGCCGGTGGAAACTGCGTTCGCTCATGCCCGCGCGGTCTGCCACGTCACGCACGCTGATGCTGTCCGCCAGATGTTCGGCCATCCAGTCGACGGTGGCGGCAAAACTGCCGCCGGCTTTTGCCTGCCCTTCCAGAAGCGCGCTGAACTGGGTCTGGTTGCCGGGCCGGCGCGCATAGACTACCAGCCGCCGCGCGACAGTCATGGCGATCTCTCGCCCCAGGTCCGCTTCCACAAGCGCGAGGCACATGTCGATGCCGGCGGTCACCCCCGCCGATGTCCAGACCGGGCCGTCGTTCACATACAGGGCTTCGCCGTCGACCTGCAGCTTGGGGTACCGGCGCCCAAGGTCCGCGACCGCGTCCCAGTGGGTTGCGACACGCCGTCCGTCCAGAAGGCCTGCCGCTGCCAATACGAAGGTGCCGGTACATACCGACCCGATGCGTTTTGCCCCCTTGGCCGCGCGGCGGAACCAGTCCAGTGCGCCCATGTCCTTCACCACCCGCCCGACCCCGTGCCCGCCGGACACCAGCACCGTATCGGCGCCCTGCGGCACCACATACGGCAGCGGCGTGGCGGCCAGATGCAGGCCGGAAGTGGTCTCGACCTTGTGGCCATCGACACAGGCCAGCACCACCCGGTACTCATCACGGCCCAAGGCTTCGTTTGCGGACTGGAACACCTGCGCGGGGCCTGTGATGTCCAGAATCTGGGCGCGGGCATAGCCGACAAGTATGATGGTGCGCATGGCTCAAAAATCCCGGTTTGGCAGAAATCGCATATAATTTGTCATATCCGCCACGCCCACACAAGCCTATGATCAGGCCACAGCAACAAGCGGGGAAACACCATGACAATTCACATCGGCCTCCTGTTATTTCCGGGCCTGACACAGCTTGATCTCACCGGTCCGTTCGAGGTTTTTTCCAAGATGGAGGGTGCGCGTGTGCATCTGATCTGGAAAACGCTCGATCCGGTCACCGCCGAAACCGGCCTTCGGCTTTTGCCCACGGTCACCTTTGCGGATTGCCCCAAACTGGACGTCATCTGCGTGCCCGGCGGGCCCGGGCAGGTGGACCTGATGACCGACGCCGATACGCTGGATTTCCTGCGCGCCAAGGCGGCAGACGCACGCTATGTCACGTCGGTCTGTACCGGATCGCTGCTGCTGGGTGCAGCCGGTCTGTTGCAAGGATACAAGGCCACCACCTATTGGGCGGCCACGGGCCTGTTGGCAGCCTACGGTGCCGAATTCACGCCCGGCCGGCTGGTGATCGACCGTAACCGCATCACGGGCGGCGGTGTCACGGCGGGCATCGATTTTGCCCTGGCCGTGGTGGCGGAACTGCAGGACCGGCGCGCGGCGGAGATGATCCAGCTTGGCATCGAATATAACCCGGCGCCGCCCTTCAATGCCGGCCACCCGGATGTGGCGCCGGCCGATGTGGTCGCGGAAGTCCAGGCCCATATGGCCAAACGCATCAACGCGCGGCGTGCCCAAGCCGAAGCACAGGCCCAAAAGGCCTGACGATAAAATCCCGGGTCACGACAGCAGGCCTGAAATAAAACCGGCCGCCAGAGGAGACCCCTGGCGGCCGGACCGCATTTCGGAACGGTTTTGCCTGCGCTGGTTAGTTGATGCTGACCGGCGCAGGGTCTTCGCTGGCCCCTGCGGCACCGGCCGCCTGGGCTTGTTGCGCTTCCTGGACGGCTTGCGCCCTGAAAAGTGCATCGAAGTTGATCGGCTCCAGAAGGAGCGGCGGGAAACCACCGTCGCGCGACGCATCGGCGATGATGCGGCGGGCAAACGGGAACATCATCGTCGGGCCCTGAACCAGCAGGAACTGGCGCAGCGCTTCTTCGGGCACGTTGCGGATGCCGAAGAGTGCGGCATAAGCCAGCTCGACCACAAAGGCGGTGCGGCTGTCGCCACCGGTTTCATTGACATTGGATGCGTTGGCCGAAATCTTGAGTTCGACCTCGTATACCTCGTCGTTCATCTTGCGCACGCCGACATTCACATTGACGTCGATCGCGGGCTTGGTGCCGGCCATGGCCTGCAGGCTCGCGGGTGCGTTCGGGTTTTCGAACGACAGGTCCTTGATATACTGGGCAAGCACACCGGCTTGCGGACCAGCAGCACCTTCGGGTGCCGGGCCGCCTACGGGCGTCTGGTCGTTGGTAAAATCGTTGTCAGCCATTTTGTCACTCTTGTTTGTCTACCATCCCCCCGGGTTTGCCGCTGGCGCGGAAAACCGGCGAATTCCGGGTGAACGGCTAGCACGGTTTGAAGGGCGCGACAACCTGCAAATGCAGGCGGTGCGGCGGTTTGCCTAATTTTCCGGGTCGTGCCGGTCGAGGCGGGTGGGCGTCCGGTGCGGGTCCTGTCGCCCGCGCGTGTTGTCCATGTCGGGCTCGATCACCTCGCCTTCGATGATGATGGTGGTCTGGCGGGTACCGCCGCGCCGCACCATGAAATGTGCAAAACCCAGCCGGGCCAGGGCAAGCCTGAGCGGCGGGATCAGCAGAAGGGCGCCCACTGTGTCGGTCACAAAACCGGGGATCAGCAGGAACACGCCGGCGACGGCGAGGAAAAATCCATGCACCAGACTGGCGCCAATGGGTTCGCCGCGGCTGGCGGCCTGTTGCATGTCCATGACCACGCGCATGCCCTGCAGCCGCACAAGCGTCAGGCCGATGGCGGCCGTCAGCAGGCACAGGCCAATGGTATTGAGGGCACCGATCTCGCCGCCGACATTGATCAGAACCATCAGTTCCACAGCCGGTATGGCAAGAATGAGCGCCAGGATGATGAGCGGCATTCCTTGTTCTTTCCTCTTATTCCACTTATCTATTAGGGTATGAAAAGGGGTCGCTTCAATGGTGCGACCCGAAAAACCCCGTTTTCAGGCTATAGGATCGTTATGTTCGAACTCGTTTTGCTTGCCATGGTCGCCGGTTTCATCCTTCTGAGGCTGCGCTCGGAACTCGGCAAAAAAACCGGCAACGAACCGCTGCCACCCGCCGCGCGCCCGGCGCCGCACACTGGCCGGGGCCGCGTGATCGAAGGTGAAGCCGTCGATGCGCCGTCGGATGCACAGGTCATCGATATGCAGGCCGATCCGGCTGTACGCAAGGGGGTGCAGGACATCCGCCGCGCGGACCCCAGTTTTGACCTGGGCACCTTCATGCAGGGTGCCAAAGGTGCGTATCAGATGATTCTGGAAGCTTTCTGGGCTGGTGACCGCGACACATTGCGCGATTTCCTTGACGACCAGGTGTTCGCCCAGTTCGAAGGCGCCATCAGCGCGCGCGAACAGAACAAGCTGCATATGGAAAACCGGCTTCTGGAGCTTTCAAGCGCCGACCTTGTGGGTGCCCAGCTTCATGGCCGCACCGCCGAGCTGACCCTGCATTTCAAGGCCGAGATCATTGCGGTCACGCGCGACGAGGCCGGCAAGGTGGTCGAAGGCGACACGTCGGACGCCGTGCAGATGAACGACAAATGGACCTTCGCGCGCGATACCGCATCGCGTGACCCGAACTGGACCCTCGTGGCCACCCGGGCAGGATAAGGCCATGCGGCGTGCGGGGTTCTGGCTCGCGGTTCTCTCTCTTGTGGCGCTGTCCGTTTGGGCGGCGCTTTTCATGCTGCCGACCCGGCCCGAAGGCCTGAGCTTCCGCATCGTGCGCTTCGAAGACCTGCCGGGCTGGCGGGACGACAATCTCGCCGAAGCTCTGCCCGCGCTCTATAAAAGCTGCGACCGCGTCCTGGCGCTGCCGTCAGCGCGCCGTATGCCCGGCGCCAGCATCGGCGGTACGGCGGCCGACTGGTACACGCCGTGCGGCGATCTTATGCTCGCACAGACCGACGCCGACGTGCGCGCGGTGCTCATGGACCGGTTTGTGCCCCTCGAAGTGGCCGCAGACGGCGAAACCATGGGCACCTTCACCGGCTATTACGAGACCCTGCTGCATGGCAGCCTGACCAGGGACGACCGCTTCCGCGTGCCCCTTTATGCGCGCCCGCCCGAACTGGTGAGTGTCGACCTGGGCGCCTTCCGCGACGACCTCAAGGGCCGGCGCATTGCGGGCCGGGTCGAAGGCGGGCGCCTGGTGCCCTATGCCGACCGGGCCGATATCGAATCCGGGGTGCTTCGGGGCCGCGACCTCGAAATCCTGTGGGTCGACGATCCGGTCGATGCCTTTTTCCTGCATATCCAGGGCTCGGGCCGGGTGCGGATGCCCGACGGCCAGTTGATGCGGGTCGGTTATGCCGACCAGAATGGCCATCCCTATTTTGCCATCGGTCGCAAGCTGATCGCCGACGGTGAAATCCCGCGCGAGAAAATGTCCATGCAGGCGATCCGGGCCTGGCTCGCCACCCATCCCGACCGTATGGACGAGCTGATGAACAGCAATCCGTCCTTCGTGTTTTTCCGCATCCTGCCGGGTGAAGAGGGGCCGTTCGGTTCGGCGGGCGTGGCACTCACCCCCGGGCGCTCGCTGGCCATCGACCGGCAGCACCTGCCGCAGCATGCACCCATCTGGCTGTCGACCAGCCACCCGGACCCCGCGGGTCCCGACCTGCCGCCCGTTGCCATGAACCGGCTGATGGTGGCGCAGGACACGGGTGGCGCCATCGCGGGCGAGGTGCGGGGCGATGTGTTCTGGGGCTTCGGCCCCGATGCCGAGGCGATTTCAGGCCCCATGAACAACAAGGGCCGCTACTGGCTGTTGCTGCCGAAGGCGCTGGCGGAAAAGGCGGTGGAGACGGGCTCGTGAGCGCACGCAAGAAAGGCCCGCTGTCGGACACCGACAAACAGCTTTGGGACACCGTGGCCGCGACCGTAACCCCGCTGGGCGCCCGCCCGGACGCACCGCCCATTCCGCCCCGGCGCATGGTGCGCCCGCTTGAGCGCGAGGCCGAATTGCCGTCCGAATGGTTTGCGGGCACCGGGCCGGCCCCCGACACCAGCATCGACCGCAAAACCCGCCGCCGGCTTGCGCGCGGGCATATGGCTGTGTCCCGGTCCGTGGACCTGCATGGCATGAGCCAGGAAACCGCCCAGCGGCTGTTGAAGCGCACCATCGAGGATGCGGTGCGCGCGGGCGAAAAGGCGCTGATTGTGGTCACCGGCAAGGGCGGGCGGCGTTTTTCCCAGATCGGCGATATCCCGGCAGCGTTTCGCACCCGTGAAAGCTTCAACCAGTTTGGCGGTGTGCTCAAACGCATGGTGCCCCTGTGGCTTGAGGGGCCGGAGCTTCGGCCCTTCATCCAGTCCTACGGCACGGCGGCCATCGAACATGGTGGTGAAGGCGCGCTTTATGTGTTGCTCAGGCGCCGTGTGCCCGGCAGCAAAGGCATGGGCGCATGACCCCGTTTGGCGAACGCCTGCGCACCCTGAGGCGCGCCAAAGGCGTCAGCCAGGCCGAAATGGCCGAAGCCATCCATGTCTCGCCCGCCTACCTGTCGGCGCTCGAACATGGCAAACGCGGCGCACCGTCCTGGGCCTTTATCCAGAAGGTGATCCAGTATTTCGGCCTGATCTGGGATGAGGCGGAGGCCCTGAAGGACCTGGCGCTGATGTCGCGGCCCAAGGTCAGCATCGACACATCGGGCCTGGACCCGCGCGCGACCGAGGCCGTGAACCTGCTGGCGCGCCGCATCGGCCGCCTGACAGAGCGCGAGCTGGCCCAGCTTCTGGCCCTGCTCGGCGAAGTGCCGGCAAGGGACTAGGCGATGCAATGGATATTCGACAGTATCCCGCTTCTGCGCCAGTTCGCCCGACAAAAGGCCTGTCCCGAGCTTACCCACAATCTTGGTGCCTATGACGCGCAGGTGCGGCCCGGGCGGGGCCGGCGGCTGATGGTGGTCTGTGCCGGCATCGGCGCCGAAGGCCGCGATCCCATGCCGTTCGAATGGCGCGCCAGTACCCGGCTGGCCGGTCTGGACGACCATTTCATTTTTGTGCGCGACCGCAACCGGTCCTGGATGAACGACCCTGCGGGTTTTGACGCGCTGTTGCAACTGGTCGAGGATTACCGCAGCGAACACAATATCCGGCACACCACCGGTTTTGGCCTCAGCATGGGGGGCTTCAATGCCCTGGTGCTGGACCATTATCTGGCGTTCGACCGGGTGGTGGCCGCGGCGCCGCAACTGCTGGTGGGCCCGAAGGCCGGCTTCGACAGCCGCTACAAGGCTTTCTGGGACCAGATCCCGGTATTCCGGCATGATGATGCGGCGGCTCTGATGCGTGCAGAGGGCCGTTATGAAATCCATGTGTCGGTCGACACCCGCCGCGACCTGTTGCATCTGGCGCCGGTTCTGGACCGGCCCGGTGTGCGTTTCCTGGCCTACAGGGGCAACCATAATATCGGGCATGAAATGCAGTGCCGCGACAGCCTGTCGGCCTACGTGCGCGCCGTACTTCTGGACGACCAGCCCCTGCCGGCCGGCCTTCAGGAGGCGCCGGACCGCATCGCGGCGCTGGTGCGGCACGCGGCAAAGGCATCTGCCGCCGATGTCAGGGCGCTGGCAGACGGGGATAGCGCCTGGCTGCCAACCTGGATGTACAGGCACCTGCAGCGCGATATGGCCGCTGAAACCGGGGCCGACATTGCCCCGCCGGTACCGGTGCCCGCCGACCTGTCGCCGCTCAGCCTGCTGCCCTACCTGCGGGCCGGCTGGCGGGAGGTGGAGCCGGGCATTGTGCGGGCCGATGGCAGCATGCACGAAATCAGCATGCATCTGTTCGGGCAATCGTCCGGTACGCCGGTACGGATGTTGCTGGATGTCGATTATGCGCTGGCCGGCCAGGACGCCGCCCTGTTGCATGCGGGC
>SBGU01000011.1 GCA_006226495.1 Alphaproteobacteria bacterium
CCAACTCCGACGCCGGAACCAACACCGACGCCTACACCAGAGCCGACGCCTGAGCCGACACCGGAACCGACGCCTGAGCCGACACCGGAACCGACGCCTGAGCCGACACCGGAGCCGACACCGGAACCGACGCCTGAACCGACGCCTGAGCCGACACCGGAACCAACGCCGGAAATCGTTGCCGAGGCCGGTATTTATGACCCGATTCCGCTTGGGGAAGACTTCACCCTCAACGGCTGCGGCAGTACGTTTGCCGCAGAGGTCCTTTGCAACCTCACGGACCTGTCGCAGTTCCAGTTGGAATGGGTGCTGGGTGATCAGATCATCGGTACAGGTGACACCCTCCTGGTTCAGTCGGGCAGCGGTACCGTTTTCGACCATGCCGGCACCTATGAGGTAACCCTGAACGTGCGGTTTGATGGCAGCCTGCTGGGAGATGGCCGCTTTGTCGACCTGATCACCGGCGGCACCGTGTTCCTGCCGGGTGACCTGATCCTGACCAGTGTCGATACCGCCATCATTACGATCGTGGCATCGGTACCGGAACCGGCCGGTCTGTTCCTGTTGGCCCCGGGCATCGTCTATGTGGTGCGCCGTGAACGCAAGCGGCGCAAGGATGCCGCCGAAGCCGGGTCAGGCGACGAGCAAGATGTAGAAAGCTGAGCCTTTACAGGGGCGTGCCAAGTGTTCGTCCTTCCCATACAGGAAACAAAAAAAGCGCGCCCTTGCGGACGCGCTTTTTTCTTGGGCAATGACCCTGGTTACATGCCGTATTCGTCCACGCCGCTCGAAAGCAGACGGGCAAGGCCCAGGACTTTCTTGCGGATACGCGGGTCGGCAATGCGGTAATAGGCTTCGACCAGTTCCTGCGTTTCCTGCTTGTCGAAAGCATCCTCACCCAGGGACTCAACGCTGTCGTTGTAGCCCGGAAGCTTGGTTTCTGCGCCTTCGAAGAAGTAGGATACCGGCACATCAAGGGTCGTCGACATCTTGAACAGGCGGCTGGAGCCGATACGGTTCGTGCCGCGCTCGTATTTCTGCACTTGCTGGAATGTCACACCCAGTTCTTTACCAAGCTGGGTTTGGGACAGGCCCAACATCTTGCGGCGCGCACGGACCCTCTGCCCAACATGTATGTCGATGGGGTCGGGGTTCTTGATTGTAGGTTCAGAACTCATAGTTTGTTGTACTCTCTCTCTGGTGATTGGCTAGGGTTATTATAGGCTGTAAGCCATGGCATCTCTAGCCTGTCATGCCCCCTTGCTCGCATTAGTTGATACGCCTGACGACGCACGTCCCTTTCCTTGACATTTTTGTCAATAAATTCATGCACTAACGTGGTTAATGCAAAATTGACCACACCCATGCCCGGGGCTGCGATTTTCCACAATGCGAACGGTCGGGCGCCTATGCCTGCAAAAAGGTGCGCGAATCATTACAGTGTCATGTCAGCGATTTTTCAACGAGCTCGCGCACGTCGTCACTCAACCCATCATGGCTTGCAATCGCGCGCAAGGTTTCCTGCATCAACTGCCTTGAATCGCCACTCAGCCGGCGCCAGCGCCCAAGGGGCGCAACCAGCTTGGCTGCGGTTTGCGGGTTCAAACCATCGACCGTGACAATGGTGTCCGCCAGGAACCGGTACCCCGCGCCATCCGCGGCATGGAAACGAACCTGGTTCAGCATGGAGAAAGACGATACCAGCGACCGGAGCCGGTTGGGATTCTTGAACGTAAAGGCTTCATGCCTGGTGAGCGCACGAACCTGTGCAACTGTATCAGGCCGCTTGCTCTGCGCCTGCACTGCGAACCATTTGTCGATCACGAGCGCGTTGTCGCGCCAGCGATTGTAAAAGTCGTCCAACAAGGCCTGGCGCCCGGCAAAATCACTGTGCGCGGCTTGCGCGAGTGCCGCGATACGGTCGGTCATGCAGGTCGCCTGGTCGTAATGACCTTTCACCAGTGTTTCGCCGCCCGGCAGCAGGGCCAGGTAGCTCAAAAGTACGTTCCTGAGCCGACGGCTGGCTTTCGCTCCCTGCTCCTGGCTGAATGTGCTAGTCGTCAGCGCATCATAACGTGCACGCAATTCAGTCGCAAAGGCGCCGGCGATCAAGCGCAACAGCGCTTCGCGGGCAGCATGCAGTTCTTCTGCCTTCAGGACTTCCAGTTTCTGGCCGACATCGATCTCGCTTGGCAGCACCAGCAGTTCGGAAATCAGCGCAGGGTCCGAGATGTTGTCCGCCAGCACTGCGGCAAAGGCACCATGGATATGTGGTGGCAAAGATGTGACCGGCCTGCCTGCTTCAACCGAACGAACCAGAAAGGCCGAAACGAGGGTCTGTGTTGCTTCCCAGCGCGCGAAAGCATCGCTGTCCTTGCCCGACAGGAAGGCCAGTTCAGCTTCCGTCAGGTCGCTTTTCATCTGCACAGGGCAGGAAAAACCACGCAACAAGCTCGGGATCGCGCCTTCCGGCACATCCCTGAAGGTGAATTGCTGGAAATCTTTCCTCAGTTCAAGCCGGCAACCATCTTCGCCCCATGTGCCACCGTCGATTTCGGGACGCAGTTCGGTGCCATCCGCAGCGACCCAGCCAACCACAAGGGGCATATGGAACGGCAGTTTTTCCGCCTGACCCGGCGTCGGCGGGCAGGACTGTTCGACCGACAGCACGATGTCAGCGCCACGGCGTTCGCGCGCAACCGTCAGGCGCGGCGTGCCGGCCTGGGAATACCACCGCCGGAACTGGCCGAGATCGACACCGCTTGCGTCTTCCATGGCGCAGACAAAGTCCTCGCAGGTGACAGCCGCACCATCATGACGTTCGAAATACAGGTCCATTCCGGCCCGGAACGCCTTCGCACCGATCAAGCGGTGCATCATCCGGATGACTTCGGCGCCCTTGTTATAGACCGTGACCGTATAGAAGTTATTGATTTCTATATATGTTTCAGGGCGAACAGGATGCGCCAGCGGCCCCGCGTCCTCGGGGAACTGCAGCATGCGCAGGGTGCGCACATCATCCAGACGCTTGACCGCGCGGGAGGTCATGTCGCTGGAGAATTCCTGGTCCCGGAACACGGTCAGCCCTTCCTTGAGGCTGAGCTGGAACCAGTCACGGCAGGTGACGCGGTTGCCTGTCCAGTTATGGAAATATTCGTGGCCGATCACACCTTCGATATTATCGAAGTCCACATCGGTCGCAGTGTCGGGGCTGGCCAGCACATATTTGGTATTGAAGACATTGAGGCCCTTGTTTTCCATGGCCCCCATGTTGAAGTCGCCAACGGCCACGATGTTATAGACATCAAGGTCATATTCGAGGCCGAAGACATCCTCGTCCCATTTCATGGACCGCTTCAGCGACTGCATGGCGTGGCCGCATTTATCGAGGTCCGCCTCGGCAGCATAGATGTTCAACGCCACCTCACGGCCGCTCCGGGTCGTGAAACTGTCGCTCAGCACACCCAGTTTGCCCGCTACAAGCGCAAACAGATAACTGGGTTTCAGGAAAGGGTCCTCCCATTCGGCAAAATGCCGGCCATCGCCCAGATCGCCGGTCGCGCCCGGGTTCCCGTTCGACAGCAGCACCGGAAAGGCTGCCTTGTCGGCCTCGATGCGCACGCGGAAGCGCGCCAGATTGTCTGGCCGATCAATGAAATAGGTGATGTGGCGGAAGCCCTCTGCCTCGCACTGGGTGCAGAAATTACCCCCGGAATAATAGAGCCCCTCAAGCCGGGTATTATCCTTCGGCTTCACCCGCGTGACGATGCTGAGGTCAAACTCGGCCGGCAGGTCGTGCAACACCAGGTCGTCCGTGCCCAGGGTATAGGCATTGCCGGACAGCGCTTTGCCGTCGACCGCGACAGAGACCAGCTCCATATAGGGACCGCCGTCCAGAACCAACGCGCCAGCGCCCGCATCCACGCGGCGCACGCGGGAGACGGCTTCAACTTCGGCAACGTCATCCTGCAGCCGGAAGGTCAGGCTGACATCCTCGATCCGGTAGGCTGGCGGTTTATAGTCCTCAAGGCGGATTTCAGTCTTGGGCTGTGACGCGGCGGTGCTGGCATCCACGGCTCAGGACCTCCGGCGACGACCGCGGCCCTGCTCGAGCGCATAATCGAGCGGCAGCGCGGTGGTGTATTTGATGCGTTCCATGGCAAAGGACGAGCTGACGTCGGTCAGTTGTACCTTCTTGATCAGCTTCTTGTAGAAAGCGTCATAGGCCGCCATGTCGGGCACGACCACCCGCATCAGGTAATCGATCTCGCCGCTCATGCGGTAAAGCTCGACCACTTCAGGGAACTCGCACACCAGACGCGCGAATTCGTCCAGCCATTCCCAGTTGTGTTCATTGGTACGGATGGCAACAAACACATCAAGGGGCACATTGACCTTGTTGCGGTCCACAAGCGCGACCCGGCGTGTGATATAGCCTTCCTGCTCGAGAATCTGGATACGGCGCCAGCAGGGTGTGGTTGACAGGCCGACCGCTTCCGCGATGTCTGCAGTGGAGAGGGTTGCGTCTTTCTGCAGGAGGTTCAGTATTTTGCGGTCGATGTCGTCCATGATTTATCCTTTTTTACGTAACAGGCAATTACGTACCAATATTGGCCTTTGTCTTAGCCGAATTTTGCAGCAAATAAAATAGAAAGCCGCGCGCGCGAAACCGCGCTACCGCACGATTTTGCCCTTCATTTGGGGTGCAGGCGATGCCGGATCAAGTGGTCAGGGGACATTCGGCCCGGCCCGAGCGCGAGAATGGCCAGCAGCGCAGCCGCCCATGTCAGGTGTTCGGCAAAATGGCCCGGATAAACCAAGGTCTGAATGATGATCGTCATCCCCAGAAGCGCAACAGCCGCGAAGCGCGCACCAAGCCCCAGCATCAGCAAAAGCGGCAGGAACGTCTCTGCATAGACCGAAAGTTGAGCCCAGGTCTCAGGCAGCAGCAGCGGCAGGCCATATTCATAGTCAAACAGTCCGATCGCAGAGGGGCTGACCTCAAGCAGGCTGCCGCCGGTCTTGGTGCGCCCTGAGGCAAAAAAAATCCGGGCAACCCAGAGCCTGAGCCACAAGAGCATGAAATCGCCGGGCGTAACGCGGCTCTCGAGCCAGGTGACGATCTGGCAGGCCGAGTCTTTCAGCCGGGTCATGCTTGTGTCTCCCCGTCTGTCAGCATGCCGCGGCCCGCAAGCGCCGGCAGGTGGACCAACTGTGCGGCGTCAGGTTCCTCGTCCCGCCAAAGAGTTTCGGCAAGTGTCTTGATCCCACCCTCCAGCGGTAGAAGCCTGATCTCCATATCCGAAAGCACGATGGCTGCCGTCTGCCCACCAGCGTCAGGGTTTACGGCTTCGGGCGGCAGTTGGCCCGTGCCGGCCATCCACAGACTGGCCACAGGATAACGGCTGACGACCAGCCGCACGTTGCCCGAAAGGCGGACCCTGCCCGCCTCAGGCAAAGCGGAGGTGGTCAGAACACCCTCCTCCACCGCATTCTGCAATTCATGCATCGCCCATTCGACCCGGGCCACGTCGGCCACATAGGGCACCTGTGCTGCGGGCGGAAAATGGTCCAGAAAATCGGCGAACCCGGCGCCGTAGCCATACAGCATGGGCTCGGAAGGTGGATAGGCAACCACAAAATGGCGGAGCGCCGCTTTCAGAAAGGCCGGGCCCACGAAGGCCTGCACAACCGGAAAAATCTCTGCGAGCGCTGTGCCCAGTCCCTGACGGAAATTGTTGCGATAAACATTGAGCCGAAGGGGTGCGGGGATGCCGTCCCCTTCAACACGTCCGCCAAGGCCGCCCACATCCGCGTCCGGCCCAAGGATCGCGGCGGCAAAATCCGCTTGCAGGCGTGCAAGTTCAGCCATGGGCCGCCTTTCTCCGACCGGTCTCACCGGCGAGGATAACGGCCGCCTTTTCAGCTTCCGCCAGCAAGATCGGCAATGCCGGAATATCCGTATCCCATTCCACAAGGGTCGGGCGAGGTCCCACCCGGCGTATCAGGTGCCGGAACAGGTCCCATACTTCCTCTGAAACCGCCGATCCATGATCGTCAATCCTGAGCGGCAGACCATTGACTTCTTTGAGCGCATGGCCTGCCAGGTGGATTTCGCCAACAGCCGACGCGGGCACCGCATCAAGGTAGGCCCGCGCGTCCCAACCCATGTTGGACGCAGAAACAAATACATTGTTCACGTCCAGAAGCAGGCCACAACCGGTACGTTCCGCAAGGCCGGCGAGGAAATCGACTTCCGGGATATGGCTGTCCACAAACGACAGGTAGGCCGACGGGTTTTCAACCAGCACCTGCCGCCCGATGGCGTCCTGCAAGGTGGAAACGTTTGCGACCAGAATCTCGAAAGTTTCCGTGGTCAGTGGCAGGGGCAGCAGGTCGTTCAGATAGGTCCCGCCGGTACGGCTCCAGGCCAGGTGTTCGGAAATCAGCCAGGGATCATATGCGTCAACCAGGCTCCTGAAGCGTCGGACATGGGCAGTATCGAGCCCCTCGACCGAACCAAGCGACATGCCAACCCCATGCAGGGACAGGGCATAACGGTCTGAAACCGCATCAAGCCAGCGCCTGTGTGCGCCCCCCTTCATCATATAGTTTTCGGCATGGACCTCGAAAAAGGAAAGCGCGGGGCTTGTTGCCACAACATCCTGATAATGCTGGCTTTTAAGCCCCACGCCGATCTCTGTGCCGGCACTGGCTTCTGTTCGTTTCAAAATAGGCATGATGTCCAGGGCCGGGGTCCAGAGGCTTTGTCAGCCGCCGTTTTTCTTGGTTTCGGAAACGCCGCCTGCAAGGCGGTCACACAGGCCCGCAGGCACATAGACCCACTCTTCCGGATGCGCGTCTTCAGCCGACTGGCCAGCGCAACTGTGAGTGGCGCTTGCACAGTCATTCATGCCCTTGGCAACAACGCCATAGCATTTTTCCTGCTTGGCCTTGCTGTCCTGTGCGGACACGCCCAGGCTGGTGGCACCTGCCACAAGGGCTGCGGCGCCCGTAGCCATCACGATAGACGAAACTTTCATTGCACAACTCCCCGTTTGAGTTCCCGTTGCATGTGGCGGGCCGTGCAATTTCGGCCATCGGCCCGACCGCCATATTGTCCCCCAAAGGCACGGAAAAGGGAAATGCTAAAACACCGCCCGGTCAGGACTTTTTCGCGTCCTTCGAACCACCAGCCAGGCGATCGCACATGCCGGCAGGCACATAGATCCATTCTTCCGGATGTGCATCTTCAGCGGACTGGCCGGCGCAGGAATGGCTGGAAGTCGCACAGTCGTTCATGCCCTTGGCCACGACGCCGAAGCACTTCTCCTTCTTGGCCTTCTTGTCGTCGGCGAGCGCGGTGCCTGCAAAGGCAGTCAGGGCAAACGCGGTGCCGGTCAGCGCCACTGCAGTCTTGGCAAAACGGTTCAGTTTCATGTCATTTTCCTCGTTCATAGGTACATGGTGGTCAGGGGCGACACCATCGGTCGCGGGCCGCCCCAATGTGATTTGTATCCTGATGGTCACCCAGACCGCGCAAAAAGGAAAATGATAAAAGTGTCACGTATTGGTGAGAGAGGTGCGACCGAACGGGCACCGTTTCGTGAGGTTTTCCGCGAGCTGCGGCAAAACACCCCAGCGCAGAAACCGTTTCAGCCAAACAATGCTTTGCGTCGTTCCAGGCTTTCAGCGGGCCAGTGTTCCTTGCTGGAATAATATTCCGGCACAGCAACAGCGCCGGGCGGTAAATGTACCCACGGCTGCTTGCTTTCGGTGAAAATATGGATGTCTGGCGGCAAACGGTCGGGATTGTCCAGGGTCCCCACGCGCAGGAACGCAAGCTTGTCGCCCGCGCCCATATAATGGCTCCAGACCGCAACGTGACAATGTGGGCAACGGGCGATTTTCTGCCCCTTGCCGCTGTTGGACGGTGTGAGCACCAGATCAGGCGAACCAGCCGTAACTTCGATCCGGTCGGTTTCAATGAGGGCATTCAGGGCAAAGGCTGTGCCTGTTTCGCGTTGGCACCAGCGACAGTGGCAGCAATGTACAAACAGGGGCCGATTTTTGATGCTGTAGCGCACGGTACGGCAAGTACATCCGCCTTCTGCGGCTTCAAAGGCGTGAGACTGCATGGCTTTACCCTCCCCCAAGGAATTTAACGACCGTTGAAATCGCTCCGATAGTCACGCATGAAGGACTGGAGTTTTTCCACGCTGGCAATCTGGCTGGCAATCAGCCCCAGTTCACGTCCCGACAATTCCTGGTCGTTGGTCAGGAGGTCGAAGGCGTTGGCAAAGTCACCACCGCGCATCTGGGCGCCATACCGCCTGCGCATCTCGATCAGGCCGGACCGATCTTCAAGGAACGTGAGCGCGATGGTCAGCCGGATCAGGTTCAGGCGCTGCAGCGAGGTCAGGCTTTCGTTGCGGCGCCAGCCGTCACCCAGCAGGCGGCGCACCACAGGCGCCAGCTTGGACCAGTTCTTGGCACCCCAAAAGATGTCGGCCCGCAGGGTATCGGCGTCCTGGGTGCGGTCGTCTTCCAGCAGCACTTCGGCTTCTTCATACCGGCCCAGTTCGGTCAGGGCCCGTGCCTCCACCCAGCGGCGGTTGTTGTCGATATCTTCCGGCAGGCGCGGCTCGCGCGTGGCGCGCAATATCTCGATCGCCTTGTCGGGCTCCAGATTAAGGATATAGATCTTGGCCAGGGTTGCCGCAATCTGGGCACGTGCCGCGCCTTCAGTGCGGACACGCACCTGATATTCATAAAGCTCGGCCGCGCGGTCCAGAAGATCGACCGAAACCAGCCGTTCGGCCAGCCGGCGGATCATCAGGTCGCCGTCGGTACCAAGCGGCGTCAGTTCGCGGAATTTGTAAAACAGGCTGATAGCCGCAATCGGCGTCATCTTGTCTGCTTCCGAACCCAGGAACAGGTCGCGGAAGACCTGCCCCATGCGCAGCGTCATCTTGCGTTCAGCCGCCTGTTCCGGAAAATAGGAGATAGCCTGCCTCAGCAGTTCAAGCCCTTGTTCAAACTGTTTGGTCTGGAAATACAGGCCGGCAAGATCGTCGATCAATTGAACTTCGAACCGGTCGCCACGCCAGGCATACCGCAGGCGCTCCAGTTGATCGATGGCGTCGATCGGCTGCAGGTCGCCGTTCTTGAGGCCGAACTTGATGCGGGAATACCGCGACCGCGCGGCAATCCAGCGCTGCGGCGCATTGGCCAGGTCGTCATATTGCACAAGGGCTTCGGCCATCTGGCCTTGCCGCTCGGCAATACGGGCCGCCTGGTAGATGGACTCGTTCAGTTGCGCTTCCGAGAGGTCCAGTCCGTTCAGAAGCTCCAGCTCGCGCTGCGCCAGCTCGATATCGCCGGTCTCGATGGCCGACCGGACGACGGCAAGCTGAATTTCGGCACGGTCCGTGTCGTCATAGGTGCCCATGACATCCTTGCCACGGCGGTAGTGTTCAAGCGCCTGTTCATTATGACCAAGGGCTTCGGCAACAAGCGCGCGCCACAGTTCAGCATCCTGTTCGGCTTCCAGTTCCTTGGCCGCCAGATCTTTGGCTGCCTGTTCGAGGCGTCCTTGTTTGAAATTGGCAACGCCACGCACCGCGAGATAGTCGCTGTTTTGCGACAAAAGCGGGTCTTCACTCAGCATGCGTTCCAGCACGCCCAGACATTCGGCAGCACGACCGAATGCAAGGTAATATTTCGCAAGTTTCCAGCGCACTTCGTTACGATCATCCGCCGGTCGAAGCGACAGTTCGTAATCGATCAGGGCCTTGTTCTGGCGATACTCCCATACTGGTCCCATGCGCCATGCCGCGAAGTCGATCAGGCGCTTGGGACCGCCTTCCTGTTCACCGCGCGACAGATGGGTCGCCGACAGGATGTCATTGCCGGAAAGGCGGATTGCGATGCCTTCCTTGAAGCGTTCGACATTCACGAGGTCGGAAAGCGGGATAACCACCACGCCCTGCGCGGTTTCCAAAAGGTTCGCCGCCGCATAGCTGTATGGTTGCGCCATGCCACGCCCTTCGCGCAGCATGGGCATGACCACCATAAGATCGCCAATTGCTGGGTCTTCAATCTCTATCTTGCGACCGATATCTGAAGCAGGAATGAAAATCTGCTGGCCCTGGGCCGCTTCGGCCTGCCGGTCTGGAGCCAGCGGGAAACGCGGTTTTGCCGGTGTGTCCTTCAGGCTGATCACCCAACTGGTCTCGCGCCGTTCCACCACGGCATTCTCGGCCCCTCGAAGACCGAGGCGCAACACCAGCGCATCGGGGTTTTCGATAACATCCACCGATCGAATCAAGGAAGAGACGGTCGTGCCGGCATCCAGAAGCGGCTTGCCATCAAACTGGTAGGGTTTGTCGAAGACTACCCACAGAAAACCGCCACGTTCGAATGTGGCGGCCGCCACTTCTTCCGGCCATGGAAAGGTGAGGCTGATACCAGCTTCGATTTCCTGCACTGTCGGCGCAATTACACTTGCGCCGACATCAGCAGTCGCCGCGCCCCCCGAAATACGCAGGGCACCTGGCGGTGTGTTGTCCCTGGGAGGGGCTATATCAGTGGTGCCGGCGCTGCCGCCGTCATTCGGTGTCGCCTGCGCCGCCGACTGGCTGTTGCCGCCAGCGGACGCAGCGCCTGTGTCGGTAGAGGTTTCATCTGTACCCGCCTGTCCCTGCGCCGGCGCAGGGGTCGGTGTCGGCTCAGGCGCCTGGGTGGGTGCGCTGGACTGTGTCTGCGGGGCAACGCTGTCTGAATAGACATCGAGGATCAGAAAGCGGCCCGAGCGGAAATCACGCGGGCCGGCATCTGCCGGCACCGTAAAGGTGATCAGGGTCCTGTTACCCGCGCGCGTGGCACGCGGCGACGAAACCTGCCTGAGCCCCTGGGCACTGAAAGCACTGAAATCTGTATTGAACTGGCCGTCGATGCTCAGCACCAGGTTCGTACCCTGCTTCTGCACGCTATATTGAACGCCGTCCGGCAGGTCGATCAGTATCCGGGCATAGGTGGCCTGCTGCGCCCCCTGCAGCCTGAGCGTGCCGGCATTCTGGGCATGCACAACCGAAGGCGCTGCCCATACCAGGGCAGCAGCCATCAGGCCTGCAAGATAATGCCGGTCAGAAAATGTCATACGGTCCTCGTTCCCGCTTTTCGTTTATTATAAGGATATCAATTCGTTCCGCCAGTTGATTGCGTCGTGCACTACCAAGTTCGGCGCCGAGTTCGAAGAAGCGTGTGTCGGCATAGCCAAGTGCGGTGATCGGTTCGCGGTAACCGGCATCTGCCATGATGCCCGCAACGGTGCGGGTCCGGGCAAGCGACAATTCCCAATTTGAGCGGAACATGCGGTCGCGCACCGCCCGGTCGTCAGTGTGGCCGGCGATCAAAAGGCGATTGCGGACCTGCACCAGCGTACCGGCCAACTGTTTCAGCGCCTGAACGCCATCGGGGGTTGGTACAGCATCCTTATCCCCGAATAGGAAGCTGGCGGGAACGCTGATCACCACATCATCGCGAACCCGGTGCACAATGGCATCTTTCAGAATGGGGTCCTGCGACAGGGTGCGGCTCAGAAGCGCAGTAAGATATGCCTGGTTCAGACCCGGCACTTTTTCCTTGAGCAAGGACTGCGGGGTGCTGTGCGGCTGCGGGTCAACCGCCACACGCTTGGGGTTGAACTGGTCCGACATGGTGCGCACAACAGACTTCCACTGATCGAACTGGATTGTGCTCATCGAAAACAGAAGCACAAAAAAGGTCAGCAACAGAGACAGCAAGTCTGCGAAAGTGAGCATCCAGCTTGCGGAGTGATTGTCGGAATGCCGGAACGGGTTCTTGCGATCAGACACCGGCGCCCTCCCCGCCCTGCGGCGCAGTTGCCGGAGCATCCTGATCTGTGCCCTGCTGGCTGAATTTCATGGTTTCGTCGCGGTTCAGCGAACTGCGGAACACAGCCACCACGTCCCCTTCCGGGATGGCGGCGAAGCCCGCAGAGAAGGTGCCCGAAGGCATACCCTGTTCCCTGAGATAGCGCGCCAGCGCACCGGCACGCCTGACCGCAAACTCCTGCGAACGGGTCATCTCGCGGCTTACCGGGCCAGCACCTGCGCCAAACAGAAATGCGACCTCCTGCCGGTTTTCAGGCGGCGCAGAGCGCACCGCAGCCACCAACTGGTCGAGAAACGGCCCCATGTCCGACCGGACCTGGAACGAACCCTTGGCAAACAGATAATCCTGCGGGAATTGCACTTCAAAAACATTGCCGCCTGACCGCAGGAACCGGCCTTCGATCTCGAATTCAGACAGGAAAGAGCGCTGGACGCTGGACAGAACCGTGTCTTGCGCCGCCGTATCGCTGTCGGACGGTCGCACTTCAGGCACATCAGTCTGGCCGTCGCGAGCAAAGGTCTTGTTGACGGACTGCATGGCCGCAGCCGCGCGCACGACCGCCTGGTTCGACACAGATGTCAGAACAATGAAAAAGGCGAGCAAAATCAGATAGAGAGCGACAAAGAGCCCCATGGTATTGTCGCTGCCGAACAGGCGTCTGGTCTGTTGCTCTTCCGTATACATGCAGCCTGCTATACCCGGGACTTGCCCTGGCTTCAGTCGAAACTGGCCAGGATGGCGTCAATTTCCGCCTGGCTGTTGCCTTCACCTTCAAGCTGCGGGCCGTGCAGCAATGCACTGTCGTCGGTGACAACGCCTTCGTCGTCGCGTTCGAGTTCCTCTTCGTCGGAAGGACGTACATATTCGTCGCCAATCGCGTCCGCAAGCGCGTTCAGGCGCTCCTCAAGATGCGCGAGCGTGCGGGTTACCTTGGTGATGCGCTGCCCGGTCAGATCCTGGAAGCTGGACGCCTGGAACAGATTGGTCGACACGGTGGCAAGCTGCATGGCGATCTCGTCGTCCACGACTTCCGAGATGGCACCAACGGTTTCGGCAGCATCCATGATGGTGCCGGCGGCTTCTTCAGTTGAGCGCACAATGGCATCAAGCTGGTCATTGGCGTCCGGAATATCCCGGTTCGACAAGGACTTCGGCTGCATCCCCACAAGTTCTGATTTGGCGGCGCTGATATAGCCCAGCAAGTCCCGGAGTTCGGAGGCAACCTTGTTCAGGTCGTCGTCATGGGTCGTGCCCTTGACGAGGCTGCCCACCACATGGGTGATTTCTTCGATGGCGACATTGTCACCCCGGTCCTTGCGCAACATCGTCGCGCGTTCTGCCAAACTGATAGGGGCTGCCTGTTTACCCATTCCCGAACTCCTGCGGGGCATCCGCCCCTTTTCCCTTCTTTACCCGCCCGCTGCCACGGACACGGCCCTCAGTTTCCGCTATTCTGGATTTCCTCGATGCGCGGCGGTTGCGCCAGGGTTGCCAGCTCGGTGGTCAGCACCGAGGCCGCCCGCGGCGACATTTCTTCCATGAGCGCGGCAACTTTGGCCGGTTTCATGCGCGTGACAAGGTCGATCTGGGTCTCAAGCCCAAGGGCTTCAAACCGCGGTGCCGCGTCTTTCGGCTTCATGGTTTCATAAACCTTGACGATCTGGTCCAGCTTCTCGGCTTCCTGTTTTTCAAACAGTTTCAGGTGCTGCTTGATGCGCTCTTCAAGCACCTGCAACTGGCCGATCTTGTCGTTGATGCGCTTTTCAGTGCCCGCCAGAAGCTGCTGCTGCAGGTCAAGCTGCTGTTCGCGCCTCTCAAGCTCGACGCGGCGTTCCCGCAACTGGGTAATCAGTTCCATTTCCTGGGTGCTGGGTACACCGATCATCAGGGGCCGGTTGACAGCCTCTTCCACCGGCGCCTGCGCTTGCTGGGCCGCGCCTTCGGTGGCTTGCTGCGTCGCGTCAGCATCCTGTTCCTCAGCGGCGACAGGCTGCACCAGAAGGCCAACCCCCGTATACAGGCTGATGCCGCGCATGGTAAGCGCCACCACCGCCATCATGATCATGATGGGAAACAGCCGAAACCTGCTAATGACTGATCCGCTCATTTGCCTTTATCCTTTGCAAAGGCCTTCAGCGCGCTTCCCTGAGCGCGGCCAGAAGTTCCTGTTGCTGTTTTTGCGCCGGTTTGGCGCCGCCCTGCGGCTCGGCACCACGGGTGCCAGCGCCGGTCAGGCCCTTCTCGATTCTGTCTGCAAGATTGTTGCCAGCTTCGGTAATCATGCCCAGTTCGTCCGCAATCGCGCTGGCTTTCTGGGTCTGGACCTGCAACCGGCCCTCAATTTCGACCGCAGCATGCTTCAGGTTCGAAACACTGCGCTGCGCATCAAGAACTGCAGTATTCAGGCTGTCGACCAGGTCACGCAGTTCCGCCTGCCCTGCCTTGATGGTGCCAAGCCGACGATACACGATCGTGGACACGACAATCACACCCAGAAGCAGGAAAGCCAGAATGCCGTCGACAATCAGTCCGGAAATGGGGGTCATGGTCATCAGTCATCCCCTGTCTGATGCAGGCGCTCGGCTGTCTGCCTGACCTGGACCGCCATATACTGGCCGGCCCTTCCGATCGCGCCGCTCACCATTGGTACGTCGCCGCATTTTAGCACAACTTCGTCCTTTGGTGTCTTGTTAAAGAGGATGGTCTGGCCGATCTCCAGATTCATCACTTCCCTGAGGGTCATGGTGGTTTCGTCCATGATGGCCATCAAGTCAACATCGGCGCGCCACAGTTCGGTCGCCAGGTGGGTTTCCCAGATGGTATCGCGGCCGAATTTCTCGCCCATGAAGCGCTGCAGCAGCAGTTCGCGCACGGGTTCGAGCGTGGCATAGGGGAACAGCACCTCGAGGCGCCCGCCCCGGTCTTCCATGTCGACACGCAGTTTCACCAGCACGGCGGCGTTGGGCGGCCTGGCGATGGTGGCGAAACGCGGGTTGGTTTCCAGCCGGTCGAAGGTGAAGTTCACCGGGCTCAGCGGCTCGAACGCACCGCACATGTCCTTGAGCACGACCGAGATCATGCGTTCGACCAGCGTCTGTTCAATGGTGGTATAGGGCCGGCCTTCGATCCGCATGGCGGCGGTGCCCCGACGACCGCCCAGGAGCACGTCCACGATCGAATAGATCAGGCTGCTGTCGATGGTCATCAGGCCGTAGTTGTCCCATTCCTCGGCCCGGAATACAGCCAGCATGGCCGGCAGCGGGATCGAGTTCAGGTAATCCCCGAAACGCACAGAGGTGATATTGTCGAGCGACACCTCGATATTGTCCGAGGTGAAGTTCCTGAGCGACGTGGACATCATGCGCACCATACGGTCGAAAATGATGTCCAGCATCGGCAGGCGTTCGTAGGACACGAGCGCGCTGTTGATCAGGGCATGGATACCCGTGACCTCGCCCGCGTCGGCGTCGCCGTCAAAACCCAGGAGACTGTCGATTTCGTCCTGATCGAGCACACGACCCGGCGACGGGCCATGACGATCGTCGTCGTCTTCGCCACCGTCGCCACCGGCCATGGCTTCCCATTCGGCGGCCATGGCGTCCTGGTCGGCGGACGCATCGCCTGCGGCCATCTTTTCCCATTCCGCGGCGACGGCTTCGTCGTCAATTTCTTCGTCGTTGTCCGCCATACGCTACTCCTTGACGCGCTTCATCAACCCTGCACCAGGAAGTCCTGGATCAGGACAGCCTTCACGCGCGTGGGGGCCACGGCCTGGTTGATGCGCATCAGCAATTCTTCCTTCAGGCGGAACATGCCGGCCGAACCGTCCAGGTCTTCAGGCCGCAGCTCACGCATGTAGGTATTCAGTTCGTCCAGGATACGGGGCATCTTGGTGGTCAATTCCGCCTTATAACTTTCCCGGTCGATTTCCAGCACGATCTTGGCACGCAGGAAACTGTCGCCCTGCCCGCCGGTCTGCAGGTTATAGACCTGGTCCGGCAATTCCATGAACAGGGTCTTGAGTTGTTCAACAGGCTTGTCGCTTTCAACCCGGGCGTTTTCCCGTTTGGCTGCGGCTTCTTCTGCCATCTGGTCCATCGGGTCGTCGCTGGCTTCGTCATGGCCGCCAAACATGGTCGACGCACCGACCGCAGCCAGCCCCACAACCACGACAAGGCCAATGATGATCAGCATCTTCTTGCCGGCAAAACGCTTGCGTTCGAGGCCTTCCACCAGTTCGGCTTCGCCCAGGGTGTCTTCAATATCTTCGGCCATAAGGACCTGTCACCTTCCAGAATGCCTGACGACGCGCCCCGCAGCACCCTTATATATAAGAGCAAGCCGGCACCGCGCGCCCGATTGCCACGTCAACCGTAGCCAATCGACTTTATCTTTATTTATCCATAGTTAACAAGCGGTGAAGGAACACACAAGAAACCTTGGTCCTGTCATGGGACAAAACTTGCCGCCCCCGGCAATTCCAACCGGCAAGGAACGCCGGCAAAAGCGCCCTCTGTCTGGCAAAAAATCGTGTTTTTCTTTGATTTCAATGAGTTAAAAAATTGGCACGGTTCATGCTCCTTCTCCGGCAAACCAAAACTGCGCAATAAGCAGAAACTGCAAGATGCAGGAGAAATGTTATGGACACCGCACTTTATGTCGGGTTGGCACACAGAGCAGCGCTTCAGAGGCGCATGGACGTTGTCGCACACAATATTGCGAACATGTCGACGACCGCGTTCAACAAGGAAAAGGTAATTTTCCAACAGTATCTGATTGATGTCCCGGGTGCCGCAGCAACCACTGGCGGCAAGATCGCGTCCGTTATCGACAAGGGCGTGATGCGCAACCTGGACACCGGCACCCTGATCCCGACCGACAATCCGCTTGATGTCTTCATCCATGGCCGCGGCTACCTGAGCGTTCAGGGCACGGACGGCAAGACCGTTTACACCCGTAACGGCCGGATGATGATCGATTCCGAAAGCGAACTGGCCCTCCTGTCCGGCGAGAAGGTTCTCGACGAAAACGGCCAGACCATCCAGTTCGACCCCGAAGACATCGACGTTCACATTTCTTCCGACGGCGTTATCTCGACCAACAATGGCGAGAAAGGCAACATCGGCCTCGTATCCTTCTCGAACGAACAGAATATGAAGCGCCGCGGCTCGTCGCTCTATGAGACCGACCAGGCCCCGATCGCCCGCGAAAACATGACCGGCGTGAAGCTTCAGAGCAAGGCAATCGAAAGTTCGAACGTGAATGCCATCGAATCCATGGTCGAGATGATCGACGTGATGCGGGCCTATGAGAAGGCCTCCAAAAGCGGCTCCGACTATGAAGAAATGCGTAAGGACAGCCTCGACCGGCTTGCCCGCGTGCAATAGCCAGCCTGAGACCAGGACCTGAGGAAAGGACAGTAAAATGAAATCGCTCTCGACCGCAGCAACCGGCATGTTGGCTCAGCAGCTCAATATCGAGGTCATCTCGAACAACATCGCCAACATGAACACCACGGGCTTCAAGCGCCAGCGCGCTGAGTTCCAGGATCTTCTGTATCAGAACATTGAACGGGTTGGTGCCAACTCGTCGGACGCCGGTACCGTGGTACCAAGCGGTATCCAGGTCGGTGTGGGTGTCCGCGCTGCCGGTGTATATCGCATCTCCGACCAGGGCAGCCTGTCGAACACCGGCAACCAGTATGACCTGGCCATCAACGGTCGCGGTTTCTTCCGCATCCAGTTGCCGGACGGCCAGGACGCATACACCCGCGCAGGTTCGTTCCAGATCGACCAGAACGGCCAGATGGTGACCCCGGAAGGTTTTGTCGTCCAGCCGGCGATCACGATCCCGACCGACGCCCTCGACGTATCGATCAACGAACAGGGTGAGGTTTCGATCAAACAGCAGGGCACCACTGCCCCGACCCAGATCGGCCAGCTTGACCTGGTCATGTTCCCGAACGAGATCGGCCTCGAAGCCATCGGCGGCAATATGTTCCTGGAAAGCCAGGCATCGGGCGCACCGACCATCGGCACCCCGGGCCAACAGGGTTTCGGTACCATCACCCAGGGTTTCCTGGAACTGTCGAACGTGAACGCCGTCAGTGAAATCACCGCCATGATTTCCGCGCAGCGCGCTTACGAGCTGAACTCCAAGGTCATCCAGACCTCGGACGAGATGCTGCAAGCAGCCAATAACCTGCGCTGATAGGAGGCTTTGATGTCGGTAAAAACAATGGCATATGAAGCGAGCCTCAGGGCAGTCCGCCTCGGCGCCCTTGTTGGTACCTTCCTGTCGCTCAGCTTTGTGGCAGAAGCCGCTACCCTCAAGGACCGTGTGGTTGTGGACGATACGATGGTGCGCCTTGGCGACCTGTTCAACGATGCCGGCGAACATGCTGGTGCCGTTGTGATGGAAGCGCCGGCGCCCGGCCAGAGTGGGCACCTGACCATCTATGAACTGGACAGGATTGCCACGCAGTATGGCCTTGACTGGCAGCGCCCCACATTCCTGCGCCGCATCGATATCGTGCGCGACGGTGTTCCGTTCAGCATCGACGACCTGCAGCAGATGGTTCTGGACGAAGCTGTGGCCCAGGGGGCCTCGACCGATGTCGAAATCCGTCTCTATGGTCGCAAGAACGGCCTGTATCTGCCGCAGGGCTTTGGTGTCGCCGACATCAGCTTCGAACGCTTCGACCTGAGCGACCGCAAGGACCGGTTCACGGCTGTGGCCCTGATCCCGACGGGTACCGGCCAGCCGGTACGGCTGAACCTGACCGGTGCGCTTGAGGAAATGCGGCTTGTTCCCATGTTCAATCGCGTGGTTGCCCCGGGCGAAGTTGTCACCAAACGCGACATCTCCTGGGAGAAATTTCCGGTGCGCCGTATCAATACCCGCACGGTTATGGATACGACGAGCCTCGTGGGCCAGACGGTAAAACGTGCCCAGCAGCCCGGCAAACCAATCCTGGACAGCGATGTCGCCATGCCGGTTGTCATCGCCAAGGGCAGCATGGTCACCATGACCGCCCGCATGGGCCCGATGGTCCTGACCGCAGCCGGTCGTGCCCTTGAGGACGGTGGCCAGGGCGAGATCATCCGCGTGATGAACAACAAATCCAAACAGATGGTTGATGTGCGTGTGGTACGCGCCGGCCAGGCCGAAGTTGTCGGCAGCAGCAGTTTGACCCTCGCCGCCAATTGATGGCGGGAAGAGACCAGGCAGGAGAACAGCCATGATTGCAACCATGATCAAACGGGCCGGACTGGCCGCCATGCTGGTATCGCTGGCAGCCTGTGGCGCCGCAGACCGCATCTCCAACATCGGCAAGGCCCCGGACATGACACCGATCAAGGACGTGAAAGCGCCGGTCGCCCAGCGCTCGATCAGCCTGCCGATGCCCAGCGACACGCCGGACAAATACCGGCCAAATTCGCTGTGGCGCACGGGTGCCCGCGCCTTCTTCAAGGACCAGCGGGCCTCGAATGTCGGCGACATCCTGACCGTGAATATCGACATTGCGGACAATGCCAAGATCGGCAACTCGACGTCACGTACCCGGGCAACAGCAGAAGGCGCTGGCGTCAGCAACTTCGGCGGCCTCGAGCAGGCGATCCCGAACCTCTATTCCAGCCGCTCGCGTGCCGCTGCCGACACAGGTGGCACCGACGCCGCCGTGCGCGGGGCCTACGACCCCTCGGCGCTGGTGGGTGCGGACTCGTCGTCCTCTTATGCCGGCACCGGTGCGGTTGACCGCTCGGAAGCCATCAAACTGACTGTGGCCGCCATCGTTACCGATGTGCTGCCGAACGGCAACCTGGTCATCCAGGGCCGCCAGGAAGTGCGCGTGAACTTCGAAAAGCGTGAACTTCTGATCGCCGGGATCGTGCGCCCCGAGGATATTTCCTCCGGCAACACGATTTCCCACACCCAAATCGCCGAAGCCCGCATCTCGTATGGTGGCAAAGGCCAGATTACTGATGTCCAACAGCCGCGTTATGGGACCCAACTGTACGACATCATTTTCCCGTTCTGATAAATCAGGATCATAGGAGGAGCCTACTGCAGACTTAGGACTACTTACCGAAATAAAGCCAACTCAACAAAGGCCGGCCCCAATTGGAGACCGGCCTCTTTTTTTGTCCGCCCCCTGCCCCCATGTATTTCTTAACAGTCGCCAACAAGACTGGTACCAATGGGCGGAAACGAGGGGGCAACAGATGATTGCCGAATTTTTACTTGCACTGTTCCTGATCGGCATTCCGCTGGGTTTGCTGTCCTATTTCCTTGTCCGCTGGTCACTGGCGGCAGAGGCGCACAAACCCGGCAGCGACGACAAGTCGATGAAGGAATGGCTGAAGGCGCTGAAGAAGCGACCCAAAAAGGAACGCAAATCCACCAATATGGTCCATGACAAATGGATGCGGTTTGGCGGCGGCTTTTATGGTTGCATGTCGGTCTTCACCTACCTGTATATCGAAGTGAAGGAGGTCCTGCAGTTCATTGCCGGCCTTGCAAACCTCGCCGACTGGCTCAGCAAGCTGGGCTTCGACCTTCTGGTCCAGTTCTTCATCAATTCCCTGATGAATTTCCTGAAAGCGATCCTCTGGTTCACCTACTGGCCCGATGAGGTTGGTGCAGACAACCCGTTCGTGTGGCTGCTCGCTGCATTCGTGGGCTATTATGTCGGCTCGAAGCTTGCCTGGCACGAAGCGGCGGGAGACGTGACCCTGCCGGACTGGAAGCAACACGGCCTGGACCCGGCCGCCTGGAAGCGGCGTTTCATGCCTGGCTCCAAGCAGGACAATTGACCTTCCCCAAAAAGCAAAAGGGAGCCGAAGCTCCCTCACTGTCGTCTTTACCGGCCTGATTTCAGGCTCAGTCCTCGCGGTGCACTTTCTCGGCACGCTCGTGCGCTTCCTGCGCTTCGATGGTCATGGTCGCAATCGGCCGCGCATCCAGGCGCCGAAGACTGATCGGCTCGCCGGTCACTTCGCAGTAACCATAATCGCCGGTCTCGATGCGGCGCAGGGCAGAGTCAATCTTGGCAACCAGCTTGCGCTGACGGTCGCGGGTCCGAAGTTCCACCGACCAGTCGGTCTCGGACGAAGCACGGTCGGCAATATCCGGTTCCCGAAGGTTGTCATGCTGCAGGTTATGCAGGGTTTCTGCGGATTCCCTGAGAATATCATCTTTCCAGTTCAGCAGCTTGCGACGAAAATACTCAAGCTGTTGCGGATTCATGAACTCTTCGTCAGGTGACGGCTGATAGCCAACAGGCAGTTCAATTGCCTGCGCGGGCTTCGTCAACGTTTTGGTCATTGTCACTCCCTAACAATAAGCAACCCTTGGCCTTCACCTCAGAACATCCCCCGAAGGCACGCGTTATATAATGACTTACAGCCGCAAGCACAAGAAGTAATAGAATCAGGGATGATGACGTTTTCTTGACAGACCCCAAGCATAAGCTAAGCGTTTGAAATCAAACACCCAGCTTTGCAAGCTCCACTTCAGCCCGCAGCTCGATATCGGCCATGATACTGTCGAGGCGCGGGTCGCCGCTTTTGCCACGCTGATTCCGTGCCAGGTCGGCAAGCGTGCGCAGGTTGGCTGCGGGAATGGCGCCCAGGAGAAGCCCCTTGCGGACTTCTTCCAGCATGTCGAGCATTTCATTGGCACGTTTCAGGCCCTTGGAGCGGCCCTGTGTGGCGTCCGGCACTTCCTGCAGCGCCAACAGGGCGTCGACACTGGCGATGGGTGAGGCGCCGCCTACGGAATGGCTCGCGGAAGCCGGGGCAGCGTCGGACAGCGCACCGGCAAACGAAGCACCGCTCGTTCCCTTCTTGGACGAGGTCTTCTTGATCGACTTTGACTGAACTTGTCCGGGGCCGCTGATCTTCATACCAATAACTTATTCCTTAAGGGCTTTGCGGGCAAGTCCCGTCCCGAATTGCTGTTGGCGGACTGTACTGCCGCAGGCGCCGCGACGCCAGCCCGTTTTTCCCCGGGGCGTTGCCACACCCCTGTGCCGGCAACTTGGCACAATCCTCGCATATATACTGGCGAAACCAGTGCGATCCGGCAAAAACAGCCGGTATCAGAGCAAGCAGGGATACAGAATATGTCACGCTTTTTCGTTTCCAGGATCACCGTTACCGCCTTTGCGGTGTTGGCCGCCATGCTGTTGCCGACGGCAGCAAATGCTGCGTCCCGGATCAAGGATATCGTGACAATTGAAGGGGTTAGGGACAACCAGCTCATCGGCTATGGCCTTGTGGTTGGCCTCAATGGCTCGGGCGATACGCTCCGGAACACCCCTTATACCGAACAAAGCCTGACCGCCATGCTGGAACGCCTTGGTGTCAACGCCAAGGGCGAAACCATGCGGCCGGAAAATGTTGCCGCCGTGATGGTCACGGCGAACCTGCCCGCTTTTGCCCGCCAGGGTAACCGTCTCGATGTGTCCGTCAGCTCCATGGGCGACGCCAGCGACCTCAAGGGTGGTACCCTGATCGCGACCCCGCTGATGGGTGCCGACGGTGAAGTTTATGCCGTGGCCCAGGGTGCGGTGGCCGTTGCCGGCTTCAGCGCACAGGGTGAAGCAGCTTCTGTCGTGCAGGGCGTGCCGACCAACGGCCGCATCGCCAACGGCGGCATCGTTGAACGCGAAATCCCGTTCGAACTGACCGACCTCACCTCGGTGAAGCTGTCGCTCCACAACCCGGACCTGACGACCGCGCGCCGCATTGCGCAGGCCATCAATGAAAACATGAAGGGTGACCTTGCCCGCGCGCTTGACCCGTCGACCATCCAACTGGATCGCCCGATCGGCTATGACCTCGCACTTGTCGATATCCTGACCAATATCGAGCAACTGACCGTTATCCCGGACCAGAAAGCCAAGGTCGTTATCGACGAACGCACCGGTATCATTGTCATGGGCGCGGATGTGCGCATCAATTCGGTCGCCATCGCCCAGGGCAACCTGACCATCAGCATCTCGGAACAGCCGCAGGTATCGCAGCCCCAGGCCTTCAGCCAGGGCGGCCAGACCCAGACCGTACCGCGCAGCAGCGTGTCGGTCGAAGAAAACGGCACCGAAGGCCTTGCCGTACTGCCGAGCGCCGTGACCCTGCAGGAACTGGTGGATGGCCTGAACGCCCTTGGTGTCGGCCCGCGTGACATGATCTCGATCCTGCAGGCGATCAAGGCCGCCGGCGCGATGCAAGCCGAAATCCAGGTGATGTAACATGCAGATGATGTCCTTCAATACCGCCAATGCCCAGGTGCTGGACGCGCAAGCCGCCGCCGCCCGGGCCGGTATCGAAAACCCGACGGTTGCCGCGAACCACAAAAAGGCCCGCGAAGCCGCAGAACAGTTTGAAGCCGTGTTCCTGTCGCAGATGCTGGCGCCCATGTTCTCGACCGTGGAAACCGACAGCATGATGGGCGGTGGCCCGGGCGAAGAAGTCTTCCGCTCGATGATGGTCGAAGAAGTTGGCAAACAGGTCGCGCGTCGCGGCGGTATCGGCATTGCCGATCAGGTTTATCGTGAAATCCTGAAAATGCAGGAGGCATAATATGCCACTCGATCCCCTACCGACCCGTGCTGAAAAACCAGGCCTGATCCCGGTCCTTTCGGGACACGCCGACAAACTCGCCAAGCTGACCATTTCGCTGACCGAACTGATCGCGCGCGAAACCGGGCTCCTGAAGAACCGGCGCCCGCGCGACGCCCAGAAGCTGCATGGCGAAAAAAGCCGGCTGATGGCCGAATATCGTGAGTCCCTCAATAATGTGCGGGTCAACAGCCATCTTCTGGGGCCGGACAATTCGAAGGAACGCAAATATCTGCGCCAGTTGACAGACGGCTTGCGCGAAGCCCTGCGTGACCACGCCCGTATCGTGCTGCGGCTCAAGTCCGTTGCCGAAGGGCTGATCAAGAGTGTGGGGGAAGAAGTGGCCCGGCAAAACAGCCCGGTTATGTCCTATGGCAAGAATGCGGCGATCCAGAAGTATGGGTCCGCCCGGCCGACATCGCTCAGCCTCAACCAGGTGATCTGATGACCAATATACCGGTCCCGCCGCCCGGCGGGATCTTTCTGCCGCCCGCTGGCAGTTCTCCTTCCGCGGCACCCGCCGCAGACCAGTCGCTCAGGATGCTGTTTGGCGAGCATCTGTCCAGGATGCTGTCAAGCGGCAGCCCGACCAGTTCCTCAAGCCAGCAGTTCCTGACCAGCCAGCGGTCGCTCCTTCGCCCGCCGGTATTCCTGCCCGACATAAACCCGCAGAATGCCCAGGCGGCAGTGGCCATGCCCTGCCCGACCAGCAGCCGCAGCGGCGGCGATCAGAAAAAGAAGAAAAAGCGGCCCGCAACAAGCCCGTCGCAATTCCCGTCGAAAAGCTGACCTGCCTGAACCGTGCCCGGGCGCGCCACTGCCGGATGCCCGGCAATCCAGACGCTGTGTGCGCAGGCATGATGCTGCCGGCAAAATCTGTCCGACCCCGATTATCTGCGCATCGCCTTACACGCCCGACTGGCAGCAACCATTCCCAAAACCGCATTATCCAGCACCAACGCCCGGCAACAATGGCATGCCGATCTTGCCAAAGGGCTGAATCTTCTACCGGTTTTTCCCCGCTTTTGGGCCGGGGAGGATTTTTCTTCCCAGTGCACATTTTGTAGAAATATATTTTTTATCGTTATTTTTCATAGTGTTACGACAAATAAAAAACTGGCACACCCGTTGCATTGAAGAGGGCAAGCCGCAGAGAGCGGCCAGCAGAAACGTCATGATAGGGAGAGGTTAAATGACCTTTTCAATTAACGTAAACTCCAGTGCCCTTGATGCACTTCGCAACCTGAATGGCACCAGCAAGCAACTGGAGACCACCCAGACCCACATCAACACGGGTCTCAAGATTTCGTCCGCCAAGGACAATGCCGCCGTCTTCTCGATCGCGCAGAAACTGCGTGGCGACCTGAAAGGCCTGAACGCTGTTAAACAGTCGCTCGACCGCGGTATCTCCACCGTTGACGTGGCCCTCGCCGCCGCCAGCGCCATCTCCGACCTGCTCCTTGAAATGAAGGAAAAGGCCGTTGCCGCCGCGGACCAGGGTCTCGACAGCACCAGCCGGACCGCTCTTTCGCAAGACTTTGCAGCGCTTCGCAACCAGATCACCTCGATCGTGGAAAACGCCGAATTCAACGGCACGAACCTGATCGACGGCGGTACGGACGCGATTGTCGCCATCACCAACGCCGACGCGACCCAGACCCTGACGGTTTCGCACCAGGACCTGACCCTCGGCAGCGCGGCGATCCCGATTTCCGCATCGCAGGATATCTCGACCCAGAGCGCAGCCTCGCTGGCTGTGACGACCCTGGGCTCGGCGATCAACAACCTGAACTCTATCCTGACCCAACTGGGCGCCGGTTCGACCACCCTCGAACAGAACCGCTCCTTCGCCGGCAAACTGGCCGACGTGATCGAAGTGGGTATCGGCAACCTTGTCGACGCCGACATGGCCAAGGAAAGTGCGAACTTGCAGGCCCTGCAGGTCAAGCAACAGCTTGGTATCCAGGCGCTGTCGATCGCCAACCAGTCGCCGCAAGCGATCCTGTCGCTGTTCCAGGGCTAAGGCCGGGACAGTGACCCCAGAATACCATGACGTTTCATCTGCGCACGCCGCCAGTCCCCAAGAATGGGGGCTGGCACGGCGGGCAGATCCCCTCCCCCGGTCCGCGTCAGCCGTCTCTATTTCACGCTGAAAGAACTGATCCCAGAACCGCCGCCACATGGCGCACATCGTCGTCCGACATGGCTGGGAATATCGGCAGGCTGAGCACCCGCCGGTAATAGGCCGCAGCACCCGGCAGCGGCAGGTCGCCATAAAGGCCCCGATAATAGGGTTGCCAGGCCACCGGCAGATAATGCACCTGCGTACCGACCCCTTCTGACGCCAGAGCTTTCATCACATTCGACCGGTCGCGCCCCAGGGCTTCGAAGTCAATCAGCACCGGATACAGGTGCCAGGCAGACCGGCAGGTCGGCGATTTCGATACCGGCACAAGCCCTGGCGCAAGCGGTGCCAACAGGTCATCATACATATCGGCAATTTCTGCCCTGCGTGCGACAAACCGGTCCAGCTTGCCAAGCTGGCTAAGCCCCAGCGCACACTGAAGGTCGGTGGCCCGGTAGTTGTAGGCCAGTTCCTGCATCTCGTAATACCACGGGTTGGCCTCGCCATCGGCGCCAAAGGCCAGTTCCGGGTTCTGCCAGCCGTTTTCGCCGCGCTCCATGCCGTGGCTGCGCAGGCGTCTGAGCCGCGCGGCTGTTTCGGCGTCACGCGCCGTCACCACCCCGCCCTCGCCCATCGCGATCGACTTAACCGGATGCAGGGAAAAACAGCCCAGGTCTTCGAACCGGCCGTCCCCCGGCGCACCGCCATCCAGATAGCTGGCGCCAAGGGCATGGCAGCAGTCGCTGACGATCCTGAGGTCATGATTGTCGGCCAGGGCCCGCAGGCCGGCCACGTCACCCGCCTGCCCGTTCATATGTACGGGCAACACGGCTTTCGCCCGGTTGCCGGCACGGGCAATGGCTTCGGCCAGCGTGTCAGGCGTCATCAGCCCGGTATCGGAGCAAACATCGGCAAATACCACATCGGCCCCACACATGCGCACCGCGTTCGCCGTGGCAAGGAAGGTCATGGCCGGCACGATGGCCACATCGCCCGGCCCAACACCGCAGGCCACCAGCGCCAGATGCAGCGCCGTGGTGCCGTTCGAACAGACCACAGCCTCGGCTGCACCAATCTTTTTGGCAAACGACGCTTCGAATTCCGCCACCTTGGGGCCGCAGGTCAGGGCACCATGGCGCAATACATCCACGACCGCGGCGATGTCATCTTCCTCGATCAGGTGCCGGCCATAGGGCAGGAACTGCGCGGGCATGGAGTTATTCCCCACCCTCGGGGATGGTGGCCAGAACGGCACGCAGGTCTTCGACCGTCAGCCAGGTGTCGTTCTTGTCGCTTGTGTATTCGAAGCCCTCAGGCATGGTCGGGTATCCGTCCTCGACATGGTCGCGCCGGTCCCAGAAGCTCCATTCCGGATCGATGACATAACGGTCGCCCATATCCAGCGTATGGCTGGCGCTGTGTTCCGTGATCATGATCTCATGCAGCTTTTCGCCGGGCCGGATGCCGACAATCTTCTGCGTGCTGCCGGGTGCCATGGCTTCCACCAGGTCGACAATGCGCATGGACGGGATCTTGGGCACAAAAATCTCGCCGCCCCGCATGATCGGCAGGCACGACAGGGTAAAGGCCACCGCCTGGTCAAGCGTGATCCAGAAACGGGTCATGCGTTCGTCGGTAACCGGCAGTTCGGTCGCACCGTCTTTCAGAAGACTGCGGAAGAAGGGAATGACACTGCCGCGCGAGCCCAGCACGTTGCCGTAGCGCACCACACAGAAGCGGGTGCCAGTGCCGGACGCCAGGGCGTTCGCAGCCACAAAAATCTTGTCGGACGCCAGTTTGCTGGCGCCATACAGGTTGATCGGGTTCACGGCCTTGTCGGTCGACAGCGCGATCACCTGTTTCACACCCGCCCGGATCGAGGCCTGCACCACGTTTTCGGCGCCGATCACATTGGTGCGGATACATTCAAACGGGTTATATTCCGCCAGCGGCACCTGCTTTTGTGCTGCGGCATGCACCACGATATCGACACCGCGCATGGCCATGATCAGGCGGTCCTGGTCGCGCACGTCGCCGATGAAGAAACGGACACGCTTGCGGTCCTTGGCCTCAATCGAATTCTGCAAAAGGTAATGGTTATATTCACCGCGCGCCAGGATGATCACCCGCCGGGGCGAATAGTGGGCCAGGATATGCTTCAACAGGGTCTTGCCGAATGACCCGGTGCCGCCCGTGATAAGGATCGATTTCCCGTTCAGGTCCGTCGCCGAATGGTCAAAGCTCGCAAATGTCATAGGGTGTCTCCGCTTCCCCGGGCCGGTTTCTTGGGCAAAGACTAGCACTCTGCCGGGCGCAATCAAAGAACTTCTATATTTTAGAGGGCGTTAGGTGTTGGGGCCCAGCACAATTGCATAGCGGATAACCGGCGCACCCAGCCGTTCCGACGCCCCGAGCGCGGGCCGCACGGAGGTTTCGTCGCATTCCCGCAGGCTGACGGCAGCCCGCACGAAAAAACTGTCGCCAACCGACTGGCAGCTCAGCATGCCAACCCCGGCTGCATCGGTGCGTTTCATTTCAAGCCGTACCCAGCGGTTCACATCACCCAGTTCGATCACACCACCGGTCATGCCCAGCGCGGTCTGTGCCGTCACAAGCCGCGACACAGGCCGGCCATGGTCGATCTCCAAGAGCCGCCCCTGATGCCACAATTCGTGCCGTTCCAGGGTGTCGCTGCCGTTGTGGCAGGCAAAATACAGGCTTTCCTGATCAAAAGCACGCGGGTTCAGGGTCACATGCCCGATTCTGAGCGTGCCATCGACGGGGCAATCCCACAAAGGCGCATAGGCAATTTCAACACGGCCAGAATCGACCTCGAACCTGAGGGTTTTATGCACCTTGCCCATGGCCGTGGGAATATCGGCCGAAATTTCGACGGTCCGCGCATCCGGCAGCCAGCGCCAGGTGGGTGTGCAGGCGGCAAGGTCGGTCACCTTTGCGCTGTTGTGCGGCTCGAAAATCAGGTGGCCGGTGTAAAAATCGGCGCCAAACAGGATGTCCCGGTAAAAGCCGTGCGCCAAGGTACCCACAAGGCCATCCGGTCCCGGGCTGCCGGTAATCTGTTGCCCCGCCGGCCCAAAACCGAAGGACTGGATGACAAGACCCCTGAACAGCTTCAGCATCAGGTGAAATTTTGGTGTCTCGATCATCAGGTAGCGGCGGCTGAGGGTTACCTGGATATCGTCCGGCAAGGACGCTTCGGCCTCCGATATGAATGCAGGGAGCGCCACCGGCGTTTGTGCGCCCAGCATCTTCAGCCAGCGCTTTTCGGTGATATGAGTGCGGAAATCGCTGGCCCACAACAGGCACAAATCACGCCATTCGACCTCGCCAACCTCCGCGCGCGCCTTCAGGGCCTCGTAATGCCGCCAGCAATATGTATTGAGGCTGAGATCGTCCCGCCCGGTCACCCCCCAGCGGGTCAAGTTATATTTACGCTGCTTTTTCACCGGCACCGGCACCGAGGGGCATTCGAGCCTGAGGCGCGGGCCATCCGGGTCCAAAAGTGCCAGCACGTCGGACGGAACACCCAGCCGGATGTCGCCCATGCGGCTAAGGGCCGTCAGCAGCACGCGAATACGCTCGAATTCCGAAACACCCGCGATGGCGGCTTCGGTCGCAAAACGCCCCGGGCGAAAATCGAAGATTTCGGCATCGTTGGTGTAAAGTGGCAGGGCGCGCGCGCCATTGCCCAGTTGGTCGGTCAGGAACTCGACATAATCTTCGGGGTCCAGTTCACCATGAACATAGCGCTGGAATTTCTGGAACGAAATGGCGTCGGACCAGATGACCGGAATCTCGCTGCCGTCCGCACCCGCAATCATCTGCGGCGCCAGTGCCATATCGGCCGGCCATTCGGCATGGTGGCTCGCGGGTTCGGCCCAGTCCATGATCAGCGCCTCGAAACCGAGGCCGCGATAGATGGGCACCAGTCCCGGCGCATAGGCCTGTTCGTTCACCAGCGCAATGCGCGGCCGCACGCCCAGGATTTCTTCATAGTCCCTGAGACCGTATTCAAAGTTCCGCCGCGTGATATCGGGTGGCACCAGGGGGGCGATCATCTGCACAAAACCACTGGCGATCAGCTCAATCCGGCCTTCGCGGATCAGCTCGGCCAGGCGCTTTATCCATTCGGGATCAATGGCTTGAACGGTTTTCAGGGTAAAGGACGTTATCTCGACGCCCAGCGGGAAGCCGCTTTCTGCAAGCCGCAGCAGGGGCCAGTAACAGCGTTCGATGACGGTAGGCCGCGCCTCTTCCTCGATCGAGGAAAAGGCCAGGTTCAGGTGGAATGCCGTATAGAGAACCGGTGCTGCCATGGGCGCCGATCTTACTGTGCTATTCGGCAGATTCCACTTCAAACTGAATGCGGGCTGCACAATCTTCGGCGCGGACAGTTGCCTCTTCGTAGGTTTCGCCCTCCGCCATCACGGTACCCGCGCGCGCACCGTGGCTTTCGATGGCGCCCTGCAGGTCCCCAGGCTTCCGGTAGACCAGCAGTTCATGCACATAGTCGAGCGCTTCCACCTCCGCGGCACCATGCACCGCGACCACCCTGCCCTTTGGCGGAAAGAAATAGCGCACACCAAGGTAACGCTGGCGTGTCGGCTGCAGCCGTTCCGGGTCTACCCTGTGTCCAAGGCTCAGGTCGATGACCGCGCCCACAAGATCGACGCCATAGGCAAAGGGAATATGGTGGGTGGCCAGATAATTGCCCGACAGGCGGCCGGCCAGTTCGATGATCGCGGGTTCGCCCTCGGGCCCCAAGACGATATCGGCTTTCACCACACCCCAGGTCAGGCCCAGCGCATTGGCGCCGGCTTCGATAACCGCGCGGATTTTTTCCTGCATGTCGGCGCCGAAGCGCGACGGCAAGGTACCGCCGTCCTCGACGATATAGGGTTTGGTCTTGGGCAGGTTCGAATAGTTGCGGTCGGCATAGGCCACACAGTGGTAGGTGCCATCCACGAACATGCCTTCGACCGACAATTGCGGCCCGGCATAAAAATCCTCGACCAGCAACAGGCCGTTCGCGCACGCCGCCATGGCGTGGCCAAAGGCCCAGTCGAGATCGGTATCTTTTTCGAGATACAAGACACCTTTTGACCCACGGCCGTCTGACGGCTTCAGGATCACCGGGAACTTCAGCGCCGCGCAGGCCGCCTTCAGGGCCGCCGGTGTGCGTACTTCGCAGAAGGCTGGCGTTGCCACCCCGGCCTGGTCGAAGGCGCGTTTCATGGCGCCCTTGTTGGTCAGCCGCTGTACGGCATCGGCGGGCGCACCGGGCAGGCCCAGCATTTCCGCGACCTTGGCCACCGTATAGGGCACGTCGTTCGCAATGGTCATCACACCATGGACGGGGTGTGTTTTGGCAAATTCGGCCACAACGGCGCAGGTCTCGGCCATATCGCGGGTGCTGGCGATCAGCTTGTGGTCGGCAAATTCGAAGGCGGGGGCGCCCGCGTCCATGTCGGTGCCCACAACGGTCAGGCCCTTGGCTTTCGCAAGCTTGTAGGCCGGCACCTGTTCAAGGCCAGCACCGATAATCAGCAGGGTTTCAGGCATGTTCGCCCCGCCAGACCAGATCGAAAAGGCCGCGCACGTCCGCGGGCGTCACCGCAATCACATTGGTGCGAATGGCGCCGATTTCCATGGCGTCGTCGGTCAGCATATCCAGATCGCTTTCCGGCACTTCATAGCTTGCAAGCCGAAGGTCGATACCGAACTTTTCCGCCCAGGCAGTGTAGGTGCCGATCACGGCCGCGGCCGCCGTGTCCGGCGACTTGACCGTGTGGCCCATCAGCGCCGCGACCTGCATATATTTGTCGCCAACATGGGCGCGGTTGAACCAGATGGCCGGGCGTGTGCACAGGGCGACCGCGCGGCCATGCTGGATGTCATATCGGCCAGACAGCGGGTGGCTCATGGCATGCGCCAGGTTCACGTCTACAAGGCCGATGGACCGGCCCGCCAGTGACGCGCCCCAGGCCATGCGACCCTTGGCCTCCAGATCGTCCGGCGCGTCAAAACAGCGTTCCAGGTTGGCGATGATATACTTCAGCGCGCTCAGGCCATAAAACTCTGAATGCAAAGTGCTTTTGCCCGACGTGAAGCCTTCTATCGCCTGTCCGAACGCATCAAACCCGGTGACAGCAATCTGTTCAGGCGGCATCAGCGCCAGCAATTCCGGGTCAAGGATCGCGAGGTCGGGGTACAGGTGCGGGCTGCCCATGCCCTTTTTCATACGGGTGACCGCATGGGTGATCACGGCATAGGGCGTGGCCTCGGACCCGGCGCCAGACGTGGTCGGCACCGCGACCAGCTTGGTCACCCGCCGTTCGATCTTGCGCGCCTTCTGGCCCGGCGCGTTGATATAGTCCCAACTACCGCCGCCATTGTCCACGAGCAGCGCAACCATCTTGGCGATATCGATGCTGCTGCCACCACCAAGGCCCATAATGCAATCGGCGCCAAACGCGCGGCAGGCATCGGCAATTTCATCGACTTCGACATTGGTCGGATTGGTGTTCACACCCCGGTGGATATGCAGCGCAATGTCGTTGGCGGCAGAAACATCTGCCAGCCGGTCCAGAACACCCGCGCGCGCCATGGCCGAATGGCCAGTCACGACAAACAGGCGTTTGACCGCGCCGGCCATCAGCTCGGGAAACCGGCGGTAGCCGCCGGCTTCGATCACCAGCTTAGTGGGATAATAGCTCTGGGAAGTCACGCGCCACCTCTTTCACACGCTTCACAACCGCGTCGGCGTCCATTTCATATTTGCGGAACAGGTCTGCGGGCGGTCCGCACTCAGCAAAATGCGGCCCCAGGCCCAGCCGGACGATGCGCTTGGGCGCATGTTCGCTGAACAGTTCGGCCAATATGCCGCCGAGGCCACCCTGTTTCGAATGATCCTCAAGGGTTACGACAAAGCTGGTGCCGTCAAACGCAGCCATCAGGGCCGTTTCATCGACGCCCGCCAGGGTGCTGACGTTTACCACGCGGGGGTCGAAGCCGTCCGCGGCCAGCGCCTCGGCTGCCTTCAGCGCCCGTTCGGCCATCACGCCATTTGTTGCAATTGCAACACCTTTGCCCGCGCGCACGACCGACGGACAGCCGGCCTTGAAGCGGTAATCCGGCCCATGCACATTCGGCACACCGCTTTTGCCGGACTTGATGATCACCGGTCCCTGATGCGCAATCGCCCAGTCGACCATCTGCGCCATCTCTATGGAATCTGCGGGGTGCAGCAGCACCAGGTTCGGGATCGTGCGGAAAATCGCGACGTCTTCGGTCAACTGGTGGGTGACCCCGTCCGCGCCGGTATCAAGGCCATGATGGCTGAGCACGATTTTGACGTTCAGGTTCGGGTATGCGACCGCGTTGCGCACCTGATCGAGGGCGCGCATGGCAATGAACATGCTGTAGCTGTTCACAAACGGGATCAGGCCCATGGTCGCCATGCCGGCGGCGGCGGTGACCATATCCTGTTCGGCGATCCCGAAAGAAAAGGCGCGGTCCGGGAAGCGGGCGGCGAACTTGTCGGCCAATGTTGCCTCGCGGGAATCCGTATCCAGCGATACGATGGCCGGGTTGCTTTCGGCATGCTCGATCAGCCGTTCGACATAGACCTTGCGCAGGTTGAACCTATCCATGCTGCACCCCCAGGTCCGCGAGCGCACGTTCGAGGTAGCCCTGATCGAACTTTGGACCACCCGTATGCCACAGGTTGTCGCCTTCCATGAAGCTGACCCCCTTGCCCTTGACCGTGTTGGCAATCATCAGCTTCGGTTTGTCGGGCTCGAAGGCCGCCATACAGTCGGCCAGCGCGCCGAAATCATGGCCGTCCACCGCCTGCACATCCCAGCCGAAGGCGCGCCATTTGTCGGCCAGCGGTTCCAGTTCCATGACATCATGGCTGGAACGGTCACCCTGGAACACATTGCGGTCGATGATGTTGATGACATTCGAAAGCTTGTAATGGCCCGCGGTCATCGCCGCTTCCCACACCTGGCCTTCCTGCTGTTCGCCGTCACCCAGAATGCAGAAAAACCTGAGGTCATTCAGGCCCTTGTAACGCGCAGCCAGCGCCATACCGTTGGCCGCGCTCAGGCCCATGCCCAGGCTGCCGCTGGTGAAATCGATGGCCGGGATGGTGTCATATTCCGGGTGCGTCTGCAGCCGGGTCTCGAAGCCCCGGAAACCCATCAGCTCGTTTTCCGACAGCCAGCCAAGCTTGGCAAAAATGGAATAATAGGCCGGGGCCGCCTGCCCCTTGGACAGGATCAGCCGGTCGCGGTCGGCATCGCGGCAATCGGCGCGGTTGATGTGCATTTCATGGAAATAGAGCCACACCAGTACATCGACGATCGAAAGCGTGCTGCCCGGGTTGCCCGACCCCGCATGCTGGATCATGCGCACACTGTCGATGCGCACGATGCGGGCGAGTTCCGCCAGTTCCGCGGCCTTTGCCGCCGATATGGAGCGGGCCTGCCGCATCATGCCAGGCGCCCGGAGACGGCAGCATCCACGGCCACCAGGTCCTTCAGCACATCCTCGACGTCCTTGAGCGCCAGGGTGCCCGCGCCGTCACTCAGCGCCTTGTCAGGGTCCGGATGCACTTCGATAAACACACCATCAATGCCGTTCGCGGCAGCACTGCGCGCCAGCGGGCGAATGAATTCCCGGTGCTTGAGCCCAGTGCCGCTGGAAATCAGGTCGTGGCCATGCACGGTGTGCGAGGCATCGAAAATCACCGGCTTGCCGAAGCTGGACATGATCTGCAGGCCGCGCATGTCGACAATCATGGTCTGGTAGCCGAACATATAACCCCGGTCGGTGACCATGGTGTTCTCGTAACCATCGTCAGTGAGGCGCGAGATGACATTGTTCATCTCCCACGGCGCCGTGAACTGGCCTTTTTTGATATTGACCGGTTTGCCGGTAGCGGCCGCCGCCTTGATCAGGTCGATCTGCTTGGACAGGAGCGCCGGGATCTGCAGGAGATCCAGCACTTCGGCGGCTTCTTCGCACTGGCCGGGTTCATGCACGTCGCTGGTGGCGCTGACGCCTGCGACAGCTTTCACATGCTTCAGCACATCCAGGCCGCTGTCGACACCGGGGCCACGGTACGAACCCTTGATGGTCTTGTTGGCCTTGTCGTAGCTGGCCTTGAACAGGTACGTCAGGCCAAGGCTGTCGGTCACGCGCTTCACTTCGGTGGCGATCTCGGCGCACAGGCCCTTGTCTTCAACCACACAGGGGCCGGCGATCACCATCAGCGGCCTGCCGCCACCGATGACGGCATTGCCGCACTGTATCTCTTTGATATGGCTGCGAAACTTACGGATGGACATGGTCATTCTCCGTCGATGATCTGGTCGACGATGGGTTTGAGCGTTTGGGCATCAAACTCCACCGGATGTTGTTTGAGCGGGCGAAACTTGAAGCGCATGATGCTGTCGATCAGGCGCGGGGCAAGCCCGTCCGAGGCGGCATCACCAATGATGTCGCGCACGGTTTTCTTCAGGTCCACAGACGCAATCAAGCCCTCCAGCGCATCGACAAAATGGGTCGCGGCTGCGGTCGGGCTGTCGAAGCCCTCTGCACCACATACGTCTTTCGCCAGGCGAGCAAGGCTTTCCGGCGCATGCGGGATGGTCGCGCGCAAAACCGGCACGGTGCTGACGGTGACACCCAGGCCATGCGGAATGTGGGTCAGTGCGCCTAAAGGTTCGGCAATGGCGTGCGCCGTGGTGGTGCCCCGGTGCGAAATCGCCATGCCGGCCAGGGTGGCGGCAAAAGCCATCTGCTGGCGCGCTTCCAGGTTCTGGCCGTCTGCATAGGCGACGGGCAGCCATTTCATGACCCGTTTCATGGCTTCGATGCCGAACAGTTCGGCCATCGGCGCAACCTTCGAGATATTGATCGTGGCTTCAAGGGCATGGGCGAAAGCATCCATGCCGGTCGCAGCCGTCAGGTTTTTGGGCATCGAAGCGGTGAGCACCGGGTCCACCAGCGCAACCTTCGGGAAAATCGCCGGTTCCTGGATCGTGCCCTTCTGCTGGGTGTCTTCCTTGGTCAGCACCGCATAGGGCGTGACCTCGGAGCCCGTGCCCGACGTGGTCGGCAGCGCGATGACCGGCAGCACAGGCGCCAGAAGCGGCAGCGGCGGCCGGTTCGACAGATTGGCATACATCCAGATGCCTTCGGACTGGGTGAGCGAAATGGCGAAGGCTTTTGCGAGATCGATGGCGCTGCCGCCACCAAAGCCCACGACCACTTCGAAACCCTCCAGCTTCCGGAGGTCAGCGGTCGCGGCGTCAATGAAGTCACAGGTCGGCTCCGGGTCTTTCTGTTCCCAGCCGGTGACCACCAATTTCGCAGCCTGCAGGTCCGCGATAATGCCCGCAGCCTGCGCCTTCAGGTCCGCAGGGTAAACGAACAGCACTCGCGCGCCATAACCGGCACAAAGTTCCGGCAGCCGCCTGGCGGCACCT
Source organism: Alphaproteobacteria bacterium (assembly GCA_006226495.1). GTDB lineage: Bacteria > Pseudomonadota > Alphaproteobacteria > Sphingomonadales > Kordiimonadaceae > Kordiimonas. The sequence continues at coordinate 36,186 of SBGU01000011.1, forward strand.
TCTTCGACAAAAACCTTGGTCGGCTGGAAAAATCCGAACGCTTCAACCAATTTGATACTCCTACCTAGAAATAGAGGCCGCCGTTGACATTGATCGTTTGGGCGGTGACATAACTTGATCGGTCGCTGGCCAGAAACACAGCCGCGTTCGCGATTTCATCGGTCGACCCCATACGCTTCAGAGGCACGCTGTCCGCCGCCGCCTTCACCGCCGGGTTCGACAGCGCGCTTGCCGCCATTTCGGAAGCCACAAGGCCGGCCGCCAGCGTATTGCTGCGCACCCCGTCCTTGGCGAGGAAACGGGCGATCACCTGCCCCAGCGAAATGAGGCCCGCCTTCGATGCGGCATAATGGGCGGTACGCGGCCCGCCATACTGGCCGGAAACCGAGCCCATATGGATGACACTGCCGTTCCCGGAAGCACGCAACAGCGCCAGTGCTTCCTGCGTAACCACAAACGGGCCCTTCAGGTTGACCGCCATGATCTCGTCCCAGTCGCCGTCGGTGATCTGGTCGAAGTCCGTGGGTTTGTTGATGCCGGCATTGTTCACCAGCACATCCAGCCGGCCTTCGGCCTTGCCAACCGCATCCAGCGCCGCGCGCACGGCCAATCGGTCGCGCACGTCTGCTTTCAGGGCACGGCTTTCATCAAGGCCCGCCAGCGCGCAGGTTTCTTTTGCTGCCGCTTCATTGCCGGCATAGGTGAAATAGACGGTCGCGCCTTCACGCACGAAGGCCTGCACCACAGCCCGGCCAATGCCGCGGCTGCCACCGGTTACAAGGGCAATCTTGTCCTTCAGTTCCATCGGGATCAGCCTTTCACCAGCGCACGCGCGGCGGCGGCAATGTCTTCCACCGCAATGCCAAAGGCCGCCGGCAGGTTGGTGTGTTCACCTGATTTGCCGAACCGGTCCCTAACCGCAACAAATCGCATGCGTGCCGGGTGACGTTCGGCCAGGCATTCGGCAACGGCGCTGCCAAGGCCACCAAAGACGTTATGGTCTTCAGCGGTGACAATACCGCCGGTTTCTGTGGCTGCGGCCACCAGTTCGTCGGCATCGATGGGTTTGATCGACGCCATATTGACGACACGGGCCGAGATACCTTCGCCTGCCAGCATGTCCGCGGCCTTGAGTGCGCGGGCGACCGCAACACCGGTTCCGACGAGCGTGACATCCGTACCTTCGCGAAGGCGCTTGGCCTTGCCGATTTTGAACGGTGCATCCGCCTCGGTAACAACCGGGGTCGGGCTGCGGCCGATACGCATATAAACCGGGCCTTCATGTTCCAGGATCGCCTGGAAGGCCTGCATGAATTCGTTGGCATCTGCCGGGCTGATGACCGTGACACCCGGGATGGCGCGCATGGTGGCCAGGTCTTCAAGCATCTGGGCGGTGGCACCGTCCGGCCCGACATCAAGCCCGATGTGCGAACAGCACAGCTTCACATTGCGGTTCGGGTAAGCAATGGCGGTGCGGAACTGTTCGTGCGCCCGCATGCAGCCAAAGGCCGCGAAGGTGGAAACAACGGGGATCAGGCCCGTATCAGCCATGCCGCCGGCGGCGGCCATCATATTCTGTTCGGCAATACCGAACTGCACAACACGATCCGGGTACGCACCCACAAGCGGCTTGGCGCCGGTGCCGCCCGCCACGTCGGCGTCCAACAGCACCCAGTCCTTGCGCACATTGGCCATATGCACGAGCACCCGGCCAAAGGCATCGCGCACCGAAACGTCGGCCCCTATGGGCCAAAATTGCAGGTCAGCCATCATGCAGCCTCCAACTCGGCGAGGGCTTTTTCAAGCTCCTCGTCTTTCATGGTCACACTGCCGTGCCAGTAGAGAACATTTTCCATGAAGCTGACGCCCTTGCCCTTGACCGTGTCGGCAAAGATGAAGGTCGGGCGGCCTTTTTCCGACCGCGCGGTCGCGAGCGCCGACTGGATAGCGCCCACATCATGGCCGTCAATTTTCAGGGTATGCCAGCCGAACTGTCCCACCTTTGCCGCCACATCGCCCATATCAAGCTGGGTGGCCACAGGCGCGTCGCCCTGCAGCTTGTTGGAGTCGTAAATGGCGACCAGATTGTCCATCTTCTTGTGGCCTGCCGACATGACAGCTTCCCAGGTATTGCCTTCCTGCATGTCGCCGTCGCCCAAAATCACATAGGTGCGGAAATCAAGGCCCTGCAGCTTGGCGCCGATCGCCATGCCAAGCCCCTGGCTCAGCCCCATGCCGAGCGAACCCGACGGTGCGTCGACACCCGGGATACGCACATCAGGGTGGCCTTCCATGAAACCTTCCAGCTTCCTGAGCTTCAGCGCTTCTTCCATCGGGAAATAACCCCTCAGCGCCAGGGCGACATAAAGCGCCGGGCAGGCATGACCCTTCGACAGTACGAAGCGGTCGCGCGTGCGCAACGCCGGTTTTGCGGGGTCGATGTTCATTTCGTCGAAATACAGCACCGACAGCATGTCGGCGATTGACAGGCTGCCGCCCGGATGGCCGGAACGCGCGGCATAAACGGCCTTCAGGCACTGGCGCCGGATCTCGGTCGCGCGCGCTGCCAGTTCCTTCACGGAAAGGGCATTGTGCGGCAGGTCCGGGCGCATGGAATTATCGGTCATGGCAAGGAAATCCCGTTTGATCAGGACGGCGGGCAGCGGCCACGGCAGCAAGCCGGCGCATTGGCCCGCACGTCAGCTTCTGAGAAGCCTGTATAACCCTGCCCAGCGAAAAAAGATACCGTGTTTCAACATCATAGGCTGCGGCGGTCATGCGCTGGCCCCCACCGGTTTGTGGGCCAACACCAGCCCGGCGGTCACCTTCGCAGGCAGGGTCTCCGGCAGGTTGTCGCGGCTACCCAGATGCAGGAAAGCATGGCGCTGTTTCACCCACACATCGTCGATGACAAAACCACCGGCTTCCACATCGGCCAGAAGGTCGGGCAGCAGATATTCTTTTTCATGCCAGGGCACCAGCGGCATGCCCATCGGATGCGCCATCAGAAGCGGCACCTCGAGAAGCAGGCGCCCGCCCGGCTTCAGGTTCCTGTCGGTACATTCAAAGAACCGTTCGGGATGCCCCAGATGTTCAAGCGTATGCAGCGAAATGACGGCGTCGAAAGCGCCCTCTTCCAGGAAGGTTTCGGCGTCGCCCAACCGGTAATCCAGCCCTGCAATATGGCCATTGTCGGCGCGGGCCTGCGCGATATTGTCGGGGTCGAGGTCCACACCCACCGCTTCGGCGCAGAATTCGCCAAGGCAGCGCACGCCCTGCCCCTTGCCGCAGGCAATGTCCAGCACCCGCCAGTCGTCTTTCAGATACTGGCCGAGGAAACGGTAGGACGATGCCGGGAAATTCCAGGCAAAATGGGTCTGGTTCTCGCTCAGGATCTTGCGGTATTTAGCCCGGATCGCATGGGCGCGTTCGGGTGTGTATGCCGGACCACCGTCCACGGCAACGACCGGGAACCGGTCCGGATGGCGTTCCATATAGACCCAGGGCGAAAAGCGGAAGGATGCCTGGTCGCGGCCTTCGGGCAGCGCGTCGATTTCCTCCACGGCGCGCGCTAGGGCATCGGCGGTGCAGACATCACCCGCCAGCGCATAATTATAGTCCGCCGGCAAGGTGACATAGGCGGCACCTGCGACCCTCAACGCCGAAACCATACGGGCAACCTGATCGGTATCCAGATAGAATTGCCTGAGCAGCACCCGCACAACGATGTCGGCATCATGGGCGCGCGCCGCCATCAACAGCCGGTGCCCGACATTGAATTCGTCGCCCCGATGGCAGGGCACATCCCATTTGGCGGCCAGGTCTTCAAGCGCGGTCGATGCAGGCTGGTCGGGGCACGCCAGCGCCACCGCGTCAAACAGCCCGCTTTCGCGGCAGATGCCGATGGCATAATCGTCCGGCTCGGCCGAACGACCGATATCGCCCGCAGTACACTGGATCAGGGCAACAATCTTCATGCCAGCGCCCCCAGAATAGTGGGGATATGTTGGCGTGCGGTTTCGCGCAGGTGGGCCACCCGCGGGGCCATGGCGGCCTTCAGGGTATCGCGGTCCGTCCATGTTTTGTGCGCGAGCGCACGGACTGCCGGCCAATCGGTCATTGCGGCCACCTGCCCCGGCACGCCAAGATCAGCGGCGAACGGCGGCATATGGCCCTGCAGTGAACCGGCGAGCGCGGCGAACGGCACCTGGTTCATAGCGGCAAAAATGCAGGAATGGCGGCGGTTGGACACATGCATGTCCAGCAGCGAAAACAGCGCGAAGGTTTCGAAGACGCTGAGGTCCTGGCTGACCGAGCGGGCATGGGCACGGTGTTTCATGTCCGCCATCATGCCGGCATGGACCACACGGTCGTCCTGCCATTTGTTGGACTGGGTATAGGTGCAGTTGGGTACAAACAGCACCTGCGCGCACAGGCTTTCGACCAGTTCGTCCAGCAGCGCCGAAACCTGCCTGCCAATGGCCAGGAATTCCTCGTCGCCGCCCTTCCAGTATTCATAACGGAAACCGACACCGATGACCGGGCGGCCTTCTTCAAGCTCGATGCCCTCGCGGGCCAGGATCGCGCGCGCATCCTGTTTGGGGCAGTCGAAACCGAAGGCCGGGTCGCCCAGCACATGCATGTTGCGGTCGCCGATGCCCAGATCGGTCAGGTAATTCTTGCCGCTTTCCTCACGCATCGTGACCGCAATGGCATTGCCGGCCAGGAAGCGGGCGTGCGCCTGCGTGGTTTCCTGCGTTATATCGTCCACCACATTGGCACCAAAAAGTGCGATGGGCGTGCCGACAAATTTGGCGAAGGTCGCCAGGGTGGCGGCGTAGCTTGAGATGCCTTTCAGGAAGCCGTTCGGAAACAGTTCCATGAAGCTGTTGCCCCCGATGATCAGAAGGTCGGCCTCCGCGATCGCGCGCGCCATCGCCTTCAGGTGATCGTCCGGGTCACCCGGATTCATGCCCCAGAAAATGCGGCCTGCCGCGGCTTCGCGGGTGTCGTGGTCCAGGTTCTTGAGGGACTTGAAGCCGAACACACGGTCATAATCGGCATCCGGATGGCGGGCCAGGAAGCTGATGTCGCAGCCCGGATGGGCGGCCTTCAAACCCTGGACCATCGTTGCCAGCATGGCATCGTCGCCCATGTTTTTGACACCATAGGTGCTGGCGCCTGTCACAACGAATTTTTTCACAGCCTGTCCCTTCGGCCTTCTCTCGTCCTGCGCGTTCGGGGCGTGCCACGACCCGGGGCACAGGCAGTCCCGGTTCCATTATAATAACTTACAAAGCATGCTTCATGCCATGTTTGAAGGCGTGGCCAGCTTTTGGACGAGCGCACTGACCGGATGCATGCCATCCACGCGCCGGTCGAAGCCCCAGTCATGCCGGGTCAGGTGCGCGAGCGCGGCCTTGTCGGCCATCAGGGCCACCAGGTCCTTGACCGCGGATGCCGGGTCGATGGTATTCACCCGGGCGCCGGCGTCGCGCAAAGTAGCCACCTCGGTTTCGAATCCCCTGGTGCGCGCAAGGTAACCCAGTACCGGGATGCCCTGGCGCAGGCATTCATAATAGCTGACACCATAGACGGTCAGCGCCATGCCGTGGCTGGCAGCAAGGCCGGCGATGGCAACGGGCGACCGTTCGACATCGAAACTGCGGCCTTCGGACACCGCGCCAAGATCGGGATCAGGTGCAAAGGGCCCCTGCACCCAGGTGATGGCCACCTGCGGCGGCAACAGCCGATCAAGGAGTTCGGGCCACACTTCACCAAGGCCAAAGGCGTCGCTGCCGCCAGACAGGACAAGCAGGCGGTTCGCGTCGCGCGGCACTGCGGGGACCGCCGGCGGCAGAAGGTAACAGTTCCAGCCGCCGACCACAGGGGCGCCAAACTTCGCTTCAGCCCCTTCCGGCACACGAACGGCCGGCAGGTAACAGGCATCGAAGGGTTTGCCGGCACCAGGCGCCGGCAACTTGTCAATGCAGATGGCTTTTTTGCCGGTGCGGGTGCGCCATTCGCTGACCGCAGAAAGGATTGCCGGCGTCAGGACCGGTACATCCACCAGCAACATATCTGTATTGTCTTCAAACGCTGCCGGCAGGGCCTGTTCGTCGGCCACTTGCCGGTGCCTGAGCATGGTGAACCAGGGTTCATGGACCGGATCACCGAATGCGACCAGTTCAACCCCGGCGCCCAGGTCGTCCTGCAGGTGACGGGCGGCCACCGACATGCGCCTGAGGTGCCCGAGACCGACGGTCTTGCTGGCCGCCGCAACAAGCTGGATGCGCAGCGACATTTCCTTCACGGTCTTCTGGTGCACATGGGCATTGATGCGCACCAGCGCCGTGTCGGCCTTCAATTCATGGATCACCCACGCAAGGTCGACAAGGCTGTCCGGTTCATTGTGGGCATACCAGCGGTCATACACGCGGCTCATGAAGTCGTAATCGCTGGGTGTATCGACCGAGATGCGGTGCTGCAGCTCGGAAAAGATCGCCGCTTCGTGGGAAACGGCGACATGATCCGCCTGAATTTTCTCAAGCTTGTGGAATGCCGAGCCGACATGTTCGCGCTCGAACGGCTCGACCGAGGCGGCCATCAGCCGGTCCCAGAAGGCCCGGCGATAGACCATGAACCCTTCATGGATATAGTGCCTGCCAGCCGGCAGATCGGCGAGACGCGACCAGTCGGCAGCCGGGTCGGCCCGAAGTGCGCGAATGAGTGTGTCGATGGTCGCGGGTTCCAACAGGGGACAGTCGCCACAAATATAGACGACAATATCTGCATCTTTGGCGCGGACCACGGCATCCGCCCTGCCCATCAGGTTGTTGACATCGCCTTCATAGGCAAGAACCGCCTTGCCCGCTTCCATGCCCCAGCGCACCAGATCGGCATTATAATCGTCAGCGGTGGTCGCGAGCACAATCTGATCCAGCGATGGCACCGCCTCGAGCCGGTCGAAGATATGCGCGATCATCGGACGACCGCTGAGCGGCAGCAAATGCTTGCGCGGCAGGCGGCTGGAATTCAGCCGGGCACCAACGATGGCAACCGCCTTTTCCCGCCCCGCACCTACCATTCGGCGCGAACCGATTTGAAGGGCCTCAGGCCGTCTGACGGATCGGCCCGCCACAGCCTGTCCGGTAGTTCTGCAGAGGTTGGTTCCTTGATGCCGGTACCATCCGCCACCGACAGGGCCTTGCGGTCCGCGATGACCGGGCCGATTTCGTCAGGCAGCCAGCAGTGGCCGGTCTTGTATTCGGCGCCCTCGCGGTCCAGGTCGATATGAAATTCGATGGCCACGGCGCCCCAGCGGTCAATGGCACGGTTGACCACACCCGGATTCCGGGAATGGTCGGACCAGCCCACAGGCAGGCCGGTAGCCGTGCGAATAGTTTCGATGGCCGCCAGGTTGCAATGCTCGGGTGCAACCGGATAGCCCGATACACAGTGCAGCAGGGTCAGGCTTTCGCCGCCTGCCAGCCGAAACACGGCCACAGCATGGCGAATTTCATCAAGGGTTGCCATGCCGGTCGACAATACAAGCGGCTTGCCTGTGCGGGCACAGGCGGCGATCAGGTCGTCCCACAGCAGTTCGTATGACGCGATCTTGTAGAAATCGACAAAAGGTTCCAGTTCCGCCACGGCATCCAGGTAAAATGGCGTGCAGGAGAATTTCACGCCGGCGGCACGACAGGCGGCCTTCAGGTCAGGCAGAAACTCGACCGGCAATTCCCACTGCCGCCGGGCGCGGTGCTCGGCGCTTTTGGCCAGAATTTCGGGGGCGAACAGTTCGTCGATACGGAATAACTGGAACTTGACGGCATCGCAGCCGATTTCAGCCGAGCGCCGAATGAATTCACGGCAACGGTCCAGGTCCCGGGCATGGTTGCTCGACACTTCGGCGATAAACACAGGCGATGTGGTCATGATGAAAGCCCCAGGCGGGTCCGCACACGGTTGGCGGTGTCCTCAACAATTTCTTCCCAGGCGCTATCCGGCCCCGGTATCCCGAATGTACAATCCTTGATGAATGGAATGCGCCCGTCGGCGCCAAAACACCACCAGGGCGAAAAGCGTGACAGCAGGATGGTGGGCCGGCCCAGCGACATGGCAAAATGCGCGGGCGCCGTGTGGGCAGCCACCATCACGTCCAGATTGTCCATGATTGCCAGGTTGGCTTCGATATCGCCCTTGAGGTCGACATCATCAAACTGGATGACATCAACCCCGAACATGTCCCTGGCGCGCGCCAGTTCGTCCTTGCAATTGTCATACTGAAGGCAGACGAAATCGACCTGGTCCTTGAGGGCAAACAACGGCCCCATATCTTCAATGTCGGCATAGCCATTTGTGCGCCCGACACCGGTGAAACCGCTACGCCAGGCGATACCGACCTTCGGCCTGGCGCTGACCCCGGCCAACTGTTCCCTGAATTCCCGCGCTCGTTCAGGATCGGCGATGAGGAACCCCTCAGGATGCGGTTTGATATCGGCGGTGCTGCGCCAGGCATAGCGCGCGGCGCTGCCGATACGGATGCTGGCATCAATCGTCAGCGCACCCGCACGTTTGGCCTTTTCGACCTCGACCACCGACCTGTAGCGGTAGCCCTGGTGGAAACCGTCGCGGTAGCGTTCGACAATCGCATCGGGAAAACGGCGCTGATAGATGGACACCAGTCGCCGGTCACAGCTAATGATCAGCTTTTCCGCCTGATCATACAGGAATGGCAGATAGTTGCCGAACATGACCTCGTCGCCGATGCCCTGCTCTGCCGCGACCAGAAGGGTTTTGCCTTCAAGGCTGCTGCCATCCCATTCGGGCACGCCATGGGTGAAAATCTGCGACTGGTTCTGTTTGCGCCGACCGCTGTAGCGGTAGTCATAATAGTCCCAGCCTTTGTCCAGCATGCCCTTGTGGAACAACAGGACCGCGGCACCGACACGGGGTTCAGGATTATCCGGCTTCAGCGCGATCGCGCGCTCGAACAGGTCGAGGGCCTTGTCCAGATGCACACGCGCGCCCTGTGAAAGCGCATAGTTGCTGAGCGCCTTGAAATTCCGCGGGTTCAGGCGCAGAGATTCTTCATAGAAGACATCGGCCGCCTCGACCCCGTCCCGGAAACGCACAATCGACGCCAGGTTGTTCCAGAGATCCGAATGTTCGGGATGCCGCTGCAGCACCTGCTGCAGGAGCGCAATGCCTTCATCATAGCGGCCGGCACTGCCGTAGGCCGACGCCAGGTTGACATAATGGTTGGGCTGGTCCGGGTCCATCTGCACCAGGACATGGCCGACCTTGATGGCGATATCATACATCTCCATCTCGTTGGCCATCTGCAGCATGATCGCACAGACATTGGCATTGGGTTCCTGCTTGGTCAGGATATGTTGCAGGACCTCGATGGCTTTTTCCCGCACCCCGAGCTGCACAAGCGCATTGGCCAGAAGGGTCAGCACATCGCTGTTGTCCGGCAGGCCGTCCCAGGCAATCAGAAGCTGCTTGACCGCTTCCGGCCATTCCTTGGCCTGCGAATGCCGCTGGCCAGCCGCGAATGCCTTGATGGCCTGGCTGGCTTTTTTTGACATGGCCGCGGGCGGGAACCCCGGCTGAGTATGGAGCAATGGCCCCTTCTGCTTTTTTTTGGAAGCCGTCACCGGCATCTCCCGTTCCCTTTGCCCGGCTCGCTCGCCCGGCGATAGAATTATGCATTAGTTGTCATGACTTGCAAGACACAGGCCAACCAACAATTCATTGGCCAAATGGGGAAAAACACGTATGGTAACCATAATAAATGTTACTCGCCATAGACATAGCGGTGCTTGGGGGCCGTATCCGAGGGAGGAAAATGAATGGCGTTAAAGCTTTCTTTAAAACCTGATGAGAAACTTGTTATCAATGGCGCGGTTATTGCAAACGGCGACAGAAGGGCGACCTTGATCGTCCATAACAAGGCTTCGATCCTGAGGGAGAAAGATATCCTGCAGGAAGACGAGGTTGATACGCCGGCCAAACGGATCTATTTCCCGATCATGCTGATGTACATGGACGGGGAGCAAACGGGCCGGTACTACGACGAGTTCGTGTTGCGCATGACAGAATTCATGGGGGCGATCAGTTCGCCGAGCGCAATTGACCTCTGCGTGAAGATCAGTCGTGATGTGATGGACAGGAACTATTATCGCGCGCTGATCAACTGTAAGAAACTGCTGGCGTTCGAGCAGGAAAGGCTTGGAGGCTCAGCGGATTAGGACCGTAAACCGGATTTGTGAATGTCTTACCAAGCGTACCAGAAGGCCCAACAGTCAGCCGAGACCCCCAGCCAGGTCGAATATCGCCTGTTTGCACAGGTGACCAATGCGCTGATCGCGGCACGCGACCGGGGCAAACGTGACGCAAAAATGGCGGAAGCGCTCGACTGGAACCGGCGCATGTGGTCGGTATTGTCCACCGACTGCGGCGCCGAAGGCAATGCCCTGCCCGCACAGTTGCGGGCCGGTATTGTGTCCCTGTCTATCTGGGTATCCAAACATTCAACTGCGGTGATGCGCGGCCAGGAATCGGTTGACGACCTGATCAATATCAACCGCACCATCATGGAAGGCCTGGCAGCCCAGGCCAAGCTTCAGGCACAGGCCGCCCAGGCCGGCGGCGCGCCCGCACAGCCCAACCCCGTCAATTCGACACTTTAAAGCCAAAAGGCCCGCCCCCGCAGGCCTTGCTTTTTCATGCCACAGCATCATCCCGTGCGCCGACACCGCAGCCCATACCTGCGCAGGCAGGGGGCCATTTTCAGACCAGCCCTCTTTTACGGATTGGCCCTGCCTGCCACCACCAACATGCGCCCGCCCGACGCCATTACCTGCCACAACCCGGCACTTTTTGCCCACTCCCTCCCTGCAGAAAATTCCACATAGGTAAAAATTACCTACAATTTTAGACATTGCCTGACGTCGCGGATTTATTCGGCCCGCAATTTTTGCCTAGTAATTTCAATTAGATATGAAATTTCTGCCGGGACCCCGGCAAAATTGGCACAGCAAATGCGTGAAGTTGAGCCGGAAAGCAAAATGCCTTCCCGAGCAAAATGCTCAATCAATCTCAGAATGGAGAACATAAATGGCCTTCTCAGTAAACACCAATGCCGGTGCGTTTGCCGCCCTGCAAAACCTCAACAAAACCAACTCCCAGCTCAGCACCACTCAGACCCAGATCAACACGGGCCTGAAGGTCGCGTCCGCCAAGGACGACGCGGCAACCTTCTCGATCGCGCAAAAACTGCGTGGCGACGTTGCCGGCCTGAACGCCGTTAAAGCTTCGCTCGACCGTGCTACCTCGACCCTCGACGTCGCAATCGCCGCCGGTGAAGCCGTTTCCGACCTGCTCATCGAACTCAAGGAAAAAGCCGTTGCTGCAAAAGACGCCGGTCTTGACAGCGCCAGCCGTACCTCGCTGAACGATGACTTCGCCCAACTGCGTGACCAGATCACCTCGATCGTACAGAACGCTGAATTCAACGGCACCAACGTTGTTGACAGCAGCAACACCTCTGTGATCGCGATCACCAACGATACCGGTGACAACACGATCTCGGTTGCTTCGCAGAACCTCGAACTCGGTGGCTCCATCGTGACCATCAGTGCGGGCACCACCATCAGCACGTCGACCGACGCTGCCACTGCCGTTACCGCGATCGAATCCTCGATCACCAACGTCAACACCTCGCTGTCGGCTCTTGGCGCCGGTGCAAACCGTGTCGAACTGCAGCGCAGCTTCGTTGACAAGCTGTCTGACAGCATCGAAGTCGGTATCGGTAACCTCGTCGACGCCGACCTGGCAAAAACCAGTGCGAACCTGCAATCGCTGCAAGTTAAACAGCAACTCGGCCTGCAGGCTCTGTCGATCGCCAACCAGGCGCCCGGTACGGTACTGTCCCTCTTCCGGTAAGTGGTTCCTGAGAACCGCAAACTTTAGGGCCCTGCGGGGCCCTTTTTTATTGTCCTGACGCCGCCCGAAGCTGTGGTTTTCCCTTAGCACCACTACCTGCACACCTACCCGGATTGCACCTCGGGCGGCAATTCCTGCCGGTAGAAACTGCCCAGCAGCGGCATGCAATCGATGCACGCCAACTTTTCTCCTTCTTTTTCAATGATTTAAATTGGCACACCCCTTGCGCTTGCAGGGGCAAGAGCAGAACCGCTCGGTAATCATTCTCAAAAGGAGACACACTATGGCTTTTTCGATCAACACCAATGCGTCCGCGCTGTCCGCCCTCCAGAACCTGGGCATCACAGAAAAGTCGCTTGGTAAAGTACAGACCCAGATCAACACAGGTTTGAAAGTGGCATCAGCTAAAGACAACGGCGCAATCTATTCGATCGCACAGACCCTCCGGGCTGATGTGGCCGGCCTGAGCGCTGCCAAGGCTTCGCTGGACCGCGCCTCTTCCACGCTTGATGTTGCCATCGCGGCCGGAGAAGCTGTGTCGGACCTCCTCATTGAACTGAAGGAAAAGGCAGTTGCTGCAAAAGACGGTGGTCTTGACAGCGCCAGCCGTTCTTCGCTCAATGACGACTTCACTCAGCTTCGCGACCAGATCACCTCGATCGTGGAAAATGCTGAATTCAACGGCACCAACGCCGTGAACGGCAACGACCGCATCGTGGCGATCACGGACTCGAGCGGTTCTTCGAGCAATGTCATCAGCATCGCTCCGCAGGATCTGTCGCTTGGCGCCGGTAACGTTACCATCAGCGCCAACACGGGCATCGACACGCAAACCAACGCGTCGAACGCCGTGACCTTGATCGAGTCCTCGATCACCAACGTCAATACCGTGCTTTCGAACCTGGGTTCCGGTGCCAAACGTGTCGAGCTGCAGCGCAACTTCGTGAACAAGTTGTCCGACAGCATCGAAGTCGGTATCGGCAACCTGGTTGATGCGGATCTGGCAAAAGCCTCGGCAAGCCTGCAGGCGCTGCAGGTCAAGCAACAGCTTGGTCTTCAGGCCCTGGGCATTGCCAACCAGGCTCCGCAGGCTATCACCAGCCTGTTCCAATAAGAGCCAAAACATATCCGGGTTCCCCTGCGGGGGAGCCCGGTATTTTTTTCCCTTTTTGCCGACCCCTGCTGCATTTTTTGCCTAGTCCGGCAATTTATGCCTAGCAAATACCCCGTCCCCGACCTGTTGTATTAAATAAAACAGAATATATTTCATATACTTATGATAATTCGCGCCAACCGATTATTTGGCACTCATTTTGCAAGTATCAGTGCGGGACAAAAGGTCCTGTGGGCAAAATGCCCGATATATAACTCCAAAAAGGAGAAGCAAAATGGCTTTTTCGGTAAACACCAACGCAGGTGCGTTCCTTGCTCTGCAGAACTTGAATAAAACGAGCTCCTCGCTCAACACGACCCAAAGCCGCATCAACACCGGCCAGAAGGTCTCCTCCGCCAAAGACGATGCCGCTACCTTCGCAATCGCGCAGAAACTGCGTGGCGACGTTGCCGGCCTCAACGCCGTCAAGTCCTCGCTTGACCGCGCTGCCTCCACTCTCGATGTTGCAATCGCGGCCGGCGAAGCCGTGTCCGACCTGCTCATCGAACTGAAGGAAAAAGCGGTTGCCGCAAAAGACGCCGGTCTCGACAGTGCAAGCCGCACCTCGCTGAACGACGACTTCTCGCAGCTCCGTGACCAGATCACCTCGATCGTACAGAACGCCGAGTTCAACGGCACCAACGTCGTGAACGGTAACTCGCCGGTGGTTGCTATCACCAGCGACGACGGCGGCAACACCATCTCGGTTGCGTCGCAGAACCTGTCGCTTGGTGGCTCCTCCGTGACCATCAGCTCGGGCACCACCATCAGCACGGCAACCGATGCCGCGTCGGCTGTGACCGCGATCGAATCCTCGATCTCCAACGTCAACACCTCGCTGTCGGCCCTGGGCGCCGGTGCAAAACGCGTCGAACTGCAGCGTACCTTCGTTGACAAGCTGTCTGACAGCATCGAGGTTGGTATCGGTAACCTCGTGGATGCGGACCTGGCCAAAGAATCTGCCAGCTTGCAGGCTTTGCAAGTTAAGCAGCAGCTTGGCCTGCAGGCCCTGTCGATCGCCAACCAGGCGCCGTCGACGGTACTGGGTCTCTTCCGTTAAGGCTAAGCCATTGGTATGGGGCCCGCGTGCGTGGGCCCCACGCCAAACGGCACTCTAGTCTGTTGCGGAAAAGACAGTCCTTCTGGACAAACGCGCAAACACCGGAGACCCGGTAACGGAAATCCGAGTGGAGTGGAAAGATGACGGAAATTGGCAATACAGGAGCAGTGGTAAGCCTGCGCTCCGATCCGGTCAGGAGCCCGACGGCTTCTTCCGGTGCAAGCCGCTTTTCCGCCGAACCAGTCGGTCAGGAGAAAGGCACTGACGTGTCCGTGGCCAAAGTCGAACAAGTCCCGGGCGACGAACCCGTGGGCGATCCCCTGGAAAAGGCGGCAAAAGCGTTGCAAGAGTTCCTCCCCGAGGCGGATTTTCCGCCCAAAACCAAACTGAGAATCGATCGGGACGAAGAGACCGGCCGTTTCATCTACAGGAACGTGGACAAGGAAACAGGCGAAGTAATCAAACAGTTCCCGCCTGACAAGATTATCGAGTTCATTTCCTATTACCGCGATCTTGAAGGCATTGTGGTAGACGACAAGGCATAGACGCCGCGTCCGCGACCGGAAAACCGGAAGGCGGCGGCGTCTGTGTTACCTGATTTTCGGAATCCTGCTTTTCCCTGCGCATGACAGGTGTTCAAGCGGGCTTTTTCTGTTTGTGCCGCCTGATATGCCGCCAATTCCTGTTGGACATGTGGCGTGTGCGCGCTAGATCATTTGGTCAGAGAAAAGTTAACAGACCATTTCATTCGGAGAGTATTGATGAAATTTGCCGGCACGCAGAATTATGTCGCGACCGATGACCTGAAAGTGGCCGTAAACGCCGCCGCGACCCTTCGCCGCCCGCTGCTGATCAAGGGGGAGCCGGGCACCGGCAAGACCGTGCTGGCGCAGGAAGTGGCCGATGCGTTTGGCATGCGCCTCATTGAATGGCACATCAAATCCACGACCAAGGCCCAGCAGGGTCTTTATGAATATGATGCCGTCTCACGCCTGCGCGACAGCCAGCTTGGCGACGAGAAGGTGAAGGACATCCGCAATTATATCAAGAAAGGCAAGCTGTGGGAGGCCTTCGCAAGCGAAGAGACCCCCGTGCTGCTGATCGACGAGATCGACAAGGCCGATATCGAATTTCCGAACGACCTGCTCCTTGAGCTCGACCGTATGGAATTCCATGTCTATGAAACCGGCGAAACCGTGAAGGCGAAAAACCGCCCGATCGTCATCATTACCTCGAACAACGAAAAAGAACTGCCGGACGCCTTCCTGCGCCGCTGTTTCTTCCATTTCATCAAGTTCCCGGACAAGGACACCATGCGCGCCATCATCGACGTGCATTATCCGGACATCCAGAACGAGCTGGTCAAGGAAGCCCTGAATGTCTTTTTCGATATCCGCGACGTACCGGGGCTGAAGAAAAAGCCGTCGACCAGCGAGCTCCTGGACTGGCTGAAACTGCTGATGGCCGAAGACCTGCCGGTCGAGGTACTGAAATCGAAGGACCCGTCGAAGCTTATCCCGCCGCTGCATGGCGCGCTTCTGAAAAACGAGCAGGACGTGCATCTCTTTGAGCGCCTGGCCTTCATGAACCGCCGGCAGTCGAACTGACGGCAGGAAGCCCGCGCCATGTTCACCAATTTCTTCTACGACCTGAAAGACGCCGGCATCCCGGTCAGCATCAAGGAATATCTGATGCTGTGCGAGGCCATGAAGGCCGGTTGCAGCGGCTACAGCGTCGATGAATTCTATTTCCTGGCCCGTGCCACCTTCGTGAAGGACGAAAAGAACCTGGACAAGTTTGACCGGGTGTTCGGCAAGACCTTCAGTGGCATCGAATTCATCGGTGACGACGAAACAGCACAGATTCCCGACGAGTGGCTGAAGAAGCTGGCCGAACTGTATCTGTCCAAAGAGGAAATGGAAAAGATCGAATCCCTCGGCAGTTGGGAAGAGATCATGGAAACCCTCAAAAAGCGGCTCGAGGAACAGAAGGAACGCCACCAGGGCGGCAACAAATGGATCGGCACCGCCGGCAAAAGCCCGTTTGGTGCCTATGGCTATAACCCCGAAGGCGTGCGCATCGGCCAGAAGGAAGGCCGGCATGGCCGTGCCATCAAGGTATGGGACAAGCGCGAATACAAGAACCTTGACGACAGTGTCGAACTTGGCACCCGCAATATCAAGGTTGCGCTCCGGAAACTGCGGCAATTCGCACGTGAGGGTGAAGCCAGCGAACTTGACCTTGAGGACACCATTCGTTCAACCGCCCACAAGGGCTGGCTGGATATCAAGATGGTGCCCGAACGCCACAATGCCGTGAAGGTGCTGCTGTTCCTGGATGTCGGCGGCTCCATGGACCCGCATATCAAGGTGTGCGAGGAACTGTTTTCGGCTGCGCGCAGCGAATTCAAGCATCTGGAATTCTTCTATTTCCACAATTGCCTGTATGAAAAGGTCTGGCGCGACAACAGCCGCCGCCACAGCGACACCATGAACATGATGGATGTGCTGCACACCTACCCGCATGATTATAAGGTGATCATCGTCGGTGACGCATCCATGAGCCCCTACGAGATTGTCTATCCCGGTGGCTCGGTCGAACACTGGAACGAGGAATCCGGTGAAGTATG
Source organism: Alphaproteobacteria bacterium (assembly GCA_006226495.1). Lineage (GTDB taxonomy): Bacteria > Pseudomonadota > Alphaproteobacteria > Sphingomonadales > Kordiimonadaceae > Kordiimonas. Next base: position 52,983 of record SBGU01000011.1, read on the forward strand.
GATGAAGCGCCTGACCAATATCTACCAGCGCAGTGTCTGGCTGAACCCGATTCCGGAGACACACTGGGATTATTCCCAGTCGATCCAGATCATGAAGACCCTGATGGAAGACCGTATGTTCCCGCTGACCATCGGCGGCATCGACCGGGCCATGCGCGACCTCAGGCGCTAGCCAGAAACCTGCCGGCATCAAAAAAAGGGCCGCGCGATGCGGCCCTTTTCCATTATGGTTCCGGTTCGGGGGCTGAACCTATTCGTCGGCATCCTCCAGGATTTCGATGCTGGCCATCATCGGCGCACCGTTGGCCGCCAGTTCCTGCCCGGTCACGCGGCCTTCACGCTTGAGCGCGGCGGCCTCTTCCGGCGAATTGGCGATCGCGTAAACCAGCTTCACGCCGAAGGTCATCTTGGCCTTGCCGGCCGGCAGCGCCGGGAAATCGGCTTTCTGGATCACCTTCTTGGCCGCGCCGTTGATCATGTTGCTGAAAGCGCGCTCGGTCTGTTCGACATTCACCACGTCGCCGTCGGCATTCACCGTGACGCGGAAATGGGTATTGCCCTCTTCACCGCGCAGCAGGGCCAGCCGCGGGTAGGCCATGACGGCGTCAACCGATTGGCCAGCGTCCTTCGCCCAGCTCCGCAGGTTGGCAGGCGCACTTTCGCCGGCAAAGGCGCTTGTGGCGATCAGGGCGCTGACAGCCAGGCCGGCCAGCGGTTTCGCAGCTTTCAGAATAAAATTGGTCATTTGCTTTCTCCTCGCATGTTGTGTCGTGTGTCGTGTTGGCTTTTTTGTTTTCGGCCTTCTTTGTGGCCTGCCCCTATCCTGCACACGCGGCGCCACTTGTCGCATATGCATGCGATGAACGGTTGATCCCGTGCGGGCAGCCGCTAAACCGCTAGGCCGAAAGTTGGGCGCAGACTAATCCCCCGACCTTCGCCTGGCCCAACTGCGACAATTTTTCACACCCGCGTGTTCCTGACCCAAAAGCTTCAAAATCGGCTTTTAAAGAAGGGAGTGACTTGCTAAGGCTTTTGCCTGCGCCCTTAGCCCTGCGAACAACGCAACCAAGGAAACAACCATGAAATTGAAAAGTTTGGCGTCCCTGAGCCTCGCGGCGGTGCTTTCCGGCACTTGTCTGGCGGGCGATGTCGATTTCGGCACCGAACAATCCTGGCTTGATGCTGGCGCCAAGGCCGTGCAAGACCGCCTTCAGGTCAAACCCAATACCAAACGCGCCAAGAACGTCATCCTGTTCATCGGCGACGGTATGAGCATTACCACGCTCACGGCTTCGCGCATCCTCGAGGGACAGATGGAAGGCCGCTCTGGCGAAGAGAATTACCTAAGCTTCGAGGAATTTCCCTATACCGCGCTTGTGAAGACCTACAATGTCGACGCACAGGTGCCGGATTCCGCAGGCACGGCGTCGTCCATCAACACCGGTTCCAAGACCCGCATGGGTGTCATCAACACCGGCCCGGCGCAGCCGCAGGGCGTGTGCAAGGGTATCGCCGACAACCTCCTGACGCCGCTGGCCTATTATGCTGAACAGGCCGGGCTTTCGACCGGCGTTGTTTCGACCGCGCGCCTGACGCACGCCACGCCGGCCGCTGTGTATGCCCACAGCCCGGACCGGGACTGGGAAGCCGATATCGACCTGCCGGACGAGGCCAAGGAAAACGGCTGTGCCGATATCGCACAGCAGATTACGGCCGACATGGGCGGCAACGGCCTTGAAATCGCGCTCGGCGGCGGCCGCCAGAACTTCCTGCCCAAAGGTACAGGTGTCGGCAAACGCGCCGATGGCCGCAACATCACCGACGAATGGCTGAAAGCCCATGACGGCGCGGCCTATGTCGAAAATCTTGCCGACCTGCAGGCTGTCGACCTGTCCAAGACCAAGCACCTCCTTGGCCTGTTCAGCAAGTCGCACATGGACTATGACGCTGACCATTCGGCGGAGCAGCCCGACCTGGCCACCATGACCGAAACCGCCATCAAGATGCTCAGCCAGAACAAGAAAGGCTATTATCTGATGGTCGAGGCCGGCCGTATCGACCATGGTCACCATGACGGCAACGCCTATAACGCGCTGCATGACGCTGTTGCATTGTCCAAGGCCGTGGCCCGCGCCCGTGAACTGGTGAACCTGGATGATACCCTGATCCTGGTGACCGCGGACCATGCCCACACCTTCACCATGGCCGGCTACCCGAAACGTGGCAACCCGATCCTGGGCCTGGTGTCTGCGGTCGGCCAGAAGGACGGCGAATATCTTATGGCCAAGGACGGCAAGCCCTACACCACGGTGGGCTACCAGAACGGCCCCGGCGCCATCAAGGGCGAACGCGAGACCCTGACCGAAGAACAGGTCATGGCGCCCGACTTCCACCAGCAGGCCGCTTATCCCACCAGCAGCGAAACCCATGGCGGCGAGGATGTTGGCCTGTTTGCCATCGGGCCGCGCTCCTATGTCGTGCATGGTACCATGGAACAGAATGTGGTCTTCCACCTGATGGACCATGCACTGGACCTGCGCGAACGCGCGGCCAAAGCCAAAAAATAGTCCAGACGCTGCCTTTAGACGACAAAGGGCCGCAAATCGCGGCCCTTTCTTTTTGTGTCACCTGTCCCCGGCGGATCAGGCTTTGTTATATTTCTCGATGGCTTCGTTGAGGCTTTCGGTCAGCTTCTTGCCGATCTCGCCGCCGTCGCCGCTGACCCGGCCGCGAATGATGGCGCGCATGGCGTCCACATGGGCCTTGATCAGTTCCACATGGTGGTCGCTGATACCGTCGCGGATGTGGGTGAAACCATAAAGGCTGTCGGCGAAGCTGGTGATCAGCGGATACCCGAAGGTGCCGCCCTGCCCTTTCATATCATGGGCGATATGGTGGATGGCTTCAAAACAGTCGCGCCGTTTTTCGGGCGTATCGACACAGCGGCCATGCTGTTCCTGCAGTTTCACAATCAGGCCGGATACCCAGTCCGGGTAATCCTCGGCCATTTTCTGCAGGGCCTTTTCCGCGGCTTCCAGCGCTTCGGGCGAAATGCTCACCTTGCCGGGGGCCAGACCTGCGGTTTTTTCCTTCAGGCGGTTCTTGAAGCGGTAGAACCGCACGATCACGGGTTTCTTTTCAGCCACGGATGATCTCCACGCCTTCGCTCTTGTCGGTCAGGACACGGCGGTCAGGGCCGTCAGGCTCCACATGCTGCCGGCGCCGGTCGGGTCCAAAATAGTCCTTGGTATGCACAAACTGGCGCGGGCGCTCGATGATGGAAATCAGCTTTTCACCGATATTCTTGATGGTGAAGGGCTTCGCCAGCATCTCGTTCACGCCCATTTCGCGGGCCTGCAACACCCGTTCGGGCTCGGTATAGCTTGTGATCATCATGAAAGGCACAAACCGGTCGGGGCTGTCCTTGTGCCGGCGCACCCAGCGCAGGAACATCATGCCGTCGATCGGGTGCATGTCCCAGTTGGAGATGATGATGTCGATCTGCTGCACCCCCACACGCATGGGCTCGTTTTTCACGCGCTGCAGGAAATGGATCGCGTCGCCGCCATGTTCGACCGCATAAACGTTGCCGACGCCAAGCACCTTCAGCGAATTGACAAGCAACGACCGAATGAACTGGCTGTCTTCAACCAGAAGCACATTCACGCGGTCAAAATCATAATCACTCATAAGCTGACCTTAATTTGTGCCGCGTACCGGGCATGTTCAGATTCTTCTAGCCCTCTTGTCGTCGGGCGGTCAATCGTTTCAGTCATAGGCCAGGGCCTGGCATCTGGTTTCAATTGCCCCGAGCAACTGGCCCAGACGCTCCTGCATTTCGACAAGGACCGCCTGCCGGCGTGGATCGTCCGCGCGCGGGTTGCCCATGAATTCCGCCCGTTCGGCCGCACGGGCAAGCCGCCATGCCCCGATGCTGCGGGCGGCTCCCTTCAGCTTGTGGGCATCCGACTTCCAGCTTTCGCATTCTGCGGACTTGAGGGTGTCCAGATAGCCGGGTGCATTTTCGGAAAATATCTGCAGCACCTGACGCTCGAGATCCTCGTCCCCCATGGTGAAGCCGCTGAGGTGCCGGTCGTCCAGGACAACGGTTTCGTCCCAGTCGCTTTCAACTGCCACGCTTCTTGCCTTTCCCAAGCGCGGTGCGACCGGCGTCGGTAAGCTTGCAGATCAGCCAGTCCGGTTTGATGGGATTACGGGCCCAGGGTTCACACCAGCCATGGTCCATGCAGGCCTGTATGGTCTTGCCCTTGATTCGCTGGCCGTTGCGGTCGAACAGCGGCAATTTGCCGCCGGGTTCGCCCAGGCCGCGTTCCAGATATTGCCTTTGTGCCCTGCTGGGCGCGGATGTGGCGGTTTCCGTCCGATCCCCGGTGCCTTGCATGCCGATCCCCTTTATCCCCCATATAGAATAACGCTTTTCCCTAATAATGCCATAACTTGTCGCCAGACTGTCATTTTCCTGCCACGTCGGGGCTAGCAATGGTTGACCTCGTTGTCGTAATCGTAAAGGCTAGCGGAGTGAAGGCACCCGGGCGTGCCGGAGGGGTGAGATGTCAAAACTGGAAACGGACTTTCGTGAAAGCGCCACGGCGGACGGCGGCGACGGCGCCGCCCTGCAAGGCGATCCGGGTGCCGCAAAAGCGCGCAATTTCAGGCGCATGGTGCCGTTCCTGACTGCCAGCCTGATGTCTGTCCTGTGGATCGGCGGCGTTGTCTTCTATCTGTTCCAGACTGGTGACCTTGCCACCATGGCCGCCAATGCGACCGGGCTTCTGGCGCTTGTCAGCGCGCTCAGCACCCCGGCTGCCGTCTTCTGGCTCATTGCCCTCGCCTTCCAGCGTACCGACCCCCTGCTTGAGCGACGTGTTGCAATTGCAACAAATCTCCATAAGGCGATCGCGCCGGTCGAGGCCGCCGAACAGCGGGTCGCGCAACTGAGCCGGGGCATCAAAAAGGAACTGCAGAACCTTGAAGCCGTTGCCGATCTGGCGTCCGACCGTATCGGCAACCTGGAGAACCGGTTCCAGGAACAGATCAGCAATCTATTCTCCGCCACCGCAGATACCGAAGCCCGCACCACCAGCATCCGCGACCTTCTGGAGCGCGAACGCGGTGCGGTCGGCAGCCTGACCGCCGAGTTGGAGACCCGTTTCAAGACGCTTGAGGACATGGTCCGCGAAATGGCATCCCGCATCGAAGGCGCGAGCCTTTATGCCGATGAACAGGCCACCAGTGCGCGCCAGAAAGTGGACGACAGCCTGGGCGCCCTGAACCGCGCCGCCGACGGGCTGGAGAGCCGCCTGTCGCGCACCGGCGAGGACATCAGCGACCGTGCCGAGCGTGTGAATGAAATCGCGGTCGATGTCGAACTGCGCCTGCAGGCGATTTCCGACAATGTATTGAACGGCATGGACCGTTTCCGCCACGATATCGAAGGGCTCGAGGGCCGCTCGGCAGAACTGTCGGACCATATGAAAACCCAGGCCCATGTTCTGCAGGAACTGGCCGAACTGGCGGCCAAGGAATCCGCAAAAATCGAGGAAAGCCTGAAAAGCCATGTCGGCGAGGTGCGCGCGGCGGCAACCGAAGCGCTGGACCACACGAGCACGGTCGGCAGCCAGTTCAGCGAACGCGCGCAGGCCATGTCGGCGCAGGTGATCGAGACGGTGAACAATGCCAAGGCGCTTCTGGAAGACGCCGGCCGTTCGCTTGAGGCTCACTGCCAATCGGCGCTGGCGACCAGCGAACAGGTCAACAGCCGCACGATTGAGACCACCGAAGCGACGGGCCGCAAGGTCGCCGAACATGCCGAACAGGTGGATCAGGTGCTGACCGCAGGCCTTGAGCGTGCCAAACAGGCACTTGAGGCTACCATGATCGCCATCGACGGGCACAGCAGCAACGCGGTATCGCAGGCCGAAAATGTCGCCGAACGCACCCTGCAGCATATCCGCCAGTTGCGCGCCGGCGTCGAAGAACAGCTTGAACAGCTTGCCGCTGCGGGCGAAAGCACCGGGGCCGCCCTTGATGCCAGCGCCAGCGCCATCGCCGACAAAGCCAGCGACATGGCCGAAAAGGCCCGTGCTTCAAGTGCGGAGCTGGACCGGGTGCGTGACAAGATGGACGACCAGAGCGATGTGCTGACCAGCGTCCTGAACGAAACCCGGCAAAAGCTTGCCCGGCTGGAAGACGACCTGACCCGCCAGCGCGCGGCCCTGAATGCTGCGTCGGGTGAAGCCGCCGAACGGGTGATCGAAGCTGCCGAACGCTTTGCCAGCCAGACCAAAAGCCTGACCGAAGCCGCAGATGCGAGCCGCGCCACCCTGGATGGCCGTGCAGGCGAGATCGTGTCCATGATTGACCGCCTCGGCCAGTCGGGTGACGATACCGCCGACCGGCTGGCCGGTTCCGCCAAGGCACTGGCGGACCAAAGCACCATGTTGAAGGCAGAGCTGTCAGATTCCAGCAAGGCGCTGGGTGCCGCCGCCGAGGCCTTCGCGGGCGAACGTGGCCGTATCCGGGACGAAAGCGAAGCTGTGGTTTCGCGCCTCAATGAAGCGTCGGACGCCATGAGCCGCGAGATGGACCGCTTCACCGAAGGCTCGATGGAAGCGGCGAGCAGGCTGGATGCCGCGACCCAGTCGCTGATGGACCAGACCCAGCGCGCGCAGGAAGACATGCAGCGCGCCGTAAGCGACACCCGCGACGAACTGGCCGCCAACATGCAGGATATCGGCGACCGCGCGTCCGAACGCATCACATACCTGCGTGAGGAACTTCAGGCGACCCTGAACCGGGTCCTGTCCGACTATCAGGAAACCGCCGACCAGGCCGAGAAGGAAAGTGCGCTTCTGGCCATGCGCCTTGGCAACGAGGCCGAGAAGATCGCCCAGCGCGCCGAACAGTTTATCGACAAGACCGCCGAGATCGAAAAACGCATCGCGTCGGCCACCAAGAACGACTTTGCCCGCACGTCGCAGCTTCTGACCGAAAGCCTGCAGTCGGCATCCATCGACATCAACAAGGCACTGTCCTTCGACCTGCCGGACGATGTATGGGAAGGTTTCCTGGCGGGCGACCGCTCGGTATTCATGCGCCGCACGCTGAAGATGGCGGACCGGCGCACCAAGAAGATCATTGCCGAAAAATTCCGCGGCGACCGCGAATTCCGCGAAACCGTCAGCCGCTATTGCCGGGATTTCGAAAGCATGATGGAACGGGTGATGATGGGCGATCGGGGAAGCGCCCTTGCTGTCACCCTCATATCTTCGGATATGGGCAAACTTTATGTCCTGTTGGGACAGGCGCTGAAAAAATTCGGCTGACGGCCGGGCAAGACCGGCAGAGGGGGAGGATATGAATAAACGCGCACTTTGGGCGGCGACGTTGCTGTTGGTAATGGCCGGCTGCGGACCCGACAAGCAGGACGCCACACCCGCCGCCAGCACAGGCGAGCCCGTGCACTGGCGCATGACCAGCACCTATCCTTCAAGCCTGTTTCTTGTCGGCACCCTTGGCAAGCGTGTTGGCGACGAGTTGCGCACCATCACGAACGGCGACATCGATATCAAATTCTATGAGCCCGGCGTGCTGTCGCCGCCCTTTGAGACCTTCGATGCCGTCAGTTATGGCGCTGTGGAAGCCGGCTGGTCCACCCCCGGCTATTGGGCCGGCAAGGAACCGGCGCTGCAGCTTTTTGCGTCTGTGCCCTTTGGGCCACCCGCGCCCGAATACCTGGCCTGGTACGATTTTGGCGGTGGCCGCGAAATCTTCGAGGAACTGTATCACCGGCACAATATCCACAGCGTGATCTGCGGCCTGATCCCGCCCGAAGCCTCGGGCTGGTTCAAGAAGGAGATCAAAAGCCTTGACGATTTCAAAGGCCTGAAGATCCGCTTCTTTGGCCTTGGCGCCAAGGTGATGGAAGAAGTCGGTGCCGCGCCGCAACTGATCGCGGGTGGCGAAATTTACCAGGCGCTGGAACTGGGTACCATCGACGCCACCGAATATTCCATGCCGGCCATCGACTACAAGCTGGGCTTCTATGAGGTGGCCAAACATTATTATTTCCCGGGCTGGCACCAGCAGTCGACCTTCTTTGAACTGATGGTGAACCTGGATGCCTGGAACGCGCTGAATGCCACACAGCGCGAACAGATCGAAGCCGCCTGTTCGGCCAACATCCGCTACGGCATTTCGGAAGGCGAAGCAGCCCAGATGGACGCGCTGGCCAAGATTGAAGCCGCAGGTGTACAGATCCATACCTGGTCGCCCGAAATCCTCGCTGGTCTCAACAAGGCCTGGGACAAGGTGGCAACCGACCTGTCCGCCGAAGACCCGGATTTCGCCCGTGCCTGGAACTCGCTCAAGGATTTCCGGCAGAAATACCGGACCTGGTTCGAGCGTGGTTACCTGAAGGAATAGGCCATGGGCATGCTTTTGACCCTGTCGCAGTGGCTTGAGGGCGCCAGTAGCCTGGTCGGCCGCATGGGCGCATGGCTGATGCTGGCCCTGATGGCCGTGATCATGGGCGACGTAACGCTCAGGCATTTTTTCGTGATCGGTTCCACCAAGCTGCAGGAGCTTGAATGGCACCTGCATGGCGCCCTGTTCCTGCTGGTGCTGGGCTGGGCCTATTCGCGCGGTGCGCATGTGCGTATCGAACTGGTGAGCGAACGGCTGTCGGCGCGCGCGCAGGCCTGGATCGAACTTCTGGGCTGCCTTGTGTTCCTGATCCCCTATGTGATTGCGATCCTGCATTTTGGCTATGACTATATGTCATATGCCATCAACTATCATGAGGCATCGGCGTCGCCGACCGGGTTGCCGGACCGCTGGATCATCAAATCCATGATCCTGGTCGGTTTCTTTTTCCTGGGCCTCGCGGCGCTGTCGCGTGTATGCCAGGCGCTGGTATTCCTGTTCGGACCCGCCGAGCAATCGGCCCAAACTGTTTTTGCCGAAAAGCATGAACAGGAAGGGGCAAGCTGATGGAATTCCTTGTAGATGCCCTGCCCTTTGTGATGTTCCTGGTGCTGGTGCCGCTGTTGTTCAGCGGCTATCCGGTCGCCTTTGTGCTGGGCGGCACCGGCCTGCTGTTCTGGCTGATTGCTGTCGGCATTGGCATCGAAAACCCCAACAGCTTCTTCCTTGTGGTCAGCCGCATCTTCGGCGGTGTGGTCAGCAAGCTGGTACTGGTTGCGATCCCAATGTTCATCTTCATGGGCACGATGCTGGAAAAAAGCGGCGTTGCCCGCGACCTGTTGAACACCCTGCAATTGCTGACGCGCCGGGTGCCGGGCGGGCTCGCGCTGTCGGTCACCTTGCTGGGTGTCATCCTCGCGGCCACCACCGGCATTATCGGCGCCAGCGTGGTGATGATGACCCTCCTGGCGCTGCCGGTGATGATCGAACGTGGCTATGACAAGGCGCTGGCAACCGGCACTATCGCTGCCTCGGGCACCTTGGGCATCCTGCTGCCGCCCTCGATCATGCTGGTGGTGATGTCGGACCTTCTGGCCACATCCGCCGGTGGCCTGTTCATGGCGGCGATCGGCCCCAGCCTGTTCCTGGCCGCGCTCTATATGGCCTACATCTTCATCCGTGCCTGGCGGAACCCTGGGCTTGCGCCCGCGCTCGGGGCCGATGAAGCCGCAGGCCAGCTTACGGTATGGCGTGTGGTGCGCAGCTTCCTGCCGCCCGTGTTCCTGATCCTTGCCGTGCTGGGGTCCATCTTCGGCGGTTTTGCAACACCAACGGAAGCCAGTGGCGTTGGCGCCTTTGGTGCGCTTCTGCTCGCGCTCCTGAACGGGCGCCTGAACCTGAAGACCCTCAGGGACGTTGTCGAAAGTTCTGCGCTGACTACCAGCATGCTGTTTGGCCTGTTTGTCGGCGCCACGGCCTTCTCGTATGTCTTTGCGCTCCTTGGCGGGCACGACGGCATCCTGCACCTGATCGAAACCACCGGCACCGGTCCATGGGCCATCCTGGCAATCCTGATGGTCGCCGTGTTCCTGCTGGGCTTTTTCTTCGACTGGATCGAGATCACGCTCATCATCCTGCCGGTGTTCGCACCTGTGGTCATGAAGCTGAATTTCGGCGACCATCTGGTCGATCCGTCCACCACGGTGGTCTGGTTCGCGATCCTGATGGCGGTGAACCTGCAGACCAGTTTCCTGACCCCGCCCTTCGGATTTGCGCTTTTCTACATGAAGGGCTCGGCGCCTGCGGGCGTGAAGCTGGCCGACATCTACCGCGGCATTGTGCCTTTCGTGCTGTTGCAGCTTCTGGGCCTTGTGGTGCTGCTGTTTTGGCCTGACCTGGCGCTGTGGTTACCGCGCATGCTGAACTGAAGCAGGCCTTGATGGCAAAAGAAAAAGGGCGCCGGAATTGGCGCCCTGCTCCTGTCCCTCACTGCGGCCTTCAGGCTGCATCTGAGTCCTTATGGACCACCTTCTGCAATTTGCCGATCAGGTAATCCAGGTTTTCGGTGTCGATGTCGTTTTCGGTCGCGGTCAGCACGCGCTCGATGATCAATTGGCGCAGGAGTTCGCGGTCGTCACCACCGGTCTTGACCGTTTCTTCCGCCACATCAAGCGCGGCGCGCGCCACCGGCAGCAATTGCAACGGCATCTCTGCCGCCTCGAACAGGCGCTTCAGGCCCAGGTCGCCCTTGTCATGCACCAGTTGGTAGGCGTTGATGACCGGAATACCCACACGTTTCGCCAGCGCAGTTTCGAAGAAAGTGGTGTCGCCCATGCACAGCGCCCTCAGCATCAGGGTCGGGGTCAGGCGGCCATTGTCGTAAAGCTGGTCCACCAGTTCCATCACGGTTGCGCTTTGTTTGCCACCTTCAAGAAGCGACACGGTCGCCTTCTCGCGGCTTTCAAGCAAGAGGTCGCTGGCCATGGCCGGCGAAATCTCGTGGTGGGTCATGATATGGTCGCGCAGTTGCTCGGACACCAGGGTCACCAGCCGCTCGGCCACCGCAATCGGCAGTTCGCCGCGCAGGGCCATCGGGGCCTTCACAAGGTCGCTGTCCGAGAATTTGTCCAGCACCTTGCCAAAGGTACCTTCGCTGATCTTCGCACTTTCGTTGCCGACAAGGGTGGCGATCACTTCCTCGTTGCTGCTGTCGACCAGCGCATCGGCAAGCCCTTCGGAGACATCGGCCCGGCCGGCAACGGCTTTCTGCACCGAAGCATCGCGCGTGCGCACGATGTTGATCAGGTCCTGGTCCGTAAGGACGGACGAGCTTTCGATGATGGGAATCGCGACCTCGTCGACATCCTGGGCCAGGGTCGCAGCCACGTCGTGCGGCACATCCGGGTTGTCCTTCAGGCTTTCGGACAGCGCCTGGCGCACGCGCACGGCAGCATCCCTCAGCATGAACCGGAAAATGTCTTCCGCGATCTTGCGTTCACTGTCGGTCAGCCCCTGGCCGCCAAAGGTGGCCGCCACCTTGGTGGCAGCGCTGGCCCGGTTCTCGATGTTGGGGTCCTGCAAGAGTTTCGCAACATCGGCGCTGGAAAGCGTATTGCTGTCAGACAAAGCCCTGGTCCTGTGTTTATTGTTCCAACTCGCACGCTATGCCAAACAGGTTAACTGCCCGTTAAAAAAAGCAGATCACCCGCACACCACAAACAGAAAGCCGTCTTCCCTAATATGTGACCATCTTTCCGTTGAGCATGCAGGCATTAGCCGTTAGCATGTGCGCAATTTTAACCGGGTGGCCAAGCCACCCCAAGAACAAATTGCATGGGGCTGGTAAAAAGTGTGGGGTCCATGCCATGGGGAATCAACGAGTTATGATTGGACGATTGTTGTCTGTCGTCGCGGGGGCTGTGTTTTTCAGTCAGGCGGCAAGCGCTGCTGATAGCGCCAAGGAAAGCTTTGAAAACATGGTGAATGGCATCGTTACGCCGGTCACCAACATGATTTCCGAAGTATTGTTTTTTCCGATCCCTCTGGACTGGCTGGTCGAAGGTGCCCCTGGCATCCCGCTGATCGTGCTGTGGCTGTTCTCGGGTGCGGTTTTCTTCACCTTCTACATGCGGTTCGTGAACTTCCGCGGCTTCAAGCAGGCGCTGAAGATTGTCTCCGGCAAGTATGACGACCCGAACGATCCGGGCGAGGTGACCCACTTCCAGGCGCTGACCGCCGCACTGTCGGCCACCGTCGGTCTTGGCAACATCGCCGGTGTGGCGCTGGCCATCTCCATCGGCGGCCCCGGTGCCACCTTCTGGATGATCATGACCGGCCTTTTTGGCATGACCAGCAAGTTCTGCGAAGTGACACTCGGCCACAAATACCGCGATATCGACGAAAACGGCGTCGTTTCCGGCGGCCCGATGAAGTACCTGTCCAAGGGTTTTGCCGCCAAAGGCTGGCCCAAGACCGGTAAAATCCTGTCCATCATCTTCGCGCTCATCTGCATCGGCGGCGCCTTTGGTGCCGGCAACATGTTCCAGGTGAACCAGTCGACCACGCAGCTTGCCAACATCGCCGCAGAACTGACCGGCGGCGCCGACAGCTTCTTTGTCGGCAAGGCCTGGATCTTCGGCTTCATCTATATGGGCGTCCTGTCGCTGGTGGTGGTTGGCGGTATCCGCGGCATCACCCATGTGACCGAATTCCTGGTGCCGATCATGGCCGCCATCTATGTGACCGCCGCCCTGGTGATCATCGGTGCACACCTTGGTGACGTGCCGGCCGCTTTTGCTGAAATCATCCGGGGTGCCTTCACAGGCGAAGGTGTTGTCGGTGGCATTATCGGTGTCCTGATCATGGGTATCCGGCGCGCGGCCTTCTCGAACGAAGCCGGCCTTGGCACCGCCTCGATCGCGCACGCTGCCGCCAAAACCAAGGAGCCGGTTGCCGAAGGTCTTGTGGCCCTGATCGAGCCGTTCGTGGACACGGTTGTCATCTGCACCATGACCGCGCTGGTGATCATCCTCACCGGCACGCACCATATGGCCAATGTCGGCGACGGTATCGCCATGACCTCGATGGCATTCGACAGCTTCCTCGACGGTTTCCGCTATGTGCTCACGATCGCCGTGCCGCTGTTCGCCTTCTCGACCACCATCACCTACTATTATTATGGTGAGCGGGCGCTCGACTATCTGACCGGCGGCAACGCCAAGCATTCGGCCCTCATCTACAAGGCCTGTTACCTGCTCGCCGTTCTCGTTGGTTCGACCATGCAGTTGACCTCGGTGATGGATTTTGCCGACGCGATGCTGCTGGCGCTTGGTTTCCCGAACCTGGTGGGTGTGTTCATCATGCGCAAGGAAGTGAAGGCGCTGATGGAAAGCTATTTCACCCGCCTCAAAAACGGCGAAATCAAACCCTATGTGGAAAGCTGAACCGCAGACAAACTGACGCAGTCCTCTTGATTGCCGTTCATTTGAGATTAAGTTTGTCGAGCCATTATGCGGCGGGGCCTATTGCCCCGCCTCATCTTTTAGGAGGAATGAGGAATGCATAAATCAATTTTGACCATCAGCCTTGGTGCAGCCCTCGCAGTTGCGGGCCTTGCCGCGCCGGTTCTGGCGGCAGACACCCCCGAAGATACCAGCCTGTCGTCCGGGGGCGACGCTGCCTCAGGCCAGCGTATTTTCAACCGCTGCAAGGCATGTCATAATCTGACCGCCGAGGCGAGCCACCGCATGGGCCCGAACCTGAACGGTCTGTTTGGCCGCCATGCCGGGGCGTCCGAAGGCTATAAATATTCCAAGGCCCTTCAGGAAGCCGACTTTGTCTGGACCGAGGAAAAGGTTGACCACTGGCTGACCAAACCGCAGGCCTTCCTGCCGGGCAACAAGATGGTGTTTGCCGGCCTGAAGAAGGAACAGGACCGAAAAGACCTGCTTGCCTACCTGCGGCAGGCCACCGCCGAATAAGGCTCTGGCCCGGATGTCCGGGCCGGACAGCGAGGAAACAAGAATATGAAACGCCTGATTGCCCTTTTCATCCTGATGCTGGTCCCCGCCCTGCCCGCTGCGGCAGCCGAGGAAAGCGCGGTTGACGATTCCAGGGGCGCCATCGAATTCATCCAGAACCTGTCGAAGGACGTGATTGCAGTCTGGAGCGACAGCAAGATGACGGAAACGGAGCGCTACCGCGCCTTCACCGCCATCTTTGAGGAAGCGACAGACATCGACCTTCTGGCGAAGGGCATGCTGGGCCGCTATTACAAAACCGCGACGCCCGAACAGCGCAGCGCCTATATGGACGCCATGAAGGGTTATATCGTGTCGGAATTCGACCGCCGCATGACCCAGATCGGTTTCCATGACCTTGAAGTCACCGGCACGCGCCCTGCATCCGGCAAAAACGGCCACCTGTTTGTGCGCACCGAAGTGGCGCGCGACCAGGGCCAGCCCATCCTGGCAGACTGGCGTGTGCGCAAGGAAGACGGCAAGTTCCAGATCGTGAACCTTGAATTCGAAGGCATCAACCTTCTGATCACCAACCGCGACGTGTTCGCGGCCAAGATCAAGGACGTCGGTTTCGACGGCCTGATCGACTGGCTGAAAGCCCAGGACAGCATGGCAGGCAACAAGGCCACCGCCAGCGCATCCTGAGCACGCCTTTTCCTGAATTCAGGAAACCCCCAGCGGAAAACCGAACCTGTCAGCCCTGCGCTTCGACCTTGCAGTCGAGGCGCAGGCTGCCGGCCGTATTATAGAGCGCAGCTTCAAGCGCTGTCAGCCGGTCGGCACCGGCATTGATGGCAAACCGGGTGCGATAATCAAACCCGCCCTCGCGCGGCACACGCTTGCTGCTCATGCGCACAATGTTGGCGCCATAATCCATCAGCACCTCGCTCATGCGCGCAACAAGACCCGGCCGGTCACCGCCGGAGATTTCCACCACATGGGTGATGGCGGCGCTTTGGCCGCGCTCCAGCCGGAACGGGAAATTGCTGACCGTGATTCTGGCGTCTGCCAGCATCTCAAGACCGGTCAGGCCCTCTTTCACTTCGTCTGGTGTGGCGCCCGCTGAAAATTCCGCGACACAGGAAAACTCGAATCCCTCGCCCAGCACGGCATAGGCGCTGTCCGCCAGATTGGCCCCCGTTTCAAACAGATAGCTGGTGACGGCAGAGACGACACCTACCTGGTCACGGCCGATAATCGAGATGAGAAGCGTGTCGGGGGATTGGCTGGTCACAGGGGTACTCCCAGAAAAAGGTGGCGTTTTCGCCTGATTTTGCTAAATAAACGCCGCCCGGACAATCACATTTCGAGACAGGAACGAATTTCATGGCGGACAAGCAGCTTCTTCACCTCGTCTTTGGCGGCCAGGTCAAAGACCCGCAATCGCTGGAATTCAGCGACCTCAGCAAACTGGATATCGTCGGCATCTATGGCAGCTATACCGAGGCCGAAGGCGCGTGGCGCAGTGTCAGCCAGGCCAATGTGGATGACGCCATGACCAAATATGTGGTCGTGCATCTGCACAAGCTGCTTCAGCCGGAAGAATAAGGCCGGCTTCCAGGGCGCGTGCGGCTCCCTGAAAAACAATCGGGCCCCGGCATGATGCGTGGGGCCCTTTCATTTTCTGGCTATTGCCATTCTCGCGATGTGCCGCCATGGGCGGCGCCGGGTCAGTTGCCGGCGTAGCCGCGGGTCGCGAAATAGGCATCGACACCTGCCTTGATGGCAGTGCCGTCCAGGTCATAAGGACCCATGCGGCGAACCATGGCTTTCTGTGCCTCTTCCCGCGTGGCGGGATGCATACGGCTCAGTTCCAGGCTCACGATACGGCTCAGGCCCTTGCTGTCGATCGGTTGGTACATTTCTACTCTCTTTCTACCCTTCTTACGAACGTGCCCAATATCGCCTTAAAGAACGACGCTTTATTGACGGAAACGTGACACTTCAAAGAAAACGGCGGCCCGGTAGAGCCGCCGTCGGGTGCCCAAAAGAGATGGGGACTTAGCCTTCGGTTTTCAAGGACGCAAGCCAGGCGTCGACATTTTCTTCAAGAATATCAAGCGGTACAAAACCGCTTTTCAGCACCACATTATGGAAGGCACGCCAGTCGAACTGGTCACCCAACTGGTCCATCGCCTTCTGGCGCAGTTCCATGATCTTGAGCTTGCCAACCATGTAGGCTGTGGCCTGCCCCGGCATCACGACATAGCGCTCGATTGCGGTTTCGATATCGCCCGGCGGGTTCGGCGTATTGTCGGCCAGATACTGCATCGCCTGTTCGCGGGTCCAGTGTTTCGAATGGATACCGGTGTCCACCACCAGACGGCAGGCGCGCCACAGTTCCATCGCCAGGCGGCCAAAGTCAGAATACGGGTCTTGGTAGAAGCCCATGTCCTTGCCCAGCTCTTCCGTATAGAGGCCCCAGCCTTCCGAGAAGGCCGTGAAACGAGCCGTGCGCTGGAACAGCGGCACACCGTCCAGTTCCTGGGCGATGGCGATCTGGAAATGGTGGCCCGGGATACCTTCATGATAGGCCAGCGCCTCCATCTGGTAATTGGGCATGTTCGCCATGTCATGCAGGTTGGCATAGTAGATACCCGGGCGCGAGCCATCGGGCGCAGACCTGTTGTAGAAGGCCTTGCCGGCCGATTTTTCGCGGAATTTCTCGACCGCACGCACTTCCATCGGCGCCTTGGGGATCAGGTCGAAATATTCCGGGGTCTTGGCCAGCATGGTGGCGATGATTTCACGCGCTTTCGCCAGATAAGCTTCGCGGCCCTCGTCCGTGTTCGGATAATAGAACTGCGGGTCGGTGCGGGTGAATTCGAAAAAGTCCTGCAGACTGCCCTTGAAGCCCACCTTGTCCATGATCTCGTGCATCTGCTTGTGGATGCGCTCCACATTCCGAAGGCCCAGTTCATGGATCTGGTCGGCCGTCATGTCGGTCGTGGTATTGTTCTTCAACTGCTGGGCATAATAGGCCTCGCCGTCCGGGAATTTCCAGACGCCGTCGTCTGTGGTGGCCACGGCTTCCTGCGCCTTCAGGGTTTCGATCAGATCCTCATAGCCCGGCTGCAGGCCTTCCAGCATCGCGGCTTCGGCACGGCCGATCAGGTCGGCTTTCTGGGCATCGTCGATCTCCAGCGCGCCGACCTTCTTGCGGAAATCGGCCAACAGGATGCTGTCCTCGTCACCGCCGAAGGGCGCGCCCTTGATCACATTCTCGGACGCACCAATCACATGCGGAAATACAAATTTGGGCGGCAGAATGCCCAGTTCCTGGCGATGCTTGAGGTCTGCGGTCAATTGGTCCATCAGGCCCTTCACGCCCTTCAGGCGGGCGATATAGGCCTCGGCGTCCTTGACGTCCGAAATGCGGTGCACGGTCATCAGGTGCGTGGGGATACCGGTCTGCCAGCCGAACATCTGGTTCACGGGGTAGCCATAGTTGCGCCAGCGGTCGTTATCGATGAAGCGCTTGGTGGTGATCTCGAACAGGCGGTAGCTGAGGTTTTCGGCGTCAGTCAGTGCCGCCTTGTCGAAGGTCCGCAGCGTCGCGAGCTGCTTCTTGTAGAGGGTCAGCTCCTTGTCCTGGGCGGCGTCACTCAGGTCCGGCCATTCGTCATTGTGCGAATTGTCGCCAAGGCGTTCGGCCTGCAGCGGATTGAGCGCCAGACGGTCCTTGACCGCCTGGTCGAAGAACTGCGCGAGCGCGGCATGCACATCTTCAGCCGACTGGGTCTGAACAGCCTGCTGGCTGGACTGCTCGCTGCCAGCCTGGTTGTCGGCCTGGCCGCAGGCCGCAAGGGCCAGCAACAGCGCAAGGGATGATACGGAATGACGAAGCATGATAGGTTTCCCCTCCTAAAGGATTATGGATCAGGCCGTCTGGCGGCCGGTTTTTATGATTAGGACCCAGCCTGCCCCACTTTGGCCGGTGCCCAAAAAGAAATCCGAAAATTTGTTGGTGTCTGGTAATCTTTTGCCAACCATCATGCGATAAGATGATCCTGTTCTGCGATGAAACGCCGGACCCGTTGACAAAACTGCTCCTGATGCCTATCTGACGCGTCAGTTAAGGAGTACCAGACTAGATGCAATCCGATATGCAGATCACGAAAAAGCCGCTGTTCACGATCGGCCAGGTCGTGCGGCACCGCTATTTCCCGTTCCGGGGCGTCATTTTCGACGTCGATGCCGAATTTGCCAATTCGGAAGAATGGTGGGAATCCATCCCGGCGGAAATCCGCCCGGCGAAGGAGCAGCCCTTCTATCACCTGTTCGCAGAAAACGAGGATTCGAGCTACGAGGCCTATGTATCGCAGCAGAATCTGGTTGCCGACGATTCGGACGAACCGGTCAACCATCCGGACGTGACCGAGCTTTTTGGCGACCTGAACCAGGGCCGCTATCAGTTGAAGGCAATTCCGCGGCACTGATCGCATCAAATGGCCTGAAACGAAAAACGGCGCCCGATCGGGCGCCGTT
>SBGU01000039.1 GCA_006226495.1 Alphaproteobacteria bacterium
TGTCGACCGCCTGATGGAAGTGGTGGACAAGCTGGGCGTCAAGCTGACCAAGATACTGTTGACCCACGGGCATCTGGACCATGCGGGTGGTGCGGCCGACATCAAGGAAAAGCTGGGCCTGCCGATCATCGGCCCGCACAAGGAAGACAAATTCTGGCTCGACCAGATCGAACAGAATGCCGCCATGTATGGCATGCCCGGCCTGCGCGGCTGCACACCTGATCAATGGCTTGAGGACGGTGACGAGGTCACGGTCGGCAACGTGCTCCTGAAGGTTTATCACACACCCGGCCACACGCCCGGCCATGTGGTCTTTTTTGAGGGCAACCACAAGGTTGCCTTTGTGGGTGACGTGATCTTCAAGGGCTCTATCGGCCGGACCGATTTCCCGCGCGGCGATATGCCGACCTTGGTGAAAGCCATTACCGGCAAACTGTGGCCGCTGGGCGACGATGTCACCTTTGTGCCCGGCCATGGCCCTCTGTCGACTTTCGGTGCCGAAAGGCAGAGCAACCCCTTTGTGGGCGACAAGGTGCTGACCCGCGCCATGCGCTGAATTCTTCCATCGCGGCCCGTTCCCTCTGGCCTAAAAAATCCGCCTTCTGTATAAAGGGCTTAGGAGTATTCAGGGGGAACGCCGGGCAATGGAACATGTATTCGGCCGCTGGAAACGGCAGTTTCGCAGACATTATACGCGACAGCAGCAGGAAGACACCGGCGGCTATCAGGCGCTTGAGCGCTGGAAACGCCGCCAGCGCCGCCGCTGCACCAACTGCGGCTCATCCCTGAACGGGCCCTTCTGCCATATTTGCGGCCAGAAGGATGACAATATCGAACGTCCGATCTGGACGTTCCTCATGGATATGCTGGACAATATCCTGCAGGCCGACAGCAAGATATTGCGTTCGCTCTATTTCCTGCTGTTGCTGCCCGGCGGCCTGACCCGGTCCTACATGGGTGGCCAGCGTGCCCGCTTCACGCCGCCGCTCCGGCTTTATCTATTGGTATCGGTGGCCTTTTTCCTGATCCTGTCCATGGCCGACGTGCTGCTGATCGATATCCAGGTCACACGGCACCGGACCGATCCGCCGCCGGTTCCGGAGGTTGGCGCGCCGGCGTCGACGGAGGGTGCCGATGCCACAGGCACAGTCCCGGAACAGAGGCAGGGCTCAGAACCAGCCTTGGCTGCAACCGGGGAAACCCAATCCGAAGAAACGGCCGGGACATCTGACGCGCCGCAAAAGGATGACGGCACGCCAGCCACGGTAGAGGGACAGCCCCCGGAAACGCCGGTTCCTGTCGCAGCCGGCCTTGACGGAACCACAAGTGGGTCGGTCGAACAACCCGAAGACGAGGAAGAGCGCAAGCGTGCAGAGGTCAAGGCGCAGCTCAGGGAACTCTTGTCAGAAAGCGGGCTGCCGTTACCGGAAGAAGCCCGCAAGGCCATGGAGAAGCAACTGGACGGCGCCGACATGGGCGACCTGCAGGAGGCCCGGACGGAACTGGACGCCGCGCTGAAGAAAGCGAAGGAGGCGAAAAAGAACGGCGCCAGCAACGCCGACGCCGCTGATATCGTCCTGGGCGATTTTCCCTATGCGCTCTCGCTTCAGATGTTTGTCAAGAATACGGGCGAGCCGCGTGAGGGTATCGATCCTGCGGAAGTGGAACGTTTCCTCAGTATGGACGATTCAGAGGCTTATACGACGGAAGTGCTGCATGGCCTTGCCCGGGCGATGAAGAACCCTACAGCGTTCAACGACCTGTTCAACAAATGGCTTCCGCGCGCGCTGTTTGTGCTGATGCCGCTATTTGCCTTGATCCTGCGTATCACCCACTGGGGTAAAGACCGCTATTACCTGAACCAACTGGTGTTCTCCCTTCATTTCCACACCTTCCTTTTTCTCTTGCTGACGGCACTGATCATCGTCGTGCCTTTATTAGGTGGCGAGATGGGCGTTTGGATATTCTGGGTTGCTTCGTCGGTGTATCTGATTATTGCGCTGAAAATCGGTGAAAAACAAAGCTGGATACGGGCATTCCTTAAAGCAGGCTTCATATGGGTAAGTTATATGACGTTCCTGGCAGGGGGCCTGGTCTATGTGGTGGCAGAGGGTCTTCGGGAGCTGCAATAGGAGGAAACGCATGCATACGTTTGACCGGCCACAGCCCTGGTACAGGGAAGTTTTCTGGAAACAGTTGATGCTGCAGCGGCCGTCGTCGGTGCTGGATGTGGGCGCCGGGCGCGGTGCGCTGGTCAGCCGCCTTGCTGATGAAAATGTCCGGGCGGCCGGCATCGACCGGGACGACAGCCTGGTCGCAACCGCACGGGCGGAGGGGCTGGATATCAAGAAGGCCGAGGCCGAGTTGTTGCCCCATGGTTCGGGCGCGTTCGACTGGGCGGTCAGCGAATTTTCACTGCATCATTTCAAAAGCCCGGATGCGGTGCTCAGGGAAATGCTGCGCGTGGCGCAAACCGGTGTGCTGATCCTGGACCAGTGGTTCGATATGGACCTGGCACACCAGCGTGTCGCCAGCGATTTCCGCAACTGGTGCAAGGAAAGGGACCGCGCGCGCGGCAAGATGCGCGCACCCAACCTGCAAACGGCGGCGCTGCATGCGTTGATGGCGCGTGTTGCGCCTCAATTGCACTACACGGTACAAACCCTGTTGATGCCGATGCCGATGTCGCTGAACAGTATGGCGGCAGAGGCCAGGGCCTATGGCCTGGCGCCGGACACCGATGCCATGCTGGCGTTTGACGACCTGTTCATGCGCGCGAACACCGACGGCATCACCCACGATGGCGCCGCAATCCTGACTGTGCACCTGGGGTAAGGAAAAGGGCAGCGCGGCAAGGCCGGCTGCCCTTCTGAGATGGCTCAGCTATACTGGTTTCAGGCTGCTTTGGCTTGTTCGGCAAGGCCTGAAACGGCGTCTTCGATCTGGTTGCGGGCACCTTCAAGGGCGGCATCTGCATTCAGGGCCATCTGGTCGGCCGCAATGACCGTCACATCATGGATGCCGACAAAACCCAGTACATGCTTGAAATAGGTGGTGGCGAAGTCATAACCGCTGCCCACCGGCGTGCCGCCCGAAGCCGTGATGATATAAGCCTTTTTGCCTTCCAGGAGGCCTTTCGGGCCCTGTTCGGTATATTGGAAGGTAACACGTGCACGGGCAATCAGGTCGATCCAGGACCGAAGGCCGGTCGGGATGCTGAAGTTATAGATCGGCAGGCCTACCACCAGGACATCAGCGGCTTTCAGTTCTGCGATCAGGGCATCTGATTGTGCCAGTTTGGCTTTTTGTTCCTCGCTGCGGTCCTCGGCCGGGGTGAAGTTGGCGTTGGTCCAGGCTTCGTCGATCAGCGGCAGGCCGGCGGCCAGGTCGCGACTGACGACGGTGGCATTGGCATCCTGGGCAACAAGGCCCTTGATGAAGGTGTCCGTCAGGTCGCGGGTGACAGAGCCGTTCCTGCGCACGCTCGCGTCAAGGCGCAGGACGGTGGTTTTGTTGGTGCTGGTCATCTCATTCATCCTTATCGGTTGGGATCAACTGTTAAGGTGAATGTATGGTTGCTTGTTCTGATGCTGTAGGGCGCAATATTGGCACCCGGTGTTGTGAATTATGCAACGCTATTTTTCAGTGTCGGGTTCCAGCTTCAGGGATGCCGAATTGGTGCAGTAACGCAGGCCCGTGGGCTGTGGCCCGTCCGGGAAAACATGTCCCAGGTGGCTGTCGCAGCGCGCGCACAGGATTTCGGTGCGGATCATGCCATGGCTGGTATCGCGCTTTTCCGCCACTGCCGCGTCGTCAATGGCGGCATAGAAGCTGGGCCAGCCCGAACCGCTTTCATATTTGGTGTCGCTTGCAAACAGCGCGGCGCCGCAACCGGCACAGTGATAGGTGCCCTTGGTCTTGGTGTCCCAGTATTTGCCGGTGAAGGGCCGTTCGGTGCCGCCACAGCGGCACACGGCATATTGTTCGGGCGTCAGTTCCTGGCGCCATTCGTCATCGGTTTTTTCGACCCTGTCATCCATGCTCAGCGCACCTCGCAGGTCAGGCACAGCACATACCGGCCCGTGGGGTCGTTGAAGTTGGTCAGCATGTCGGCTTCCTTCTTCAACTGGAATGCGGCCTTCATCACCGGCGACAGGGTGTCGCCCGTTACAGGCGTGTTCTCGGACTTGATGGCGCCGCCGAACATGTCGGAAATCACCTGCTCCAGCGTATTGGGCTGATCGCGGTAGAAGACCGGTACATAGTCGCCTTCGACCTCGGCCGCGCGGGCGGCGGCTTCCAGGGCTTCATCAAAACCGCCCAGATGGTCGACTAGGCCCAGTTCCAGCGCCTTGGTGCCGACCCAGACGCGGCCCTGTGCGATCTTGTCGACGTCCTCGACGCTCATGTTGCGGCCTTCGGCCACCAGCGACAGGAACTGGCCATAACCGGCCTCGATCGATTGCTGGATCACCGCCTTGGCAGTGTCGTTCAGCGGGCGGGTGATGTTGAAGGCGCCAGCCAGCGGGCTGGTGCCCACGCCGTCCGCATGCACGCCGATCTTGTCGAGGGTGCGTTCGAAAGTGGCGGTTACACCAAAGATGCCGATCGAACCGGTGATGGTGCTGGGCTCGGCCCAGATTTCATCGGATGTCGCGGAAATCCAGTAACCGCCCGATGCGGCAACGGGCCCCATCGAGGTAATGACCGGAAGGCCCTGCGCCTGTGCGGCGGCCAGTTCCTGCCGGATCAGTTCCGACGCCACGACCGACCCGCCAGGGCTGTCGACCCGCAGCAGGATCGCTGCGGTGTCCGGGTTGTTGCGGGCGTCGCGAATATAACCGACGACCGTCTCAGCGGCAGTGACCGTGATCGGCCCTTCGCCGCCGATAATTTCACCCTGTGCGGTGATAACCGCAATCTCGTGGCCGGCATGTTCCGGCTTGTCTGTCGCTGCCAGATAGGCCGAATAATGGATCTGCTTGAAGGTGGTGCCCGACGGGTCGGTGCCATATTCCTGCATCAGCGCTTCGCGATAGGCCGCGCGCGGCGCCAGTTCATCGACAAGGCCGGTATTGACCGCCAGGCTCGCAAAGTTGCCACCGGCCTGTTTCATCAGGTCGGTCATGTTGGCGATGCCGTCGTCAAGCGCGCCTTCCGGCAGGTGGCGGGCTTCGACGATGGAATCCTGATATTGCTGCCACAGGCTGTTCAGGAAAGCGAGATTGGCTTCCTTGGCGGCGTCGGACATGTCGTCCCGGATATAGGGTTCGACCGCCGATTTGTAGGTGCCGACCCGGAAGACATTCACATTGGCTTCGATCTTGTCCAGCAGGCTTTTGAAATAAAGCGGATAGCTGCCGAACCCGGTCAGAAGCACGCTGCCATAGGGGTTCATGTAGATCTTGTCGGCCTCGGCGGCCAGCAGATAGTCGCCCTGGTTATAGCCGGTCGACAGGGCATAAACCTTCTTGCCGCTTTTCTTGAAATCGCGGATCGCGCCGGCGATGGCATGCAGGTGCGCAGGCGCCGCCCCGGACATGCTGTCTGTGATCAGCGCCAGGGCCTTGATGCGGTCATCGGTCTTGGCGCGCTTCAGCGCGGCGGTGATATCATGGATGCTGGTCTGGGGCGGCGTGCTGTCATATTTGGCGAACACGGCCTCGAACGGGTCGGGATACTGGACCTGTTCGACAATCTCGCCGTTGGGCCACAATACCATCACGGCGCCGTTCGGCACGCTCGGCCGGGGCTCGGTCTTGCTGCCCAGCAGGAACAGAAACAACCCGAAAATAACCAAGAGCCCGATGGTCACACCACCGATGCCCTGGATGACTTTCACGATGGCTTTCAGAATTTTCCAGATGCCAGCCATAGGTACGCACTCCAAATTGCAAAAAGAATGAGTAAAGTAACACAAGATCAGAAAGTGCGATGCCGGTGCGGCATCGTCAAGAGGGGATGCCAAAGAGTTGATGGTATCCAACAGGATGGCGGGCGCAGGTGCGCGTGCCACAGTCAGTCAGCGAAGGAGAATATCATGTCCAATCACATTCCGCCCTATGTGCCAAAGGTTCCGGGTGTGCGCCACGAACGCCGCAGCAATGTCGCGGACGATGTCGATTATGAAGTGCGCGGCCACGAAATGCAGTTTGTCGAGATCGAGCTGGACCCCGGTGAATCCGCCATCGCCGAAGCCGGCGCCATGATGTTCAAACATCCGGATATCCGCATGAGTGCAGTGTTCGGCGATGGTTCAGGCCAGGAAGGCGGTTTCATGGGCAAACTGCTGGGCGCCGGCAAGCGGTTGCTGACCGGCGAAAGCCTGTTCACGACCGTCTTCACCCACGAAGGCGCGGGCAAGGCCCGGGTCGCGTTCGCTGCGCCATACCCTGGCACCATCCTCGCGATCAAGCTTGAGGACCTTGGCGGGCGCCTTGTCTGCCAGAAGGACGCCTTTCTCGCAGCAGCCCGTGGCGTGCAGGTTGGCATCCATTTCCAGCAGAAAATCCTGACCGGCCTGTTTGGCGGCGAAGGGTTTATCATGCAGCGGCTGGACGGCGACGGCTGGGTGTTCGTGCATGTGGGCGGCACCGTCATCGAACGCGACCTGGCGCCTGGCGAAGTGCTGCATGTGGACACCGGCTGCCTTGCGGCCATGACCGCAAGTGTGGACATGGATGTCGAGCGCGTGGGCGGCATCAAATCGATGATCTTCGGCGGCGAAGGCGTATTTTTCGCGCGGCTGACCGGGCCGGGCAAGGTGTGGCTGCAAAGCCTGCCCTTCAGCCGGCTTGCCGGCCGCATCTGGGCCGCGGCACCCCAGACCGGCGGCAAGGACAAAGGTGAAGGCTCGGTCCTGGGTGGCATCGGCCGCATGCTGGACGGCGACAACAGCTTCTGACGACATTGCGGCGTTCGCTCTGTTTGATGGACGAACGCCGCCAGCCACCTATATTGCCCATAAAGGCCCGCGCGCGGGCGCCAACGGATTTTGACCAAGGCCGGATTTTTATGACCGTTACCACCGAAGACCTGATTGCCCGTGGCTATAGCACATGGGGCGATGCCGACCCGTTCGAGGACATGATCGGCCCCTTTTATCACAAGCAGAATGACGACGGCACCTACCGCAGCGCCTTTGTCTCCGAACGCCGGCACTGCAACACATCGGGCGCCCTGCATGGCGGCCTGTTGATGAGCTTTGCCGACTATTCCCTGTTCGCGATTGCCAAGAAAGACCTGGACGGCATGTGTGTGACCGTGGGTTTCAATGCCGAATTCATTTCGGCGGGGCAGGAAGGCGAACTGATCGAGGCCACAGGCGAAATCGTGCGTGCGACCCGGTCGCTGTTGTTCGTGCGCGGCACCATCTTCGCGGGCGAGCGCACGATCCTGGCCTTCAGCGGCATCCTGAAACGGGTACGCAAGCGCGAAGGGCTGGCCTGAGGCCTTGTCTCCTACCGGCTTTCCGCCAGTTTGACCATTTCTTCGACATCCGTGATCTTGCGGCGCGGCGCACCACCACAGGCGGCGGCTTCTTCTGCCGCCTCGATTTTCTTCCAGTCCCGGAAGGTCACGATATGCAGGTCCCGCTCACGCACGATACGGTCAAGGCCATGGCGGCCTTCGCGGCCCTGAGGGTGCACCTCTGCAAGGATTTTTTCCGCGACCTCAAGCCCGTCAGGTTTGTTGGTGCCGATGGTGCCCGTTGGCCCGCGCTTGGCCCAGCCGACACAGTAAAGCCGGTCGCGTATCCGGCCCTCAGTGTTTTTGAAACGTCCATAGCGTTCGTCATAGGGCACATCCGGGATCGGGCTGGTGCGGTAGCCGATGCAGGGCACGATCAACCCCACAGGCAGCACTTCGGTTGCGCCGGTACCGACACAGCAGCCGTCATCGACCCGTGTTTTTTCAAGCCTGAGGCCGCACACACACTTGTCGCCCAGCACCGCCATGGGGCGCAGGTAGAAGCTGAGGTGCAAGCGCACAGGTTTGCTATCCGGCCGGTTTGCCGCCATCAAACGCAGCACGGGCATGTTCTTTTTTGCGGCACCGGTCAGTGCGGGGTCCAGCGCCGGGTCCGGCAATTGCGCCGGGTCGACCAGCGCGACACAATGCTCAAGCTCGTTCATTTCCCTGAGCTCGTTGGGTGTGAAGCTGGCCTCCAGGGGACCGCGGCGGCCAAGCACATAAATGTCCCGGATCGGGGAACCGTGAATGGGCCGCGCCGCATGGTCCGCAAGGTCCGATCCCGCCATTTCCTCTGCCGTTTTGGCCAGCACACGGGCGACATCGATCGCCACGTTGCCATTGCCGATCACGGCTACAGTTGCGACCCTGAGGTCCGGGTTCAGGTCCTTATAGTCCGGGTGGGCATTGTACCAGCCGACAAAAGGGCCGGAACCGATGATCCCCTTCAGGTCTTCCCCCTCGATGCCGAGCGGCCGATCCTTCGCCGCACCTGTTGCAAGAACAACAGAATCGTAAAGCTCCATCAGTTCAGCCAGCGTGATATCGCGCCCCAGCGACAGGTTGCCGACAAACCGCACATTGGAACGGTTGTTGGTCGCTTCATACCGGCGTGAGACATTCTTGATGCTCTGGTGATCAGGCGCAACACCGGCCCGGATCAGCCCGAACGGTGTCGGCAGCCGGTCAATGATATCAACATGCACGGTGTCGTGGCCGCCTGTCAGGGCCTCGGCGGTATAATAGCCGGCGGGGCCCGCGCCAATAACCGCCACATTCAGGGTGTCGGAGCCGTTGCCTTCCATCCGTTCCTCCCTTCAGCTTGTGCCAGCATGCCACGGATTGCGTGAAGCGCCAAGCAAAGGCCCGGCAAGGGTGACCTGGGGTGGTATTTCTGGTATCGTCGGCCTGGCTTGGGTAAGGAGTGCGGATGCCACCACGGGTGGCGATTGAACGTTGGGGGACTTTCACGATGAAATCACTGTTGGCGCCGGCCCTTGTGCTGGCCGGTATCGTTGGCCTGAACACGCTGGTGCCGGCACCCGCGCAAACGCCTGCGCCTTGGGCATTTGATCCGTCAGCCGCGACCCAGAACCTGTGCGGACCCCTGGGCTCCAAACGCGGGCTTCTGTTCCGGCCCGAACTTGCGCACCTGTTGTCGAGCGCTGCCTTTGCGGACGACGGCATGAACGCCACCGTGCCGCTTCTGAAGGGGCTGGATAGTCGCAAGTTTACGAGTTCCAGCCCGAATCCCGAGGCTCAGGCCTATTTCCAGCAGGGTTTTGCGCTTCTATATGGCTTCAATCACTGGGAAGCCATCCGGGCCTTTAGGAAGGCACAGGAGCTCGATCCCGAATGCGCCATCTGCTATTGGGGCGAAGCCGTGGCCCACGGCCCCAACATCAATGCGCCCATGGATGACGCGGGCAATCAGGCGGCACTGGCAGCCCTCGGTCAGGCCCTGGCGACCAAATCGCACGCCAACGCCCGCGAGGCTGCGCTTATTGACGCGCTGGCTGTGCGCTACAGCGCCGACGGTGGCGTTGCCCGCCGCGATCTCGACCAGGCCTATGCTGACGCGATGGCCAGGGTCGCAGCCGATTTCCCGGATGACCAGGATATCGCCACCCTGTATGCAGAGGCCCTGATGGACACCAGCCCCTGGGACTATTGGGACCGTGATTTCACCACGCCCCGGCCGCATATCCGCACGGCGCTTGATGCCATCGAATCCGTGCTCGCGAAGAACCCGGACCATTATGGTGCCATCCATCTCTATATCCACCTCTATGAAGCCAGCACCACGGCCGGCAAGGCTGCGCCCTATGCCGACCGGCTGGCGGCGCTTGCGCCGGGGGCCGGGCACCTGGTGCATATGCCGGGCCACACCTATTTCCGGATCGGGCGTTACCTCGACAGCCTCGATACCAATATCAAGGCGGTCGCGGTCGACGAGGACTATCTGGATGCTACGACCGGCTCGACCCTCTATCGGTACGGCTATTATCCGCACAATGTGCATTTTGTGCTCGTGTCTGCCCAGATGGCGGGGGATGCCCCAACAGCCCTTGAATATGCCGGCAAGCTGGATGCACTGGTGCCGATGTCGGTGGTCGCCGAAGCGGCCTGGATCGCGCCCATCAAGGCGGCGCCCTATTTTGTCTATGCCCAGTTTGCAGGCCTCGATACCGTCATGGCGCTGCCGGACCCGGGTGATGTGAACGCCTACCTGAAGGCCATGTGGCACTATGCCCGGGGTGTGGCGCTCGCGGAAGCGGGTGACACGGGTGGCGCCGCCGCCGAAAAAGCGGCGATCGACAGCCTGATCGACACGGATGGCATTCAGAATGCCGGCATTCCGGCGGCGACGATCCTGAAACTGGCGGGCGAAACCATTGCCGCCAAATCGCTGATGAAATCGGGCGACTATGATGCGGCCATTGCCCACCTGAAGGCGGCGGTCGCGGCACAAAGCAGCATGCCCTATACCGAGCCGCCCTTCTGGTATTATTCGGCGGAACAGACCCTTGGGGCCGCGCTTTATGAAGCCGGGCGCTTTGAGGAAGCGGAAGACGCCTTCAAATCCAGCCTGATCCGCCACCCGAACAGCGCCTGGTCACTTTACGGCCTGCAGCAGACCCTGATCCGGCTGAACCGCATGGACGAAGCCGCGGCAACTGAGCTTTTGCTGCAGAAGGCCACCCGCACGCCGGGGGCGGTCAGCTTTATCAAGCTCTGACCGGGCCGCTGGCCAGATAAGGAGCGGGGCCACATGGGCCCCGCTTTTTTTTCATTCCATCCTTGGAGATGGGCTTAAAGAGCGGTGTCGTCGACACCATCCGGCAATTGTTGCAACTCCAGCCCGATCAGTGTCTGCCAGTTGTTCGCGTCCATCGTGTTCAGCGCTTCTTCGGTCAGGGGCGCAAGATTGCGTACCGACAGTCTGAACGGCACCGATGGAACATTCACATAGTCCTGCAGAACTCCAGCCAAATTGGCCGGTGCGCCTTCCTGAAGCGATTGCTGCAGTTCGGCGGTAAGTGCAGCGACGAGCATCTGGCGCGCCTGTTCAGGTGTCATGCCGGACATGACGCCATAAAGGGTGCTGCCTTTTTCAACCAGGCCACGGTCTTCAAGGTCTATTGCCAGGTCAAGGCCGCTGTAGAAGCCGGTATAGGCTTTCTTGTACATGGCCAGCATATTGTCGAAGGTCTGCTTCTGGAAGGCAGCGATGTCTTCGGGTGTTGCGTCTGGTTCAGGTTCCTGCATTGCCATGGCATTGCGGATTTGCTCCTCCTGCAGGTTCACCAGCTTTTCCACCATAAGCGCCGGGTCCATGTCATGGATTGTGGCATCGGACCGCAGCGCGAACAGGTTGTCGAATACCACAAGGCTCGTGCCCTTGGTGCTTTTGCTGGCGGCATCAAAGTGCGAAACACTCTGCATATTCATCCTGAGGGTGTTGAAATCGACAAGTGCCAGCATCTGCCGGGCCTGCGGCGACGTGTTCTGCAGGTTGTCGATAATCAGGTCCTCGATCACCGACCGTACCCCGACAATGACACCTTCACGGCGTTCGATGTCGGAGACCTGGGCGCGCTTCAGCGAAACCGATGTGCCGGTCGGGACCTTCAGTTCGAAACCGACCAAACTGAAGCTGTCGATGCCCATATAGTTCAGGGACTCGCGCATCATGGCGCGCGCCAGTTTTACTGCCGCTTCGATTGCTTCTTCGCTCTTGGGCTCGGCATCGTTGGTTGCTGCCTGCATCTCCTTGAATGCATCGAAAAAGGCCCCGAATTCGCCACCGGTCATCGTTACGCTATCAAGCTTCATGGTCACTTTTGCTTTTGGCAATTCCCCGGAAAAACCCTTGGCGACCAGTTCCTTGATTCCGCGGCCATCTTCGCTCAGGACCACACGGTAGGTTTCCAGCCCAAAATCGCCGTCATCGTTGTCGGCGCCGCTGACATGGAACCGTATATTGTTCACCTCCATCATCTGCAGGAGCGGCCCCGCAAACTCGCCGCTGGCAAAGGTATTCATGGCGCCCGCGAGGTCGGCGCCCTCGATGGTGACCGAACCGACCTGCAAATTGGCATCGGCGCCGGCGATTTTCAGGTCGTCCAGCGCGGCACGCCTGATGGCAAAGCTGCTGGCACCCAGGGTGTCGATATTCAGGCTCAGGGACTTCACTGTGGCGGTGGTGTTGTCGCTTTCGCGTTCCTGAAGGATGACGCCGCCCAGCTCTGCCGATTTGGCAAACAGGTTTGTGCTGATGGATTCGACCGACACAATAACCTCATTGCCGATGTCACTGTTGTAGGCCGCGATCAGGTCGCGGATTTTCTGTTCAAATTGATGGTTCAGATAGAAATAGGTCGCCGCAGCCGCTGCAATCAGCACAGCTACAATGGCGATCAGCCGGTTTTTCACGACGGTAAGCCCCCAAAAAATGATCAATAACGCGACATTAGGGCAGGGTTGTCCGCTGGTAAACCTATGATTTATTCAGCCGGACACGCGGCCCCGCCACGGGATAAGGGCCGGCACGCGGCGGCGATAGCCGCGGTAGGTATCGCCAAATTCGCCAATCAGGTCGCGTTCCTCGAACCAGAGCGCGATTACGATATACAGGATCATGCCGCCGGCCAGCAGCGCGCGGCCCGGGCTCATGTCCGGGGTCGCCAGCATGGCCAGCACCACACCAGCCTGAATGGGGTGGCGCACCCAGGCATAATAGCCAGGTGTCTTGAACTGTTTGCGATAGTCGGTGGCGTCGCCTGAAAAAGATTGCCTGAGGCCCATCAGGTAGCTCGGGTTGATCTGGGTGCTGGCGCGGGAACTCAGGACCCAGCCCAGCACATACAGGCCATGCAGCGCCCAGCGCGCGGCACTGTTTTCCACCTGCCAGATATAGTCACCCGGAATGGGCTGCCAGGTTTCCACCAGGACATAGAGCACGATGCCTGACAGCAGCACATAGGTGCTGCGCTCCAGATGTGCGGGCACGACGCGGGTCCAGACCGCCTTGAAGGCGGGCCGCGCCATCAGGGTGTGCTGAAGCGCAAACAGCAGGATCAGGCCGATATCCAGCAGCAGCGGGTTATCCGCCGGCGCAGCGTTCAGGGTGTCGATATCGAGGCTGGCGATACTGCCAAATCCAAAGGCGGAAAACAGATTGGCCGCAAAGGCGATGAACAGCAGCAGTGATATGACACCGACAAGGTAACAGACGATGCCGTAGGTCTTGTTGAATAGTGCCATGGTCGCGTGTCCCTCCCAGAAACTGCGGCTTGCAATATAGCTTATGTGTGCCGATATGCCAGTAAAGCCAATGATTTGGGGAAGCTTGTGAAGAAGTTCTTTTTGGCGCTGCTGGTGCTTTGCCTCATGGGGGCGGCATTTATGGTAGGTACCGCAATTTATTACCTGTCGCCGATGCCGTATGAACCGAGGTATGAACGAGAGCTTCCCAGGGTCAATGGCATACCCGGGCGGTTGGTTGATTTTGAGTTGCTCAGCGCTGAAGGGTTACACCAATTTGCATGGGTGCAAATGCCTGGTGGCGAGTACACCCCTGAAAGCCTATCGTTCTGGAAGCCAAATGCCGATGATGCAAAGGCCTTCGAATTGAAACTGCCTGATTTTGTTCGTGCGCATCCGCCTTCTGAGGCGCTGGCGGGTGACAAAATCTGGGGCTTCCGGCGGCCCTGTACCCGAAATGAAAATGACCTTTTGAATGACCTCCTACAACATTCTTTCAGGCAGTATTTTGGAGTCGAGCATGATGGGAAACGCTTCCTGAGGGTTGTGGCTGTGTCGCGGTCAATGTTCGAGCCAGTTGATGGTCTGCCGGATTATCTGGATACGGAGTTTTTGATGGCATTCGACTCCGGCCCTGGTACTTTTGAGGCATTGTTTGACATGGAAAAAGGCCTGATCGTACACGTGTACTACGATGGGTTTTACGACGGCCCTTGCTAACCCTCGGAGCATGACACCATGACCAACGATTTCTATGATCCGCTCGCGCCTTTTTACCATCTGGTGCATGGCGACTGGCAGGCGGGTATCTGCACGCAGGCAGCGGCGTTGGACCGAATCATCAAAGAATGCTGGCCGGGCAAGGTGGCGGATATTCTGGATGTCACCTGCGGCATCGGCACGCAGGCGCTGGGGCTTGCGCCGCTGGGCTACCGGGTCACGGGCTCGGACCTTTCGTCCGGCGCGGTCGCGCGGGCGAAGACCGAGGCTGAGGCGCGCGGCCTTGATATCGAGTTCCATGTCGGCGACATGCTGAGGGTGCACCTGGACCGGGCCGATAAATATGATCTGGTCATGTCGGCGGACAATGCGGTGACCCACCTGTTGTCGGACGAGTTGATCCTGACGGCGCTCAAATCCTTCCACGCGGCGCTGCGGCCCGGGGGTGGCTGCCTTGTGACCATGCGGGCCTATGACCAGGTTGAAAAGGGTGGGGTGCAGTTCCATCCGATGGGCATGCGGCAGCATGAGGGGCGACGCTGGCACGTCTACCAGATTTGGGACTGGCGTGCCGATAGCAGCGACATTTACGACTTCGGTATGTATTTTACCGCAGATGACGGCGGCGCTGAGCTGACCACCCATGTCATGCGGTCCAGCTTCTATGCCTTGCCGCCCGCCCGCATGATGGCCCTTTTCGAAGAGGCCGGGTTTGCCGATGTCCGGCGCACCGACGGTGTATATTTCCAGCCAGTC
Source organism: Alphaproteobacteria bacterium (assembly GCA_006226495.1). Taxonomy (GTDB): domain Bacteria; phylum Pseudomonadota; class Alphaproteobacteria; order Sphingomonadales; family Kordiimonadaceae; genus Kordiimonas. The sequence continues at coordinate 14,716 of SBGU01000039.1, forward strand.
ATAACCGGGACAAAAGCAGGATAAACCTTGGTTATAATGCGCGCCTCCCGAGCGGCGCAGGAAGTACATTAAACCTGAAATTGTATGTTGATTGTAGCCGGAAATACTGGCAGCAATCGCATATCGGTCGGCGTCATTTTCAGACGGTCGTGCGTATTCTTTTGGGGGATTTATGGTCGACTATACTCTTTTCACAGGTACCGGTGCGGATGATACGCTGGTGGGTACCGCCGGAAATGACTCCATACGCGGCGGCAGCGGCAACGACAGTCTTTCCGGGCTTGGTGGTGACGACACCCTTATTGGCGGTAATGGCAACGACACGCTGGACGGCGGCGATGGCGACGATTGGCTGTATGGCAGCAATGACGACCTGCTGTATGGCGGCGCCGGCGACGACTATGTGGTCAACAGCAATGGCAATGCGACCCTTTTTGGTGGCGACGGCAATGACTATCTCGAGAACTATAACGGCACAGCACAGCTATATGGCGGTGCCGGCGACGATACAGGGTGGGTCAAGGGCAACGGCAGCAGCTTTGACGGCGGGGATGGCGCCGACAGCCTGCTGGCGAGCGGTGGCAGTGACATCACTGTCAATGGCGGTGCCGGCAACGACACGCTTGGCGCATATGATGAAGATAACCTGCTGCAGGGTGATGCAGGCGATGACGACCTGTATGCCGGCTACGCGGGCAATACGCTGGAAGGCGGTGCGGGGGCCGATACGCTGGAGGCTGGCTACAGCGCGACCAGCGGTTGGCTGTATGGCGGCGACGGGGCTGATGTTCTGCGTGTTTACACGGCAGACGATGGCATTGAGGCCGACTTCGGCGCCGACGACAGTACCGACGGCCTGTGGATATTGACGCAAAGTTACCTGGGTCCGTTCGCGGGGCTCGACATCTCGAACTGGGCCGCGCAGGATTTTGTTGCGGTACCGGTGGACAGTTACGACAGTACCCTTTCTGTCGAAACAGAAGAAGTTGATGGCAATACCGTTATCACGCTGACGGTCGGTCGGCTTGTCTCCACCTTTACGGCAATCGGTATTACCGGGAAAACCTTCATTGCCACTGAATATGGTGGTGAAATCAGGCTGCGCTACAGCGACACGGATACCCTTTCCGCAGCCAATGCGGAAAACGGCATCGATGTTGTGGGGTCGGCCGGTGCAGACACGCTGGTAGGCACCGAAAACAGCGACCGCATCGCCGGCGGGTCCGGCGACGACAGTATCGCGGCGGGTGAAGGCGATGACACGGTCACCGGGGGCACTGGCAACGATACACTGGCAACCGGTGCCGGCGACGATTTTGTGATCGGCGACGCCGGGGATGACAGCCTGTCGGGTGGCGGCAATAACGATACACTGGATGGCGGCGCCGGGGACGACACCTTGAACGGTGGCGACGGCGCAGACAGCCTTGTCGGGGGTGATGGCCAGGACCTGGTCCGGGGTGACGCGGGTGACGACACTCTCATTGGCGGCGATGGCGACTATTATGACATCGATACCCTGGAAGGCGGGGCAGGTGACGACCTCCTGACCGGCGGCGAAGGCATGCATGTGTTTGACGGCGGCACTGGCGACGACACCATCATGTCGACCGAACGGTCGTCCGACACGCTCTATGGCGGTGATGGCAACGATTCACTCTATGATCGGGATGATTCCTACTATTCCAATACCAGCTATTGGTTCGACCTGATTGACGGCGGCAACGGGGACGACACGGTTGTCACCTACAATGGTTCCGATACCGTTCGTGGTGGCGCGGGCGACGACAGCCTGACAGCCTATGGCCCCGGGGCCCAGATTGAAGGCGGTGACGGCGCGGATACGCTCAGGTCCTATGCTTCCGACACGTCGACCATCGAAGGCGTGCTCGATGGCGGTGCGGGGGCGGACGTGTTCTATATCAGTGGTTCAACCGGACGCATCCTTCTGGGTGACGACACCGACAGCGACACCATCCGTCTCGACTATTTCAGTACCGTCGAAAAATTGGATGGCACGGTCATCGAAGGCTGGGGCGAGGAAGACAAGATCACCTTCCTTGCAAATGGTTATAGTGTGCCGCCCACGGTCGACAGCATCACCACCCAGGATGACGGCGAAGACCTGATTGTCTCCATTTCGATGTCAGTCGGACAATATGGTCCCTATGAAGCCACTTTCCGTGTGGCCGGGCAGGCCGGCAGCGATGTCGGCATCGAAAGGGTAGGTGACTATTATCACCTGCGTATTGCCACCGATATCAACTGGGACTTTGACAACGGTTTTGGTGGCAGGGACATCCTGGGAACGGATGCGGCGGACAGCCTCGCCGGTTCTGCAAATCACGACAGTATCGACGGCGGCGCGGGAAATGATACCGTTGGCGGCGGCAATGGCGATGACGAGCTTTTTGGCAACAATGGCGATGACAGCCTGTCGGGCGGCAACGGCGCCGACACCCTGCAAGGCAACGGCGGTGCCGACAGCCTGTATGGCGATGCCGGTGATGATAGCCTCTATGGTGGCAACGGCGATGATTATGTCGCGGGTGGCGACGGCAGCGATACGTTGGCTGCCGGCGACCAGCAGTATAGCCAGGGCGACGAAGGCAGCAGCGATACCCTGGATGGTGGCGCCGGCGACGACTGGCTTTCAGCCGATGCAGGCGACGATATCGTATTCGGCGGCGACGGCGACGACCTTGTTTGGGGGTTCGGCGGTATCGATACCGACCGGAACAAGTTCTCCGGCGGGGATGGCAGCGATACCCTCTATGCCGGCAATGGTATCGATACCCTGTATGGCGACGCGGGGGACGACTATCTGCAGGCCGGCTCTGGCGCCGATGTCCTCTATGGTGGTGCCGGTCGCGACACCGTCGTATCCGGGCATGACGCCGATACACTCGACCTGGGGGCGGACGACGACCGCGATGTGTTCGCGTACCATGATTATGATGACCTGTCGGGCCTGGACGGCGATGTGGTTCGCAACCTGACTGTCGGGGATGTTGTCGAAATCTGGACGCGCTGGACCACATACGACCTGTCATCCGAAGTGGTGGGCGACAATACGGTGGTCACGGTCTATTCCGGCAGCGATGTCTACCGGTTCACCATCGAGGATGCGCAGGTCAACCTGATCGACACCTATGTGGGCCGCGATGACGAACTGGGCCATGTCTATTATGTCGCTCCCGCAAGTGGGGTCTCCGAGGTCAATGAATTCGGCGGTCGCAACGAAGTGGGCGGTGCGGGCTCGGAACGGCTGATCGGCACCAGCAGTGACGACATTGTCGCGGGCGGTGGCGGCAACGATACTTTGTGGGCCGGGCGTGGCGACGACACGCTGAACGGTGGCGCTGGCGACGATTTCCTGGTCGGCGGCGAAGGCACCGACATCATTCGTGGTGGCGATGGCACCGACACCGCCTCTTACGCCGACTATGGCGAGAGCATCTATTTCTCGCGCTATTCCAACGAATGGACATCCGGCCCGGACCGCGACGAACTTTACAGCATCGAACGTCTGATCGGGTCGGCCTATGACGACACATTCTATGCCATGGACATGGACAGCGTCTATGGCGCCGGCGGCGACGACACCATTTCCACAAGCGGCCTGAATGTCATGCTTGATGGCGGCGCCGGCGACGATCTGCTGTATACACTTGCCTATTTCTATTACGTTGCAGGCGCCAGCGACACCATGGTCGGCGGCATTGGTGACGACACCCTGATGGGTGGCATAAACTCGGACCGGCTCTATGGCGGCAGCGGTGACGATGTGCTGAACGGAGAAGCCAACGGGTCGTATTATTATTACGGCTATGGTGCCGACTATCTCGATGGCGGTATTGGCAACGATACGCTGACCGGTGGTACGGGGGCCGACACCCTGAATGGCGGCGCCGGTGTCGACCTCCTGAGCTATTCCTCCTCGAACAGCGGTGTCAGCCTGACCCTCGTCGCTGGCAACTGGGCAACCGGATCGGGCGGCCAGGCCGAAGGCGACAGGGTGATCAATATCGAGCATGTGACCGGCTCGGCCTATGCGGACAGCCTTGTTGGCGATATGCGCAACAACCATATCATCGGCGGTTCCGGTTCCGACACGCTGTATGGCGGTCTGGGGCTCGATACCATCGAAGGTGGCACGGGCGACGACCTGATCCGCGGCAACTATACCGCTGACAGCCTGTCGGGCGGCGATGGCTTTGACCAGGTTTACGGCGGTTATGGCGATGATACGATTGAAGGCGGCAACGGCAACGACACCCTGCTGGGTGAGCGCGACCGCGACCTGATCCATGGCGGCAATGGCGACGACCTGATCGGCGGCGGCACGGAAGCCGACACAATCTATGGCGAGGCAGGGTTCGACACCATCAGGGGCTCGGAAGGCAATGACTGGCTGTCAGGCGGCGACGGTGCCGATACCATCGAAGGTGGTCGCGGGTTCGACACCATCATCGGGGGCGCTGGCGACGACCTTTTGTCGGGCGGTGGCGAGTTCGATACCTTCGTGTTCGCTGACGGCGATGGCAACGACACTATCAGCGATTTCCAGGTCGGCAAGGATATCCTCGACCTGTCGGGCACGGAGCACGATTTTGTCGACGTTGCGGACCTGGCCGCCCATGTGGTGGAGGCCAGCGTGAATGGCGTGGCAGGCCTCCTGATAGAAACCGGGAACGGCGACAGCATTTTCCTTGAAGGTCTGAATATCAACCATCTCGATGCCCTCGACATCCTTTATTGAGTGAGGGTGCCGCAGGCGTCGGGAACTTCAGGGTTGGATCGGCCAGCGATATATGTTCCCCTTACCTGCATTCGGGGCAGGCCATTGAGGGGAATTGGCATATGAAACTGCGGGACAACAAGCGCCTGGTCTGGGGGCTGCGGGGGCTTGCCCTTTTGGTGACCGTGGGGTCCATCTGGCTGTTTGCGCCCTGGCAGGCGGCGCTGCTGTATTTTGCGCCCTTGCCGGATACGGTGCAGGAACTGCTGGACGACGCGCCGGCAGAGGGGCTGGACGGTGTCATCGCCTATGTCGACAAGGCGGGCCTGCCGCCTGCGTTCTATGCCGCCGGCTGGAAGGACAGGCAGGCGCGCATCCCGGCCGACCCGCACGCCCTGTTCAAGATTGCCAGCATCAGCAAGCTTTATATCGCTGCGGCCGCCGCCAAGATGGTGGCCGCGCACCAATTGTCGCTCGAAGACACACTGGCCCACATGCTGCCCCATTATGCGGACAGTATTGCCAATGCCGACCGGATCACCCTCGCCATGATGCTGAGGCACCGCAGCGGCATCCCCAATTTCACCGACAGCAAACAATACCGCTGGGACACGTCGGAGGACAGGTCCCGGGGCCTTGATCTGGTGCTGAACCAGCCTGCCGATTTTGAACCCGACAGCGCCTATGCCTATTCGAACACCAATTTCCTGCTGGTCGGCGAAATCCTCGACCGCACCCTGGGCTACAGCCACCGGGACTATATCAAGGCGGAAATCCTGGCGCCGCTCGGGCTAAGCCACACTTTTGGCCTTTATACCGACGTCGATCCCGCCGATGTCGCCAGTGGTTATGTGGTCGGCTTCGAAGGCGATACCAAAGCGCTCAATTTTGTCACGCCCGGTGGTTCGATGGTTGCGACAGCCGAAGATGTCGGCATTTTCCTGCGGGCGCTGAATGACGGCTCGCTCTTGAACGATGAAGAGCAGGCCGTCTATACGTCGGTCTATCCCTACGAGCACACCGGCCTGCTGCCGGGCTACGAGAGCTTCGCGCGCTATAACCGCGACATCGATGCGGTGGTGGTACTGTTCGTCAGCACCAGCGGCGACAACGCCTGGCTGGCCGGCGAAGCCATCTTCAGCCGCATCATGCGTATTCTTGAGGCGAAATAAAGTCGGGAGGGAAAGTGCCCCTGATGCCGGGAGGCCAGAAGTGGGGCGGCAGGATATCGCTCCGCCGCCCCCACGAAGTCTGGATCAGGCGCCAAAGCCGCCATCGATTGTCTGCATCGAACCCGTGATCATCGCGCCATATGGCCCTGCGATATAGGCCGCCAGTTCGGCGATTTCATCTGTACGGGCGTGGCGTTTGATCGCCATGAAACTGTGCATGGTGGCCGCCATCGGGCCGTCTGCCGGGTTCATGTCGCTGTCAGTGGGGCCAGGCTGGATGCTGTTCACGGTAATGCCCCGGTCGCCGAAATCGCGGGCCAGACCACGAACCATGCCCTGTATGGCCGATTTCGTGAGTGCATAGGCGGCACCGCCGGCAAAAGGCATGCGGTCGCCATTCACCGACCCGATGACGATGATGCGGCCGCCTTCGTTCATCCGGCGCGCAGCCTCGACTGCTGCATGGTACGGCGCGCGCACGTTCACGTCGATCATGCGGTCGATGGCATCGGATTCAAGGCTGAGCGGATCGCCGAGCACAAGGGTACCGGCGTTGATGACAAGGACGTCGAGTGCGCCGCGGTCGGCTACGGTGGCGGTCAGTTCGTCGCGGTTGGCGCTGTCGGCCTGGATGGCTTGGGCACCCGTTTCGGCCTGAAGGGCGAGGGCGGCGTCTTTTGAGCCGGCATAAGTGAAGGCCACATTGCCTTCGCCTGCCACGAAGCGCCGCACGATGCCGGCGCCGATGCCGCGGCTGCCGCCCAGAACCAGAATGTTTTTACCTGCGAAGTTGGTCATGATTGTCTCCTGTGTTGCTGTCTGTTTGCTGACACGGCTTCCCCGTGCCTTCTGGACAACAAGATGCGCCTGCGACATAGTTCCGTCTAGCCGTCAGATAACGAAACAGGTTTACGGGATTACCGAACAATGATGAAGCTGGATGGAATCGTTGCCTTTGTCGCGACCGCAGAAGCAGGGTCAATCAGCGCCGCGTCCAGAAGGTTGGGGTTGGCCAAGTCGGTGGTCAGCGAACGGCTGGCAGAGCTCGAGCGCACCTTGGGGGCACGTCTGATCCAGCGCACGACCCGAAAACTGTCGCTTACAGAAAATGGAGAAACCTTCCTGCCACGCGCCCAGCGTATCCTGCGGGAGGCAAATGAAGCGGCCGCCGAGCTCGCGGCCCGCAGTGGCAAGCTTGCAGGCCCGCTCAGGCTGTCGGCGCCTGTCAGCTTTGGTGTCTTGCATTTGTCACAGGCGCTGTGCCGGTTTCTCACCGAGCATCCGGAAATCGAACTGACCCTGGATCTGGACGACAGGTTTGTTGATCCGGCCGCCGATGGCTATGACGCTGTTCTCAGGCACGGTGCGGTTGCCGACAACCGCCTGATCGCCCGTCGGCTGGCCACGAGCCGTCGCCAGCTTGTGGCGTCGCCGATTTATCTGGAGAAGGCAGGTGTGCCCCGGTCGCTGCCGGAATTGCAGCAGCACCGTGCTATTCTGTACGCGAACCGGGCAGGGGACTGGCGCTTCAGATCAGGTGACGACGGCTGGCTGGTTATCCGTCCGAAGGCGGCACTCAGGATCAACAACGGCCTTGTCATGCGCGATACTGCGCTCGCGGGACTCGGGATCGCCCTTCTGCCCAGCTATTTTACCTACGAACATATTGCTGCCGGCAGTCTCGTGGTCCTGGATGTCGGCGCCGACGCCGAGGGTGCCGAGCTATTCCTGGCCTATGCTCGCGATCATGGTGCCGCCGCCAAAATTCGCGCCCTTGCCGACAGCCTTAAACAAAGTTTCGGGGACCAGCCCTATTGGGAAGTCTGAACCCCCCGTCAAAAAAATCTCATTGAAACCTCTTGAAGCTGTCATGCGCCGGGTCTACATAGAGGCTCGATGTTAGCACTCTCGAAGGGTGAGTGCTAACAATGGGAAAATTTCCGGTTTATCATTTAGGAGACAAACCATGGCTCTTCGTCCGCTGCACGACCGCGTTCTGGTCAAGCGTCTTGAAAGCGAAGCAAAAACCGCTGGCGGCATCATTCTGCCCGACACCGCAAAAGAAAAACCGTCCGAAGGCGAAGTGATCGCTGTTGGCACCGGTGTTCGTGGTGAAGATGGCAAGGTAACCCCGCTCGACGTAAAAGTTGGCGACAAGATCCTGTTCGGCAAATGGTCCGGCACCGAAGTCAAGGTCGACGGCGTTGATCTGCTGATCATGAAAGAATCCGACATCATGGGCATCATCGAGTAATCCACTCGACCCGCTCATTCGATTGTATCCCGATTAATTACCAAGAATTCTGGAGCTCCGAAAAATGGCTGCTAAAGAAGTAAAGTTCAACGAACAGGCCCGTGCCAAGATCCTCAAAGGTGTGGACACGCTGGCCAACGCCGTTAAAACCACCCTCGGCCCGAAAGGCCGTAACGTGATCCTGGAAAAATCCTTCGGCGCACCGCGCATCACCAAAGACGGTGTTTCGGTTGCCAAGGAAATCGAACTCAAGGACAAGTTCGAGAACATGGGCGCGCAAATGGTGAAGGAAGTAGCCAGCCGCACCAACGACGTGGCCGGCGACGGCACCACCACCGCGACCGTTCTCGCGCAAGCCATCGTTCGCGAAGGCATGAAGTCGGTTGCTGCCGGCATGAACCCGATGGACCTGAAGCGCGGTATCGACATCGCCACCGCCAAGGTTGTCGAGAACCTCAAAGGCCGCACCAAGACCGTCACCACCTCGGGTGAAATCGCCCAGGTTGGCACCATCTCCGCCAACGGCGAAGTCGAAGTCGGCAAGATGATCGCCGATGCGATGGACAAAGTCGGCAAAGAAGGCGTTATCACCGTTGAAGAAGCCAAAGGCCTCGAGAGCGAACTCGATGTTGTTGAAGGCATGCAGTTCGACCGCGGTTACCTGTCGCCTTACTTCATCACCAACGCCGAGAAGATGACTGTCGAACTCGACGCACCGCTGATCCTTCTGCACGAGAAAAAACTCTCGAACCTCCAGTCGATGCTGCCGGTTCTCGAGTCCGTTGTTCAGGCCGGCAAGCCGCTCCTGATCATCGCTGAAGACATCGAAGGCGAAGCTCTGGCCACCCTCGTGGTCAACAAGCTGCGTGGCGGCCTGAAGGTTGCTGCGGTTAAAGCACCGGGCTTCGGCGATCGCCGCAAGGCCATGCTCGAAGACATCGCGATCCTGACCGGTGGTCAGGTTATCTCCGAAGATCTGGGCATCAAGCTTGAGAATGTCACCATCGACATGCTCGGTACCGCCAAGAAAGTCACCATCACGAAGGAAGAAACCACCATCGTTGACGGTGTTGGCGCCCAGGACGACATCAAGGCCCGCTGCGAGCAGATCAAGGCCCAGATCGAAGCCACCACGTCGGATTACGACAAAGAGAAACTGCAAGAGCGTCTGGCCAAGCTGTCCGGCGGTGTTGCTGTGATCAAGGTTGGCGGCGCGACCGAAGTTGAAGTGAAAGAGCGCAAGGACCGCGTTGACGACGCCCTGCACGCAACCCGCGCAGCCGTCGAAGAAGGCATCGTTGCCGGTGGTGGTACCGCCCTCCTGTACGCAACCCGCGTGCTCGAAGGCCTGACCGGCGCCAACGACGACCAGACCAAAGGTATCGACATCATCCGTCGTGCCCTGCAGGCGCCGCTGCGCCAGATCGCAGAAAACGCCGGTGTTGACGGTGCGGTTGTTGCCGGCAAACTGCTGGAGCAGGACGACGCCGACTTCGGTTTCGACGCCCAGAACGAAAAATACACCAACCTGGTGAAAGAGGGCATCATCGACCCGACCAAAGTTGTGCGTACCGCCCTGCAGGACGCCGCTTCGATCGCTGGCCTGATGATCACCACCGAAGCCATGGTTGCTGAAATTCCGGAAGACAAGCCGGCTGCTGGCGGTATGCCGGGTGGCGGCATGCCGGACATGGGTGGCATGGGCTTCTAAGTTCAGCCTCCAGGCATCTAAAGGAAAGCCCCGGGTTCGCCCGGGGCTTTTTCTCTTGTGATGGGTCGGAAAAAGGCCCCCGGGGCTGGTATCCGGGGGCCTTTCTCGTGCCGTCGCTCCGAGTGCTTGGGTCAGAGTGTCTGGCAGTTCAGTCTGTCAGCGCTTGGCGATGATATAGACCGCGTGAATGATGCCGGGGAAATATCCCAGGAGGGTCAGGAGGATATTCAGCCAGAACTGGGCGCCGATACCAACCTGCAGGAACACACCAAGGGGCGGCAAGAGAATGGCAAAAATGATGCGGATAAGGTCCATCTTGTGTCTCCATTGTCAGGGCTGTGCCCGGCACAGGCCGGCAGCTCGACCGACCGGGGTTCAGTGCACAAAGTCCAGGCTGTCTGCCGAATAGTCGCCGCCCAGAAGCATGCTCATGCTGCGGCTTTTGAACGGATTGTTGAGACCGCCGATATCATTGCCAAAAAGCGCGGGCAGATGGCGAAGCTCGTGCCGGTGTATGTTCAGGCGGCAGGTGCGTCCGTTTGCGCTCATGGTAATCGCTTCGAACGGAAACGCATAACGCCGTGCGCCGATGCGCGACCCGAACAGCCCGCGCGAGCGCAGGATCACGTGGCTGAACCCGCCATGGGCCGTGCCCATTACCACATCTTCGATGGTGCCCAGTTTTTCACCCTTGAGGCCGACAACCCGCTTGTGGTTGATCTGGCTTACGAGAATTGCGTCACAGGTCATTTTCTCCTCCAACCCATGCATTGCTCCGATAGCCTGGATCATGACGCAGGTCCGTATCTCTTTGCTGTTCGTTTTGGCGGCTGCCCCCATAAAAAACCCATAAAGGACCAGCCATTGCGCGCACCACTGAAGGGGGCGCCAGCGTTACATGAAAATTAACCAGTTTGCCCTAGTGTGACCAGGAATGGGGGTTCAAGCAATGTGGCAGGCGGCAGGTCTGACACCATATTGCCGGTTATTCCTTGAGGGATGGATACCGGCAAGAAATGTCAGTGCCAACCGCATCAAGGAGGGGCCTCTATGTTGAACTGGTTACAGAACCGTTCCATTTCCTTTCGTATCTTTGCGCTTGCCGGAACCGCATTGTCGGGCCTGGTCGCAATTCTGATAACTTACCTGGCCGTGGCCGCGATGCTGGATGAAAGCCGGATCGAGGAAGACCGTTTCCTGTCGATCGACAACATGGGCATGGCGCTTGAAAAGCAGTCTCTTGAAATCAGGCGCCGGGAAAAGGATTTCCTGCTGCGGCTTGAACAGAAATATGCCGAACAGTTCGACATGGAGGTAGAGGCCGCCTTGACGTTGCTAGGGCAGATGAAGGGGCAGGTCGAAGAAGCGGCGATGCGCCGGGCAATCGGCGCGCTTGAGGACATCCTGCCGGCACACCAGCGCCAGTTCCATGTCGTGCGCGACGGCAACTATGCCATCGGGCTGGATGAAAACAGCGGCCACCAGGGTGGCCTGCGCGCTGCTGTCCATGAAATCGAAGGCATGCTGGCCGCCCAGTCGAGCGACCGGCTGCAGGCGCTGATGCTGACCATGCGCCGGCACGAAAAAGATTTCATCATGCGGGTAGACCCCAAATATATTGATCGTCACAAGGCCAGCGCGGCAGAGTTCAGCACAGCACTTTCAAGCGCGAAGCTGCCGGCCGATACAAAGGCAGATATTGGCAACAGCCTTGAAAAGTATGCGCGGGCGTTTGGCCAGTATGCCACCGCCCGCCAGGAAAATGTCGCCGCGACGAGCGAACTTAGCCGCATCTACAGCAAAACGGATGAACATTTTTCCGCCGTTCGCGCGGGTGCACAGGCCGGGTACCGGTCTGCGGTCATGGCAGCAGAGGCCAGCGAAAGAACAGGGGCAGTGATCATTACGTCAATCACGATCGCTGCCACCCTGCTGACAGCGATTGCCGCCTGGCTTGTGCGGGCCACAACGGTTGGGCCGGTACGCCGGCTTGAAGCCTCGCTGGGGCTGATCGCCGGTGGCGACTATGCGGCCCATGTGCCAGGCACCAGCAACACGGACGAACTGGGCAGCATGGCGCGCGTGGTGCTGGACCTCAGGGACAGGGCGGCAGAGCGGGTGGCCTTCGAAGCGTCGGCGCGCAAGGCGGCGGAAGAAAAGGCGGCCATGGAAAAAGCCGAGGCCGAACGCCGGGCGGAAGCCGAACGTGTGGCCATGGCTGCCGAACGCGCGCAGGCGCAAGCGCGTGAAGAACGGGCGGCCCGCCTGGACAATCTGGTGGGTGGTTTCGATCAGCGCATCGGCGAGACGGTCGGCAACCTGGAAGCCGCATCGGCCCAGATGAAGAATACCTCCGGCGATATGGTGGATGTCGCAGACACGTCAGGCCGCAAGGTCATGTCGGTTAGCGAAGCCGCGACCCAGATGCAGCAGAACGTATCGGCCATGGCATCCGCGATTGAGGAATTCGCCGCGTCCATCGCCGAGGTGAACCAGCAGGTGCAGACCGCCAACACGATCTCGCAGGAGGCGGTGGCCGCTTCTGGTGAGGGCTCGGATGCCATTGGCCGGCTGTCCGAATCGTCGCGTCAGATCGAGGATGTGGTGCAACTGATCAACGACATCGCCGAACAGACCAATTTGCTCGCGCTCAATGCCACCATCGAAGCGGCCCGCGCAGGGGAAGCCGGGAAGGGCTTTGCTGTTGTGGCCAGCGAGGTCAAGAGCCTCGCCAACCAGACTGCCCAGGCAACCGACCGTATCACCTCGCAGATCAGTGACATGCAGCAGGTTACCGATACCGCCGTGCGCGCCATCAGTACCATTGGCGAGACCATCGACCGGCTGAGCCACGTGATGGTGGGTATATCGTCCGCGGTTGAAGAGCAGCAGGCGACCACCAACGAAATCAGCCGCAGTGTGCAATATACCTCGGAGGGTACACAGCGGGTCGCGGCCGAAATTCATGAAGTCGCGGGCGGTGCTGAGAAGACCGGCGCCGCCGCAAGCGATGTCATGTCGGCAGCCGAGCAACTGGAAATGCTGGCAGCCCATATCAAGACGGAAGTTACCGGTTTTCTGGGCGGGGTGCGGGCGCTTTAGGCATGGGGAGTGCCTTGTAATATAAGCCTCTCTGCCAAATGAGACGGTTTTGTTATAAAAATGTTACGCAAATGACAGGGGATGTCATGAAAGCGTAACACAAACGGCGCTAAATCGCGCCGCGCCGGGGATGCCAGGGTATTCCCGGCACTATAACCGCCCGCAACGAGGCGGATCGCCAGATCGGGGGACAAGGTAAAAATACTATCCCAGGGTCACTGAATAGGAACGAACAAGATGCTGAACAGGAACCGTTTGCCGCTGCTTTTGGCAGCGACTGCCCTTGCCACGGCTGTGGCTGCGCCTGCCCAGGCGCAATCAATCGATGAGCTCAAGGCCCAGTTGGCTGCTCTCTCCAAACGTATCGAGGAACTTGAAAAGAAACAGGCCGACGCCGATTCCATGAAAGAAAAGGCCAAGAAGCCGGCTGTTGTCGTGAAGTCCGAGCCGGGCTTCGGGATTGCCTCCGACGATGGGCTCTTTGAACTGAACCTGCGGGGCCGGGTGTTTGTGGATGCCGGCTGGGCGTCCGACAAAGACGACACAATGGATATCAAGGCAACCGAAATCAGGGCCGCCCGTATCGGTATTGATGGTACCGCCTGGAAGAAAATGAGCTACCGCATCGAAGCCGATTTCGCCGGCGACAAGGCCACGCTCAATGATGCCTACCTGCAATATAAAAGCAGCATGGGTGCATGGAAGATGGGTTATTTCAAACCGTCCGTGTCGCTTGAAGAAACGACCTCGTCTGTGGTCACGACCTTCATGGAACGTGCCGCCTTTACCGACGCCTTCAACTTTGGCCGCAATATCGGTGTCAACTATTCCAACGGCGGCGACAACTGGACCTTCAACGCCGGTCTGTTCCGCGGCAACAATGCGTCTGCATTCGACGATGAAGGTTACCTGGTTGCCGTGCGTGCAACCTATGGCGACACGTTCGATGGCGGCGCCTGGCTGCTGGGCGGTTCGTTCCGGCTGCAGGATGTGGGCGACGGCAGCGCAATGCGCTACCGCCAGCGCGAACATGTGCACCTGACCGACCCGCTGGTCGCAACGGGTTCCATTGCCACGAAAGACCGCTTCACCGGCCTTGAAGCCGCCGTCCAGGCCAGCAGCTTCCACGCTGCAGCCGAATGGGGCCTTCTGCGCGCCGACAACGCCGGCGCCGGGGGCCGCGATGCCGATTTTTATGGTGGTTACATCGAAGCAGGCTGGTTCATCACCGGCGAAAGCAAGCCGCTCAACCTGAAAAAAGGCCTGTGGGACCGTCCGAAGGTTGATGCCCCCGTTCAGGACGGCGGCATCGGTGCCTGGCAGGTCGCCGGGCGTTTTGACCGGATCGACCTGACCGCCGACGGTGTCTATGGCGGCGAGCAGGAAACCTACCTCCTGGGTGTCAACTGGTACCTGAACCGCAACTCGCGCCTGATGCTCAACCTCAGCCACAGCAGCATCAAGAAAGCCTTCGATGTTGCGCAGGATGGCAGCGACGGTGCGAACTCAGCCGATGCCCTGGGTCTGCGCGCACAGGTCGATTGGTAAGAAAATCTACCAGAAAAGCATGAATACGGCGGCCAGAAATGGCCGCCGTTTTTCTTTTAAGTTTTGTTTTTGTTTGATAAAAATGTGATCTCAATTTTTCAGGGTTCAACAAGAAAAAGTGTCTTGTATGGGGGCGAAAAACTGATAATTTTTGCGACCTGAACTGCTAACACCAAACTGTCACAGGTGCCATGGTAACAACGTACCATATCAACCGGGTAAACCGATCGCGACGAAGCAGGCGCTGCTAGAAGCAGCGCGCCTTTGACGCCACCCGTTTACTTTTTTGGCGCTTCGTCGCCATTGATATGGATACACTGCCGATGATCACTTTCGATCAAGAACGGGCATTCGATTCTGCTCAGGTTGAAACCCTGCTGGACGTTGCCTTCGGACCTGACCGGTTCAGCAAATCTTCCTACAGCCTCCGCGAAAATGTCGCACCGCTGACGCATCTGTCGTGGGTTGCGCGCCATGAAGGCCGCCTGGTGGGTACCGTGCGTTTCTGGCCGATCCATGTGCAGGACATGATCCGTGGCACGAAGGAGCAGGCGCTGCTTCTGGGCCCGCTTGCGGTTGCCCCTGACATGCAAAGCCACGGTATCGGTGGTGACCTGATGCGCCGTGCCCTTGCGCGTGCCAATGCGTCCGGCCACGACCGCATTCTGCTGGTGGGCGACCATGCCTACTACAGCCGGTTCGGCTTCGAGCACGTGCTGCCGCGCTATATCACCATGCCTGGCGGCAAAGATGCGCGCCGGCTTCTGGTGCGTCAGCCGGCCACCATGGCGTCTCTGCCTGCCGTCGGCAAAATCGTGTCGGTGGCCGATGCGCTGCCGGTTCCGGCCGCGGTCGCGGTGCCGCGCGCTCCGGCGCTGCCCCTCTGTGCCTGAAATATGCGTGTCCGGGCCCGTGCGTTATGCCGGGCCCGGTGCGCCCGCCGTTACGGAGGCCTGGTCAATTGGCTAAGGCCTTTTCTTCTTTGCCGACCTGCCCATATAGTGGGGCAGGAGACATGTCATGACCGTTGAAAGCGCCCACAAGCCGTTCGATCTGCAGGAACTTGTCAAACAGGTGGAAGGCCAGCGCTTCCCGCCCGTTGACAAGTGGAACCCGCCTTTCTGCGGCGATATCGACATGGTCATCAAACCGGACGGCACCTGGTTCTATATGGGCACGCCCATCGGCCGGCAGCGCATGGTGAAGCTGTTTTCCACCGTGCTGCGCCACGATGCGGATGGTCGTTTCTATCTGGTCACGCCGGTCGAGAAGATCGGCATCACGGTCGAGGATGCGCCCTTTGTCGCGACAGCCGTTGATATCTACGACAGCGCGGAAGGCGAACGGCTGTTGAAATTCACCACCAATGTCGGTGACAAGGTGATCGCAGACCGCGACCACCCGATCCGGGTAGAAACAGACGATGAAACCGGCGAGCCGCGCCCCTATGTGCTGGTGCGCGGACGGCTGGAAGCGCTGATCTCCCGCGCCGTTTTTTATGAACTTGTCGACAAGGCGGACCTCGAACGCGATGGCGGCTCCAGCGAATTGTTGATCGAAAGCCGGGGTGTCAGCTTCAGTCTCGGCGCCTGGGAAGAGGGCTGACAGGTGCGTGATCTGCTTGCCAGGGCCCTGTCGGCCGACAATCCCGCAGCGCGTGGTCGCCGCAGCGACTATGACCTCAATGGCACCGCAAAGGCTGAATTCCTGAAGGATGTCACGCTTCGGCAGGCTGCCGTGCTTGTGCCGATTGTCGAACGTGCGAACGCCTATACCATCCTGTTGACCAAGCGCACCGAACACCTTCCCAAACACGCGGGGCAGGTCAGTTTTCCTGGCGGCGCGGTCGATCCGGCAGACAGGGATGCGGTCGATGCGGCTCTTCGGGAAGCCGAGGAGGAAATTGGCCTCAATCGTTCGTATGTCGACGTTTGCGGTTTTCTGGACGAATATCGCACAGGCACGGGTTTCAGCATCACGCCCGTGGTGGCGCTGGTGCGCCCCGGCTTCACCATCACTCTGCAGCCGGACGAAGTGGACAGTGCCTTTGAGGTGCCGTTTGATTTTCTGATGGACCGGCGCAACCATAAGCGCCAATCTGCTTTCTGGAAGGGGCAGATGCGGGAATATTATGCCATGCCCTACATGGATTATCATATCTGGGGGGCAACAGCCGCCATGCTGGTGAACCTGTGTGACGTGCTGGATGCTGTGCAGGAGACAACGCCATGATTGCGATCCTTTTGCGGGCGGCCCTCCTGGTGCTGCCGCTTGTGGCCGTCATTCTGTGGTTGCGCTGGCGCTGGGCGCACCAGGGAGACCCTGAAATGCTGGAAAGCGAACTCGGGCGCCTGCGTATAACGCTCGTGGCGATCGGGGGCGCCATGCTCATTGTCCTGCTGGCGCTGCGCTTCACCGACAATGACACGGGCGCACCGCGCACCCATTATGTGCCGCCGCACAGCGAAAACGGCAAAGTGGTGCCCGGTCGTTTCGAACCCGTGCCTGATGCTCAGCCAGAGCCGCAGGAAGACCCGGAAGAAGATGGCGCCCCGTCGCGTTGACGCCCCCTGGCTTATGGCCCCCTTTGTCAAAAAGGTGGTCGCGGCACTGGGACAGGGCACCATCCGGTTTGTTGGCGGTGCAGTGCGCGATACCTTGATGGGGCGCCGGATCGGCGATATCGACGCGGCAACCAGCCATGTGCCGGCAGATACACTTTCACGTCTTGAAAACGCCGGCATCCGTGCGGTCCCGACTGGCCTTGGCCATGGCACTGTCACGGCCGTGTCGGATGATGGCCTGCATATCGAGATCACAACATTGCGCCACGATGTGCGCACGGATGGCCGTCATGCCGAGGTCGCCTTTACCGACGACTGGACCGCCGACGCTGCCCGCCGCGACTTCACCATGAATGCCCTGTATCTGGCACCGGATGGCACCTTGTTCGACCCCGTGTCGGGTTATGGCGACCTGCAGGCCGGGCGGGTTCGTTTCATTGGCGACGCCGCGACGCGCATTCGGGAAGATGCCCTGCGTATCCTGCGTTTCTTCCGCTTCCATGCCCACTATGGTGCCGGCGCGCCGGACCGGGAAGGCCTGCAGGCCTGTGCGGCCGAGGCAAGCCTGATCGACGCCTTGTCAGCCGAACGGGTGCGCGATGAAATGCTGAAACTGCTCGGGGCGCCGGACCCGGTCGCGACATGGCAGGCCATGGCAGATGCCGGTGTCGCCGCGCACCTGCCGGGTGCGCCGTTTGATCTGGCTGGCCTGGACCGTCTTGTTGTGCGGGAACGGGACACCGGGCAGGTGCCGGATGTGCTGTTGCGGCTGGTGGCTGTTGCGGCGCTCGAACCGGCGTCCGTGCGCGCCCCGGCCAAAGCGCTGCGCCTGTCCGGCAATGATACGCAGGCCCTTGCTGCCTATGCCCAGGGGCGCACCGACGCGCTGGCCCTGGATGGGGCGGGCCTGCGGGCTTACCTGTACCGGCATGGCAGGCTGGCGGCAAAGGCGTGCCTGATGGTCGCGCCAGCCGCGCCGCCGGCTGCGACCCTGGCCTGTGCCGCAGAATGGAACATTCCTCAACTGCCGGTCCGCGGTGCCGACCTGCTGGCGCTCGGCCTGCGCCCTGGTCCCCGGGTTTCAACCATATTGCAGGCGCTGGACGAGGACTGGATTGCTTCGGACTTCAGGCTCGACCGTTCGGCGCTCCTCGAAAAAGCTGAGGCACTTCTGTCCTAATTTCTGGTGCCCTATCAATTTTCTTTAAATTTCGTTTACCTTTGGTCATGTATGGCTGGGACGCACGTTTGTTTTCGGCGCCCGTCCGTGGCGCCCGAGGGGGAATAATGTTTGATATTCAAGAGTCCGTTGCACCGGCGCTTCGCGGTCGGCTAAGCCTTTTTGCCATCGACCAGGGCACCATGACGCTGCTTGGCGAAAGTGTCGACGCGGTCATGGCCTGCCTTGAGCCTGTTTTTGCCGGCTTTTACGAGCATCTGTGGCAGATGCCGGAAGCACAGGCCATCCTGGGTTCGCGCGACCGCTTCCCGGCCTTGATCGCTAAACAGCGTGGCCACTGGCGCCAGTTGCTGTCCGGTCGCTTTGACGATGCCTATCATACCAGCGCCAACGCCATCGGGCAGGCGCATTTCCGTATCGGGCTCGAACCCGGGCTTTATATCGGCGGCTATTCCTATGTGCTGGGCCGCATGATGCCGGCGCTCGCCACCACGTTCGGCGACCAGGCCGGCACCATGCAGGCAGCGGTGGGCAAGGTGCTGATGCTGGATATGGACCTGGCGCTTTCGGTCTATATGGACGCCATGAGCACAGCACGCCGCGACGATCTTGCGGCCCACGCTGCCGAACTTGAAAACCAGGTGCAGCAGGTTGCTGAAGATCTGGCCGAACAGGCGGCAGCAGTTCGCAACACAGTCGCCGAGCTTGTGAACACCGTGCAGGATGTCAGCCACAGTGCGACAGCCGTTGCAGCCGCCTCCGAACAGGCAAGCGTCAATGTCGGAACTGTTGCAGCCGCAACAGAAGAACTGAGCGCCTCCGTGCGTGAAATTGGCCGCCAGGCCGGCCAGTCGCGCGACATCAGCGACCGCGCCGTCGCCGAAGCCGAACGTGCCACAACGGCCATCGAAGGCCTGTCGGGCACCGCACGCGAAATCGGCAATGTGTTGAAGCTGATTTCCGATATTGCAAGCCAGACCAACCTGTTGGCGCTGAATGCCACCATCGAAGCGGCGCGCGCGGGCGAGGCAGGTCGCGGTTTTGCGGTGGTGGCGAGCGAGGTCAAGAGCCTTGCCAACGAAACCGCGCGGGCAACCGGCACCATCAGCCAGCAGATCACCGCCATCCAGGATGCCGCGCGCAACACCGCCGAAGTGATCGGCGGCATCGAGCGCGTGATCGCCGAAATGAAAGCGAATGCCACAGCGATCGCCGATGCGGTCGAGGAACAGATGGCCGCCACCGGCGAGATCAGCCAGAATGTGCAGGAAGCCGCCGCGGGCACCCAGCAGGTGGCGTCGGAAATGTACCAGATTTCGAACCAGACCAGCCGGGCCGATGGCCTGACAAGCGAGCTGTCGGTGACCGCAGGTGCTACGGAAGAGGCCGCAGTAACCTTGAAAGCCCGGGTGCATGAGGTCGTCAGCCGTATGCAGGGTGCTGCCTGAAGCTGCTGAAATATAATGAAAAAAAAGGGCGCCCGCACGGCGCCCTTTTGTTTTGCCCGGTCGCCGTGCGATCAACCGGACTGCGCCACGATCTCGTCCTCGATGTCACGCAGGCGGTCCTTGCCGAAATAGAGTGCGTCAGCAACAAAGAAGCTGGGAGCGCCGAACACGCCACGTTTTACAGCGCCTTCGGTGTTGGCGATCAGCCCGGCTTTCACATCCGGGTCCTGCGCGGCGGTGGCCAGTGCCATGCCGTCGAGACCGCTGTCGTTCAGGGCCGTGACCACAATTTCTGGATCGTCCATCTTCTTAGGCGCTTCCCACATGTGATGGAACGTCGCCGCCATGAAAGCGGGCAGGGTGCCGGCTCGGTCCGCTGCCACAGCCATGCGCATCAGGAGAAGGGTGTTGACCGGAAAGTGCGGGTTGAACTGGAAGGCATCCAGCCCATGCCGAGCGATGAAACGGCGCATTTCCAGCATTTCATACTGCAGCTTGGCGGGGACATTGGCGAAGGCCACGGCCGGCGAAGCATTGCCGGTGGCCTTGAATACGCCGCCCAGCAGGATCGGCACCGGCCTGAAATGCACGCCGGTGCGGGCCTCCAGGGCCGGCAGCATTTTCCAGGCGAGGTAGGCGTTCGGGCTGCCGAAATCGAACAGGAACTCACAAACGGGGGCCATGACGGGTCTCCTCAGAATTTTTCCGCATAGGGGCGGATGTCAAGCTCGTGGGTCCAGGCGCTGCGCGGCTGGTTATGGAGCTGCCAGTAGGTTTCGCCAACGGCGCCCGGGTCCATCAGGGCGTCTGCGGGCAGGGCATCCAGCGCATCCGCGCCGCTGCGTTCCCGGATCATGCCACGCACCCACTCGGTATCCACCGCTGCATCGATCACCAGATGCGCCACATGGATGCCCTTGGGGCCCAGTTCGCGCGCCATGGACTGGGCAACAGCCCGCAGGCCGAATTTGGCGCTGGCGAAGGCGGCAAACCCGGCGCCGCCGCGCATGCTGGCGGTCGCGCCCGTGAAGAAGATGGACCCTGCGCCCATCGGCAGCATGTGGCGTGCGGCTTCGCGCCCGGTCAGGAAACCGGACAGGCACGCCATTTCCCAGACCTTGCGGAACACCCGTTCCGTGGTGTCCAGAATGGGGAAATGCACATTGGCGCCGATGTTGAACACCACCACGGCCAAGGGCCCCGCAGCGGCTGCGTCATCCAGGAACGTCGTGACCTCATCTTCCTTGCGGGCATCGAGGGAGCGCATGTCGGCCTTGGCGCCCAGCGCTTCGATCTCGGCCCCCAAGGGCGCCAGTTTGTCGCCGTTCCGGCGCCCGGCGAAGATGCTATAGCCTTCGCGGGCGAACCTGAGCGCGATGCCGCGCCCGATGAAGTCGCCCGCACCAACGATGGCGCAGACCGGTGCCTTTTTCTCAGTCATGAAATCCCGTCCTTCCAGAAGTCTGTATGATAGACATCATGTACATTAATATGATATTCATCATGCAGATCGTCAAGCCGAAACCATGGAGGCCGGATTTTGGGCTATTCGCGACAGCAGAAGCAGGAAAACCATGCCCGCATCGTGGCCATCGCGGCGCGGCGCTTCCGCGAGCTGGGGCTGGATGGCCTTGGCGTTGCCGATATCATGAAAGAAGCCGGCCTTACCCACGGCGGCTTTTACGCGCACTTTGCCTCGCGCGAGCAACTGGTGGCAGAGGCCATCGAGTTTGCCTTCCGGGAGGATGAGGACCGGCTGATGCGCGCCATGGGGCGGCGGCCACAGGGAAGCGCCGTGGAAAAGTTCCTGGATATCTACCTGACACCCGCGCACCGGGATACGCCGGGCAGGGGCTGCACCATGGCGGCGATCGCGCCCGAAGCCGCGCGCCGTGACCCCACTGTGCGCAACCTGTTCAGCAGCCAGATTGGCCGCTATGCCGACCTGCTGGCGGCAGAATCGAACTTGCCGGCGGAAACGGTCGTGTCGGTTATCAGTGCATCGGTGGGGGCGCTGACCCTGTCCCGCGCGGTGGAAGATGCAGTTTTGTCGGAAAGCCTGCTGGCGGGCACCAAGGCGGCAATGTTGAAGCTGGTCGCCGGGCAGTCGGTGCCGCCCGGCGCCTGATGTCTGGGAACCGGGCTTACTGGCCCTTGTTCATCTTCTTGTTTTTCCAGTATTTTGTGCCGTGCAGCGATGCCTGCAGTGCAAGGCCATTTTCGGTGAACTGGTACACGGCCACCTTTTTGCGCACGGAACCGGCGTCGCCGATTTCGCCGCCCTTGTCACCGGCGATGGCAGCGGCGTCCGCTTCACCGGACATGTCCCAGCCATGTTCGATGAAGTTATCGAGCGACTTGCGGTCGAAGAAAATGAACACGGCACGGAAATCCTTCACGCCAAGGCCAAGGCCGATGCTGGCCGTGCCCATGCTCATGAAGGTGTCCTTGCCGGACTTGTTGTCATGGACAACACCACTGCCGCCACCGCCGCCCAGAAGCAGAATCTGGACGCCGATATTCGAGAAAACGGCATAACCTTCGGATTCGCCGATTTCGGCCTGCGCCTGCGGGCGCGCCTTGAACAGGTCGGACAGGACTTCCTGCCGCATCTCGCGCACCTTCTGGCGCTTTTCTTCATATTTGTCTGCATCGGCCAGGATTGGCATGCTGGCCAGGGTGAACAGCGCAAAGGCTGTGAGAACACGGCTGACGATCATGATTGGTCCCTCTTCATAGTATGTCGTGTTGTGATCATTTATCCGGGCAATCTTGCCCTTTCTGTGGCAATGCCGTGAGCACCGTCAGGCGCCGCTGTCGTTGCCGGCGATATCTTCATCCCAAAGTGCGGGCTTTTCGGCGATGAAACGCGCCATCAGGCCGGTGCAGGCGGGGTCGTCCAGCCGAATGACTTCAACGCCGCGGGCCCTCAGGAAATCCTCGTTGCCGCCGAAATTCTCGGCTTCCCCGATCACGACACGCGGTACGCCAAACTGAACGATGGTGCCGGCGCACATCATGCAGGGGCTGAGGGTGGTATAAAGGGTGGTGGTGTCATAGCGCGCCCGGCGACCGGTATTTCGGAAGCAGGACATTTCGCCATGCGCCGTGGGATCGCCGCGCTGGACACGTTCGTTATGGCCGCGACCGATGATCTGACCGCTCTCCACAAGCACGGCGCCGATCGGCAAGCCACCTTCGTCATAGCTTTTCTGCGCTTCCTTCAGCGCTTCGGCCATGAAGGCATGGTCCCGGTCGGTTGCAGCCATTTTCTTTCCCCTGTTTCGGTCCTGTCTAGCGCGTGTGTGACCGTTCAGGCAAGCATGGCGCCCACACCCGCTATCACAAGTGCGTAACGGAACGCCTTGCCGATGGTTACGAACACCAGGAAGGGTACAATCGGCACCCGGAATATACCGGCCGCCAGGGTCAGCGGATCGCCGATGATGGGTACCCAGGCCAAGAGCAGCGCGGGTGTGCCAAAACGGCGGAACAAACGCTGGCCGCGCTCGATCTGACCTTCGGAAAAGGGAAACCAGCGCCGGTCCTGAAACAGCCGCACCCGGCTACCCAGCCACCAGTTGAGGAGCGAGCCCAGAACGTTGCCGCTGGTTGCCGCTAGGAACAACAGGGCAGGCGCGCCCTTGCCGGCGGCCATCAGGCCCGCGAGCGCGGCTTCGGACCAGGCCGGCAACAGGGTTGCCGCCACAAAGGCATTTAGGAACAGGCCAAGGAGGACCAGTGCGTCGCTCACCCTGTCGTGCGCCCATGCGGGCTCAAGGCCACTTGGCCTCTGGCGGCAGGGACATCAGGATGGCTTCGACATTGCCGCCGGTTTTCAGGCCAAAGGTGGTGCCCCGGTCATAAACCAGGTTGAATTCTGCATAGAGGCCACGGTAGATGAGCTGGGTTTCGCGCTCGTCCGCGGTCCAGTCCCTGTTCATGTGCTTGCGCACAAGGGCGGGATAGATGTCGTCGAAGGTGCGACCGACATCCTGGGTGAAGGCGAAGTCCGCCGCCCAGTTACCGCTGTCGTGATAGTCATAGAAGATACCGCCTTCACCACGCGCCCGGCCCCGGTGCGTGACATAGAAATATTCATCGCACCATTTTTTGTATTTTTCATAATAGTCCGGGCCATGCCGGTCGCAGGCGCCCTTGAAGGCGGCATGGAAATCCGCCGTGTCCTCCGCATTGGGCAGGGGTGCGTTCAAATCTGCGCCGCCACCGAACCAGCTTTTGGTGGTGACGATAAAGCGGGTGTTCATATGCACGGCCGGCACATGCGGGTTGTTCATATGGGCCACAAGGCTGATGCCGGTCGCGAAGAATCGCGGGTCGTCAGCGGCGCCCGGGATGTTTTTGGCAAATTCCGGCGTGAAGGTGCCGAACACGCTGGAGATGTTGACCCCGACTTTTTCGAATACCCGACCGCCGCGCATGATCGACATCACGCCACCACCACCCGGCTGGCCATCGGCCTGATTGACCCGGTCCCAGCTTTTGCGCTCAAAACGGCCCGGCGCACGGTCCGACAGGCGGCCAGTGGCTTCGTCTTCGATTGCCTCGAAGCTTGCGCAGATGCGGTCGCGCAGGGTGCGGAACCAGTCCTGGGCCTGCTGTTTTTTCTGGTCGATGGTCAGTTCAGTCATATTGCATCCTTGGAACCGGATTGGGGCCAGCCGTCCGTTTGTCTGAGCGCTTCACCAAGCACCATGGCCATCGCGACCGCCACATTGATCGAGCGGGCTGCCGCCACCATGGGGATGATAAGCCGGGCATCGGCCGTTTCATGCACAAAATCGGGGGCGCCCGCAGATTCGCTGCCCACCATCAGGATATCGTCCGGCCGGAAGCGGAATTCGGTGTAGGGACTATCGGCCTTGGTGGTCAAGAGCACAAGCCGCCGTCCGGCATTTTTCTGCCAGTCCAGGAAGCTGTCCCAGTCCAGATGGTGCCTGAGGTCGACAAGGTCGGCATAATCCATGGCCGAGCGCCGGAGGCCGCGGGCAGAAAAAGGGAATCCGCAGGGTTCGATCACATGCACCGGCACATCCATGCAGGCACCAAGCCTGAGGAGGGTGCCCGTGTTCTGCGGCTGGTCGGGTTGAAAAAGCGCTATATCCATGGCGCGCACGCTAATTTGTCTGCCGCACACAAGCAACGGCTCAGTGTTGCCGCGAGTCCAATTTCTGCCATTTTTTTGCGTGTCCAACCGGATAAACCCTTGCCTCTTTTTCGCTCTCCGACTAAACCAATCCCCATTCGCTGGGCAGGGTCTGTCCGGCGACGGAATTTATGGCGTCTGAATGCGTCCTGATGACGCAGGGGTGGTCGCCATGCCAAGGGTAGACTAAGTTCGGGACGCAACGACTGATCGCCTTTTGCATCACGTTCCTGTCAGGGAAGAATAGATGAGCACAAACAACATGACTAACGAAGCTGAAGGTGGCGCCAACCGGCGCGACTTCCTTCACGTGGCCGCCGCTACCATGGGCGGTGTGGGCGCTGTTGTCGCCGCCTGGCCCTTTATCGACCAGATGAACCCGGCCAAGGATACGCTGGCGCTCGCCTCCGTCGAGGTGGACATCAGCAACATCGCACCGGGCGAGGCTGTTGTGGTGAAATGGCGCGGCAAGCCCGTGTTTGTGCGCCACCGCACCGAAGCCGAAATCGAGCAGGCCCGCGCCGTGCCGATAGCCGACCTCGTCGACAAACAGACCGACGCGGACCGCGTCCAGGAAGGCCATGCCGACTGGCTGGTGGTGATGGGCGTTTGTACCCACCTGGGCTGCGTGCCGCTTGGCACCCGTTCGGGCGAGGAACGTGGCGACTTCGGCGGCTGGTTCTGCCCGTGCCACGGTTCGCACTATGACACCGCCGGTCGTATCCGGAAGGGCCCGGCACCGAAGAACCTCGAGGTTCCGGTCTATTCCTTCGTCAATGACAACACTGTCAAGATCGGTTAAGGGGGCTCAAGATGGCTGAATGGAAAGCGACTAAGCCGAATAACAAGGCGCTCGCCTGGGTCGAGGAACGCCTGCCGATTATTTCGCTGGTCAACAACGTGGTGGGCAAGGACACCCCGACCCCCCGTAACCTGAACTACTGGTGGAACTTCGGTTCGCTCGCCGGCCTGATGCTGGTTATCCAGATCGTCACCGGTGTGGTTATCGCCATGCACTATGCGGCGAACACCGGCCTGGCGTTCGACAGTGTCGAGCGTTTTGTGCGCGACGTGAACTATGGTTACCTGATCCGTGCCATGCACGCGAACGGCGCCTCCTTCTTCTTCATCGCCGTTTATATCCACATCTTCCGCGGCCTCTATTACGGTTCCTACAAGGCACCGCGCGAGCTGGTGTGGATGCTTGGTCTTGTGATCATGCTCCTGATGATGGCGACCGCCTTCATGGGTTACGTGCTGCCGTGGGGCCAGATGTCCTTCTGGGGCGCGACCGTGATCACCAACCTGTTCTCGGCAATCCCGGTTGTCGGCGATTCGATCGTGACCCTCCTGTGGGGTGGCTTCTCGGTTGACAACCCGACCCTGAACCGCTTCTTCAGCCTGCACTATCTGCTGCCGTTCGTTCTTGCCGGTGTCGTGATCCTGCACCTGTGGGCCAAGAAAATCTCGGACAGCGGCAACCCCCTGGGCATCGACGTCAAGTCGGGCGCCGACCAGATCCCGTTCCACCCGTACTATACGGTCAAGGACGGCTTCGGTGTCGCCGTGTTCCTCCTGATCTACATGTGCTATGTCACCTTCATGCCCGACGCGCTTGGCCACCCGGACAACTATATCCCGGCCAACCCGATGTCGACGCCTGACAGCATCGTGCCGGAATGGTACTTCCTGCCCTTCTACGCGATCCTGCGTTCGATCACTTTCGATATCGGTATTCCGTTCACCGATGTTGTGATCGTGCCGGCGAAACTGCTGGGCGTACTGGCCATGTTCGGTTCGATCATCCTCTTGTTCTTCCTGCCGTGGCTCGATACCTCGAAGGTCCGGTCGACCAAGTTCCGTCCGGTTTACTTCTGGTTCTTCTGGATACTGGTTGCCGACATGGTTCTCCTGACCATCGTTGGCGGCAAGAAGCCGGAAGGCATCTGGCCGGTGGTGGGCCTTATCGGTACGGCTTACTATTTCGCGCACTTCCTGGTGGTCCTGCCGCTTCTGGGCAAGATCGAGAAGACGCTGCCGCTGCCGGAAAGCATCGCCAACCCGGTCATCAAGGCCGCCGAGTAAGGGAATGATCACGATGAAATTCGTCAAAAATATTGCGATTGCCCTTGCTGCCGTAGCCGGTCTCTCGGGCGCTGCCCTGGCTTCTGCCGGTGCAGACAAACATCCGATGGAAATGGAATGGGAATTCTCGGGCCCGTTCGGCAAGTTCGACCTGGCTTCCACCCAGCGTGGCTGGCAGGTTTACAAGCAGGTCTGCTCGAACTGCCATGCCCTGAAATACTTCCATTTCCGCAACCTGTCGGAAATCGGTTACGAAGAAAACATGATCAAGGCGTTTGCGGCTGAATATACCGTTGCAGGCGACATTGATGATGCTGGCGACCCGACCGAACGTGCGGGCCGCCCGGAAGATGCCTTCCCGTCGCCGTTTGCGAACGAGAATGCTGCCCGCGCCTCGAACGGTGGCGCGCTGCCGCCCGACCTGTCGCTGATCATCAAGGCTCGCCACGACGGTGCCAACTATGTCTTCAGCCTCCTGAACGGCTATGAAGATGCGCCTGCAGGCCACGAGATTCCGGCTGGCAAACATTACAATGCCTACTTCAAAGGTGGTGCCATTGCGATGGCTGCGCCCTTGAGCGACGGTGTGCTTGAATATGAAGACGGCACGCCCGCGACCCAGGAACAGATGGCCAAGGACGTGGTCAACTTCCTGACATTCGTTGGCGACCCGCACATGCAGACCCGCCACCAGTTGGGCGTGGCCATCGTGCTGTTCCTCGCCTTCTGGGCCGCTGTTCTGTTCCTGTCCATGAAGCGGCTGTGGAAGCCGGTCAAGGAAGGCAAGAACTTCTACGAAGGCAAATAAGCCTTCCTGAAATATCCAGCGAAAGGGCTGCCGAACCGGCGGCCCTTTTTGTTTGTCTGGCCGCCTTGCCAGCGCCCCAGTTGCCCGCTAAGAAGCGGTCATGACCATGGATGACATCTTTCAGGCCCTTGCCGACCGGAACCGCCGCCTGCTGCTGGATCGCCTGCGCGACCGGAACGGCCAGACCCTCAGGCAACTGACCGAAGGCCAGGCCATGACCCGCCAGGCGGTCAGCAAACACCTGGCGGTGCTCGAACGCGCCAACCTTGTGATCACCGAACGCCGGGGCCGCGAGAAGCTGCATTATATCAATCCGGTGCCCGTGCATCAGATTGCCTGCCGCTGGCTGAACCAGTTCGAAACCATGCCATTGACCGCGCTGGTGAATGACCTGCCGGCCTGAAATCCCGCCATCTGTACCCGGCCCCTTCTTTTTGCTTTTCGTAACCGAACGACATGGTTACTGTGACAGCCGCACGCCGGGGGGCTGGAACAGGGCGCATGAACATTAGTCTGCCGTCCGAATTGGGACGTCATGCCGAATTGGTGGCACTCGAGCCAAAGGCGCGGGCGCTGTTTGCCTATTGGCAAAGCAAGTGTGGCGCTCGCGGCATGCCGGCACGGCGCGACCTGTCGGTGACCGACCTTGCCCCCTTCTTGCCGGATCTTGTGTGGGTCGATCCGCTGGAGAACCGTTCCGATTTCCGCTTTCGCCTGATTGGTACCACTGTGGTGCGCCGCATGATCGTTGACCGCACCGGCACCTGTTTCAGCGAAACAGCGGCCATGCGCTCAGGCACCAAATTCTGGGGCCGTTATGACTGGGTCGCGCATTTTGGCCGGCCGCTGTTTTCGGAAGTGGAATATGTCGGCGACGACACCAGCGTGCGCGTGTGCCAGGACCTGATCCTGCCGCTTGCGGACGACGTGCCGGGGGGGATCAGCCTCATGACCCTTGTGCTGTTCCTGCGTTTCGGGCAGGACTAGACGCACAGCATTTTCACGGAAGGGGGAATACCATGAAACGCCTCACACATTCGCTTGCGGTTCTTGCCTGTCTGGCGGGCCTTTCGGCCTCGGCAATCGCCGGCGACGGCACCGAAACCGTGCGCAAAAGCCTGCCGTTTTCGCCGGTCGTGCGCGTGGGCAATATGTTGTATCTATCCGGCGACCTGGGCGCCAAACCCGGCACCATGAGCCTGGTGGAAGGCGGCATCGGCCCGGAAACCCGTCAGACCATGGAAAATATCAAGGCGACCCTTGAAGCCAACGGCTCGGACATGGACCATGTGGTGCGTTGCCTTGTCATGCTGGCCGACATGAAGGAATGGCCGGCCATGAACGACGTTTACCGCACCTTCTTCAAGGAAGGCCATTTCCCGGCCCGCAGTGCCCTGGGCGCCAACGGCCTTGCCCTCGGCGCCCGTGTCGAGATCCAGTGCACGGCAACTGTCAGGGACGAGTAGGACCGCCTACGGCCCCACAAGCACACCGATGCTGGCAAGCGCTGCCAGATAGTCGCTGACGGCTTCCATAGAGACCGGACCGAACTCGGCCATCAGCCGGTCGTGGATGTCACCGACACCGTTGCGGCCATCGACATAATTCAGGGCTTCATACGCTATCTCGTGCCCCTGCGGCAGTGCAAGCAGGGCGAGGGCGGCGACCTTGTCTGCCCCCAGCTTGTCTTCGAGGTAGCTGTAGCCGAAGCCGTTCATGGTGCCCTTGATGTCGGCATTGCGCTGGTAGATGGTGCCGCTTGTGGGCCTGCCTGTCGCACCGGTGAGGCGCATCAGGCCGATCCTCAGCGCTTTCAGCTCCTTCATCTCGGCTTTGGGCGCCAGGGCCTCGACACCCGCCAGGATCTGGTCCTCGCTTGCCCAGAAGCCTCGGCGGACAGCTTCTGCCGCCCGCAGGTCAAGGTCAGCGGTCTGGGCCATCATGCCAGCCGTGCGTTCGGCCATGGCGGGCCCGGCCATCTTTGCGAGGGTGGCGCCATCCGTTTTATCAAGGCCGGCCAGAATGGCGGCCTGTACCACGCCGATGAAAGCGGCGCGCTTCAGCTTGGTGGGGTCGATGTTGGCCGCCAGGTCGCCGGTGGTGTGGATATAGCGGTCCGGCCAGTCGTGCAGGTAGGTGACCGGCACACGCCAACTGCCAGCCGCGAAAATATCATGGTCGCTGCCCATCGAAAGCCATTCTTTCTGTGCCAGCAATGGTTCGCGCCCGCCTTCGGGGGAGGCAAGAGCGAAGTCCGCCCCTTCGCCGCTTGCGTAGGCCAGGGTGTGGTCGTTGACGAAGTCGGTGATCGCAAACGCGATATCGCCCGAAATGTCCGCCGTGCTTTTGGGCCCGCGCGAGACACGGAACACCGCCTTGGTGACCGGCCCGCCGCCGACCATGTCCATATGGATCACATGTTTCAGGCGCGCTGCCAGTTCAGGGTTGGCATTCAGCATCACGAGGGTCGCCTCGACCTCGGACGGCCACAGGAAACGGATGGTGCGTTTGGGCGCGGGGATTGCGCCTTCATCCACCAGCCGTTTCAGCACGCGCGCCGCTTCCAGGATCGAGACACAGCCGCTGGCGTTGTCGTTGGCACCGGGGCGGGGGTGGTCCAGGTGGCAACTGAAGACGATCTCCTCGTCCTTCAGCTTCGGGTCGCTGCCGGGCAGGGTGGCGGTGACGATACGGTACTGCCCTGCTTCGCGCCGTGCGATCACGCGCGCATGCAGGCGCACGGTTTCGCCCTTCTGCAGCCGGGCCTGCAGGGCACGCGCTTCGCCAAGGCTGGTCATGAAGGCAAAGCCGCCATAGTCGCGGAAGGAAGACATATGACCCCAGCGCACCAGGCTGTCGTCCAGTTGCCACCAGGCACTTTTCTGGTTGGCGGCATAGGACAGGATACCGGCGGCACCGCGTTCCACCAGCGCAAGCTGTTCGACTGCTTCCGGCTGGCTGGAGGTCAGCACGATCTTGCCGGTGATGTCCTTGCCGGCATAATCGGTGGCCCCGGTGCCTGCGCCCACATCCACCAGTTCGGCGGTCACGTCGGCGCTGTCACTGTCCTGCGCAAGGGTCAGGGGCCGTGCCGCCCAGTCGCCCAGTCGCCTGACAGGGGTTTCCTGGCCGCCTGCGCCCGTCACTTCCCACAGTTCGGCAAAGTCCACTTTCCAGGCGGGGCGCGCCTTCTGGGTGCCGAACAGGGTCTGGCCGTCCGCGGGGAAGGCCATGGCTTCAGCGCTGTCGTATCCGTAGCGCTGCAACTCGCCCAGAATGAAATCGGCCGCTTCATCGAACTGATCGCCTGCCCGCATGCGGTGATACAGGGTCACCCGGTCCAGGTTGCGCTTGGCCATGACACCGGACACTTCGGCGGCCACAGCCTTCAGCGCCGGTTCCGGCATCAGGTCGGTCAAACTGTCGGCATGGGCGGTCGTGCCGCCGATGATGATAGCGGCAAGGCAGGCGCGAAGCGTGTGCATGGTCATTCCCCCTTTGATATTGGACAATAGCTTAGGGGGCGTTTTCGGGACTGGCAAGGCTGCCAAAACCGGCAACACGGCTTGTTGAACAAGGGCTTGGCTCCCATCCGGCCTGATGCAAGATGTATGTTGCAAGATGCGCCCGGCGTTGCCTGCAAGTGTTTGATCTGCCATAGATAAGGCATTGCAATCAAAGTGGGACCCACAATGTCGACGCCCTACAGTACAATGCCGTCACACCATTTCTGGAAGAATATCGCCGGACCGGATGTGCGCGTTGACGACTATTCGAACCTTTACCAGAAGAAGTTCGATCTGGGTTTTGACAAGGGGACCAGGATCGCGACGGCAGGCAGTTGTTTTGCCCAGAATGTGCGCCGCGAACTGATCGCGCGGAATTGCAATTTCCTGGATGCGGAACCGGCCCCCACAATGCTGGGTGCGGCAAACCGGCGGCGCTTCGGCTTCGACCTGTTCTCGGCCCGGTATGGCAATCTCTATTCTGCGGCCCAGTTGCGGCAACTGGCTGAACGTGCCTTCGGTAGCGGCCTGGGCGCCGGTGCCTTCTGGGAGCGCGGCGGTCGCTTCTATGATCCGTATCGCCCGAGTGTCGAGCCGGACGGTTTTGCGTCCGTTGACGAAATGCTGCTCAGTCGCGATCACCATCTGCGCGCCGTGCGCCGGGTGTTCGCCGAAGCCGATGTGCTGATCTTCACCTTCGGCCTCACTGAATCCTGGGTTTCGCGCGAAGACGGCAGCGTTTATCCGCTGTGCCCCGGTGTGCTGGCTGGCGAGTTCGAGCCCGACAGATATCAGTTAATGAATTACCGGGTGGGCGACATAGTGCGGGATTTCACCGCGTTCCTGGACCTGATCCGGCCGGTCAACCCGGATATGAAGGTGGTGCTCAGTGTTTCACCGCAACCACTGGCCGCCACGGCGACGCGCCACCATGCCGCCCTTGCCGACAGCTATACCAAATCGACCCTGCGCTCAGCGGTTGGCGAGCTGTCGGAAGACAATGCCAACATCGACTATTTCCCGGCCTACGAGATTTTCACCTCGCCCGCCTTTGGCATGCAGTCCTACGAGGCAGACCGGCGCACCGCGTCGCGTGCGGCAATTGATATGGTGATGAATCTGTTTTTTTTGGTGCATGGCGAGGGTTATGTGCCGCCCATGCGGGAAGACACAGAGATTGTCGCCGCACGCCGTGCCGCAGCCGAGGCCGAGGCACGTCAGTACGAAATCTGCGACGACATTCTGCTTGAGGCTGAAAATGCCGGATAGTCGCCTGCTGAAATTGGGGACAGCACAGGAGGTCTGCTGATCCATTATTTCAGGGATCACGATTGGGGGATCAAACCGCTTGGCGGCCGCCTGCCGGCAGGTACCTCCAACCCGCGAGACATTCTGATATCGGATGATACCGGCTCGCGGTCACGCGCTGTCTCCGGTATTCTGGATTTCAGGCGCCGCCATAGCGCATCGCTGCCGGTCCGCTGCCTTCATGTGCCAAGCTTCGCGACAGGTGGCTCCTGCCGATTTGCGGTGCCAAAAGCCTGTGTCGGCACACAGCGAAAACGGTTGCAAGTCAGGCTTTCTTGATATGGCTGCCGGTACCATCGCCTTTGGGTGCCCACGTGCGGGCCCGGTTTATTGCCATCTTGTTCGCAACTTCCACATCGAAATCCAGTCCCTCTACGGCCATCAGCCGATACAGGAGGATGGCGATATCCGCGCATTCGCGACCGGCTTCTGCGGTATCACCGGCTTCAACGGCTTCGAGAAGTTCGTCCATCTCGACCATTGCGCGCCGCACCAGCACGGCGGGGTCGGAGACCGGGCCGAAGGTCGCTTCGGCCCAGCCTGCAATGCTTTCCTGGGTTTCGGCGGTCACTTGCCGCTGTCGGCCAGCACGGACCGCACATTGAAATTGGTATCGCGTCGGTCCAGCACTTCGACCAGGTCGCCATTCTTGATATCGAACAGCAGGCCGGAAAGCCTGAGTTTGCCTGCCTCGACCCGCTCGGCCACGAACGGGAAGCTTTTCAGGTTTTCGATGGACAGGTGCACGGCGGCCCGTTCCAGCACGCGCTTGCGGATCGCCGGGTCTTCAGGGATGCCGTCGCCATGGGCTTTCACCCAGTCCTGCAACGGGCGCATCCAGCGACCGACGAAGCTGTTTTCCGGCAGGGCGTGGTCGACCACATTGGCAACGCCGCCACAGCCGGCATGGCCCATGACCACAACATTGTCGACCTGCAGGACTGTGACCGCAAATTCGATGGCGGCCGACGTGCCGTGATAACCGCCGTCGGTTTCGTGGGGCGGTACCATGGCGGCAACGTTCCTGACTACAAACAGGTCCCCCGGGCCCGCGTTCAGGATCTGCTGTACGATCACGCGGCTGTCCGAACAGGTAATGACCAGGGTATGTGGTGTCTGGCCAAAGTCGGCCAGGTCTTCGTAAATCTGGCGGTCTTCCTCGAAAATCACGTTCCGAAACTGGCGATAACCTTCACGCAGCCGTTCGTCGATGCTCATGGGGCTTGTCCTCCCTGCAGACACTGATACTTCGGGCGTCCCGATTGTGACGCTACGGCGTCATAGCAGCTATCGGTAAAAAGTGAAATCCTCTATGCGCTCACCTGGCGCACCGGCGCCCAGGTCCAGGTAATGCAGTTCCTTGATATTGCCTGGCTGGTGGCTTGCTTGGACCCGGTAACCGTCGTCGCCCGCAGGTTTGCGCGCAAGGCCATAGCCCATCAGGTAGCGCACGGTGCCCATGCCGTCCGTCAGCGGAAGCTGGATGGTTTCATGCAGGTAGCGCGCGCCCGAACTGGTCACGATAACGTCGGCGATACAGGCACCGCACGGGGTACCCAGCAGATTTTCGTGGAAGGTGGTCATCGGTTTGAAGAAGGCCGGCGGCAGCAGGTCGTAATAATTGCGCCCGGTGATATCGAGGCCGGCATTATGTTCGAACTCGCTGCCGGCAAAGAAGATCAACAGGTTCTGCGGTGCCCGCATTTCGGTCATCGCCATGCGGCGAAGAAAGTCGCCAAACACGGCGGGTGTGACGTCTCTTTTTGCTGGCAACAAAGGGTGGCTGTCGCGGGGCAGGCTACGCCAGACCGCCAGAAAACGCTCGAATTCGGGTTTCAGTATAAACATATGTCCGGGACCGGCCCTCCGATCCGTGTATATTGCAGTGAAATGGCGTTAACATTCAATTATTCGTAGCATTTTTTTTCGGACAGGGAACCTGTGGCCGGCACTTGCCGGGGGTCAGGCACGATAGAATGTGTAATTCTCGATGCGTGCTGTGGGCGCGCCGGCGCCCAAATCCAGATAGTGCATTTCCTTGACATTCGAGCGGCGATGGTCGCCCAGCGGGCGTTCGCTATAGTCGCCGGCCGGCTTGCGCCCGATACCGAAGCCGATCAGGTAGCTAATTTCCCCTGCTTCATCGGCGAGTGGCAGTTGCAGCGATTCATACAGATAATGTGTCCCCGATGCGGTCGTGATCGTGTCTACCATATAGGCGCCGCAGGGCGTGTCCCGCAGCAGGGCATGGAACTTGATCATCTGTTCGCGATAGTCGGGGCGCAGGACCGCATAATAGTTCTTGCCGGTAATTGCGATGCCGGAAAGTCGCTCGATCTCGCTGCCATAATAGAGGATGTCCAGGTGGTCGCGCCCGGTAAAGCGCCCGATCCCGGTATTGGGCAACAGGGTGCCCAGCGCCTTCGGTGTATAGTCTGCCCGCGCGGGCACCAGCGGATGTGTTCGTCTTGGCAGGGTTTGCCAGACCTTCAGGAATGCCGCAAATTCCGGCCCGGGCGCGGTGCCGGGCGGTGGCTGCATGTCGGTTGGCTTGAAATTGTCCTGCATGGGCTGATTGTACCCGTGTGTTGCTGCCCCGCTGCCGGCCCTAGCGGTAGAAAATGAAATTCTCGATCCGGGCGGTCGGGGCGCCGGCGCCCAGGTCCAGATAGTGCATTTCCTTGATGGCGCGGCGGCCCATGCCGGTGACCATGCGGTCGGTCGTATCCGTGAAGGGCTTGCGACCGCGGCCATGCACCAGGATGAACCGCACCGTGCCGTCCTCGTCCGCCAACGGGAACTGGACCGATTCATACAGATACTGGTTGCCGGCTTCCGTGCGCACAAAATCGGCGATATAGGCCCCACAGGGCACGCCGAATATATATTCATGGAACTTGAGCATCGGGCCCCTGAACTCGTTCGGCAGTAGGTCGTAATAATTCATGCCGGTGATCTTCAGTCCCGAAGCACGCTCCAGCTCGCTGCCGTAAAACAGCACATCCAACTGGCCGGGTTTCTTGAATTCGGCAATGCCGATCTGGGGCAGGAAGGCCCCAAGCCGGGCAGGTGTGCAATCCTTGCGGCAGGGCAGGAACGGATGGGCCCGGCGCGGCATGGCGCGCCAGCACTCCAGGAATTCGTCGAAATCCGGGCCGGGAACCGCTGAATGGTGCTGTTTCGGTTGCGGGCTCATGCCATCAGCATGCCCGCTTGCGAATTATTTTTCAATCTGTCTCAGGACGGCTTCGCGCTCGTCCTCGTCGACGATGTTCAGAAGCACTTCCCAAAAGCCGGCAACCGCTTCGGGGCCTGCCTTTTTATAGGCTTCGGCCACACGGTTGCGCTGGGTCGCAAACAGGCGCTTTTCGAATTCCATACCCTTTTCGGTCAGGTACAGCAGACGCTGGCGCCGATCTTCCTCGCCGGTTTTCTGGTCGATGTAGCCTTCTTCCACCAGTTGGCCGAGCACGCGGCTCAGGCTCTGTTTGGTGATGCGCAAGAGGCTCAGCAGGCCGGAAACCGTGGTCCCCGGGTTGCGGCCGACAAAATAGAGCACCCTGTGGTGGGCCCGGCCGAAGCTGGACTGGGCAAGGATATCATCCGGGTCCTTGGTAAAGTCGCGATATGCGAAATACAGGAGTTCGATGCCGCGGCGCAGTTCTTCTTCCCGCAGATACAGGTTCGAATGTGGTATTTTTCGTTGCATTGCCCAGATGTGACCCAGAGATGAGCTTCAGGCAGAACGCCATTGTGCGCCTTCGAAAGCCCGTCCGTTTTATTGCCTAAATTACGTCAGCCTTGTTGACATATTACAGACATAATGTTACAGGGATCAAGGAAAAAACGACATAATGTTATATGTCCAGGGTGTTTGGAGAGAAAAATGGCAGGTGAGCCTTACGACGACCGCGATGGCTGGATCTGGATGGACGGACAGTTCCTTCCGTGGCGGGACAGCAAAGTTCATATTTTGACACATGCGCTGCACTATGCCGGCGCGGTATTTGAAGGCCAGCGCGCCTATGGCGGCACGGTGTTCAAGCTGAAGGAACATACCGAGCGGCTTTTCTATTCGGCCGGTGTGCTGGGCATGAAGATTCCTTTCACCCAGGACCAGATGAACGAAGCCTGTGTGGCGACCCTCGAGAAAAACGGTTTTGTCGATGCCTATTGCCGCCCGGTCGTGTGGCGCGGCAGTGAAATGATGGGGGTTTCGGCCCAGAAAAACACCATTCATGCCGCGATCGCGGTGTGGGAATGGCCGTCCTATTTTTCGCCGGAAGCGCGCATGAAGGGCCTTCGGCTCGATATTTCGTCCTGGCGGCGCCCGGCGCCCGACACTGCACCCGTTAAGGCGAAGGTGTCCGGCCTTTACATGATCTGCACCATGTCCAAGCATGCCGCCGAAGCCAAGGGCTATGACGACGCGCTGATGTTTGACTATCGTGGCCAGATCGCCGAAGCCACAGGCGCCAACATCTTCTTCGTGAAGGACGGCAAGATCCATACACCGAAGCCCGATTGTTTCCTGGACGGCATCACCCGCCGCACCGTGATCGACCTTGCGAAACGCCGCGGACTCGAGATCATCGAGCGCGCGATCATGCCCGAGGAAATGGAAGGTTTCGAACAGGCATTCCTGACCGGCTCCGCCGCCGAGGTGACCCCGCTCAGCGAAATCGGGCCGTACCGGTTCGAAGTGGGCGAAATCACCAAATCCCTGATGCTGGATTATGACGCCCTCGTGCACGGTCGCCTGTAGGCGCCGCACCGGCTGAAGATACAAAGCAGGCCGCTTCCGGTTTGGAGGCGGCCCGTTTTTTCCGCGACACGGTGACGCGGTTGGTGTCGCTATCGCAACATCTTCGAGTCCTTGATCGCACGGACAAGGTCGCTCAGCGCGTCACGCACATTGGCATTCGGCAGGGTGTCGAGGTCAGGAATGATCAGGTCCATCTCGCTGATCTTGCCCGACAGCAGCTCGTCGCCGGGGGGCAGGCCCTCGTAAAAATAACCGACGTCGGTGCGCATGATATGCGACAGCAGGTAAAGCCTGCCGGCGCTGATGCGGTTCAGGCCGCTCTCGTATTTCTGGACCTGCTGGTAGGAAATGCCCAGGACACCGGCGATATCCTGCTGTGAAAGATCCATCACCCGGCGGCGGTCCCGCAGTCGCCTGCCAACATGCTTGTCGATCAGATCCGCCTTGCGGGCAGAAAGCATCGCAAGTTCCATGCTTTCGTCAATTTTCTGCCCCATATGAACCCTCCTGTATGGTGAAGGTTATTCCCCGTTGGCGCCTGCGGTATCCTGTGCTAGAGGAATTGCCTGCGCAGAAACGTGCGGGTTCCGCCTTCACTGGTTGGTGGAATAATTACTGATGGTTGCATAAGGTTAAAAATACAACCTTATAGGGGAAATGCAAGTGCGCATTTCGCACGTACAAGTGCGCACAAGCATGGGATCATGGAGCTGACATGACAGCAGACTGGCTGAAAAAGATCGTTTTGAGTTCGTTGGTATTGGGTCTGGTAGCCTGCAGTTCCAAGAAAGACGAAGACAAATACATCGCCCGCGATGTCGAGGTTCTCTATAATCTCGCCCAGGACAACCTTGAGAAACACCGTTACCGTCTGGCCGCCGCCGCCTTCGATGAGGTCGAGCGCCAGCACCCTTATTCCGTTTGGGCGCGCCGGGCACAACTGATGTCGGCCTATGCCTACTATATGTCGAACAATTATGATGACTCGATCCTGGCGGCGCAGCGCTTCCTGCAATTGCACCCGGGCAACAAGTCGGCGCCTTATGCCTATTACCTGATCGCGCTCTGCCACTATGAACAGGTGTCGGATGTTGGCCGCGACCAGGCCAAAACCCAGGAAGCCGAGCAGGCGCTGATTGAAGTGATCCGCCGCTACCCGGACAGCGAATATGCCCGGGATGCCAAGCTGAAACTGGCGCTGACCCATGACCACCTTGCCGGCAAGGATATGGAAGTTGGCCGTTTCTACATGCACCGGCAGGAATATCTGGCCGCCGTCGTGCGCTTCCGCCATGTGATCGAGGAATACCAGACCACAAGCCATACGCCCGAGGCGCTGCACCGTCTGGTGGAGGCCTATCTGGCCCTTGGCATCTATGACGAGGCAAAAACGGCAGCGGCTGTGCTGGGGCACAACTTCCCGGGCAGCAAATGGTACCGCTACAGCTATAATCTTCTTCAAGGCAAGGACATGAAGCCTGAAGCCAAGGAAGGCTCCTGGCTCAGCAAGCTTTGGCCGTTCTGATACGGCAGGCAATGGGGGGTAGGGGATGCTGACAGGCCTCAGCATTCGCGACATCGTGTTGATCGACAAGCTGGACCTGTCGTTTGCGGCGGGCCTTACCGTGCTGACCGGTGAAACCGGCGCTGGCAAGTCGATCCTGCTCGACAGTCTTGGTCTTGCCACCGGCGCCCGCGCCGACCGGGCGCTGGTGCGCCAGGGTGCCGCGCAGGGCACCGTTACCGCCGAATTCAGTGTTGCCCTCGACCATGCCGCCTGCGGCCTGTTGGCCGAACAGGGTATGGACGATGGCGGCGGTTTCATCATTCTCCGCCGCCAGATCACCGCCGATGGCCGCAGCCGCGCCTGGGCCAACGACCAGGCCATCGGCCAGGGCCTGCTGGCTGAACTGGGCGCATTGCTCGTCGAGGTGCATGGTCAGCATGACGACCGGGTGCTGCTGGACGCCGGTGCGCACCGCGATCTGCTGGATGCCTTTGGCGGCTTCCCCGACAAGCTGCAGGCCGTGAAGGACGGCTGGGCCAACTGGTCCGCTGCCACAGATGCACTGGCGGCCGCGGAAGCCGACCTGTCGGCGGCGCGCCGGGATGAGGAATTCCTGCGTCATGCGGTCGAGGAATTGTCGACCCTGAACCCCGGCGATGGTGAGGAAGCCGAGCTGGCGGAACGCCGCACGCTGATGATGCAGGGCGAAAAACTGGCGGATGACCTGAACAGCTTCCAGGCCGAACTGGCCTCCGACGGTGGCGTGGATGCCACTGTGCGCGGTGTGTTGCGCCGCATGGAACGGGCCGATGCTTCGGTTCAGCCGTTGCTGCAGCCGATTATCGCCGCGCTTGACCGGGCCGCCATCGAGATGGGCGAGGGGCTTGCCGCCCTTGATGACCTGCAACGCAACCTGGAATTTGACCCGCGCGAGCTGGAACGTGTCGAGGAACGGCTGTTCGAGATGCGCCGCCTTGCGCGCAAGCATGCGTGCCAGCCGGACGACCTGCCGGGCATGCGGGCACTTCTGGAAAAACGCCTTGCCGCGCTCGATGCCGGGGATGCCGCCGTGGCCGAGGCACGAACAGCGGAATCCAAGGCCAAAACGGCACTTGCCGCCGCCGTCAAGGCCCTGACGGCTGCGCGTACTGCGGCTGCCCTTGAACTCGACCGCCTGGTCATGAACGAACTGCCGCCCTTGAAGCTTGAAAAAGCGCAGTTCCGCACGGCCATTGAAACCCTGTCCGATCAGGACTGGGGCCCGCACGGCGCTGACCGGGTCAGCTTCGAGGTCAAGACCAATCCGGGCACACCTTTCGGGCCGCTGATCAAGATTGCGTCGGGCGGCGAACTGGCACGCTTCATTCTGGCCCTGAAGGTCGTGCTCGCGCGCGGCAGCCAGACACCGGTGATGGTGTTCGACGAGGTGGACCGCGGTATCGGTGGCGCAACCGCCAGCGCCGTGGGTGAACGGCTGAAGCGCCTGTCCGAGTGCGCGCAGGTGCTGGTGGTAACCCACAGCCCGCAGGTGGCCGCGCTTGGCGACCGGCAATTCCAGATTTCAAAACGCGATGTGGAGGCCACGACCCACACCACCGTCGCGGAACTGAGCGCCGATGCCCGGCGCGAGGAAATCGCCCGCATGCTGGCGGGCGAAGTCATCACCGACGAGGCCCGTGCCGCGGCCGACAGATTGATGGAACTAAGGGAAACTGCCTGATGGCCGATACTGCCGACATCGCGGTTGACGCGCTTTCGGAAGACGAAGCGCGGCGCGAGCTTGCCCGCCTTGCCATGGAAATCGCCTTTCATGACCAGCGCTATTATGCCCATGATGACCCAACCGTAAGCGATGCGGAATACGACTCGTTACGGATGCGGAATAATGAGATCGAAGCGCGGTTCCCGGCGCTTATCCGCGCCGACAGCCCGTCCAAACGGGTGGGGGCGGCCCCGCGGTCCGGCAAGTTCGACAAGGTGGTGCATGCGCGCCCCATGCTGTCCCTGGACAATGCCTTCAAGGACGAGGATGTCGAGGACTTCATCGGCCGGGTGCGCCGCTTCCTGGGCCTTGGCGCCGACGAGGCTGTGGCGGTAACGGCAGAACCCAAGATCGACGGCCTGTCGCTCGCACTTCGCTATGAAAAAGGCCGGCTGGTGCAGGCCGCCACGCGCGGTGATGGCACCGAAGGCGAGAATGTCACCGTTAACGCCCGCACCATCGACACCATCCCCGCTGAACTGAAAGGCGATGGCTGGCCCGATGTGCTGGAAGTGCGCGGCGAAGTCTATATGGGCAAGGCCGACTTTCTGAAACTGAATGAAACCCAGGCCGCCGCCGGCGCCAAGGTGTTCGCGAATCCGCGCAACGCGGCTGCGGGCTCGCTCCGGCAACTTGATTCGTCCATCACCGCGTCGCGCCCGCTCCGGTTTTTTGCCTATGCCTGGGGTGAAGTGTCCGCGCTGCCGGCCGATACCCAGATGGGCATGGTCGAACGCTTCCGCGACTGGGGTTTTGCGGTCAATCCCCTGATGGTGCTGTGCGACGGCGCCACGGGCGCACTCGCCCAATATCGCAAGATCGAAAGCCTGCGCGCCGAACTCGATTACGATATCGACGGCGTGGTTTACAAGGTCAACCGGCTGGATTGGCAGAACCGGCTTGGCATGGTGGCGCGCGCGCCGCGCTGGGCCATTGCGCACAAGTTCCCCGCCGAGCGGGCGACCACCAAACTCAATGCCATCGACATCCAGGTGGGGCGCACCGGCGCGCTGACACCCGTGGCCAAGCTGGAGCCGGTCACGGTGGGCGGTGTCGTGGTTTCGAACGCCACCCTGCATAACCGGGACGAGATCGCCCGCCTTGATGCCCGTATCGGCGATACCGTGGTGATCCAGCGCGCGGGTGACGTGATACCGCAGGTGGTCGAGGTGGTCCTGTCCGCCCGGCCAGAAGGCAGTTCGCCCTTTGCATTCCCCGATCACTGCCCGGTATGTGGTTCGCTGGCGGTCGCTGAAGGCGCGGACGTGGTGGTGCGCTGCACCGGCGGCCTGATCTGTTCGGCCCAGCGGGTCGAACGCATGAAACATTTTGTCAGCCGCAATGCCTTCGATATCGAAGGTCTGGGCGAACGGCAGGTCGAAGCCTTCGATGAATGGGGCTGGGTGCATGAACCCGCCGACATTTTCACCGTGCTGCCTGAAAAGCAGGATGAGCTTGCCAAGAAGGAAGGCTATGGCGCCAAATCGGTCGAAAACCTGATGGCGGCGATCGAGGATCGGCGCACCATCGACTTTCACCGGTTCCTGTTTGGCCTCGGTATTCCGTCCATCGGGCAGGAAACCGCCAAGCTCCTGGCGCGCCATTTTGGCGACGTGGCGCATTGCATTGAGTATTTCGACACCTCGACCCGGCTTCTGGGCGCCTTCGAGGACCAGTTCGACAGCCAGGAAATCTCGTCGCTCAATTATGTGCTGATGACCCTCTCCAAGCTAAAGGCTTTCCAGGATGCGCTCAAGCCCGCGGAGGACCTGCTTGCTGACCCCAATGGTTATGTCGCGCTGGTGCGGGAACGTGCGGAACGCATTCGCCGGGGTGATATAAAGCAGGAAACCGTGAAGGTCAGCCATCTGGAGACGGTCGGGGCCT
This sequence comes from Alphaproteobacteria bacterium, assembly GCA_006226495.1. Lineage (GTDB taxonomy): Bacteria > Pseudomonadota > Alphaproteobacteria > Sphingomonadales > Kordiimonadaceae > Kordiimonas. The sequence continues at coordinate 57,231 of SBGU01000039.1, forward strand.
TCCTCGACCGCCCGGGCTTCCGCTTCCCTGTGGCCGAGGCACGCGCGCTTCTCGAACATAACCAGCAGCTTGACAGCATCGACGGTATCGGTGTTGACGCCATCCTGAACCTTGAGGATTTCTATTTCGAGGAACGGAACCGCAAGGCGGTGCATAACCTGCTTGGCTGCCTGACCGTATTGCCCGCCGAAAAGCAGGCGGACGACAGCCCGGTGTCCGGCAAGACCGTTGTTTTCACCGGCAGCCTTGTCGAGATGACCCGCAACGAAGCCAAGGCGCGGGCCGAAAGCCTGGGCGCCAAGGTTGCGGGGTCTGTGTCGGCCAAAACCGACATCGTGGTTGCGGGGCCGGGTGCGGGTTCGAAGCTCAAGAAAGCGGAAGAACTGGGGCTCACGGTCATGACCGAAGCCGAATGGCTGGCGCTGATCGGCGGCTGATGCGCTGGCGGCTCTTGCCTTAAATCCTTGCGGTCGCTAGGCTTTCCCCCGTGTCTTTCAGAAGGGGAGAGGACCATGGCGCTGAAGATGATCCAGGTAACGGCACCGCTTGCCGCCGAAGCCAGCATCCGCAAGATCGCGCAGGCCGATGGGGTGATCTCCTACCACAGGGGCGTGGTGCTCGAGGACGAGCATGCCCTCTTTTTCCTGCTGGTGGGCACCGACCGGCGCCAGAAGCTGATCGACGACCTGCAGGCGCTTGTGGGGCTTTCCAGCAAAACCCGCATCAATATCATGACCGTCGATGCAACCCTGCCGAATGTGGAGGTGCCGGGCTCCAGCGACACCCGCGAAGAATTGTACCAGAAAGTGGGGCAGGGCATCCGGCTCAACCTGTCGTTCCTGGTGCTGACCCTCCTGTCCACCGTGGTGGCGCTGGTGGGGCTGGTGCAGGACAATGTGGCCGTGGTTGTCGGCGCCATGGTGATCGCGCCGTTCCTGGGGCCGAACCTTGCGTTTGCCTTCGGCACCTCGCTGGGCGACCGGGACCTGATGTGGCATGCCTTCAAGACCGGCACGACCGGTGTTGCCTTCTCCGTACTTGTTGCTGCTGCAACAGGTTTTTTCTGGGCCGATGGCCCCTTCAGCCATGAATTGATGAGCAGGACCGAGGTCGGCATAGGTGGTGTCGTGCTGGCCGCCGCGTCCGGTATTGCCGGTGTGCTGTCGCTGACCACCGGCCTGTCGATGACCCTTGTGGGGGTCATGGTCGCCGTGGCGCTGCTACCGCCCGCTGCCACCTTCGGCTTCATGCTGGGGGCCACAGAATTCAAACTCGCCTTCGGGGCCTTTGTGCTCCTCAGCGTCAATATCGTCTGTGTCAATCTTGCCGGGCTCGGGGTCTTCCTTGCCAAAGGCATCCGTCCGCTCGAATGGTACGAACGGCGCATGGCCAAGCCCTATGTCTATGGTGGTGTGGCCGTGTGGTCGCTGCTTTTGATCCTGCTGGTTGGTGTGATCAGCAAGCTGCCGGTCGGGCAATAGCGGCGCGATACCATCTATTGGGGCCTGCCCAGATCGCGTAACAAGATTTCGCGTTTCGGTAACATTCAAAAAGACCCACCGGTCCAGTTATTCATGCACTATGGTTAATGTGTGGCGAAGCTATGCGTTCAGTGCATGGCTTCTCTGCATTTTTATGATCTTTTTATTACAGCGGGGCAGGACTATCTAGGGGGCGTCAGCAAGACGACTGGCAAATAAACACAAAATACTCAGCGAGTTAAGATTTCAGGAGAAGTGCAAATGGCAAAAGCAGCACACACGATGGAAAAAGTTAACGCATACAGCTTTATGGGTCTGCTGGCTTCGGAAGGCCGCATCCCGGGTGTTGAGAGCGCCGCCGCGGACAAGGAGTTCCTGCTGGTCGCCCTCGAAGAAGGTGCACGCGAACTTGTGTCGGACTTTACTGCCACTGGCGACTTCTTCAGCCTGATGACCGAAGCCGGCATGATGAAAGCCGAAGCGCCAAAAAAACCCTACCGTTTCAAGATCGTCCGCCCGTCTGGCCTGGGTGGCGGTTTCCGCGGTGGCATGGGTGGCAGCTTCGGTGGCGGCGCCTTGGCTCACTAAGGCCTGGGCCCACTAAGGTTTGGGCTCACTAAGACTTCCCCCCGGGATACGGGTTCCCCTCCCCAATTAAAGCCCGTGTCCCTTTAAGCCGTTCCTCCCAAACGGCTTATGGCTTGCGAAGAACAAGCGCAAGCCATTCCCCTTTCTCCACTCTGCCCTGAGTGTCTAGTCCTTGCGCCTGATAAGGCGCGAGGACTTCTTTTTCCTGGGTCACGAGAAGGCCGGAAAGAACCAGGGTGCCCCCGGGTGCCAGCACACCGGTAATATCAGCGGCAAGCTCGATCAGCGGGCCGGCCAGGATGTTGGCGGTGATCAGGTCGAAGGGACCCTCATCCGCGAACGCCGGGTCATCCAGTCCCGGTGCCACCACCACGGCAATACCGGCACCACGGGTGCCCGCCGTGCGGCCAACGCCATGGTTGATGTCGATATTTTCCGCCGTTACCTCAATCGCGATCGGGTCGATGTCGCTGGCGACAATCTCTGCAGCAGGCCACACTTTCTGGGTCGCGAGCGCCAACACGCCGGAACCGGTGCCAAGGTCTAGCATGCGTGCGGGCGCGATCTCTGCGGCAAGGCTGTCCAGCACTTCAAGGCAGGCTGCTGTGGTTTCATGCTTGCCGGTGCCGAAGGCCTGCCCGGCGTCGATCAGCAGGTTCACGCTGTCGGGTTTGGCCTTGTCGGCGTCATGGCTGCCGAACACAAAGAAACGGCCAGCGGTGACCGGCTCCAGAAGTTTCTGGCTTTCGGCCACCCAGTCTTTTTCTTCAACGGCTTCAAAGCTTTCGACCCAGTCGTCACTGCCCGCGCGTTCAAGCAAGGCTTCGACAAAACCCGGTTCAGGGGCTTCGGGGAAGAACACTTCCACGATCCAGGGTTCACCGGGTTTTTGCTCGAAATAGGACAGGGTCGGCGGGAAGACGCCGGTTTCTTCGGCCAGTTCCTCGATGGCGGCTTCAAGGCCGGCAATGGCCTCGAACGGCAGTTCGCCCTTCAGGCACCAGATATCGCTTGTCATGTCAGTCTCCTAAAGGGGTGTCAGGGGCGGCTCAGGAAGGTGTCGACAACCCGTTTGGTGCCGGCTTTATCAAATGCCACCAGCAGCTTGTTGCCTTCCACATCTTCCACCATGCCGTAACCGAATTTGTCATGGAACACCCGTTCGCCAACCGCGAAGTCGCTGACCGACTGGGTTTTGGGCGTCTGCACGCGGGTCGCGCGGCCCTCGATCACCGGGGCTGTGCGCCTGAGGCTCGCCTGCTGTTCCTGCCGCCAGCTTTGGGCGCGCTGCCAGCCGGGGCCATATTTATCGCCCGACGCGGTGTAATAGCCGCCATCCTTGCTCTCAGCCGACCAGTCATCCTGGCCCCAGCCGCCGGCGCGGTCGTTGCGGCGGTTATAGAGGCCCTGTGCCGATTCCATTTCCACATGCTGGCCCGGCAATTCGTCGATAAAGCGACTCGGCAGGCTGGATTGCCACTGGCCGAACACCTGCCGGTTGCCGGCGAACATCACAAATGCCTTTTTCTTGGCGCGGGTCAGGCCGACATAGGCAAGGCGGCGTTCTTCCTCCAGCCCCTTCACGCCGGTTTCATCCAGGGCGCGCTGGTTGGGGAACAGGCCCTCTTCCCAGCCCGGCAGGAACACCGTGTCGAACTCCAGCCCCTTGGCGGCATGCAGGGTCATCAGGGACACCTTTTCGGCCGACTCGTTGCTGTCGTTCTCCATCACCAGCGAGATATGCTCAAGGTAACCGCCCAGATTCTCGAAATCCCCCATGGCGGACACCAGTTCCTTGACGTTTTCGAGCTTGCCCGGCGCCTCGGGTGACTTGTCGTTCTGCCACATTTCCATATAGCCCGATTCCTCGAGCATGATCTCGGCCACCTCGACATGGGTCATGGTATGCAGAAGCGCGCGCCAGCGGTCGAAATCGTCCATCAGGCGGCGGAGCGAATTGCGGGCCGCAGGCCGAAGCTCGTCCAGATCGCTGATCTGGCGCGCGGCGCGGGTCAGGGAAATGCCGTGCGCGCGGGCGATATGATGCACTTTCTGCAAGGTGGCGTCGCCAAGCCCGCGTTTGGGCACATTCACGATGCGTTCAAAGGCCAGGTCGTCGTCGGGCTGCGCGATCACCCGCAGGTAGGCGAGCACATCGCGGCTTTCGGCGCGTTCATAGAAGCGCGGGCCACCCACCACCCGGTACGGCAGGCCAAGGGTGATCATGCGTTCCTCGATCTCGCGCATCTGGAAACCTGTGCGCACCAGCACCGCCACTTCGGACAGCGGGTGCTGTTTGCTCATCAGGTTTTCGATTTCCTCGCCGATCAGGCGGGCTTCTTCGGGGCCGTCCCACACGCCGCGGATTTCGACCTTGTCGCCGTCGCCCGCGTCGGTCCACAGGGTCTTGCCAAGCCGGCCTTCGTTGGTGGCGATCAGGGACGATGCCGCCGCCAGGATATGGCCGGTCGAGCGGTAATTCTGTTCGAGCCGCACCACCTTCGCCCCCGGGAAGTCTTCCGAGAAGCGCAGGATGTTGCCAACCTCGGCGCCGCGCCAGCCATAAATGGATTGGTCGTCGTCGCCCACGCAGCAGATATTGTGCGTGGCCTGCGCCAGAAGGCGGAGCCACAGATACTGGGCGACGTTGGTATCCTGATACTCGTCCACCAGGATATAGCGGAACTGGTTGTGATATTCCTTCAGCACATCCGGGTGCTTCTGAAAGAGGGTGATCACATGCATCAACAGGTCGCCAAAGTCGCAGGCATTCAGGATCTGCAGGCGTTCCTGATACTGGCGGTAATATTTGGCGCCCATGCCGTTCGCATAGGCCTGCGCTTCGCCGGACGGCAGCTTGTCTGGGCCAAGCGCGCGGTTTTTCCAGCGGTCGATCAGGCCTGCCAGCACACGCGCCGGCCAGCGTTTGTCGTCGATACCGTCGGCCTGGATCAGTTGCTTCAGAAGCCGGATCTGGTCGTCGGTGTCGAGGATGCTGAAGTTGGACTTCAGGCCCACCAGTTCGGCATGTTTGCGCAGAATACGCACACAGATGCTGTGGAACGTGCCGATCCACATGCCTTCGACCGGGCGGCCGATCACGCGCGCGACCCGGTGCTGCATCTCTTTCGCGGCCTTGTTGGTGAAGGTCACGGCCAGGATATTCCAGGGCGCAGCGCGGCCCGTGGCCATAAGGTGGCCAAGGCGCGTGGTCAGCACCCGCGTCTTGCCCGTACCGGCACCTGCGAGGACCAGCAAAGGTCCGTCCGTGGCTAGAACGGCGTCCCGCTGCGGGGCGTTCAGGCCCTTCAGATAGGGCGGTTCACCCATGGGGGCGGGGGCAGGGCGCGCGGGCGCATCGTCGAAATCGTCAAGGTCGAAAGGATCGTTCATCATGGCCGTTCTATAGCACCCGCCAGACGGCCTTGACCAGCGTCTTCAAGCCTGTTTGTCGTCCTCTTTGGCGGCTTCGGCAGGGGTGCCTTCTTTGGCGGTCGGGGCGGGCTCTGCCACCGGCTCAGGCGTCGGCGCAGGCGTGCGCGCGGCCTCCAGGAACCGGTGCGCCAGGATCTGGTAGATGCCTTCCTTGCAGATGACTTTGGAAACGGCGGTCGCAATCAGGCAGGCCAGCATGATCGGGATCACCAGGGCATGGTTTCCGGTCATTTCAGACACGATCACGAAGGAGGTGATGGGCGCCTGCACCACGCCCGAAAGGTAGGCCGCCATGCACAGGATTGCCAGAACACCAACAGGCACATTGGGCAACAGGCCGGCGAGGTTGGCACCAATGCCGGCACCAACCGCCAGGGACGGCGAGAAGATACCACCCGGAATACCGCTGATCGACGACACCGCTGTGGCCAGAAGCTTGAAGGGGCCGAACAGCAGGGTCAGTTCCGAATTGCCATCGATGATGGACTGGGCTTCTTCATAGCCTGTGCCGAACACGCTGCCGCCGGTCGCAAGGCCGCAGAGGCTGAGGGCGGCGCCACAGCCAACGGCAAAACCGATGGGATGGTTGCGGACCCATAGGCCGAATTTGCCGTGGAAGCCGCTCGAGGCCTTGGCGAGAAGCCAACTGAAGCTGCCGCCCGCGATGCCGCATACCACACCGGCCACGATGGCAGCGACCCAGCCGGGCCCAACCGGCAACACGGCTTCGGTATGGCCGAAATAGGCATAGTTGCCGAGAACGGCCAGCGACGTGAGGCCCGCCGCGATCACGGTGCCGAGCACAAGGCCGCTGGTGCGGGCCTCGAACGAACGGCTCATTTCTTCGATGGCGAACACGATCCCGGCCAGGGGCGCGTTGAAGGCCGCAGCCACGCCGGCGGCGGAACCCGCAAGCAGAAGGCCCGGCTGCCGCTGCGGCGCCAGGCGCCCGAAAGCCAGCATGATGGCGGCACCCACCTGCACGGTCGGGCCCTCGCGACCGATGGAGGCCCCGCACAGAAGGCCGGCGCCCAGAAGCACGATCTTGCTGAGCGATGCTTTCATCGACACCAGCGATTTGCGGATCTTGATGTCACGTATCTGCCGCGCGGCAATCACTTGCGGGATACCGCTGCCCTTGGCGGTGGGTACCAGCTTGATGGTGACATAGGCGATGAGGCCAAAACCGACGGGCGGCAACAGGTAGGCGACGACCGGCCAGCGCTCCAGCACGGTGCGGAACACCATCTGCGCCTCGTCGGCAATGGTGGCCATGCCAACGGCAAAGGCGCCGACCGTCAGGCCGCCAAGCAGGAACATCAACCGCCGGGACCAGCGGGTGATCCATACCCTGTGGGCGCGGTGGTCGGTCAGGTGGTGCAGCGGACGCGAAGGCATGGGCGTTCCTGTATCTGGGTATCGTGACGATTTTGAGGCTGTTGGCCGGAACGGAAGGCGGCCTGTTGCCGATGCAGCGGTCCGATTCTGCTAACAAGGCGATCCTAACAGCTTCGCGACTCGCGTCAACATGATCACCTTTAGAATTTTCTGGTGCCAGACCCGCGCCCAGCGCATGGGTTATGGGGATGGCTATGGCTGAAGCAACTGGCCCCAAACATTAATTTCCGCCGTATCCTTGCCCCAATTCTGCTGATACTTGTATGGTGGCAATCCAATCAGTTGCCCGCCGCAAACCAAAGCAACCGGAGGCCGAAAGTGACCCGTCGCAAGCTCGCCAAAATCGCTTACTGGACCCTTGGCAGTCTGGTCGGGCTTGTTGTGCTGGTTTCGGTGGTGCTGAGTTTCCTGGACTGGAACCAGTATCGCGAAACCCTCGCGGGTATGGCGTCGGAACGGCTGGGCATGCGGGTGGAACTGGCCGGTGACGTGAAGCTTGGCATTATCCCGCGGCCGTCGGTTTCGGTGCAGGCAGTGCGCATGTCGCCACAGGGCGACGGACCGGGTGAAACGGTCGCCACCGCCGACCGGATCGAAATGCAACTCGGCCTGTCTGCGCTTCTGAGCGGTCGGATCGCCGTGGCACAGCTCAATCTTGACGGCCTCAGTGTCATGATCGAGGAAAAGCCTGCGGGCAACTGGCAGGTCAAGGGCTGGCCCGAAAGTGATCCTGCCGCCGAAAAGCCGGACAGCGGGCCCACCAATATCCAGCTCGACAAATTGCAACTGACCGGCGGGCGCATCAGTATCCAGCCGTTCGGGCAACCGGTGCGCACCATCGAGGGCCTGTCGTTCCGCCTGTCCGGCATGCTGCCGCGCGGGCCGCTTGAATGGGACGGCGAATTCACCTCGGCAGGCGAAAGGGTCACGACCGATGGCCGGCTCAGGCCATCTGCGGAACGTGACGATATTTCCTTCAAGGCCGATCTGGGCTTTGGTGGTGGCACCCTGTCGCTGTCCGGCCGTCTGGGTGATGTTGATGGCGGTGGCCGTGTGCAACTGGAAGCCGCCAGCCTTGCGAAGTTTGTCGCCGCCGCCCAGCATCTGGCGACAGGTGCCAAAGACTCCATGGCCTTGCCCGACGTGCCCCTGCAGCTTGACCTGCAGCTTGACCGCGACGGCGGCGTGACCAAGGTCGCATCGCGCCAGATCGTGATCGGCGACACGCAGGGCCGCCTGGATGTGACCGTGGCGACAAGCGCCGAAACGCCGCACCTGACAGGCACTTTGGCGCTTGGCATCATTGAACTGCAGCCGTGGCTGGATGCCATGGCGACGCCGACCGGCCAACCTGCGGCCACACCGGCCAATGTTCCAACCGGCAAGGCCTCCGCCATGCCGGTCACCGGCACGCTGGATATATCGGTCGAGGCGCTCAGGTTCGCAGGCGACGCTATCCAGCATCTGGATGCCGAGGTCGGCATTGCGTCCGATGGTCCCTATATTGCAGGCCTGCATGGCCTGATGCCGGGGGGCAGCACGCTTGACTTCACCGGCCGCATCGGGGCGGACAAGGGGGGCGAGGGCAAGCTGAACATGGCCTCCGGCAACCTGCAGCAATTGCTGAAATGGGCGGGCATGGATGTGTCCGGCAGCGTGCAGCCGGGCCGGCTGTCAACCGCCGAAATCGCTGCCAATGTGCGGGTGGAGCCGGAAACCTGGCTTCTGTACGATATCAAGGGCAAGGTCGACACCATGGCGCTGAATGGCGCCATTGCCGGCAGCCGCGATGGCGGCCTGCCGACCCTGATGACCCTTGCCGCCGACCAGATCAACCTCGATGCCTATATGCCGGCGCCATCCGATGGCCCGCTGGACATTGCGGCGCTGCTGCCCGCGACGGACCTCAAGTTCGATCTGCAGGCCGACAAGATGCAATGGCAATCGCAGCAGTTTGCCGGCATCCGGCTGCGCGGCCAGGCCGGCAAAAGCCGGGTTGTGATCGAACAGGGTGATATCCGCCACCAGGACGGCTGGCTGGCTGCGGTTGGCGACGCGCGCCAGCAGGGTGGCGACTGGACCCTGGACCTGAACCTCGCACTTGAAAAATGGCACCTGCCGTTTGTGCGTGCGCTCGTGCCCGACGCGGTGCCATACATCAATGCCCTGCAGGCCGGCAGCATCAGCGGGCAGGCCGCGCTGGCGGGCCCGCTCAACAGCCTGCGGCTTTCCAGCAAACTGGATCATGGCGCCGGCACCTGGGTGCTGAACGGCAGTGTCGGCCTGAAGGACGGCGCAGCCAACAGCCTCAATATGCAGGGCACGGTCACGCACAGGAACCTGGCGCCGCTTGCGCGCCTGATGGGTATGGCCGAAGCCCGGGACCTGCCGGCCAACCTGACCTTCAGTGCCGCCCGGCCGTCGGCGGCGTCGGCTATTGCACTCAGGATCAGTGGTGACGTGGGTGGCGGGCAACTGATCACCGATGGCACGGTATCGGAAAATGCCACCAGGTTTCAGGCAACCTATGACCATTCGGTCGCGGCGCAGGCCTTCCGGCGGCTGGGCCTTATGCTCAAGGCACCGGAGCCAGCCAAACCCGTGCGCGCCGAAATGACCTTTGCCCTGACCGGCGACAACTGGCGCCTGGACAGCATGAATGTCCGGAACGGCAATGCACTCGTGAGGGGGGACCTTGCCGGCAATCTGGGCGGCAAGGTTGGCGGTTCGGTCGCTTTGTCCGGCTATAAGGTGCGCATGGGCGCCCTTGGTGACAAAACGCCGTCCGAGGACGAAGAATTCACCATCCCGACCGGATGGGAACACTATGCCGGCAACCTGGACATCGCGATCGAAAACCTGACTGCATCCGGCCAGCGGCTCGATGCCCCGAAGGCCGTGCTGCAGATGGCAGGCGGGCAACTGCATCTGGACCTTGGTGCCGGCGCCAAACTGAACGGCGAAAACGCCGTGGCCAAGCTGGACGTGGCGGGCGGCGCGAAACCGTCTTTGACCGCCCAGATCGACATTGGCGGTTTTGACGTTGCCTCCTTCCTGTCGTCCCAGAAGTTGGGCGCGATTGCCAGCGGTACAGCCGCCCTCAAGCTCGATATCGCGGCCACGGGCACCACCGGGACCGACCTTCTGAAAACGGCGCGTGGACGCGGAACCCTGTCGGGCGGCGTGGGCGCGCTCAAATTCCTGGCGGTGCCGAAGCTTGTGAAGGAAATGAGCTCCGCCCAGTCCGGCACCGCATTCCTGCGCAATATCGGCAGCACCCTGAGGGGTGGCCAGACTGAATTCAGCAAGGTCGAGGCCGCTTTCTCCATCGACAGCGGCACCGCACTCGTGGAAACCTTGAAGGCGCTTGGGGACTGGGGCAGCTTTGTGCTTGACGGGCAGATAAACCTTGTGGACCAGCGTATGGACATGAAAGGCGAATTGGACCTTTCTGCGCCGCAGGATGCGCCGGTTATTCCCGTGGCCTACAAAGGCTCGCTGACCGAGCCGACGGCAAACTGGACCAGCCGGGCGCTGGAAAGTTTCGTGATCTCCGGCATCGAACGCAAGATCCGCACGAGCCTGTTCAAGGAACAGGAAGCCGCAGCCGCCAACAGCGACAAACCGGCTGACAGCCCGGGCACCGCCGCCTTCGGGCAGGCCTTCGACATGCTGCTGAACCTGAAGAAAAAGCAGGAAGAAAAGAAAAAGGCCGAAGAGGAAAAAGCCGAGGGCAGCCAGGACAAGCCGAAGGAGGAAAGCTAGGCGCGCCTAGGTTCTGGACTCATAATTTCTGATCCAGAGTCTTGTGGAAGCGAGGGCGACGGCGGCGAGGAAGTTTGACGCCAGCTTGTCGAAACGGGTGG
>SBGU01000029.1 GCA_006226495.1 Alphaproteobacteria bacterium
GACAGCGGTTCCGTCTATTCCATTGCCCAGAATCTGCGCGCCGATGTGGCGGGCTATAATGCGGTCAAAGGCTCGCTCGACCGCGCGATTTCCGAGGTGGATATCGCGCTCGCGGGTGCCGAGGCCATTTCCGACCTTCTGAACGAGATGAAGGAAAAGGTCGTCGCCGCCAAGGACGAAGGCCTGGATGCAGCTAGCCGCACCTCGCTGAACGACGATTTCACCGCACTCAAGGAACAGATTACCTCCATCGTCCAGAATGCCGAATTCAACGGCCGCAATATCCTGACCGGCGACAGCGTTACCGCGATCACCGATGCCAACGGCAATTCTTCAACTACCATCAGTGTGCTGGTTACACAGTTGACCCTGAGCGCCCTCGGCCTGGAAGACGCCGACTTGGTGACCATTGCCGGCACATCAGTCGCCGGTACCGTTCAGTCGCTTGCGGGCGTAACCATCAGTGCCGGCAGCGACGCTGATTTCCGCGCCGCGCTCGTGAACCTGCAGAACGACAATGGCGGCAACTTCGGTGGCGAAACGATCGACCCTTCGACAGGCGTCACAACTGACGTCGTGACATCGGGCTTTGCCTCAAACGAATTCCAGCAAGGTGTGGCTGCCGCATTGGGCATCCCCGAGTCCGAGATTAATGGCACAACGGTCGACGGTTATGCCTTCGCACCGAACGTGGACCCCTCAAGCCAGCTCCATCTCGTCCGGAACGGCGCCTCGTCCTACCTGACGGTCGGCGACCCGACGGCAGGTGTTGGCAACGCCTCGTCACCGGACGCGGCGGCCGCCACCTATACCAACCTCGAAAGCGCCATCGACACCGTGAACACGGTGCTGTCGAACCTGGGTTCGGCGGCCAACCGGCTGGCGATCCAGCAAACTTTCACCAGCAAGCTGGCCGACAGCATCAATATCGGCATCGGCAACCTTGTGGACGCTGACCTCGCCAAGGAAAGCGCGCTGTTGCAGGCGACCCAGACCAAACAGCAGCTTGGCCTGCAGGCCCTATCGATTGCCAACCAGGGGCCGCAGTCGGTCCTGTCGCTGTTCCGCTAAGACACACAAGCAATCCCCATACGCCTTCGTCCGTGGCCCGCACGCCGCGGCTTTTGCGTTTCCAGCAACCGCGCCCGATGGTATGCATAGCCGCACCACAGGGGAACGGGAGGCACAGGCACCATGGCAGCAGACAGTATCAGGCTTACGGAATACAGCCACGGCGCCGGTTGCGGCTGCAAGATCTCGCCCAAGGTGCTGGACACGATCCTGGCCACCACGCTCGACATCAAACCAGACCCGCGGCTTCTGGTCGGCAATGCCAGCAAGGATGATGCCGCCGCCTACGATATCGGCGGCGGGCAGGCGATCCTGTCGACCACCGACTTTTTCATGCCCATCGCCGACGACCCGTTCGATTTTGGCCGCATTGCCGCCACCAACGCCATCAGCGACATCTATGCCATGGGCGGCAGGCCGCTGATGGCCATTGCCATTCTGGGCTGGCCCGTGAACAAGCTGCCGGCGGAAGTGGCCGCGCGTGTGGTGGACGGCGGGCGCGCTGCCTGTGCCGATGCCGGCATCATGCTGGCGGGCGGGCACAGTATCGATGCACCCGAACCCATCTTTGGTCTGGCGGTCACCGGGCAGGTGGCCATCAGCCAGATGAAGCAGAATAATACCGCCACGGCGGGCTGCGCCCTGTACCTCACAAAACCACTGGGGGTGGGTATCCTGACCACCGCCCAGAAACAGAAAAAGCTGAAAAGCGAACACGAAACCCTGGCGCGCGATACCATGTGCCGGCTGAACAGCATCGGCACCGAAATTGCCGCGCTGGCGTGCGTGACCGCGATGACCGATGTCACCGGCTTCGGCCTGATGGGCCACCTGATTGAAATGTGCGAAGGCAGCGGCCTGCGCGCCGAGATCGACATGAACGCCATCCCGGTCCTGCCCCCGGTCATGGACTATCTGGCGCTGGGCTGCGTGCCGGGTGGCACGTTGCGCAATTTCGACAGTTATGGCCACAAGGCCGGCCCCTTGGGCGAGACACAGAAACATATCCTGTGCGATCCACAAACCAGCGGTGGGCTTCTGGTCGCCGCGGCCCCCGAAGGCCGGGCCGAGCTCGAAGCCGCCTTTGACCGCGCGGGGCTTGCGCTCGCGCCCATCGGCGTGCTGCTGCCCGCAGCCGACGGCCCCTTGGTGACCGTGCGCTGATGCCAGCCCCGCGCCCCGATACCGACGACTACCGGCGCCTGTTCCTCGCGGATGTGCCGATGATGGACATGCGCGCACCCGTCGAATTTGCCCGCGGGGCCTTCCCGAACGCGACAAACCTGCCGCTGATGACCGACCATGAGCGCGAAACAGTCGGCATTACCTACAAGCAGGAAGGCCAGGATGCCGCCATCCGCATGGGCCACAGCCTGGTGTGCGGCGCCGTCAAGGAAGCCCGTGTCGCGGCCTGGAAAGCCTTCGCCGAGGCGCACCCGGAAGGCTATCTCTATTGTTTCCGGGGCGGCCTCAGGTCCCAGATCAGCCAGCAGTGGCTTCGGGAAGCCGGGGTCGAGTATCCGCGCGTGCGTGGTGGCTATAAAGCCATGCGGCGGTTCCTGATCGACGAAACCGACCGGCTGGCCGCCACAGAGGACTTTGTCGTGATCGCCGGTCGTACCGGCACCGGCAAGACCGACCTGTTAAACATGATCCCGAAATCCCTGGACCTTGAGGGGCTGGCGAACCACCGTGGGTCGAGCTTCGGGCGCCGCCCGGGCGACCAGCCGGAGCCGATCGATTTCGAAAACGCGCTGGCGGTCCGCCTTCTGAAGATATGCGACGCCCACCGGGGACCTGTGTTTCTGGAAGACGAAAACATCCGCATCGGCCAACTGGCGCTGCCACTGCCCATCGCCACCCGCATCGGCGATTGGCCGATGGTGATTGTCGAGGAACCGCTCGAAGACCGGATCGAGGTAATCCACCGCGATTATGTGACCGGCCTTCTGGCCGAACATGAAACGGCGTTTGGTGCTGATGGTTTCGAAAGCTTCGCGGGTTTCCTGACCGACGCGCTGGCGCGCGTGCGCAAGCGGCTGGGCGGGGTCGGTTATGCCGAGATATCAGCCTTGTTGCAGGGGGCCCTTGCCCGGCACCGTGACACAGGCGACACGTCGGCGCACCGGGACTGGATACATGCGCTTCTGAGCCGCTATTACGACCCGATGTATGATTACCAGCTAGGCCGCAAGACCCAGCCGGTCCTGATGACGGGCAGCCGCGCCGACGTGCTGGCCTGGGCTGCAGACCGGGCCGGGCACTAGCCACCTTGCGGGGCGGGCACTTCGTCGCATAGCGCTCGGCAGCCATGCCACGGGATGGCATTTTGACCGGACAAACGCCGGCAAGGGCGGACCGATAACAAACGACATGCGAGGAACTGCGATGAAAACCCTGTATCTCTGGATTGTCTGCCTGCTGGCTGCACCCGCTGTGTTGGCCGGCGAACCGCCGCTCGCGCAAATCCTGGACGCCAATGCCGCCGCGATTGGCAGCAAGGATGTGCTTGCGGGTCGCACCAGCATGGAAGTCCGGCTCATGATCACCGAACCCACGTTCCAGGTGACAGGGCATTACCGCGCCACACGAGATGGCCGCATGCGCATCGACGTGTTCGCGGACGGCAAGCGTGTCTTCACCGGAGCCTTTGACGGCACGCAGGGCTGGCAACAGCATGGCGAAGGCGGCGATATCCTGGACATGACCCCGGAAGGCGAAGCCGCCGTCAGGCGCGGTGTCATCGCCAACCTGACTGTGCTGCGCGACAGGCAGGCACTTGGATATGTGCTCAGCACTGCGGGGACGACCGACATTGGCGGCACGCACTATTACATGATCGACAGTGTCGCCCCCGACGGCTTTGCCGAACGTTTCTATATCAACAGCGACACGGGCCTTGTGGAACGCAGCCGCGAAGCCAGCGCCCTGCATCCGGACATCGATGGCACGGTAGAGCATGTTGAAGAAATCAGCAGCGACTTCCGGCGTGTGGACGGCATCATGATGCCGGTGGTCGGGCGCAAGCGGCAACTCGCGAGCGGCAACCAGATACAGGAAACCCGCGTCCAGGCCTGCCATTTCAATGTGGAAATCGACGATGGCGTGTTCAAGCGCCCGGCGGACGGTACCGAACCGGCTCAGTAATGCGGCGGGCGCTGGTTGGGCACATCGTCCGGGCCGCCTTCTTCAAGCTCGGACACCCGTTCCTTCAGCACACCCAGGATGCGCTTCAGGTGCTCCAGCTCGGCCCATTGTTTGGTGACGACGGCATTGAGGCTGTCGATGGTTTCCTGCTGGAAGGCGATCCGGATTTCGACCTCGTCGAGCCGGGATGCCAGGGTATTGTCGTCGCTCATGGCTGTCTCCCTGCCGTGTGCTTGCATGCCCTGCATGTAGGCCTTTTGGCCCGTGCGCGCAATGGCCTCTAGAAACCCCAGAACAGCGGGATGATGACCACCGCGGCCACCAGCATCAGGATATTCATCGGCACACCGATCCTGAGGAAGTCCTTGAAACGATAGCCGCCGGCGGCATAGACGATGGTATTGGTCTGGTACCCGATCGGCGTGGCGAAACTTGCGCTCGCGCCAAACATCACGGCCATCAGGAACGGCCGCGCGTCGACGCCCATCTGGGTCGCGACCCCGATGGCAATGGGGGTCAGAAGCACGGCGGCGGCATTGTTGCTCATCACTTCCGTGAGGGCCGAGGTAATGGCATAGACGACCGCGAGCACCGCCAGCGGCCCCAGGGCCTCGAACAGTGCTGCACCATAGCTGACGATGGCATAGGCCGCACCGGTCTTTTCCATCGCAAGCGACAGGCCAAGCGTGCCGTAAATCAGCATCATGATGCGCCAGTCGATGGCTTCATAGGCTTCCTGGGGGCTGACACAGCGGCTGAGAATGGCAACCGTGGCGCCAATGAGCGCAAGCCCGGCGATCGGCATGACATTGAACGCGGCCAGCATAATGACCGCAAGCAGGATACCGGCGGCCAGTGGCGCGCGCTTACGGTCATAATCGCGCGAGCGTACCTGCGTGAGGCTGAGGAGCTGTTCCTGTTCGAACAGGCGTTCCAGTTCGTCGCGCGGGCCTTCAAGCAACAGACCGTCGCCTTCCTGCAACAGCACACTGTCGTAGGCTGCGGTGATATTTTCATTGCGCCGGTGGATCGCCAGCATATAGCAGCCATAACGCCGCCGCAGCCGCAAGGTGTCGGCACGCCGACCGATAAGGCGGGAGTTCTTGTCGATCACGCCCTCTGCCAGCACGGTTTTGCGCGCAACGACCGGCGCCTCCAGCCCTTGGGTTTCGGTATCGAAGGTCAGGCCGAACAGTTTGCGGATGGCACTGAGGTCGGCTTTCGAAGCCTTGAATACCAGCCGGTCGGCAGCCATCAGCGGCGTGTCGCGCATGGCGCTGGCGACACCGCGTTCGGTGGTCGCCATCACGCTTTTCCGCATGCCGGCATCGCCCCGGATCAGATCGATGATGCGGAAACGGGCGTGGGTATCGTACCCAAGCTCGTTCAATGTTTTGCCGATCACCGCCGACCCCGGCAGAATGAGCGCATCGGCAACAAAACGCTTGCGGTCACGCGCCTGTTCCTCGTCATCCGTGATGGTCATGCGTTCAGGCAAAAGGCGCCGGCCCATCAGCATCATGAAAAGGCCGCCAACCGCCGCCATGATGACGCCTGCCCCGGTCATTTCGAACATATGGAACCCCGGCTGGCCATAACTGCGCGCGACACCGTCGACCAGAAGGTTGGTGGACGTACCGATCAGGGTGCAGGTGCCGCCCAGGATGGCGGCATAGGAGAGCGGGATCAGATATTTAGAAGGATAGTCCTTCAGCTTGCGCGCAAGGCTGATAACCACAGGGGCCATGACGATGACAACGGGCGTGTTGTTCAGGAACGCGGAGGCAAACATCACACTGGCAAACAGAGCCGCAAGTGCGAGCAGGCGGTAGCGTTCGGCAAGCCTGAGGATCATGAGGCCAAGGCTGTCGATCACCCCGGTGCGCGACAAGGCCGCGCTCATGACAAACATGCAGGCGATGGTGGCGGGTGCAGCGTTCGAAAACACGGACAGCGCATCATTCGTGCCGATGGTGCCGGTAGCCAGCAGGATCGCGAGTGCGGCGAGCGCGCTGATGTGCGCCGGCAGGCGTTCGCGCACAAACGCGACAAACAGGCCCGCCAGGACAAGGATGGTCACTACACTATGGAAGGTCCAACTGAAGTCCCCGGCCATGGCCGCCTCCATAATTCCTACTTATCCTATAGGAATAAAACTGAACTGTTGAACTGTCAAGCCATGCTGGCTATTGCTTGGCTATGTTCATCAGGCCACAAGGCCCGATTATACAGTACCGCCGAGAGGGTTTCACGTGCTGTCGATGAAAGCGAAATACGCCTTGAAGGCGCTTGGATATCTGGCCCGCAAGCCGGATACCCGCTTTGGCATCGAACGAATCGCGGAAGCCGAGAACATCCCCTACAAGTTCCTGGAAGCGATCCTGACCGAACTTCGGAAAAGCAATGTGATCGACAGCAAGCGCGGTGCCGCCGGTGGCGTGAAGCTGGCGCGGGCACCAAAGGACATCTCGATCGGAGACGTGATCCGGCTGATGGATGGCCCCATCGCCCTTCTGCCCTGTGCCAGCATCACCCGCTACCGCGCCTGCGACGATTGCCCGGATGAAGCCGCCTGCCGGCTGAGGCAGGTGATGATCGATGCCCGCCTGGCCATCGCCGACGTCCTGGACGAACGTACCCTGGCAGACCTTGCCAGCCGGTCCCCCCTGCCGTCCGAACGGCGGCTGACCGACGACGACCTTGGCTGATTTCATTGGACAGCGTGGCGTGGTTCGGCAAATCTTTGCGCCTGTATGAACTTCATGAACGAGCCCGCCCGTGAGCACCGACCAATTCACCTCCCGCCTTGCCACCCGCGACGACCTTGAAGCCCTGCGCGCCGTCATGGATGCTGCAATCCGGCAATTGCAGGCGTCCTTCCTGTCGCCCGAACAGGTGGCGGCGTCGGCGGAACTCATGGGCCTGGATACCCAGCTTGTGGACGACGGCACCTATTTCCTGCTGGCCGCCGACAATGGCGATATCGCGGGCTGCGGCGGCTGGAGCCGGCGCGCGACCCTGTTTGGCGGCAACCATACCAAGGGCCGTGACGCGCGCCTGTTGGACCCGGCGAGCGAACCCGCCCGCATCCGCGCCATGTATACAAACCCGGCCTATGTGCGGCGCGGCATCGGGCGCCGGATTATCGAGCTTTGCGAGAATGCGGCGGCGGAAGAAGGCTTCCGGGCCTATGAGCTGATGGCGACGCTCGCAGGCCAGCCGCTTTACACTGTTTGTGGCTATGTGCCGGTCGAAACCGTCGACAACCCGACCTCGACCGGTGTGAGTGTTCCCCTGGTGCGCATGCGCAAGGAACGCACCTGATGTCCCCATGCGGACACAGACAAAGACACCGGCCAAAATGAATCTGCGACGCAGTTGTTTTTGACAAAAATGCGACCCTGACCCCATGCAGCAAACCCGCGCGGCGCTTGGGTTTTTTCCAATAATCGCCCAAAAACCGCCAAAAAAATTTGATCACAAAAAAAAGGTTGCAATCGAAATGAATTGGGCGCATTTGCGATTTCAGACGTAAGAGCGCACGTGCCACGACAAACCGTCATAGGTACCGGACCGTACGGGTAACGACGCAAATCGTCCTTTGTTGATTGGCTGGCCAGAAGTGGCCGGCAGGATTGATCGAGGGGTTTGCCGAAATGGTCCGCGAGAGCACGTTGCAGCCGCTGCTGCATCATATATTGCCATCCGATACTGCCCGCGCGCAGAAGCAATTCCTGCCGCCCGAGATGTATGACTATTTCTCGGCCGTGCTGGAGCTGAGCCATAGCCCCGCGCATCAATGATACGATGCGCACCCGCCGGGCGCCACTTGCCGGCACTTTCGCTGGGACCTGCCTTTTTTTGACCCGACAGGCCCCATACTTTATCCTCCAATGAAAAGGACCGAGACAATGAAGGTTTTGGAGGCACTCCGCGAAGGCGAATTCACCCGCTCCTGGGCTTTGGACGGGCTGGAATTCTATAACTGCACCGCAAGCGCCATTGAAGGCGAGGACTGCAATGATGCCGTCCATCTCTTGTATCCCGACAAGGTCGAGGAAGCGGCCCACGAATTCCTGGCCGGCTTCCGGGGCGCCAGCCTCTATGCCGTGAAGGCGAACCCGCACCCGGCAATCCTGAAATTGCTGTGGCGCGCCGGCGTGCGCCATTTCGACGTGGCATCGCTGCGCGAGGTCGAGCTTGTCTCCGACCTCCTGCCCGGCGCCCAGCTTTATTTCATGCATCCGGTTAAAAGCCGGCAGGCCATCCGCTTTGCCTATGCGCGCGGCGTGCGGGCCTTCGCCTATGACAGCATGGACGAACTGAACAAGATTGCCGAAGAAACCGGCGGTGCGTCCGATATCAGCCTGTTCCTGCGCCTGCAGGTCGGCAGCAAGGATGCGGCCTATGCGCTGGGCGGCAAGTTTGGCGCCACGCTGATGGAAGCCCCGCTGCTCTTGGGCCGTGCCCGCCGCATGGCGCAGAAGATCGGTGTCTGTTTCCATGTCGGCTCGCAGTGCATGCGCCCGTCGGCCTACCGCGAAGCGCTGGGCAAGGTTTCGGCCATGTTGCAGGGCTGTGGTGTCAGCCTTGATATCATCGATGTTGGTGGTGGTTTCCCGATCCCCTATCCGGGCATGGAACCGCCGGCAATGCAGGCCTATTTCGATGAAATCCACGCAGCACTGGACGACGAAGGTTTCGCCGACCTCGAAACCCTGTGCGAGCCGGGCCGGGCACTTGTTGCCAAGGCCGGCGCGGTTGCCGTGCGTGTGGAAATGCGCCGTGGCAAGGACCTGTATCTGAACGATGGCACCTATGGGGCGCTGTTCGACGCCGGTGTACCAAGCTGGCAGTTCCCGATGGCGCTGCACACGGGTGACGGTCGCAAACCGGCGCTCCGCCAGACCGGGTTCCGTTTCTTCGGCCCGACCTGCGACAGTTGCGACAAGATGGAAGGCCCGTTCTTCCTGCCGGACGACGTCGAAGAAGGCGACTGGATCGTGGTCCAGCACCTGGGGGCCTATGGCTTTACCATGCAGACCCAGTTCAATGGTTTCTATTCCGAGACCATGGTGGTGATCGAGCCCGAAGCCACGCAGGTCCACGGCCTGTTCAGCGTGCCGCGCATCGAGGCCGTGGCCGAAGACTGAGCTGGAAAATCCCGATCGGCTTTTCGGGGGAAGTGGCCATGCCGCTTCCCCCGATTGCATTATCAAGGTCTTCCACAACGCCTATTGATATATTACTCTATAGGTACGGGGTCAGATGAAAGGCAGGGGCAGGCGTGCAGATCGTTGCGGACCTTTGGCATCCATCATTGCTGATGTTCCTGGCAACAACCGCTTTGCCGATCTTCCTGTTCAAGCAGCGCCCTGTCCTTCGTGAAATCGAACAGGGATATAGCGCCATCCTGTATGGTGCCGTGATCATCGCAATTGCCGCCTTCGCCGATTATGCCGAAGAACTGCCCTATGTGCAGGACTTCGTCGTGTATCATCTGGGCGGCAAGGCAGAAGGCACCCTGCTGCCGTTCATCTATGTGCCGGGCATCCTGACCGTAGGCTACGGCGTTTCCCGCTGGCTGCCGGCAGTCTATACCGTGAGCCACGAGATCGAACGCCGCAAGGCAGCCGAAGCCGAACTTCTGGCCCTGTTACAGGAAGTGAACAACCTGGCGCGCCAGGCGGAAGAAGCCAACCGGTCCAAAAGCGAATTCCTGGCCACCATGAGCCACGAACTGAGGACACCCTTGAATGCGGTGATCGGCTTTACCGAAATGCTGCAGACAGACCTTTATAACAACCCGGAAAAACGGCAGGAATATCTGGCGATCATTGCCGACAGTGGCCACCATCTCCTGAATATCATCAATGATATTCTGGACCTGTCGCGCCTGGAGGCCGGCAAGATCCCGATCGAGGTCACAAGCTTCAATGTCGGCGATCTGATCGACGAATGCATCGCCTACACGGAACCGAGGGCGATCAGCAAGGACCTGAAGATCGTGCGCAGATACCCTGATCTGGATATCACCACCGACCGGCGGCTGATGAAACAGATCCTGTTGAACCTGCTGTCAAATGCGGTGAAATTCACACCGGAGCATGGCACGATAAGCCTGACCGCCGACCTGACAGGCGACCAGGTGCAGATTTCGGTGCAGGACACGGGCGTCGGCATGTCGCCAGAAGAGGTTCAGCGCGCCATGGAACCCTTTGTCCAGATCGACAACAGGCTGGCCCGCGCACATGAAGGCACCGGCCTTGGCCTGCCGCTTGTGGACCGTTTCACTGCGCTCCTGAAGGGATCGATGGCGATCAATTCCGAAAAAGGCGTGGGGACGCGGGTCGACCTGAAACTGCCGGCCGACTCCGCCATCACCGGCGAGCCCGAATTTATCTGAAAATCAGAATGGCAGCGGGGCCGACAGGGCCAGCCGCGCGCCCGTGCGCGGATGCGCGAGCACCAGTTCGGTCGCATGCAGTTGCAGCCGGGGCGCCATGGCCACCATGTCGGGCGGCGCATAAAGCGTATCGCCCAGGATCGGATGACCAAGGCTTTGCATATGCACCCGCAACTGGTGCGACCGGCCGGTCACCGGATACAGCGCCACACGGGTGCGGTCGGCCTCGCGCGTCAGCACCCGATAACGGGTGATCGCCTTTTTGCCCTGCACATGGTCGACCATATGTTTGGGCCGGTTCGGCCAGTCCACGATCAGCGGCAGGTCGATCTCGCCCTCGTCGTCTGCGACGATGCCACCCACAATGGCCGTATAGGTCTTGTCGGTCTGGCGGTCTTCGAACTGGCGGCTGATGTTGCGGTGCGCATCCATATTGAGCGCCATGATCATCAGGCCCGAGGTTTCGAGGTCCAGCCGGTGGACCACGGTGGCACTGCGGTGATCGCGCTGGGTGCGCCAGGCCAGGCTGTCGCGTTTTTCACGCCCGCGCCCCGGCACCGACAACAGGCCGCTTGGCTTGTTGAGCGCGATCAGGTCCTCGTCCTTGTAGAGAATCTCAAGGAACGGGTCCCGGGGCGGGTTATAGACGAACTCTTCCATCAATACGGCCTTGGCTTGCGGGGCCCGGGGGCCCGGTCCCGCGCACATATCGGCGCTTGCGCGCCTGTTGTCAAATGCCTTGACCCCCATGGTGCCGATTGCGCGGCGCGTCTATTATGCTAGGGTGCGCGCAAAAGCAGAACCCCAAGCATCGGAAACCGGACATGACCCAGCCATCCATTGCCATTGTCGGTGCCGGCCCCACGGGCCTGATGGCAGCAGAAAGACTGGCCGAAGCCGGCTTCCGGCCCGTGCTGTATGACGCCATGCCCACGCCCGCGCGCAAATTCCTGATGGCCGGCAAATCGGGGCTGAATATCACCCACAGCGAACCCCTGGATCAATTCGTGGGCCGTTATGGTACGGCACACGACCATATCGGCGCCGCTGTGCGGGCCTTCCCGCCCGCGGCGGTGCGCGAATGGGCCGCCGGCCTTGGCACCGAAACCTTTGTTGGCAGCTCGGGCCGGGTATTCCCGACCGAATTCAAGGCGTCACCCCTGCTGCGGGCCTGGCTTGGCCGGCTGGGCGGCATGGGCGTAACGCTGAAGACCCGCCACCGCTGGACCGGCTGGACCACAGACGGCGCGCTGGCATTTGACACACCCGATGGCGCCGTCGCCGTTCAGGCCGACGCCACCCTCCTGGCCCTTGGCGGCCCAAGCTGGCCGCGCCTCGGGTCGGACGGCGCCTGGGTCCAGGCACTTCGGGACAAAGGCGTGGACGTGCAGCCCTTCCGACCGGCCAACTGTGGCTTTGACTGCGAATGGTCGGCTTATTTCAAGGATCGTTTCGCAGGCGAACCGGTCAAGGGCACGGCCCTTTCTTTCGCGGACCAGCGCCTGAAGGGGGACTTTGTTATCAGTCACTATGGTGTTGAAGGCAGCGCCATCTATGGCCTTTCGGCGGCACTGCGCGACCATATCGAAGCCCATGGCAGCGCAACCCTCAGCCTCGACCTGATGCCGGACCGCAGCACAGAAGCCGTCCTGGCCATGCTGTCGAAGCCGCGTGGCAAAAAGTCCTTCGCGACCCACCTCAAGAAAAGTGTGCACCTGAGCGGCGTGAAGGCCGCCCTGTTGCGCGAATGCCTGAAGACCGACACCCTGGCGGACACCATCCGGCTCGCCGCGGCCCTGAAGGCGCTGCCCATCAAGCTGACAGCGCCGCGCCCGGTTGCCGAAGCCATCAGCACGGCAGGCGGCATCAGCCTTGAAGCCCTGGATGACGCCCTGATGCTGAAAGCCGTACCCGGTGTGTTCGCGGCCGGTGAAATGCTGGACTGGGAGGCACCCACGGGCGGGTACCTATTGACCGGTTGCCTGGCCGAAGGACGGCGTGCCGCAGAAGGCATGATTCGGTATTTCGCTGGCCAATAAGCCGAAATCGCGGCACAGTTGGAGCCGGGGTCACGGCAACTGGGTGAATTGGCACAAGAACGATGCACCGGACCAGCGGCATGATACGACCAGGACTGGATAGCGTCAGCGGCTGGCTGACCTACCTGCTTCTGTCCGCACTCACCGCCGGCGCCTATGTGCTGACGGGTCGGGTCGGCCTCCTGCTTTCCACCGAAAATGGCTATTCTACCCTGATCTGGCCGCCGTCGGGCCTGGCGCTGGCCGCCATTATGCTGCTTGGCCTCAGGATATGGCCCGCCCTTGCGCTCGGCGCCTATATCACCAACCTGTCCCTTGGCCCCAGTTATGACAGCGTGTGGATGGCCATTGTCGATCAGCCCCAGAATATCGCAATCGCAATCGGCAACAGCACACAGGCGGTATTGGCCTGGTATCTGCTGAAGCGGTTCAAATGCCACGCCTTTGCGCTCACGCACCTGAGCACGATCCTGAAATTCTATGCCCTCGCAGGGCCCGTCAGTTGCCTGCTGGCCGCCAGCGTCGGCACCGCCAGCCTGTACGGGTTCGGTATCATCGGACCGGGTGATGTAGCCAACACCTGGCTCACCTGGTGGGTGGGCGACGCCAATGGTGTGATCCTGTTCACGCCGCTCATTATCGCCTGGTCTTTGCCGCGGGACAGGACCTGGCTGCAGCGGCGGGCCATTGTTACCATCGGGGTGACTTTGGTGTTCACGCTGATGGCCCTGTTCGTCTATCACAGCCGCACCTGGCAGGAGGAAGATCTGGGGCGCCAGATACAGCACGATGCAAGCATTGTTGCCCGCGCACTGGAGTCCAGCATCGAAGGTGCCGCCAGCACCGTCTACGGCCTGGCAGACCTATTGAGTTTCGAGCCAAGCATGACCCGGCAGACGTTCGAGGCCTTCGCGGACGGCCACCTCAGGCGCATACAGACAATCTCTGCTCTCTCGTGGAACAAACAGGTCAGAAATGACGAACGGGCCAGAGCAGAGGCTATCCTGCGCGCAGACTATGGTCCGGAACGACAAATCTACGAAATCGACGCCAACGGCAGCCGCGTCCCAGCCGAAGAAGCAGATCAATATGTCTATGTGAAATATATCGTGCCGTTAAAGGCCCACGAAACAGCAATCGGCCTGAATGTCTGGCATCAGCCGACGCGCAGGCTGGCGCTGGAAACAGCGCTTTATAACAATGATGCCGCCATAACCGCACCGGTAAGGCTGGTCCAGAATCAGGATGGGCTGGATACGCTGATTTTTGTCCCGGTCAAACGCGAGGGCCGCAACCGGGGCTTCGCAACCGGTATCATGATGACGGAGCGGCTGGTAGAAACCGCGCTGGCGGACGCCCACGCCAATGGCCTGTTATTGCAGGTCACCGATACGGCGGCCCCTGCGGGCCAGAATATCCTACAGCCCTACAGGGCGCCCGAAGGCGAAATCCTGCACCCGGATCGAGGCACCTCGCTTTTCATCAACGTGGTAGACCGCCGCTGGCAACTTGATGTCGTGCCGACCACTCGTTACCTGTTGGCGCACCGGTCGCGCACATCGCTTCTTGTGCTGGTCGTTGCATGGGTATCTGCTGCCACTCTTGGCATCCTGTTCCTGGTGATGGCCGGCCGGCAGTTCGAAACCGAGCGGCTGGTCTCAGAACGGACCGAAGAACTGGTCAGGGCCAACCGCGCCAAATCGGACTTCCTTGCGAACATGAGCCACGAGATCAGGACACCCATGAACGGGGTCCTGGGCATGCTGACCCTGTTGCAGGACAGTGCGCTCGACGAAGAACAGCGCAAGCTTGTCGATATCGCCCATTCGTCTGCCCGCGCGCAACTGGCGCTGATCAACGACATTCTCGATTTCTCGAAACTCGAGAAGGGCCAACTGACCCTGATGCCCGAACCGCTGCACCTGCCAACCCTTATCTCGGATTCGGTAGCCATGCTGCGGCCCACTGCGGCGGCGAAGAACCTGGCCATCGAATTGGACCTCCCGGCTCGGTCGGTTGAATATCTGGTCAGCGATTCACTGCGCCTGCAGCAGGTGCTGTTCAACCTGATCGGAAATGCCATCAAGTTCACGAACGAAGGCCGTGTCACGGTCAGCCTGAAACAGAAACAGATCAGTGGCGGCGCCTGCCATGTCGAGATCGCGGTCAAGGACACCGGCATCGGCATTGCCGCCGAAGACCAGCCAATGTTGTTCGAGCGCTTCAAGCAGGTGGACTCGTCCGCAAGCCGCAAGTACCAGGGCACCGGGCTTGGCCTCGCCATTTCGAAACAGATTGCCGAGCTTCTGGGCGGTAGCATCGCCCTTGAAAGCAGGCTGGGCATCGGCACGACCATCACGGTCAGCTTCGATGCCGTCACCACCACTGATGTACCGGCCCGCGAGGCCGAAATCAGCGCCGACGACCAAGCCGGCGAACAGCGCACCCTGCATGTGCTGGTGGCCGAGGACAATATCGTCAACCAGCTTCTGGTGCAGAAGCTGCTGAAGAAACACGGACATGATGCAGTTATGGCCAACAACGGACAGGAAGTGCTTGACCGCCTGACCGAGCAGGCAGCAACCGGTGCAAAACCGTTCGACCTGGTGTTGATGGATATCCAGATGCCGCTGATGGACGGGGTCGAAGCCACGACGACCATCAGACGCTCCGGCGCGGCCTATGCCGGTATCCCGATCATCGCGCTCAGCGCCAACGCCCTGCCGGAACAGCACCGGGAATACCTGGCCGCCGGTATGGATGCCTTTGTCGACAAGCCGATCCTGGTCGGGGAATTCTATGGCACCATCGCGCGCGTCCTGGGTGAACCACGCAGCCGAATTGCAGAACGGCGCAAATCCCCGCGCTGAAGCCGCCTTCCCGGCTTGACCCCGTCCACCGGTCGCACCACAGTAAGCGGCAACAGTCGAGGGGGAGCAAGATCATGAAAAAATACCGAGGGACCGCCCTGGCCCTGATGCTGGCCACCAGCACTGCCGCACAGGCGGCTGATGCTGTTACAGCGGATATCAAGAGCGTGGACCGCACAGCCCCGCCAGGCTTGGTGGAACTGGTGGTGCCGTCGCATGGTGCCGCCATGGTTGGCCATCTCTACACTGCCAACGGGCCCGGGCCACACCCGACTGTCGTGATGCTGCATGGTTTCCCGGGCAACGAAAAGAACCTCGATCTGGCGCAAAGCCTGCGCCGTGCCGGTTTCAACACGCTCTATTTCCATTATCGCGGCGCCTGGGGCAGCGGCGGCAAATACAGCCTCGCCCATGTGCTGGAGGACGCAAAGGCCGCCGTCGCCTATGTCCGCGCGAAGGGCGAAGCCGGCGAAGACCGCATCGACCCCACCCGGGTCAGCCTTGTGGGCCACAGCCTGGGTGGTTATACCGCGCTGATGACCGGCGCCATGGATGCCGATATCCGCTGCACTGTCGCCATCGCGCCCGCCGACATGACGCCCTTTGTGGGCGCAGTCAAAAGCACCGACGTGGTCAGCACCGAAACCGATGAGCCCGTGCCCGGCCTTGATGGTTATTCCTTCGGCGACCTGATCCGGGAAACCCGGTCCGACCCCGAACATTTTGTGCTGGCGCCCAAAATGGCGGGCTTCAAGGACCGCAAGCTGATGATCATTTCCGGCGACAAGGACACCGTGGTGCCGCTTGCGGTGCAGCAGCCCGCGGTCGATGCCGCCAATGCGGCCATGCCTGCAGCCTTCCTGCGCATGGTCATGGATGCAGATCACAGCTTCTCCTGGAACCGCATCGCACTCGGCCATGCCGTGGTCGACTGGATGGGCACACACTGCCAATGAGAGGACCCGACATGATTTCCAGGATCACCCGGCTGATCGCGCCGCTGTTGCTGGCCATTACCGCCACTTGCGCCGTGGCCGCCGACGCAACAATCTATCTGGTACGCCACGCCGAAAAAGTGGCTGATGGCACCTCCGACCCGGCCCTGACAGCGGAAGGTGAAGCCCGCGCGGCCTGGATCGCCGATTATATGGCCGACAAGGGCCTGAAGGCTGTCTATTCCACCAATTACAAGCGCACGCGCGACACGGCAGCACCGTCTTCGGCGACCGCCGGGGTCGAGATACAGCTTTATGATCCGCGCAAACTGCAGGAATTTGCCGAAAGCCTGAAAAGCCTTGAAGGCCCTGTGCTGGTTGTCGGCCACAGCAATACCACGCCCATCCTGGCGGGCCTGCTGGTGGGTGAAAAATACGAGGAGCTGGACGAAAGCATCTATGACCATATCTATGTGGTGACCCTGCATGATGACGGTACGGCCACGGTGCGGATCGACCATAGCGAGCCGCGCACAGCGATAGACCCTGCCATGGGCGTGCGCAACGCCATGGCAGCGCGGCTGGCCCTTATGGCCGACGTTGCCGCCTATAAATGGCTGCATGACCTGCCGATCGCCGACCCGGCACGCGAAGCCGAGCTGACGGAAAAAACCGTCGGGCGCGCAATGGCGGAAGGCCTTGATGCGGCCTATGCCCGCAAGCTGGTCGAAGGCCAGATGATGGCCGCCAAGACTGTGCAGAGCCGGCTGTTTGCAGCCTGGAAAGCCGGTACCGTGCCGGTACCCGTCGCCGCCCCCGACCTGGCCACAAGCCTGCGGCCCAAGATCAGCGCACTGACGGCGCAGCTTGTGGTGGCCGTCAAGGATGCAGACGCTGCATTTGCCAACTGTGCTGTACAGCAGTCGCTTCGGCAGGTTCCCCCGACCCTGACAGCCGACGCCTATGCCTGGTCGTTCGCCGCCGAAGGTGTGATCGCCGGCCAGGCCTGCAACTGATCAGGCTTCATAGCCAAATGGATCATCGATGCTGTGGCTTGGTTTGGTGAACCATTTCGGGCCGGCGTCGGTCATGTAGAAATGATCCTCCAGCCTCACACCGAAATCGCCATACAGGCAGATCATCGGCTCGTTTGAAAAACACATGCCGGGCTGCAGCGGCGTGTCGTCGCTGCGCACAAGATAGGGCCATTCATGAATATCGAGGCCGATGCCGTGCCCGGTGCGGTGCGGCAGGCCCGGCACCGCATAGTCGGGGCCATACCCCTGCGTTTCCAGGTATTTGCGCGCCGCCACATCGACATCGCCGCAGCGCGTACCGATCTTTGCCGCCTCGAAGGCAAGCGCCTGCGCCGCTTTTTCATGGTTCCAGACCGCGCGCTGGTGCGCGCTGGGCATGCCATACACATAGGTGCGGGTGATGTCGGAATTATAGCCTTCAAGCTGGCAGCCGGTGTCGATCAGCACCATGTCGCCGTCCTTCAGGGTCTGCGGTTCCTTCACCCCGTGTGGATAGGCGGTGGCTTCGCCAAACAGCACAATACAGAAGCTGGAGCCGCGCGCACCCACGGCGCGGTGCGCCCGGTCGATGAAAGCGGTCACCGCGGTGGTGCTGATGCCGGGCTTCAGGATACGAGCCGCAGCCTTGTGGACCTCGAGGGTCATGTCCTTTGCGCGCTGCATGAGCGCAAGTTCGGTCGGCGACTTGCACATGCGGCAGCCGGCGGTCACAGGGGCGGCATTCACGAAACGGGTGCCGGGGTTCGCGGCACGCAAGCCTTCGGTGAGGAAAAAGGGCGATGCTTCATCAAGCCCGATGGTCGCGCCCTTGAGGCCAAGGCCGTCCAGCATGGCGCCAAACAGCACATAGGGGCTTTCATGCTCCTGCCAGCCATGCACCTGGCCCTCAATGAACATATAGTCCCGAAGTGTGCTGACCTCGAATGCGGGCGCGATATAGGCCAGCGGCCCTTCGGTCGGGATCAGGGCACCCACCATGCGTTCGCTCGCGTACCAGCGTGTACCCGTGAAATAATAGAGGCTGGTGCCGGCATTCACATAGATGGCAGCAAGACACTGTTCGCGCATCAGGGCCTGGGCACGCACGACCCGGCTCTCATATTCCGCCTGCGTGATCGGGGCCGCGCCTGCTGTCATGTCCTGCAGCCGCGCCAGTTCCGCCGCTTCTGTTGATCCACCGATGCCGATTGCCATTCTGCTGTCCCTCTCTTATCCGGTTTCGCACACCCTAGTATGGCGCAGTGCCCCCGCAAACAGCTTTCCTTACGGTAAATATCAAACTGCTGTTATTCTGCACGGCGGGAAGGAGAAGCAGGCTGCCGACATTCACGGACCTCGGACGCAAGCTGTTGCAGACGTGGCAGGACCTGCCGCGCCGGCCAGGCTGTGCCTTGCCCTATTGGGACGACGTGCGCGCGGGTCCGTTGGCCCCGATCATGAAACATATCTGGGTGATGGAATTCCGGCCACCGGCATCCATGATCATCAGGTTCCTGGGCAGCGAGGTGGTACGCCTGAGCGGGCGGGATACAACGGGCGAGGATTTCCTGAGCATCCGCACCAATCCGGCCCGGCGCAGCCTGACCATGGCTATCTACCGGACAGCCTACAACACACCCTGCGCAACCATGCTGCGGCGCACGCTGTCCCGTCCCGGCTTCAACCCGCGCGACATGCTGAGCACCTTCGCGCCGCTCGCGAGCGAGGGCGAAGGGCACTGGCTGCTGATTGGGGTCACAGAAACGATCGAGGCTGACAACCTGCCCGAAGACCCGGGCATTGCCGCTTATACGACAGCGGAAATGTTTCCGCCGGAATTTGTCGATATCGGGTTTGGCGTACCGGAAGGCGAGATCGAAATCTAGGCGCTACCGGTGGCGCTTTCGAGCGGGACCTCGATCGAGGTTTCACCCGCTTCCAGCATGTGAACTGCGGCCAGCATGGCAATCTTGCCCATGTCCTCTGTCACCTGCCCGACCGCGCGGGCGTGCATATAGCCGGCCAACAGGGACGCGGCCTGGCCATGGTTCATGTGGACCTCTGCCAGCAAGGTTTTCACCACCCCATAGTCGGCGTCGGAGACGTCGAAATTGCCTTCGAGAAAATGTTCGCCATCCTTCAGGACCCTGACGGCAAGCTGGTGTGACATTCCTGTTCCTTTGACCTTCTGACCCTGCGGGGCTTTTCCGACAGCACAACCGGCCTTGTCAAGCCCCGGCCCGAAAGGCCGGTTTATTGCCAGTCGTCGTTATTGTCGCGGTCGGTGGCCAGTTCCGCGCTCATCAGCCGTTCCAGTTCCTGGCGCGAGCGCTTGGCATAGTCGATGGCAGCCTTTTCATCCTTCCGGAGCGGCACGGCTGTTTTGAGCACATGTTCGTCATAGTCGCGGAACTTGCGCGCGGTCTTGTGCGCCTGATGGGCGGAAAAGCCGAGCTCGCGGAGCGCCAGTTCGCCGATCTCGAGCGCAGAGCCGAAGGTCTCGCGCCGGACAAGCGTGATACCATGTTCCAGAAGGTCCTGCGCGGCACCCCGGTTGCGCGCACGGGCCAGGATGGTCAGGGACGGATAATGCTGGCGCACCAGTTTGGCCGTGTGCAAAAGGGTTTCCTGGTTATCGATGGCCAGGACCAGAAGCCGCGCCTTCGCGGCGCCGGCAGCTTCCAGAAGGTCCAGTCGCCCGGCATCGCCATAATAGAGCTTGAAGCCAAACTTGCGCAGGAATTCGATATGGTTCGGATCGTGATCCAGGACCGTGATCGGGATCTTGAGCGACATCAACAGCCGCCCGACAATCTGGCCGAAGCGACCGTAGCCCGCGATAATGACGTGGTTTTCGTTGCTCTCGACATCGCTTTCACGCGCGGCACCCGCACGAAAGCGCGGCATCAGCACCCGGTCATACAGAAAGATCATCAGAGGGGTCGCCAGCATCGACAGGGTCGCGACCACCACAAGAAGGGCACCAAGCGTGCCGGTCAGGTACCCCGTGGCCTGCGCCGCCGAAATCAGGACGAAGGCAAATTCGCCGCCCTGCGACAGCACGATCGCGAACAGCGAGCTTTCGCACCAGGGCCAGCCGTTGCGCCAGCCCAGGAAAAACAGGACAGCCATTTTGACGGCCAGCAGGCCGAGCACCATGGCGGCGACAAGGAAGGGCGACGAGATCAGCAGCGAAAAATTCACCGACATGCCGACCGCGATGAAAAACAGGCCAAGCAGCAGGCCCTTGAACGGCTCGATATTCAGCTCAAGTTCGTGCCGGTATTCGGATTCGGCCAGCAATACGCCGGCAAGAAAGGCGCCCAGCGCCATCGACAGGCCAACTTCCTGCATCAGAAGCGCGGTGCCGATAACCAGAAACAGCGAGAAGGCCGTGAACACCTCGCGCAGGTGCGTCAGCGCAATGACCCGGAAGATGGGCCTGAGGAGATAGCGCCCGCCCAGGATGAAGGCCGCAAACACCGCCACGATGCGGATGGCGGCAAAACCGTCGCCGGTGCCACCTTCGGAGCCCGGCGCCAGGAGCGGCACCAGCGCCAGCACCGGTACCACAGCGATATCCTGGAACAGCAGAATCGCGAAAGATGTCTGGCCAAGAGGACTGCCGAGCTGTTTTTTGTCCTCGATGGTCTGCAGCGCAATCGGGGTCGAGGACAAGGCCAGCGCAAGAGCCGCGAGAAGGGCATCTGTCCAGCCAAGGCCCACGATGGTACCGATTGCCGCCAGAATGATCGTGGTACCCGCGACCTGGATGGTGCCAAGGCCCAGCATGGGACGCCTGAGCTGCCAGAGTTTGGACGGGTTGAGCTCGAGCCCGATCAGGAACATCAGGAGCACGACACCAAACTCTGAAAAATTCAGGATGGTCGGCACGTCGGTGATAAGCGCAAGTCCCCAGGGGCCGATGGCCATGCCCGCGACCAGGTACCCCAGCACGGAACCAAGGCCAAGCCGCTGGAACAGCGGCACCGTAACCAGCGCCGCACACAGATAGATCAGGGTACTGTGCAGAAAATCGGGGCTGTCGAGCACTCAGTCTTCCTCCGCAAATTCCATCAGCCGGCGTGTGTAGCGGGCGGCAGCCGCGGCAAGTGCCGCATCATCCAGATCGCCCACACCCTGGGTCACAAATGTATCAGCCAGACGCATGCCGCAAAACAGGGCAGTTTGCTCAAAGGGTTTCAGGTATGTCTCCAGGGGCGCACCATGCGGGCCCGTGCGGTCGTAGGACCCCAATCCACCGCCAGTGCTGACCGCAAGCATACATTTTTTGCCCTCAAGGACCGTGCCGCCACGGCCAAAGGCAAAACCTTTGGTGAGCACACAGTCCTGCCATTCCTTCAGGACCGCAGGTGCACTGAACCAGTAGATGGGAAACTGGAACACGATGGCGTCCGCCGCCCTGAGCGCCGCCTGTTCGGCGGTCACATTGATATGCATGTCCGGATACAGCTCATACAGGTCCCGGATCGCCACATGGTCCAGTCGGGCGGCCTCGCGCAGGAGGCGGCTGTTGTAGCGCGAACGACGGGGCGCCGGATGTGCAAATACAAGAAGGATGCGTTTTGTCATATGGCCCCAGACCAGCCCCAAGGATATGGCCCACGGTAGCGGACCGCGCCGCCTGTGACCATTCATGCTTTCTTAATCGTTTAGCACAATATTTTCAAAGGTCGGTCCCCTGAGTGACGCCGCTGCGGGTACAATCCTGCAAGGGCCGACACCCCCGCTCCAAACAGACGGTGACATGATGAAAAAATATGTTCTTCCCTTGTTGCTTGTCCCGGTTGCCGTTGCCCTTTTTCTGCCCATAGGTGCGGATGCCGACGCGACGACCGACTGGACCAACGAGGTCAGCAAGATCGTCGCGGCCAAACAGGGTTACCCGCGTCTGGCCATCGCCCGTCAGATCGAAGGCAAGGCCAAAGTGCGCCTGACCGTCGCCGCCGACGGCACCATCACCAATTACGAGATTGTGGAACCCACGGGGGAAGAGGTCCTGGACCAGACCATTCCGAAGTTGATCGGCAAGATCAATCCGTTGCCGCCGCTGCCCGACGGGCAGAAGGAAGTGACCTTCATCCTGCCGCTGAGCTGGAGCATCAACTAGGCGCTTGCCCGTTGGCCGCTCAGAAATCGATCACCGCACCGAGGAAGAACCGGCGCCCCAGCACATCATAATATTCCGGCAGGGTATCCCCGACCGAGCCATAGGCCACACGCGGTGCCTTGCGATCAAAAATATTGCGCACGCCGGCATAGAGGATGCGCCCCTCTTCCCATTCCCAGCGCATCGATGCGTCATGGTACCAGACCGCCGGAATGCGGGCATCGGGCACCTCGCGGATTTCGTTGCTGCTGTAGGCCGTGCCCCGATAGCGCATATCCCAGTCCAGGGTGACGTCGCCGCGGCTGAAGCTCGCGCTGACCTGGAACCTGTGTTTGGGATATTTGGCTTCGCCCAGCGCCTGATAGACCTCGCCGTCCGTGATCGGCTGGATCTCGGCATTGGTATTGCGGGAATAACGACCGGTCAGCGAGAAATAATCAAAGGGCAGGGATGCACTGAGCGCGCGCGCATCCAGCACATATTGCAGATCGATATCATAGCCTTCGAACCACAGGTTGCCGGCGTTGATGATGCTGCCGGAAACGATAGTCAGTTCACCTGTGCCGGGGTTGCGCTGGACATATGGATCACCAGTTGCGGGATTGATGCCGCAATAGCCGCTGGACAGGTTCGCACTGTCGTAACATGCGCCCAAAAGCTGGTCGGCATCGACACCGACCACATAGTCATGCACCTTGATACGGTACGCATCGAACGAGAGCCGCATGTTGCCAGGGATAGAGGGCCAGATCCGGGCGCTTTCGATGGTGAAGCCGGCAGTCAGGTTGGAGGCCTTTTCGGCATCAAGGTCCGGGTTGCCGTAGCTTTGCACTTCCACGAGATAGGCGGACTGCACATAACCCGAGGGCACGCCAAGGGGGCCGTCACTTGCGCAGTTGGCAGCGACGGTGCTGGACGCAGGGTCGCTGCAGGGGTCATAGACCGATTCGTAAACCGAGGGGCCCCCAGCATAAAGTTCGGCAATATTGGGCGCCCGCCGACCGTCCTGGTAGGAAACCCGGAAGGTAAATCCGGTCACCGGTTCCCAATAGCCGCCCACATGCCAGATGCCAACCGCACCCACGGTCGAGAAGTCCGACGCCCGCACCCCGGCCGTAAGGGTAAATTCTTTCACAAGCGGCAGATCGCGCAACAACGGCAATGTTGCATCGGTAAATACTTCAGCGACATCAAAGGCGCCGCTGGCCCCGGGGTAGGTAAGCGAACCGGCAACCGGACGGTTTGCCAGTGTCGGGTCCGGCTGGTCGCTCAGGCTTTCGCGCCGGTATTCTGCCCCCACTGACAGGGTTGCTTCCAGGCGGCGGCCCAGGTCGATGGGCCCACTGGCAACCGCTGACAGGATATGCTGGGTGGCGTGGATTTTCCGGACCGCGTTGGGCGCCCGGTAGAAGGCAGCCTGTTCGGCACTGATATGGCCGACGCCAAACGGGTTGATGACGCTGCAGCCTTCCATTTCGGCACACAGGGCGGGGTCCAGCGCGGCGCGATAGTTGATCAGGTCCATCAGACCATCACGTTCTTCGCGCACGCTGTTGCGGCCATACTGGTAATAGGCGTCGTAGGTCCAGTCGTGCGACAGTTTGCCCTGCAACCCCAGCATGGTGCGCAGGTTGGTACGCCGGATATCGGTCTTGCGCGGGCCCAGTTCCACCGCACGCCGGTCCACAAGCAGCGCCCTGGCGTCAGCCGGCAGTTTGTCGCGCAGTACATCCGGCACATAAGGGTTGGAAAGCGGGACGGCAATCAGGCCGGCGCCGGTCGTGACAGTGCCAGTGCTGCCGGTAAAGGGCAGCGGCGCAAGCTGTGATTCCACCCGATTGTCCGAGAAGGAGCTTTCCCACACGAGCCGGTGCCCGGGCGCAAGCTCATATCTGGCGCCAAGGGTGCCGAACACCCTGTTGATGGGGGTCATCAGGGTGTGGTCAGGTGCATAGGCATAGCGCTGGTTCTTGTGGCCCGTGAAGGGATGCAGCGCCGTGCCATCCTCCGAGAACTGATAATAGTCGTTCAGATAGGCAATCTTGCCGTCGTCGCGCACATAGGTGCCAATTGCACCCATGGGGGTCAGACCACTGCGGCCATACCCGCGGGTGAAGGTTCCGCTCGTATAGTCGGCCGGATGGCCATCGAGGGCAAAACCGCTGGGGTCCGAGGTTACATGCCGGTCAGTCATGTAAAGCCCGGCCTGCCGGTCGACCGACAGGCTGGCGATAATATTGCCGCGTCCGGCCGCAAAGTCGGCGCCATAGGTCACCGACGCCAGGAATTCCTCATGGTCGCCCTTGCCGGTGATGCCGCCCTGCACGGCGGTCGAGAAACCTTCCACCTTGTCGCGCATGACAAAATTCACCACGCCGGAGACAGCATCACCGCCATAGGTCGCTGCCGCACCGCCGGTCAGCACTTCAACCCGGTCGATCAAGGACGCCGAGATGGAATTGAGGTCGACCCCATAAAGCGACAGGTTACCGCCGAAGGTAGGCGTAAAACGCCGACCGTTCACCAGCACCAGGGTGCGCTGGGAGCCAAGGCCCCGCAGGTCGGCAAGGTTCAGCCCGGCCGGCGTGCCGAAGATGGTGGTATTGGCCGACGTGATGTCCGACAGCATGGCCGGCATCTGGAACAGTTCGTCAGCGACATTCACGGAACCGCCGAACTGGATGGTCTGGCCTTCAAGTGTGGCCGCAGGAATGAACTTGAAATAAGGCGGATTGGCTGTGCGCGTGCCGATGATCAAGAGCTCGTCGATCGGCGCCTCGACACTGGCGGCCTGCGGGGCGGCCACATCGTCGACATCCACACCGGCGTCGGCAACGTCGGGCGCCGGCACAACACGCACCGGCACGATGGTCAGGATATCGGCACTGATGCGTTCGGCACGCAGGCCGGTGCCTTCAAGCAGGTGCTTCAGGGCCGTGCGGGCGACATAGTCACCGCTGAGCGCAGGCGCCTTCAGGTTTTCAACAAGGCGGCTGTCGAACACAAGGCCGATGCCCGTCAGTTCCGAATATTTGAGAAGCGCATCCGCCAGCGGGCTTTCCTGCAATTCGAAATGAAACAGCGCACGCGTGCGGGCAAACTCGGTCGCCTGCGCCGCGCTTGCGGCCAGCATACCGATCATCCCTGCCGCTATCGTCTGTCGGACGCCGCGCCTCATATCAGCCTTTCGTTCCCCCCTGCTATTTAGCGGTTCCTACTGGTCCTGTCTTGCGTAAAGCAGGATAACACCATCCGCGCGGCGCACAGCCATCAGGGAAAAAGCCGATTCGAGTGCATCGACCACCGTGTCCTGGTCATTGAGGGTGAAGGTGCCGGTCACCGGCAGCACGGCCAGTTCGTCGTCGGCAATTTCAAGCGGCGACCGGAAATAGCGGTTCAGGTCCGCCACCACATCGGCGAGCGGCGTTTCGTTATAACGCGCCTTGCCGGTGCGCCAGGCAAAGGCCCGGCCGGTATCGAAGGTTTCAACGGTCGCGGACCGCGCAGACAGGTTATGGACCACCCGTTCGCCCGCATGCAGCAGCGCCATTTCCTGCACGGCCCCCGCCGTATCGCCGCGCTGCCCCACGGCCACAAGGCCGGACAGCACACACACAAGGTTCGAGGACGCCCCCATGCGCACACCGAAGCGCGTGCCCAGCACCTGTACCTGGGTATCGCCCGCAAACACGCGGAACGGCCGGCTTTCATCGCGCTTCACATCGAAGAAGGCTTCGCCGCGTTCGATGGTCACTTCGCGCACATCGCCGCCCACCAGCGCCGACACCCTGCTGTCGGTGTTCAACTGCACAACGCTGCCATCGGACAGGTAAACCGTGCTGCGCTGGCCTTTCCGGGTTTCATAATATTCGCGGGTCGGGGCCGGCGAATAGAAGATCATGCCGGTAACAGCAGCGGCAGCGATACCGGCAGCCATGCCCGACATACCCAGGAACCGGCGACGGCTCAGGCTGGCGGAAGACTGTTCCTCAAGCTCGGCGATAAAATTGGCCTCAAGCATGGCCTCGCCTGCCGCATCAAGCGCATCGACCATGTCGACCAGTTGCTCGAGCGAACGGGTATTGCCGTCATCTTCCTTGCGCCAGCGCTCAAGCGCCATGCTTTCGTCGGCTGTCATCTCGCCAGAGAGCATGCGTGCAGCCCACTGCGCCGCCTGCGTGTCCACGTCCAGATGTCTGTTTGTCGCCATCATCGTTCCAAGCCCTGCTTCAGTCAGCTTCTGCCCCGGCGGCCACGCCGCGGCATCGGCAAAACGGTACCTTCAGATGGCCGCACCAAACGCCCCCGCAGTCGTTTCAATGCGTCCATCATGTATTTCTCGACGGTGCTTTCAGAAACACCCATCTCCACCGCAATGTCCCCGTAGGTCTTTCCTTCAAAGCGGTTCTTTACAAACGCCATGCGCGGTTTTTCCGGCAACTGCCGGATCGCATCCACCAGCGCGTGGATATTCTGTTTCCGGTCCATCGCCTCTTCCGGCGTCGGATCGTCGGTTGCTACCTCAGCCACCACATCGGCGACCGTGTCGTCGGTGGTGGTGACCTGGCGCTGCAACACACGTTGCCTGCGCTTCAGTTCATTGATCGCCAGGTTGGCAGCGGTCTTGAACAACAGCGCCTGCGGGTTTTCGACCATGCCTGTACGTGCAAACCGGTAGATGCGCATATAGACATCCTGCGCCACATCGGCTGCATCCGCCGCATTGCCCAGCTTCTTGGCCAGCCAGTTCAGAAGCATGCCATGGTGCTTGCGGATTGCCTGTTCGACCCGGCGGATATTGACCTTGTAGTCGGCGTCGGCCAGAAGCGGGCCCTCAGCAGCCAGGTCCTCGTCGGACCGGTCGGCGCTGTCGGCCATCTGGCGCGCAGATGTTACAAGGCGAATATGTGGCGCGTGCCGAAACAAACCTTCTTCCAAAACACTGCTTGGCAACCCACCCATTGTCTCTGATCGTCATAGGGGGAAGCCGCATCTAAACGTGCAGGCAATCTGCGTTCCCCGGTGATATGACCCACGGAATAAGCCGGCAACAAAAAAATCATGAGGGAAAGCCCGGCGCCGGCTGTCTTAAGCTCAGGAAGGCACTCTGCGCATTTCCTAGTTTCAGACTCTTCAAGCGGAGCAGATATATTCTGCCTCCGCTCTTTGTCCTGACCAGACGAAATCTGAAAAAAGAAATAGTGTGCAAACATAGCACCTATATTGAAACAAAATTTCAATCTATTCGGGGCTTTGCAGAACAGTGTCTTTATTGTCACACAATTGCAGTTTTTGAATTTTCGGGTGCCCGATACTGTCAGCCGCAGCCCTGAAAACCATCCGTCTTTGCCAAAAGTTATAAACCTTGGATTATGTCAAGGGAATCGAATCGGCCCGCCGCCATATGAACCTGGCGCCTATAACCAGTGCCCACCATTGCCAAAACCCGATTACATCATAAGATGAGCGGCAATGCACCGTCAGGGGCAGAGGAGGATTTTGCCATGGACCCAATGCCGACAACAGGCCTGATCATGGCCGGCGGCCGTTCCCGCCGCATGGGCAGGGACAAGGCCCTGATCGAATATGAAGGCCGGACACTGCTGGCGCGGGCGGAAGGCCTGCTGGCCAGCCTTGGCATTGCCGATATCAGGCTTCTTGGCCGCCCGGACCATCCACGCGGCGAGGCCGACAGCACCCCCGACCAGGGGCCGGCCGCCGCGCTGCAGATGTGGCTTGCCGCCAACAACTGCCCGCGCCGCATCATTGTGCTGCCCGTGGATATGCCGCATCTCGACGCCAGCACCCTGTCGATGTTGCTCGGGGCCCCGAACGGCGGTTATTTCGATGACCAGTACCTGCCCTTTGTCGCGAATGTGCAGGCGCCGCCCACTGGAGAGATCGTGCGCATGCGGCAGCTTTTGGCGGCGCTTGCAGTTCCTGTCGTGCCCGTCAGCCCGGACCTGCTGCCCCGGCTTCGGAACTGGAACCGGCCGGAAGATATCGCCGCGACCTGAGGTCCGGTGCGGGGGTGCCGTCAATCCGGCCCGACACGTTCCAGCCCCTTCTGCTCGTCATCCTCTGCACGGCTTACCCCTTCCGGCAACAGGTAGGTTTCGACAAGCCGGTCATAGAGGCCATTCTGCCTGATTGTCCCGAGCGCCTGCTGCCATGCCGCGACCTCTTCGTCCGGCACATTCGGCGACAGGGCGATAAAACCATCCGTTATGGCAAGCACCACCGGCGTGCGCACAATCAGCGTCGACAGCACGGGGTCGTTGACAAACCAGGGATAGCGGCTTTCCGTCATCAGGGAGACCCGCTCATAGCCAAGGAGCTGGGCACAGGCCTCGTTACTGTTGGCAAGAAGGATATTGTTGAAGCCAAGCCCGCGCATGTGCCGTTCGACATTGTTACCCCGAAGCACACAGATGGACGCGACCTTGCGGGCGTCACTGATCGAGCGCACCCCTGTCGGCGCATTCACATGTTCATAGAAATAGGTCGAGAAACTGCTGATCGGCCCAACCCATTTGAAGCGAGCATCCCGGTCTTCGTTGCGGATCAGGTTAAAAAGGGCAAAGTCGGATTCGCGCTCCAGAAGGAACAGGCCCCGGCTCAGTGGCACTTCCTCGATCCGGCTTTCCAGGCCTCGTTCCTGCATCATGGCAACCACGACTTCGACATAGAACGACCGGCGCCCGCCATGCAGCTTGCCGCGAATCTGGCCGGTTTCATCCACTTGTGTGGACCCGCCCAGAGAATGGGTGAGAAACTTGATTTCCGCCTGCACAGGAAGCGTTGCCGCCAGAGCGAGCGACAGGCAGGCTAGGATGGCAGGCCAACGGGGCCATATTTGCATAAGTCACTCCAGGCAGGCTACCGGCACGATCACTCCAAACCTGAATGGTTTACATATATTTCACCAACCTGTGCGGCGGTGCAACAGTTGTTGGAAATCGCATCGAAGCCCCTGTTTGCGCTGGACTCCTTCCACGGCTGATTTATTGTTTGTTTCGCAAGGGTGCGGGCACGTGACGGGTCGTACCTGACTTGCGGACTGCGACTGCTCTGACTTGGTTTCGAACTGTTAATAACTGCCGTGGCCATTCATGACTTCGCTAGAAAGGAGCCTCTACAATGGCAAACGGTACCGTTAAATGGTTCAACACCACCAAAGGCTATGGCTTTATCAAGCCGGAAAACGGCGGTGATGATATTTTCGTACATATCTCGGCCCTGCAGCGCGCTGGCCTCGAAACCTTGGCTGACAACCAGCCGGTAGCTTACGATCTGGTGGAAGACCGCCGCGGCCGTATGTCGGCTGGCAACCTTCGCCTCGTCTAAGGCCTCGCCATACAGTCAGACGCAGTAGGGGCGGTTTTCCGCCCCTATGTTTTTTTGGGGCCGATCACAATGCCCGGATGCAGGGGACAGTGGCCTTGCATTCGCCCTGCTGACGGTTCTACAACTATGCCCCATGAAAAACGCCCGGGAAGGGCGGCATAACAATGGGGAACATCATGTCCAAATCCACGCTCGGCCTGGCCGCCGTCGCCGTTCTGGCGGTTGCTGGCTATTTCTATTTCAGCGCCGACAAGGCCGCTGACGCGCCGGAACCGTCTGACGCCTCGGAAATGCACGACCAGGCGGCCGCCGCAGACCATTATGATATTCTGGCCCAGCGCGCCAAGATCGCCCGAATCGACATGCCGGTCGACACCGGCTTCCTGACGGATGAAGAGAAAGCCGTCATCAACAAGCTGATCGAAGCCGCGGGCTATATGTCGAAAATCTACCTGCGGCAGGTGAGCGAGGATAACCCCGACGTCCGCGCCGAAATTGCAGCCAGCAGCAGGCCGGACAAGACCCTGCTGCTGGACATGTTCGACCTGCACTTCGGCCCGTGGGACAGCATCGACGAAGGACACCCCTTCTATGGCGACAAGGCCCAGCCAATCGGCGGCGGTTTCTACCCCGAGGACATGACGAAGGAAGAGTTCGAGGCCTGGATCGCGAACCATCCCGAAGACAAGGAGGCCTTCACCAGCCTCTATACCGTGATCCGACGCGACGGCGACAAGCTGGTGGCCATCCCCTACCATGAATATTATGCCGAATGGCTGGAGCCTGCGGCAAAGCTGCTGCGCGAAGCGTCCGAGATCACCACGAACGCAAGCCTGAAGGATTTCCTGTCCAAGCGCGCCGACAGCTTCCTGTCTGACGAATATTTCGAATCGGAACTGGCCTGGATGGACCTGGCCGACACCCCCATCGAGGTCGCGATCGGGCCCTATGAGGTCTATACCGACGGTCTGTTCGGCTACAAGGCCGCCTACGAGGCCTTCGTGACCATCCGCAACCCGGAAGAAAGCGCAGCGGTCGCGCGCTACAAAAAATACCTGCGCGACATGGAAGCCAACCTGCCGGTCGACGAATCCTACAAGAATTTCAAGCGCGGTTTCGAAAGCCCCATCGCTGTGACCTACCAGATCCATGGTGGTGGCGACAATGTGCCGGGCGTTCAGACCGTCGCCTTCAACCTGCCGAACGACGAGCGTGTGCGCGAAGCCAAGGGCGCCAAGAAGGTGTTGTTGAACAACGTGCTGGACGCCAAGTTCAAGCTGATCCTGTCGCCCATGGCCGAACATGTGCTCGACCCCGCCCAGGCCCCGCTTCTGGAAGCCAAATATATGGGCCTGGAAACCCTGTTCCATGAACTGAGCCACAGCCTCGGGCCGGGCACGATCGAAAAAGACGGCAAGACCACCACGGTCAATGCCGAGCTGAAGGAGCTGTATTCCGCGATCGAGGAAGGCAAGGCCGACGTGATGGGCGCCTACAATATCCTGTTCCTGATGCAGAAAGGCGAGCTGCCGATTGCCGAACGCAACAATCTGCTGGCCACCTATTTCACCGGCATCTTCCGGGCCATCCGCTTTGGCACCGATGAAGCCCACGGCCGGGGTGCTGCGTTCCAGTACAGCTATTTCCGCGACCATGGCGCCTTCACGGTGAACCCGGACACTGGCCTTTACACCATCGATTTCGATGCGCTCGAGAAAGCCATCACGGACCTGGTGCATGATGTGGTCGTTGTGCAGGGCAATGGTGACTATGACGCCGCTGCCGCCTTCCTGGACCAGTATGCCAGGCTGGACGATGCCGCCCGCGCCGCCACGGCCCGCATGAGCGACATTCCGGTCGATATCCAGCCGGTGTATCCCGAACATCTTTAGGACCGGTATGGTTCCCAAAAACAGAAAAGGCGCCTGACCAGGCGCCTTTTTTCATGCCGGCAGGCTGATGCGAAACCGCGCGCCGCCGCCCGGCGCATCGTCCACCTCGATACTGCCTTTCATTTTCTGATAGACCGTATTGTAGACGATATTGAGCCCCAGGCCCGAACCACCCTTGTCGCGTGCAGTGGTGAAAAACGGCTCGAATATGCGGCTGCGAATGCCCTCCGGGATGCCCCGGCCATTGTCGGAGACTTCAAGCAGTATCTGATCGCCCGCGCGTACCGCGGACACGACCACCTTCTTGTCGGGCTTGTCCGGCGCGTCCCTGAAGGCATGCAGGGCGGCATTCATGATCAGGTTGGTCAGCACATGGCTCAGGTCACCCGCAACCGTGCGCATCATCAGGCGGTCTGCAGGCAGGCAGTCGACCACCACCCCCTGTTTCCTGAGCGTGGGTTTCAGGCTGTCGACAATTTCTCCCAGATATTCCGTGACATCCAGTTCACGCGCATCATCCATCGCCTGGTCGACCGCGACCATCTTGAAGCTGCGCACAAGATGTGCCGCTCGTTCGAGGTTGCGGCGGATCACCGTTGTCGCCTCGACCGAGGTTTCCAGGAAGTCGCTGAGGTCCGAACGCCTGATCCTGCCGCTTTCAACCAGGGTTTCGAACTGCCGCACGGCATCGCCCATATGGGTGATGCTGGTGAGCGCAACCCCGAGCGGCGTGTTGATTTCGTGTGCGACACCGGCCACCAGGCCACCAAGCGACGCCATCTTTTCCGACCGGACCAGTTCTTCCTGCGCCAACTTCAGGCTGTCCATGGCCTGTTCCAGTTCTGTGGTGCGGCTTTTGACCCTGGTTTCCAGCATCTCGTTGAAATTGCGCAGGCCCTCTTCCGCCACCTGCCGGTCATGCGCATCCAGCATGCGCAGGATCAGGTCGGCAAGGTAGGATACGAATGACATTTCGCTTTGGCCCCAGATGCGGCCTGTGCCCGCGACAGCAACAACAACGGCACCAATCGCCCGCGGACCGCGGCAGATTGGCGTCACCAGCATGGATGTCAGCGCCGTGCCCGCAGACTGTGCGGCCAGGCCGGCAAGCGCCGGCATCGCGGCCAGGTGCGCTGCCGAAATTGCCGTACCGCCATCTACCAGTTCGAAAAGATCCGGTTCGTCCGCCCGGTCCAGGCGCTCCAGTTCCTGCCAGCCGCCCGCGGGCGCCCAGTAGCTTTCCTGTGGATAGAGCGCAGTGCGGTCCACATTCATGAGCCAGACATCGGTCCGGGCCGCGCCAAGCGCCTTGCAGGCGATTTCGGTCAGGATGCGATAGGCTTCGGTCTTGTTGGCACCGCTATAGATGGCCTCTTCCTTGGCGAGGCGCGACAAGGCGGCCTCAAGCCGTGTCACCAGGTCATGATCATGTTTCTTTTCGGT
Source organism: Alphaproteobacteria bacterium (assembly GCA_006226495.1). Classification (GTDB taxonomy): domain Bacteria; phylum Pseudomonadota; class Alphaproteobacteria; order Sphingomonadales; family Kordiimonadaceae; genus Kordiimonas. The sequence continues at coordinate 33,298 of SBGU01000029.1, forward strand.
CATATCCCGGATCAGGGTCAGGGTGCCACCATCCGGCAGCGGCAGGTCATCGAGCGCAAAAAAATTGCCGCCCCCGAGTTCGAAAATCCCGAGGCTGGACGACAGGCGCCCGGCCTTGCTGACGGCATCGAGCTTGTCCACCTCGCCGCCCCTTGCACCAAGGTTTTCGCGCAGCAGGCGGCGGATATCGCTGCGGTGAAGCCCGATCAGGTCCAGGTCCCTGAAGGGCGGGAAAAAGTCGAAAACCCGGTCGCTGCACATCAGCAGCCGGCCTTCATGGCTGTAAACCATATAGGCCACGGGCAGGCCCATGACCGGCCCTGCAGCCTCGTCCTCACGTAACATCGTTCACTTCCGCAACCACACCGTCGGCATACTGCTGGCAGATGGACCGGATCGCCGGCAGGTGATTGATCAGGGTTTCCACGATTGCGGGGTCGAAGTGGCTGCCGCTTTGCGACTGCAGGTAGGCAAGCACGTCGGCTTCCTGCCAGGGGTTTTTATAACAGCGCGGCGACGACAGGGCATCGAACACATCGGCCACAGCCGTGATGCGCGCCTCAAGCGAGATTTCAGCACCCTTCAGACCCTGGGGATAGCCCTTGCCGTCCCACATTTCATGATGGTGATGGGCAATATCGGCGGCAACCCGCAACACCTCGCGTTCACTGTCGCGCAGGATTTCATGCCCCAGTTCGGCATGGGTGCGCATGATGGTCATCTCGCTCTCGGTCAGCTTGCCGGGTTTGTTCAGGATCGCATCCGGGATGCCGACCTTGCCGATATCATGCAGCGGCGACGCCAGGCGCAGCACCTCGGCCCGATGGTCGTCCATGCCCAGCTTCCGGCCCAACAGGCGGGAGATTTCGGCGACCCGTTTCACATGGTTGCCGGTTTCCTGGCTGCGGGTTTCCACCGCTTCCGACAGGCGGTAAACCACTTCGCGCTGGGTGTCGACCAGGGCGTTTCTGAGATACAGGTTCTCGACCGCAATCAGCACATTGCGCACGAAGATATTGATGAGCTGGGTATCCAGCTCGGCCGGTTTGCCGGCGCCCGCGAGATAGAGGATGCTGGCGCGTCCGCTGTTGCCGACAACCATGCCGACATAACAGCCTTCGACCCAGAAGCCATATTCGCCGCGCCCGCGTTCGCGGTGTTCCTCGATCGCCGACGCCACCTTGGGCGGGAACAGGTCCCAGGCGGAGGCACCGATATGGTCGGCGAAGCGGCCGGTACCGGCCACCAGGGTCATTTCCTTGCGGTTGTGGCTGACCGCGGCGGCTTCCTGCAGGGTGAAGGCAACCTCGCGTCCGCCCATCACCAGCGACGACACCTGTTCAAGCACCCCGCGGGCAAAATTGTCGAGGAACTGTTCCCTGAACATCAGGGCCGACGATTCGATCACGCGCTCCAGCCCGCGGCGGCTGGCTTCAATGATGCGGATATCGCGGTAGCTTCTGAGCGTGGAATAGAGAAGCGTGAACAGCTTGGTCGCCGACAGGTCGGTCTTTTCCTTATAGTCGTTGATATCATAGCGCACGATGACATCGCGTTCAGGCGCCTGCCCCGGCTGGCCGGTCCGCAATACGATGCGGACTTCATGGTTGCCCAGTTCGGTGCGGATATGATCGACCAGGTCGAGCCCGGCATGGTCGCTTTCCATCACCACATCCAGAAGGATTACGGCGATATCCTGTTCCCTGGCCAGAATTCGGCGTGCTTCGGCGCCAGAATGGGCGGACTGAAACAGAAGGGGGCGCCCGTCGAATTCGAAGCCTTTCAGGGCCAGTCTGGTGGCGATATGCACATCGGGCTCGTCGTCGACCACCAGCACCTTCCAGGGGATGCCGGCCGGTGTTTCACAGTCCTCTGTATCGTCGTCTTCAATGAACAGATAGTCGTCAGTCACGGTGGCAATCTCCCGCTACTGCCTGACCGCACCGGCCGCCTGAGTGCCGGCCCTCAAGCCGATTCCGCCCCACACGGTATCGAGCCTGACACAAAGATTTTTACGTATTGTTAACAGGTGAATTCATGCACGCGATCCGTGCCGCTATACACCCCGGCGCCGCACCCGGACCAGCAGGAACAACCGGTCGATCGTCTTGCCGTCGTCCGACAAGGGGATATAGATCACGCCGACACTGAGATAATTCTTTTCTTCGGAAAGGGTGTGCGACACCGATACGATGGGGTGTCGCCGTTCGATGCAGGTGCTGCAGGACATCAGGATACGCGACGAGATTTCGGGCGACGCATGGGCCAGCGCACTGCTGCCTGTGACTTCGCCATAAAAGCTGGCGACCTCGGTGCCCATCAGTTGCACCTTGATATCCTTGAGCACCCCTTCTTCGCCGTAAACCGGCAACAGGATACAGATTTCCGGCAAAAGCGGCTTCAGGTCGGCGGGGTTGAAATCGGCACGGCACGGCAGCCGCCTGCCCCGGGTGCGGCTTTCGAAATAGGACAATAACTGTTCAAGCACCGGGTCGTCGGCACGGCAATCTTCGGCGTCGTGGATGACAAAGGTCGGCAGGTCCACATCGTTGCGATGCGGCATATCGTCTGGCGAACTGAAATAAGACATGCTCATGCCGTTGATCTGATCCCTTCCTGTCCCATGCTACAGGATACCGCAAAAGCGGTAAGCCAAACCTTAACACACAGGCCCACGCGGGGGTTCAGTGTTCGTCCCGCCGCGTGCTGCCGTCGTTTCGGCGGTTTTGCGTTGACCCTGCAGCCGGCAGCCGCACAAATGATAGCACACAAAAAGGCGGCCCACCGCCCACCAATAAAAACACAAGGGGTATCTATGTCAGGGGACAACCCGTCCGGGGAAAACAGGGACCTCAGGTCCAACAGCATTACCGACGTCAAACAACTGGGCACCTTTTCGGCGCTTGCCAGCCTGTCTTATGTTTTCTGGGTTTGCGGCGGCATGGAGATGGTCGAACGGCTGGCCTTCTACGGCATCTATATGGTGCGCGGCCTTTATGCCCGCGCGCCCGTGTCCGAAGGCGGCCTTGGCCTGGATGGCGGCGATATCGGCATCATCTTCAGCGTCTGGGCGCTGGTGCAATCGTGGGTGCCGGTGGGCACCGGCGGCATTTCCGACCGGCTGGGTTACAAGGAAAGCATCTTCGCCTCGACCGTGTTCAAGATCATGGGGTACCTGATCATGGCCTGGTTCGCGAGCTTCTGGGGCTTCCTTGTGGGTGCCATAGTCCTGGCCTTCGGCACCGGTATCTTCAAACCCGGCATCCAGGGCACCATTGCCATGGTCACCAACCGGCAGAACAGCTCGGTCGCCTGGGGGGTCTTTTACCAGACCATCAATATCGGCGGATTCCTGGGCCCCATCGTGGCCGGCATGATGCGCCAGATGGCCTGGGACCATGTGTTCTATGCCTGCGCAGCCATCATCTCGCTCAATTTCATCCTGCTGCTCACTTACAAGGAAGTCGGCAAGGAAGAACGGCTGGCCCGGCGCGAGAAGATCAGACGCGGCGAGATCAAGGACACGCCGCTGATTATCGACGCCATCAATGAACTGACCAACCCGGTGCTGATGCGTTACATCCTCCTGTTCACCGGTTTCTGGTTCATGCTTTATGTCTATTGGGACCTGGTGCCGCTATATTTCGAGGACTGGGTCGACACCACCCCCATCGTGCAGGCCCTGTGGGGCGACGGCCAGCCGTCCGCTTTCGCAATCCGCGTGTTTGTGATGGATGATGCCGGCACCCATATCCTGCCCGAAGGCCTGAACAACCTGAACGCCTTCCTGATCATGACCGTGTGTTTCCTGGTCACCGGTTTCAGTGCTCGGCTTCGGGCCGCCAATTCCATGGCCATCGGCACCTTCCTGGCGGCACTGGCGATCATCATCTTCGGCGGCAGCAATATTGCCTGGATCATGGTCGCGGCCATCGCCATCTTTTCGCTTGGTGAAATGCTGTCGAGCCCCAAATTCCTGGAATATATGGGCAATATCGCGCCGGACGGCAAAAAGGCCATGTATCTGGGGTTTTCACAACTGCCGCTTGGCATCGGCTGGACCCTTGAAGGGTATATCGGCCAGTATTTCTATGGCACCTATGCATCCAAGGAAGCGATCTCAAGGCTTGAACTGGCCGCCCGCGGCTGGGACAGCGCCACCTTGGATGCGGTGCCGAACGGCGAAGCCTTCGACATGCTGCTCAGGGTTTCAGGCGGTACGGCAAAGGACCTGACAGCCCAGCTTTATGCCAGCCACCAAATCGGCACCATCTTCTTCGCCATGGCCAGTGTCGGCATCCTTGCCGCCATCGGGCTGTATCTGTTCGGGCGATGGACCTATCGGCGCGCGGAAACCGAAAAGGCCATGGCCGTCGGGCACCTGCCCGAATAACGGGCGGTCGGGGCATCCACCGCACATGGGTGCCCCTTCAGTCCTGCCATGGCCTGAAAAGAAAAGAGACGTGTCTCCCCCATCGAAGACACGCCCCAGGAATGTTGCCGATCACCAGTCGACGGGTCGAACTCTGACTCCGATCCCGCCCTGTGCCTACCTAGAAAAAATTTAGGTAAGCCCGTGCGCGGCAAGTCAAAGTCAGATGGCGGGGCCCATGCGGCCCACCGGATCGTCCAGGCTGTCGGGCGGCACCGAGAACCAGACCGGGCCGGTTTCGGTCATATGGATACAGTCTTCCAGCCGCACGCCAAACTCGCCGAAGATATAAAGCCCCGGCTCGTTCGAGAAACACATGCCGGGTGCGAGCGGCGTGGTTTCACCATGGACAAAATTCACACTTTCGTGCCCGTCCATGCCGATGCCGTGCCCGGTGCGGTGGCTGAGGCCCGGGGTCTTGTAACCGGGGCCATAACCAAGGCTTTCATAATAGCGGCGCACGGCATCGTCCACCTGGCCCGCCGGTGTGCCCAACTGCGCGGTTTCAAACGCGATCTGCTGGCCCTTGCGCACCGTGTCCCACACTTCGCGCTGGCGTTTTGTCGGGTCACCGAACACGAAGGTGCGCGAAATGTCGGACTGGTAGCCATGCACCTGGCAACCGCAGTCCATCAGCACGATATCGCCGTCCTTCAGCACCTGCGGCTGGCCGCTGCCGTGCGGGTAGGCGCTGGCTTCGCCGATCAGGATCAGGGTCCAGACATTATCGCCGCCCAGTGCTGTTTGTGCCTTGGCCATCAGGGCACCGATATCACCCGATGTCATGCCGGCTTCAAGGCTGCCCCAGACATGGGCATAGGCCTGCATGGTCACTTCGCTGGCCTTGTGCATCAGGGCCAGTTCGGCCTTCGATTTATACATGCGGCAACCAAGGGTGATGGGGTCGGCCGAAACGATCTCGAACCCGGGTGCCGCTTTTTTCAGGCCTTCGACCACAAAATAGCGCACCGTGCTTTCCAGCCCGATCTTGCCGCCAGCAAGACCCCGGTCCTTCAGGATGCCGGCCACGCGCTCGAACGGGCTTTCATGTTCGTTCCATGTGCGCACGTCCGACCCGAAGGTCATGCTTTCGCGCACGCTGGGTTCCTCGAAGAAGGGGGTCACGACCCCGATCTCGCCCTCGCGCGGGATCACGACCGTGGTCAGCCGTTCGCTGCGCCACCAGCGGATGCCGGTGAAATACAGCATGGCGGACCCGGGCTCGACCAGAATGGCGTCTATGCCCTTTTCAGCCATCAGCTTCTGGGCCCTGGCAATGCGGGCCAGCCGCTCGTCCCGGCTGATGGGGGCCACACCGGCTGTGATGTCGCTGAGCGGATTTTCAGCCACGGCGCGCGCTGGCAGGCTGCCGGCGGCAGCAAAGGCGGCGCCTGCAGCACCCGCCCCTGCCAGTTTCAGGAAATCGCGTTTTGAGAAAGCCATATCAACCGCCCTATTTGCCTGCGCCTTTGTAGATGGTGCCGTCCTTCATGACGAAGGCCACATCCTGGGTTACCGTGATGTCCTTCAGGGGGTCACCCTTCACGGCCACCATGTCGGCCAGGAAACCTTCCTTGATGGCACCAAGGTTGCCTTCATGCTTGATCAGGTGCGCGGCATTGATGGTTGCGGCCTGGATGGCCTGCATCGGGGTCATGCCATACTCAACCATCACCGCAAACTGTTTGGCGTTCATGCCGTGCGGATAGACACCGGCGTCCGAGCCGAACACCATCTTCACGCCGCCCTTGACCGCACGGCGGAAATTGTCGCGCTGGTCCTGCGCGATTTCACGGTCCTTGGCCAGGTTCTCTTCCGGGATGCCGCGTTCGACGCCGGTTTCCTGGGTATAGTCGGTGTTATAGATATCCATCGAAAAATAGGTGCCATGCTTTTTGGCAAGGCTTACTGCCTCGTCGTCCGCCAGGCTGGCGTGTTCGATGGAATCGATACCGGCCACGATGGCTGCCTTGATGCCGTCAGCCCCGTGCGCATGCGCGGCGACCGTGAAACCACGGCGGTGCGCTTCGTCGGCGATGGCTTGCATTTCCTCCAGCGTATATTGCTGTTCGCCAACCGCGTCGCCCTTGGAGAACACACCACCCGTGGCGCAGATCTTGATCAGGTCGGTGCCGTATTTGAAGTTTTCACGCACCTTCTTGCGGGCTTCCCACGGGCCGTCGGCCACGCCTTCGGATTTGTAATGCATCTCGGGCGGGAAGAAGTTGTTGTCGCAGTGGCCGCCGGTGATGCCAAGCGCCGGGCCGGACGCAAACACGCGCGGGCCGATGATCTCGCCGGCCTCGATACCGTCGCGAATGGCCACTGCGGCATAGGCGCCGTCGCCCACGTCGCGCACGGTGGTGAAACCGGCCATCAGTTCACGGCGCGCGCTTTCGACACCCACGATGGTCTGGCGCGGCACGGAAAAGGAAACCTCATCAAAGAACGATCCTTCGGCGCTCGATGTCAGGTGCACATGCATGTCCATGAAACCGGGCATGAGGGTCATGCCGGAAAGGTCGACAATTTCGGCCCCTTCAGGCGCCTGCAGCTTGCCTTGTGTACCCACGGCAGCGATATGGTTGTCGCGCACCAGAATGGCGGGACGCTCGATTTTCTTGCCGGCATCGACATCGATCATGGCGTCTGCGGTGATGAAGATATCGCCCGCGTTTGCGGTCAGGCTGATGGCGGCAGATGCCATAAGGGCAGCAATGGTTTTCTGGAAATAGCGCATGTTTCCCCCGCTGAATTATGTAAAACCCGGCGGGGAGCCTAGGCCCATTTTCTGGCGCTGTCCATTATTCCGCTAGGGGCTGCAAACCGCCTGCGTGGGCCGTCACCTTGATCTCGACCACCGCGCCTTCCATGGCCAATTCCCTGACGCCGACTGCGGTCCAGGCCGGATAGGGCTTGTGAATGAACTCGTCCTTCACCGACCCGAACAGCGGCAATTGCGCCTTCAAATTTGTGTGATAGCTGACAATCTCGACCACATCATCGAGGCTGGCGCCGGAGGCCCGCAGTATTTCGCCAATGCGTTGCCAGGCGGTCCTGTAGGCGGCTTCATAATCGCCATTAATGGGCCGTACCGCGACACCGGACACATAGATGCGGCCATCAATCTTGACTGCCGGGGCATAGTGCCAGCTTTCGTAGGCATCTTTCCAGGGGCCGGGCACGATTGTTTCCGCCCTGTCGCGGGCACCGTCCGCAAGCGCCGACCCCGTGATCAGGGCTGCTGTCAGGGCGCCGATTGCGGAGCTTCTGAGGATGTTGTTCATCTGCTTCTCCCTCGGTTGGTGAATTGAGGGTGCGGCAGGCCCGTGGCGGCCTCAACCTGCTTGCGGCAGATGGTGCGTGGCCCGCGACAAAAAAGGCGGCCCCGAAGGACCGCCTGTCGTTTGTTAGCCTAGATGCGCCTCAGGCGCGAGCCGCCTTGTCATATTCTTCCTTGGCATGCCGGAACTGGTTGAGCGATTTTTCGACATAGACCAGCACCTCGTCGACATAACCGTCGGTCGAGGCAGACCATACCCGGTTGATATAGCGTTCACCCGCCGCAAAGCTGGACATGATGTCGGCATAGGCCTTCAGCCCGAACAGATGTTTCATGCTGTCGCGGGCATCGGCGAAGCGGCTGAGGTCGTCGCGCAAGAGCCGGTCGATCTCGAACCGCATGTCATAGGTCGGTACCTTGTCCTTGCGGCCATCAAGCGCCTCAAGGTTGGCAAGGATATTGTTCAGGCTTTCCTCCAGGTCACGCCGGTTGCCGGCCAGCTTGTCGCTCGACCGGGCCTCGGCATTCTCGAAATGTTTGACCAGCCATACCCCCAGCACGCCGGCGGCAACCACTGGCAGGAACATGTACCAGTCGACCAGCAGGGGATCGAGCGAGGTCAGGAAAGCGCCCCCCAGGAAGGCGGCGGCGACCAGAAGTTTTGCAAGTGCGTTCATGGCATCCCTCCCTTACATCGACACATAGATGGCGTGTACGGCAAAACCGACACCCACCAGGGCTTCACCGACAATCAGGCCTGCGGCCATGGGGATACCCTTGTTGTCGGACCAGTTCTTGCCCTTCTTGCGGTCGGTGATTTCGCGGGCAAGCGTGCCCAGCGAATAGGTCAGCACCACATTGAACGGCAGATAGAAACCAAGGCCGACCGTGATGCCAAGCCCGCCCTGCAATGCCGACAACAGCGCACCCAACAGCGCCCCGGCGACATATTTTTCCGTCGGCACGTCACCGCCCATGATGCCATTGACCATGGAGGCAAGCGCCTGCCCCTGCGGTGCCGGCAGCTTGTCCGAGCCAAGACCCCAGGCACCGTGCAGGATGAAGATCAGCACGATGATGACAATCGGCCCCAGCCAGGCGCCGGCGAACTGGCCAAGCTGCTGCATGCGCGGGGTCGCGCCCACCAGATAGCCGGTTTTCAGGTCCAGCATCAGGTCGGTGGCCTGGCTCATGGCGACACAGGTTGCCGCCCCCACGGTAATGGCGGCCACGATGGCCGGCATGCGGTCCATGCCGCCGAAGCTTTGGGTGATGATGATGAGCAAGGTCACAGCCACCAGGGTCATACCCGACAGCGGCGACCAGTTGGTACGGCCGATGGCTTCCGACAGGATGATCCCCGCCATCCAGATCCAGAGCGTGCCCAGCACCGCCATCATGACACCGCGCACGATGCCCACTTCTTCCGCCGACGTGATGGCCATGACCCCCAACAGGATCGCGGCGCCCACGATGGCGATATACAGAAGCTTGATGGGCATTTCGTCGCGGCTCATCGCACTTTCCACCTTGGCGGAAGACTGCATGGACCCGATGGCCGAGCGAATGAGCGGGAAGGCGAACAGCACGCCCACCACGGCGCCGCCGATCAGCATGCCGATGCCGACGGGGCGGAACAGCAGGGTGCGCAACGCACCCGGGTCGCTGATCAGGCTACCGTCCACCACCGGGAACAGATCGGTCGCCGACAGCATGGGGGCCAGGAACCAGTAACAGACATAGCCGCCGATGATGAAGGCGATGCCGCCGCGGCCGGCGATATAACCGACACCGATGGTCATCAGGGACAGGTACCAGGTGCCGTTCAGGTAGGCCGGCAGGCCGAGGCTGTCGAACAGCTCCCAATATTCGAACCCGAAATAGAGGCTGGCGAAATGCAGGCCGCCCGAAATGACCATGGCGATCAAAAGAAGTTTGGCCTTCTGGATGCCCGCACCCGGCGACTTCAGAATTGTTGCAACTGCAACACCTCCCGGGTAGGTCAGCCGTTCAAAATCGATCATCTGCTTCCGAAGCGGAATGATGAAGGCAATGCCCAAAAATGCGCCCGCAATGGCACCGAAGGTCAGCACCACCGGATTGAAATGGTCGCCATAGCCAAGGATGAAAATCGCCGGCACCGAAAACATCATGCCCGACGAGGCGCCGTTCACGGCACTGGCCACCGTCTGCACCACGTTGTTTTCGACAATGGAGCGGCGTTTCAGGATACCCCTCAGGACGGCAAAACCCATGATGGCCGCGAGTTCCGAGCCTTCGATGGAAAAACCGAGTTTCAGGGACGCAAAACCGATCGAGATGGCGATCAGCACACCCAGCACATAACCGACGATAACGGCGTGCGGGGTAAGTTCGGGATAGGCCCCACGGGCCAGCGGACCCGCAGTGCTTGCAGTTTCTTCAGACACTTTTTTCTCCCCCAGAGAGATATCTTTGTTCTTTTTTTGTTTTCGCGACTTCCCCATAAGCAATTGCTTGCCAGCGCCGCGAAACAGGCCTAGCAGTAACACAACATCGCCGGCAGTGCGATATTATTGGCAAGGCAGCAACCCCGATGACGGACACCAACCCACATCTCAGCCGTACATGGCTGAAGGAAAGGCTGAAGCGTCACTTCAGCGAACTGGCACGCCTGGCGTTGCCGGCCGTGATGATGCGCATTGGTATCCTGGGCCTTGGCATGGTCGATACCGCCCTTGTCGGCCATTATGCGACCGAGCATCTGGCCTGGCTGAACCTGGCCAACCAGTCGGTGATCATGTTTGCGCTGGTGGTGGGTCTTGGCCTTCTGTCCGGCATCACGGTTTATGTGGCCGGCGCCATTGGGGCGGACAACCCCATCGAAGCCGGGCGCGTCTGGCGCCGCAACCTGCCCTTCACGATGGCGGTCGGTGTCCTCTTGGTTGCCATGGCCTGGCCGGCCGAATACTGGCTGACCCTTCTGGGCCAGACACCGGAGAAAGCCGAACAGGGCGGACGGCTGATCCGTATCCTGGCCCTTGGCCTGCCCGGGCATATGCTGTTCGTCAATTGCACCATGTTCCTCGAGGGCATCAAACGCGCAGAGGTCGGCTTCTACCTGATGCTGGCCGCGAACCTGGTGAATGTGGCGCTGGACTATGCGCTGATCTTTGGCGTCTGGGGCCTGCCTGAGATGGGGGCCGCAGGTTCGGCCTGGGCGTCGACCGGTGTGCGCTGGTTCATGGCGGGTGCGGCCTTCGCTTATGTCTGGTGGGCGCCAAGCATCCGGCCCTATGGCGTGCGCAACCCTCATGGCCAGCACTGGCGCGACTGGGCCGACCAGCGCCAGATGGGCTATGCCTCCGCCGTGTCGCTTGCCGCCGAAGTGCTGGCTTTCTCGGCCCTGGCCATCTTCGCCGGCTGGCTGGGCACCGTGCCCTTGGCCGCACACGGCGTGGTTTACCAGGTACTGGGCGTGCCGCTGATGATCTCGATCGGGATCGGCGTCGCCGCCAGCGTGCGGGTCGGCATCGCCTTTTCGCGCCGCGACCGGGCCGATACCGTGCTGGCCGGCATTTCCGGCATGGTGCTGAATTTTGTCATCACCGGCCTGTTCGCGCTAGTGATCTATCTGTTCACGGCACCGCTTCTGGAGATATTCACCAAGGACGGCCGCATCGTATTGCTGCTGCTGCCGTTCGCGATTGTCTATACCGCCGGCATGGTGTTCGACGCCTCGCAGATGGTGGCATCCATGATCCTGCGCGGCTTCAAGGAAACCTGGTGGCCGACCGTGCTGCAGGCCTTTTCTTTCGCCTTTGTCATGCTGCCGGCCTGTTATGTGCTGGCATTCCCCGTGGGCCATGGCCTGCAGGGGCTGATGGAAGGCATGCTGATCGGGGTGACTGTGTCCTGGCTGCTGCAGGTCGCGCGTTTTGTGCAATTGTCCCGCCGCGTCAGTTGATTGGTACCCTGCAGAAATGTGGCAGGCATGATATTTTTATGCCTTACTTTCACCTTTTATCCTGTGTCTTTTTAAGAAAGTGACTGTTACGCCGCCGTGGCCGGCGGCCTGAAACCACCGATCCAATGGGGGACTGAACGTGGCCAGGAACAGCGGCTATTATCAAATTTCAAAAGTGGCGCTGCCCATATTGGCGGCGACCTTTCTGGGCGGCACAGCCCATGCCCAGAATCTTGCAGACCGGTTTTTTGATGCCATCGAGGCCGTGCAGGAAGGGGTGGACATCGTCTGGCCCGACGACTGGCAGGACAAGGGCGTGAAAGCCCGTCTTGGTGCCGGTTTCGGCTGGGTGCCGGATTATGTCGGCTCGGACAATTACCGCTTCAAGATACTGCCTATCGTCGATGTGCGGTATCAGGATGTCTGGCGCCTGAACGGCACCACCTTCACTTATAATGCCTATTCCGAAAAAGGCTTCGAGACCGGTCCGCTGATGAACCTGCGGTTCGGACGGGATGACGAAAGCAACAAGGCGCTGAACGGCCTTGGCGACATCAAGACCACCGTCGAGGTGGGCGCCTTCGCGCGTTACAGCACCAAGATGATGTTGCTGTCGGCAGACGTGCGGCAGGCGCTGGGCGCCGGCCAGGGGCTGTCCATCCGGGCAACGGCCGGGCACGCTATCTTCCGTGCCGGCGACTTTGTCATGGGGGCCGGCATTCGTGCCAAATGGTATTCGAAGAAGGCAATGCAGACCAATTATGGCATCAGCGCCGAGCAGGCCGCCAATTCAGCCAAGGGCTTCGAGGCGTTCGAGGTCGGTGCCGGCATGTCGGAAGTATCGCTGAACCTGTTGGGTGCCTACCGGGTGAACGAACATGCGCGGCTGATGAGCCTGGTCTCATTTGGCAAACTGCTGGGTGACGCCGCCAACAGCCCGATCACGGGCGGTGGCTTCGGGTCCGAAAACCAGTTCATCGCCGGCACCGCCGTTACCTTCCAGTTCTAGATCCAGCTACTGATCGCCGACAGGGGTTTCTTGTCGATGTCCGGCACCTCGACATGGTCTGCCGGGTAACCGGCGACCACCAGCATGATCGGGCGTTCGTTTTTGGGCCGGCCGCACACCTCGTTCAGGAACCCCATGGGCGACGGCGTGTGCGTCAGGGTCGCAAGGCCCGCGTTATGCAAGGCCGCGATCAGGAAACCCGCCGCGATGCCCGCACTTTCATGCACATAATAATTGTTGGTGTGTTCGCCGGTTGCGGCATCGATGCCATAGGATTCCCGGAATACGGCAATCAGGTAGGGTGCTGTCTCCAGGAACGGTTTGTTGGCATCGGTCCCGAAGGGTTCCAGGTCCTTCAGCCACTGTTCTGACGCGCGGCCCGCGTAAAATTCCCGCTCCTCGGCCTCCGCCGCTTCACGCAGGCGCGCCTTCACCTCCGGGTCGGTGATCACGGCAAAATGCCAGGGCTGCTTGTTGGCACCCGAAGGCGCGCTGCCGGCGGTCAGGATGGCATTTTCGATAACGTCGCGCGGCACGGGGCGGCCCGAGAATTCGCGGATCGTGCGGCGTTTTTTCATCAGCGCCAGAAACTCTGCGGCGCGCGCCGACATCTCGCCGGCGTCCCGGTGTTCGAAGCCTTCAAGCGGTTTGAATTTTGCGGCTGCTGCCATGCCGGCCTCCCCCTTGTCTGCCCGACATGCCGCTGGCAATCGGGACCCAAAACATGTTTATTAGACACAAGCTTAACCCCACGCCCCCAAGGCCGCCATGTGTCTCCGCCTCGCTCTCGCGCTTTTGATCCTGTTCCTGCCTGCCCAGCCGGGCCGGGCCGAAGTCGACACCGAAGCGCTGGCCCGCAGCCTACAACAGCATAATGTTTCGCATGAAACGGTTTTTGTCACCACGGACGCCGACGGACTGACGGCAGAGGCCCGCGACCAACGCTACATGCTCGGGGACGCCGGCCAATATGTGCTGGCGCTGGCGACCCTCCGGCTGGTGGACCGGGGGCTGGTCGGACTGGATAATCCGGTGTCCGGCTACCTGCCCGACATTGTGGAGAAAAACCCGTTCCGGGTGGCGGTGACGGTGCGCCATATCCTTGCGGGCACGGCCGGTTATGCGGTGCCGCCCGCGCGTTACATGGACCCGGGGGCACCGGGCGCACCCTTGCGGGCCTATGCCATTGAAATGCGTACAGCGGGCCAGGCCGCCAGCGAAGACCCGGTTGCCTGGGCCATTCTGGTGCAGCTTCTGGAACATGTTGCCGGCAAACCGATTGCCGACATCGTCGCCGACGAAGTGGACCGGCCGCTGGGTCTTGTGCCCGGCGCCCACACGGTACCTGCCGCGGGCAATAATGGCGGGGCGCTGTTTGCCCCGGTTTATGGCCAGACGGCGACGGGCGACGCGCTGGCCACCCTCGTAAAGGTGCTGCTTTCAAACCGGGGTGCGGCAGGCGCGCCCTACCTGTCCGAAGCCCTCAATGCCGCGCTTGTGACCCGGTCCTCGTTCCGGCTGCATCCGCTTGCGCCCGCGCACATGCTGGGGGTGACCCGCCATTTTGGCGGCGGGCTGTCCTGGCTTGCGGTTGGCGACCGCTGTGATGGCGGCGCCGCTGCCATGGTGTTCACCAACGCCCAGGTGGCCTTTGTGCGGTTGCCGGATGGGGCGGTCGCCTGTGGCGGCACGGCCTGGGCGCCGGTATACAAAACCGCCCGCGACCTGTTCCCGACCGAGGACCAGACGGCACGCACCGACGCTGCGGCCAATCTGGCGCCACCCAGCGAACTGGGTGGGCGGTATGTCGCCACAGGCCACCAGTCGGACTGGCTGCAGGCGCGCCTGTTGTCGCTTGAACTGGATTATGCGGACCTGACCCCACGCGGGGACGACCTTGTGCTTTCGGGCCCCGGCCCCGCGGCATCGGGGCGCGTTTTCAGCCCAGGAAGCCCCTATTTTTATGAAAGCAGAGACGGCACGCCCCTGGTCCTGAGCCCCTACCGGCTGGGTGGCTACATGCTGGTCGACGGCCAGCTTTTCCGCTTTGTCGGTGCGATCGGCGACCCGCGCTATGTGATCAAACCCTTCCCCTGGGTGGTGCTGGTGCTTCTTTCCAGCATTGCCTATATCCGCAGTCGCACGGACCGGGCCTGGCGTTTCATGGCCGGCTTTGGCTTCGCCGGCACCCTGATGATACTGGCCGGCCTGTGGTGTGAATGGAACCTGTGGCCGGAGGTGGTTTATGGCGAAGGCCGGGTCTGGCTGGTCACCCTGTGGCGGCTGGTGCTGAACGCCGGCCTGATGCTGGTGCTGACCCTGCCCTTGTTCTGCATCAGCTTCCAGAAGCGCGGGCTGATGCCGCAAAAGGGGGTCGCTTTTCTGATTGCCGTGCCGCACCTGCTGGCGCTGATGTTCGCGGCGCTTGCCATGCTGGCGATCCTGTCAACCTGGGGGCTGGCCGGCACCTTTACGGGACCGTGACCAGAAGCCCCCTTGCTTTCTTATTTTCACCCCATTAGGGTCGCGGCCATGACATGTTTTGGTGCGCATAAGCGAATGTGTGGTCGAATGATCGACCCGGCTTTCACGGAAAGCCGGGATATTTCGTTCATTCCCATGACAATTTCGCTTACAGGAGCTGCGCACCATGGCACAGCCGTTTGACGTTTCGAACCGTTTCGACATTCTGACCACCCGCGAAGAAGGCGCCCTTGACCAGGTGCTGGCGTCCTTCGCCGAACATTCCATCGAACCCAGCGAACTGCACACCCTCAGCCACACCGATGGCACCATGGCCGTGACCGTGGTGGTGAAACAGTTGGCGGAGCCCATTGCCCGTGCTATCCACTCGGGCCTCAAGCACAAGGCCTTTGTGCGCGATGCGCGGCTTGAACATTTTGTGGTGTGAATGACCGATTTTGCCCTGACGACCGACCGTATACAGCAGCAGCTTGAGCATCTGGCCAACGCCGATGCCCATGTGCGCGCGGCCGTGACCCTGGTCGGCTTCCCGGAGGAGCGTCGGCGCGGACGCGACTTCGCCACCATGCTCAGGGTCATTGTCGGCCAACAGCTTTCCACCAAGGCGGCAGCCACCATCGCCGCGCGCGTGGAAACACTGGTGGGCCTGCCAGTCACACCCGAACGTGTGGCGCTGGTCGCGGACGCTGACCTGCGCACAGCCGGCCTAAGCTGGCAGAAAATCACATATGTGCGCTCGCTGTGTGCCACAGTGGCGGACGGCACGCTCGATTTCGATGCCCTGCCCCATATGCCGGACGCGGAGATTGTCAGCGCCATCACCGCCGTAAAGGGCCTGGGGGTCTGGAGCGCGCACATGTTCATGATGTTCTCCCTTGGCCGGACCGATGTCTGGCCGGTGGGTGACCTGGCGGTGCGCGTTGGTGTGGGCCGCATTGTCGGCCTTCAGGACCGGCCGGGCGAAAAGGCGGTCGAAGCCATCGGCGAGCGCTGGCGACCGCATCGCAGCGCCATGGCGCTACTGGCTTGGCATTATTACGCAAATGCGCCACTCTAGGCAGACACACGAACCGGGGCAGGAGACCGACATGACAGATTTCAGGAAAGTAACCGACCAGGTTTCGGTGGCGCCGCAGATCGGCAAGACCGACATTGATGCTGCGGCGGACGCCGGTGTTGAACTGATCATCAACAACCGCCCGGACGGCGAGGAAATGGGCCAACCCGAAGGCGACGAACTGGCTACCTATGCCGCCACGCGCGGCATCAAATGGGCCTCGATCCCGGTTGTGGGCGGGCAACTGACCTTCGAAGCCATCGAATCCATGGCCTATGCGCTCAAAAGCACCGAAGGCCCGATTTTGGCCTACTGCCGGTCCGGCACCCGTTCCTGCACCCTGTGGGGGCTGGCAACCGCCATGGACAAGGGCATGGAAACCACCGACATCGTCGCCGCCGCCGCCGAGGCTGGCTACGATCTGTCGGGCATGGCGCCGACCATGGATCACCTGCGCGCGATGGAACGCCAGTAAGGAAAATGGGTGGCCACCCGAAGGCGCCGCCCATTATCAACCGATCGTTCGGTTAAATTACGCCAGATCGAAACACATCAGCACGAAGGCGAATTCCTCGGCCACTTCGCGGAAGCGTTCATAGCGGCCGGATTTGCCGCCATGGCCCGCACCCATGTTGATTTTCATCAACAGCATATTGTCGTCGGTTTTGGTGGCGCGCAGTTTTGCGGTCCATTTGGCCGGTTCCCAATAGGTGACACGCGGGTCGTTCAGCCCGCCGGTTACCAGCATCGGCGGATAGTCCCTGGCGGCGATATTGCTGTAGGGACAATAGCTGCGGATATTGGCGAAGGCCTCCGCGCTTTCGATCGGGTTACCCCATTCCGGCCATTCGATGGGTGTGAGCGGCAGGTCGGCGTCCAGCATGGTGTTCAGGACATCGACAAACGGCACATGCAATACCGCACCTCTGAACAGCTCGGGTGCCTGGTTCAGCACCGCCCCCATCAGCTCGCCCCCCGCGCTGCCGCCAGAAATGCTGATGCCACCCTTGGCCGCATAACCTTCGGCTTCCAGATGGCGGGCGACATCGACAAAATCGTTGAAGGTGTTGGTGCGGCGCTCCAGCTTGCCGGCTTCGTACCAGCCATACCCCAGTTCGTCGCCGCCCCGGATATGGGCGATAGCATAGGCAAAACCCCGATCCATGAGGCTGAGGCGCGACACCGAAAAACCGGGCGACATGCCAAGGCCGTAGGCGCCGTAGCCGTACAGATGCAACGGCGCGCCCGCACCCTTTTTCCAATCCTTGTGATAGACGAGGCTGACCGGCACCTGCACACCATCCCGCGCCGTAACCATCAGGCGTTCGGACGCATACTGGCTTTTGTCATACCCCGACGGGATTTCCTGTTCCTTGCGCACAATCAGTTTTTTGGACTTGAGGTCATAGTCATAGACCGTCGGCGGGGTGACGAGGCTGGAATAACCCAGCCGGATATGGCCTTGCGCAAATTCGGCATTGGTGCCGAGGCCGACCTCGTACACAGGTTCCGGAAACTCGATATAGCGGTCGGGGCCGTCAAGCCGCAGCAAGCGGATCTGGTCCAGACCGTCGACCCGTTCTTCAACGGCGACAAGCCCATCGAACGCCTGCATGCCGTGGATATAATGCCGGTCGTCGCCGTGCAGGATCGAGGCCCATTCGCTTTCGTCCTCGCTTTCGAACGGCACCATATAGACGCTGAAATTCTTGCGCGCGCGGTTGGAGCGCACATAGAAGCTGAATTCGCCTTCATCGACATAATAGTCGTGGCCCACACGGCGCGCGGCCAGAAGGTAGGGTTCCTCAAGCGGTGCATCCAGTTCAAGGATGCGGTTTTCGGCGGTCACATGATCGGCAGAGCGGATGACCAGATGGCGCTTGCGGCTGGTTTCCTGGATATGCACAAAGAAGCTGGTGTCCGCTTCTTCATAAACATCATGCTCTTCCTTGGCGCCGAGGGCGTGATAACGCACGAGGTAAGGCCGCCATTCCTTGGACACATGCACATAGAAAAACCCGTCGCTGTCGGCGGTCCAGACAATCTCGCCCGAGGTTTCGGCCACTTCGTCCTTCAGGGTCTTGCCGCTTTCAAGGTCACGTACCTTGACCGTGAAACGCTCAGACCCGTTGGTATCGGCACTATAGGCCATCAACCGGCCGCAGGGGCTGACCGACAGGCCTCCCAGCTTGAAGAATTCCTTGCCTTCGGCTTCCTTGTTTTCGTCCAGCATTTCGGCCCAACCGCCACCCGAAAACGGATTGTAGGTGCGTTTCCGGCGGTACCAGGTGCGGTACTGCGCACCTTTCTTGAAGGCCCAGCGATATTCATGGGCGCCGTCCTGCCAGGCGACACTTTCCTCGTCTTCCTTCACCCGGCCCTTGATCTCCTCGAAGATAGTGTCGATCACCGGTTTTTTCGCCTCCATCACCGCTTCGAAATAGGCGTTTTCGGCCTTCAGGTAGCCAAGCACATCTTCGTCTGTCACCTCAGGGTAGCCGGGGTCCTTGAGCCAGAAATACGGGTCCGAAACGGTTTCGCCATGGTGGCTGACCTGATGGTCGCGGCGGGCGGCGATGGGGGCGGCGGGAGAGGCGGGGGCCTTGAGCATTCGGGGTGGTCCTTCGATACTGGAAGTCATGGCCTAGAGGTAGGCGCGCGCGGTCGCCAAGTAAAGCCCGCAAATGCGGCACCCCCTTGCCAAAGCCCGCCGCGCCTGCCATGTAAACGGCACATATTCCCGAGAAGAAGGAGAACCTGCCGTGGCTTCCCATGCCGACCGTCTTGCCGCCCTGCGCACCGAACTTGAAACCCGTGGCCTTGCGGGCTTCATCGTCCCCCTGACAGATGAACATATGAGCGAATATGTCGGGGAATACGCCCAGCGCCTGGCCTGGCTGACCGGCTTCACGGGTTCCGCCGGCAACGGTGTCGCGCTTCTCGACAAGGCCGCCGTGTTCGTGGACGGCCGCTACACCATCCAGGTCGCAGCCGAAGTGGACGCCAGCCTGTTCGAACGCCATCATTTCGAGGCCAATCCGCTGTTGAAATGGATCTGCGACCATGCGCCAGCGGGCAGCAAGATCGGCTACGACCCCGAACTGGCGACCATCGCCTGGGAAGAAACGGCGCGCGCCAAACTGGCCGACGCCGGCATCGACCTTGTGGCCGTGGACGGCAACCCCGTCGATGCCGTCTGGGCCGACCAGCCCGCCGAGCCGTTGGCACCCGCAATGGTGCATACCACCGACCGCGCCGGCAAAAGCCCGCAGGAAAAGCGCGCCGATATCGCCAAAGCCCTGAAGGAAAAGAAAGCCGACGCCGCCGTGGTGACCATGCTGGACAGCGTGGCCTGGGCCTTCAATATCCGCGGCACCGACGTGCGCAACACACCGGTGACCCACGCTTTCGCGCTGTTTGAAGCCGATGAAAGCGCGACCCTGTTCATCAACGGCGCCAAGGTGACCGACGCGCTGAGGCAGCATCTGGGCAACACCGTGCGCATCGAACCGCGCGAAGCCTTCTATGACACCTTGGCCGGCCTCGGCCAGGCCGGCAAGGCCGTGCTCGTGGACCGTGGCAGCAACAACGCCAAAGTGTTCAAGACCCTGGGCGACGCCGGTGCCAAACTGGTGGATGGCCGCGACCCCTGCATCCTGATGAAAGCCCGCAAGAATGCCGCCGAAGTGGCCGGCAGCAAGGACGCGCATGTACGCGACGGTGCCGCCATCAGCGAATTCCTGTGCTGGCTGGAAGGCGAAGCGCCCAAGGGCACGGTCGATGAGCTTATCGCCGTCGACACCCTGTGGAAATTCCGCCAGAAGCGCGAACTGCTGAAGGACCGCAGCTTCGACACCATTTCGGGCGCGGGGCCAAACGGCGCCATCGTGCATTACCGGGTGAATGAAAAAACCAACCGCCCGCTGAAGATGGATGAGATTTTCCTGGTCGACAGTGGCGCCCAGTATCTGGACGGCACCACCGATATCACCCGCACGGTGATTGTGGGCACCCCGACCGCCGAGATGAAGGACCGCTTCACCCGCGTCCTGAAGGGCCATATCGGCCTGTCGACCACCCGTTTCCCGAAAGGCACGCCCGGCATGGCGCTGGACGCCATCGCACGCCGCCCGCTTTGGGAAGCCGGCCTTGATTACGACCATGGCACCGGCCACGGTGTCGGTTCGTACCTTGCCGTGCATGAAGGCCCGCAGCGCATTGCCAAATTCGGCACCGATATTCCGCTTGAAGAAGGCATGATCCTGTCGAACGAGCCGGGTTATTACAAGGAAGGCGCCTACGGCATCCGCATCGAGAATCTGGTACTGGTGAAGAAGGTTGCGGGCGAACATGAGCGCGAGATTTTCGAATTCGAAAACCTGACATGGGCGCCCATCGACCGCAACCTGGTGGACGTGGACCTGCTGACCGATGCCGAACTGGATTGGCTCAATGCCTATCATGCCGAAGTACTGGCCAAGGTGGGCCCCTTGGTAGATGCGACCACCAAACCGTGGCTTGAGGCCGCGACGGCGCCGATCAGCCGTTAAATCAAGACCTTAAGCGGCGCTCAGGCTTTACTGTAGCGCCGCTCGCCCGCAATCCAGGTCTCCTTGATCACCCTGTCGTCGCCCAGCATGGCGAGCACGAACAGGATATCCTCGATCGATTTGCAATGTTTGAGGCGCCGCGCCAGAAGCGGTGTTGCCGCGAGGTCAAGCACAAGGAAATCGGCTTCCTTGCCGGCTTCGAAACTGCCGATCTGATGCCCCATATTGAGGGCGCGCGCGCCACCCAGGGTAGCCAGATAAAAGGCCTTGAAGGCATCCAGCTTGTGGCCCTTCAGGTGGCAGACCTTGTAGGCCTCGTCCATCGTCGCCAGCATCGAGAAGCTGGTGCCGGCACCGACATCGGTGCCCAGGCCAACCTTCACACCGTATTTTTCCGCCGTTTTCAGGTCGAACAGGCCGCTGCCCAGGAACAGGTTCGAGGTCGGGCAGAAGGATACCGCCGAATCGGCCTCGGCCATGCGCTGGTATTCTTCGCCCGACAGATGGATACAATGCGCGAACACGGACCGGTTGGTCACAAGACCAAAGCGGTCATAGACATCCAGATAGTCTTTCGCGTCCGGATACAGATCGCCCACCCAGGCGATTTCCGCGGTGTTTTCCGACAGGTGCGTATGCATCAGCACATCCGGGAAATCCTTCAGGATCTGGCCGGCGCGGGTGAGCTGGTCATCGGAACAGGCGGGTGCGAAACGCGGGGTGACGGCATAAACAAGCCGGCCCTTGCCATGCCAGTCGGCAATCAGGGCGCGGCTGTCCGCGTCACTGGACTGTGCGGTATCGCGCACCGTTTCGGGAACGTTACGATCCATAAGCGCCTTACCGGCAGCAATACGCATGCCGCGCGCGTAAGCTGCCGCAAACAGGGCATCCGCCGATTGTTTATGCACGGTGCCATACACCAGCGCGCTGGTGGTGCCGTTCCTCAAGAGTTCTTCCAGGAAAAAATCCGCGCATTCCGCCGCATGGGCGGGGTCGGCGAATTTCGCTTCTTCCGGAAAGGTGTAGCGGTTCAGCCAGTCCAGCAATTGTTCACCATAGGAGGCGATCATGTCGAGCTGCGGGAAATGGATGTGGGTATCGACAAAACCGGGGATGATCAGGCTATCGGATGCATCGATCACCTCGACCGCCGCCGGCAGTTTGGCCTCGACCGCGACGCGGTCGCCCGCCATCAGCACGTGGCCGCCCTCGACCACCAGCATGCCGTCGGGGTACCAGCCAGTGGCGGCACCCGGGCCAACCAAGGCGGGATCGTCCGTCAGGTGAAAAATTGCGCCCTTGAATGCCCTCAGCGACACTGTGCTTCCTTCATCTAACCCCGGAGGCTTCGGCCTCTCGCTGAAATCCGCAACGCCCGCACCGGTACCGGTCACGCAATTGCATGGCAGGCTACCAGAATTTCGGGGCGAGCGGCCAGGAAAATTGAATCCTGACTATTTGGTCAGTTAACCATGTCGGAACGCCGACCGCAACTGTTTTGGGCTATCTGGCGGATTCGATCCAGCGGATATCGAGCGCGGCCATCACCTTCGTGATCTGGCGTGTCTTGTCATAAAGCGGCAGATAAAGGGCCAGCGCTTCCTTCAGGGGCCGGCGCGGGCAGAATGCGGGCGTCTGGGTAAGCAGGGGCTCACCCGTATTCAATAGCCGCTCCACTGTGCTATAGACGCGTTTTGCCGCGCGCTCATTGTGCATGGCATTGATATCGCGCCCGGAAATCTCGCCATAATAGGTGGTAACATAGGTTGCGATCAGCCGCACAACGAGGCTAAAGCCACCGGCGCCGCGGACAATGTCCAGGAGCACAAGCCGGTCGGCATATTGGGCGATGTCGCCAAGGCGGATATCGGCACGGGTCTGCAGGTGGCCGTCCGCCCCCAGGGCCAGCCAATAGTCATAGAAAAAATCCGTGACGTCGCTTTTGCCGCGTACATTGTCGCCGCAAAAAACACTATGGTCCTGAGGGTTTACCATGGCCCCGGGTATGGGCATACCAAATTGGTTCGCACGCTGCTGCAACACCGAAAATCCTGTTGCCGCCCCCAAGCGTGCATACTGAAGCCAGTCCAGTCTCTGTGTTACCATGGAACCGGTTACCAAATCGTGCATGCGGGCAGGCTATTCGAAGCGCAGGATGGTGCTGAGGCCGGCCAGAAGGTACAGAAGCGGTGTCGACAGGGTGGCCAACAGGGGCGGCACCACACCCATGGTGCCCATGGCCACCATATAGTTTTCAACCACAAAATAGCTGAAGCCCACGGCCATGCCGAGCACGACCCGGGCGATTCCCGAACCCATGCGCGGCGGCCCGAAGGCCACAAACGCGCCCAGAAGCGGCATGATCATGCTGGCGAGCGCCCGGGTGAACCGGTGCAACACGGCGGTATCGAGCGCAAATGTTTCAGCGCCCACGGCTGAAAGCGCCGAGATGGCACGCACCAGGGGACCGATGCGTTCCTGGTCCGGCTTGTCGATATGGGCATAGATGCGTTCAAGCGGCACATTCAGGTGCTGGATGAGCTGAGGCGCGGTATCGGTGGTGCCTCGCACCAGGTCGAACCGGCGCACGCCATAGAGGGTCCAGTCCGTCCCCCCGTCGTCATTGACCGCAAAATCGGCAGAGATGCTTTTTGCCAACAGGCCACGGTCGTCGCGCGCATAGAGGCTGACACTGTCCAGAAGCGCATGGCCCGCGGCCCGGGTGGCGGAGCCGGCTTCCAGCACGAGGCCATTATCCTCGAGCCAGATATTCTGCCGCCCGTCCGGCGGGTTCATGGCCGCGACGCTGAAATCGTTGGCGCGCCAATAGGCCAGCTTGGCCGAACCGTCGATCACCACATAGTCGTGGAACAGCACATGGGCACCCGCGATGAAAAAGGCCACCACATACATGGGCGCCATGATCTGGCCGGGTGCCATGCCGGCCGCGCGCATGACGATCACCTCGCTATGCTGGCTGAGGCCGGCGAGCGTGAACAGGGTGGCCAGGAGGGCGGCGAACGGCATGAACTGGCTGATGAGCTCCGGCCCGCGCCAGCGCACATAATGCAACAGGGATGCCGTGGAGGCACCATCCGGCGCCAACAGTTCGTCGGACCGGTTCATCAGGTCGATGGCCTGAAGAAGCACCACAAGCAGGATCAGCATGGCAAAATAGCGCGACAGGAACAGCCGCATGACATAAGCCGCGAGCGACCGCGACGGCAGCATGACCCGGCGCAGGCGGCGCAGGCGCTTCATGATGCACCTACCGTGCGCCGGATCAGGCGCTTGATCGGGCCGAACACCGCGGTCCAGGCCCGGTCGACATAGGTGACAGCATAAAAACCGGGTTTTTCAGCAGAACCGAAGAACAGCCCCAGCGACAGGGCGCAGAAGACAGCGAACAGCGGCCACATGCTGGTCCAGGGTGTCAAGGCACCCGAAGACACTTCGCCCACGGCCCAGATTTCCAAAAGCTTGTGATAAAGCACGATCAGCGCAATACCGATGGCGGGCCCTGCGCCCGACGGCCTGCGCCGGTTGGTGGTGCCAAGGGCCGCCGCCAGGAACGGCAGCGCCAGGAAGGTGAGCGTGTGGATGATCCGGAAATGGAAATTGGCCCGGAAGGCGCGGAAGGATTTGGCGTCCGTCGGCTGTCTGCCGTCCAGGATATCGATCAATTCGCCAATGGTGGCTTCGCGCTTTTCGCCGCCACGTGCCCGGAAGGCATCCACCTTCGGCAGGTTGATGACAATATCCTGCAGGTCGAAATTCAACACACCCGGCCGGTCCTGGCCTTCACGTTCCACCATCTGGCGACCGTTTTCAAGCCGGAGCACCATGGTGTCCGGGTCGGGCCCGCGCAGGAACTGGCCCCGTTCGGCGGTGAAGGTAGAGCGATTGCCTTCCTTGTCGCGGTAGGCGACAAACAGGTCGCCAAGCTGGGCGCCGCCATTTGCCGTGGTGCCGATCCTGAGCCGGACATCCTTTGACACGGCCACAAACTTGCCTGCCGGCACGCGCGCGCCCAGAAGCCCGGCCTGCAGTTCGTACCGAAGTTCCTGATAGCCATATTGGGCATAGGGCTGCACATAAGCGAGCAGGACAAAGTTGGCTGCCATCATCACCAGCGCCAGCGCATAGACGGGCCTGAGGAGCCGCCAGTGCGACATGCCGGTGGCCTGCATGCTGTCCAGTTCGCTGGACAGCGAAATCTTGCGGTAGGCCAGCACCACGCCCAGAAACAGGCTGAGCGGCAGCGCCAGGCCCAGATAGTGGGGCAGCAGAAGCGCGAGCATGCGCCAGACCACATCCACCGGGCCGTTTTCATTGATGACAAAATCCAGAAGCCGCAGCATCTGTTCCAGCAGCAACAGGAGGGCGGCCACCAGAAGGCTGAGCGCCATCGGTGTGAAGGCCGTTTTCAGGATATAACGGTCCAGGCTTCCCATCAGGCCCCCTCAGCCACCCTTCCCACGTGTGCCGGCCTTTCAGGCAGATTCGGTTGCCATCCGGTCTTCCGGTGTCGGCTTGAAGTCATGAACCGAGGTTACCAGAAAAGCGATGGCATTGAGTAGCTGGGAAAGGGCACCGGAGGCGAGGAACATGCCGGCGACCATGGCTTCGGGCGCATCGACATAGCCCATGAGCGTGAGGCCGAGGCCGGCATACAGAAGATCGGTGTTGGGCAGGAACGGCACCCGGGTCAGCACCAGTTGTGCGGTCAGGAACAGAAGCCAGGTGTCGAACGGCACGGCGGGCAGCACCACGGCCCATTGCAGTGCCTGCAATACCAGCATGAACACCAGCCGGGCCAGATGGATCAGGAACACCCGGCGCGCCACCGGGCCATCCAGCGAAATGATATGGCGCCGGAACCGAAGCACGACCGGCACCAGGATAACACCCACAAGGACGGCCAGCCCGAGGTACATCTTGTAATCCGGGTCGGCGTCGGTGATTACGCCCAGTTGCCCGGTCAGGAAAAACGCACCCAAGAGCAGCACGGTGAAACTGTTGGACGCCAGCGCCGACAGGATATTGCTGTCCTTCACGGTGGCAAAGATGCGGCGGCTGCGGATCGGCAGGCGCTTGCGCGCCCACAGGGCCAGGTAGGCTTCGCCCGAATAGCTGAGCACGGCATAATTATAGACACGCTTGCGCACAAAAATGCCGAAATGCCGCCACAGGGACCCGCCCCACATGGCCTGGTAGACAAAGATTTCCGACACCGGGAACGCGAGGAACATCACGATCAGGATGATATAGAACCAGGGCGTTTCGGGCAGTGCAGACCAGACATCCTGCCAGCCGACAGCGCTGAGCTTGACCGCCAGGTACCAGACCACCGCCAGCACAAAGCCGGCCTGCAACAGCTTGACGGCCAGCATGAAACCCTTCTTTTCCTGAAGGGCCTTCAGGCCGTCGGCCGTGAAAATGGATTTAAGATCTTGCACGTATCTGCCTTATTTCGGGTCCCCAAGGGACCACCGCGCCAGTGTACATGTCCGGTGCATATGTCCAGTGCATCTGCGGCGCCTTGTGGGCGATGGGGCCCGTTTTGTCAAATCCTGCGCTCATTCTGCGGCGGAATATTCGGGGTCGACAACCGCACCCGTTCCGCCATGGCGCAACCGATAGCCGGCGATGGCTTCCTGATATTGTTCCAGAAGCGCGGTCAGCACCGCATTCCAGGTATAGGGTGCCGTGGCCTGGAAGCTGGCGTCGGCCATGCGGCGATAGAGCACCGGGTCTTCAATCAGGGCCCTGAGCGCGCCGCGGAAAGCGTCAATGTCCCCCGGTTTGATCAGGTAACCCGTGTGGCCGTCGCGCACCAGGGTGCGGCTGCCCGTCGCGTCCGCGCACACACACGGCAGGCCGGATGCCATGGCCTCCAGGGTTACATTGCCGAAGGTTTCGGTGACACTGGCATTGAAGAAAATATCGGCAGAGGCATAGGCTCGGGCCAGCGCGTCGCCCTGCAGATAGCCGGTAAACACCGCATCCGGCAGGCGCTTCGAAAACCGTTCGCGTTCCGGCCCTTCGCCGACCACAAGCGCCTTGAAGGGCACACCCGCAGCCTTCAGGGCATCAAGCGTGTCGGCAAAGACACCCAGGCCCTTCTCGAGCACCAGGCGGCCGACAAAGGCAATAACCTTGTCGTCGTCAGCAAACCCGAGCGACCGGCGCCAAGCCAGGTCGCGCTGGCTTTTGTTGAACAGGCCACTGTCGACACCGCGGGTCCAGATCCGGAGATCGCGCGCCATATCCTGTTCGCGCAGAATTTCGGCCATACTGTCGGACGGCACATAGACATGTTCGCAGCGGTGGTAGAAATTGCGCATGACGCCGGTGATATGTTTTTCAAGCCAGGCCATGTGGTAATAGCGCGGGTAGGTGTCGAAGCGCGTGTGGAACGACGAGACAACCGGCACAAAATGGCGCCGCGCCCACCTAAGCGCGCCCCAGCCCAGAAGGTCGGGCGCCGCGATATGGATCAGGTCCGGCCGGAAAGCGGTCAGCCGCTTGCGCGCACTGAGCGGCAGCCCCAGCGCGACCCGGTATTCGCTGCGGCCCGGAATGGCCACCGATGGTACCGAAATCAGGGTGCCTGAATGCTTGAAGGCGGCTTCCTTGGCGGTCGGCGCGAACACCAGCACCTCGATGCCCTGGCGTTCCAGGAAGGCCACAAGCTTGTTCAGCGCCCTGACGGGCCCATCCATGACATAATTATAGTTGCCAGAAAAAAGCGCGATCCGGCGCGGCCGCGACGTCCGACTGTCGAAGGGCATCGTCATCCCCATATGTTCCATGGCGCATGGCGCCCGTTGACCCCTGGCCTTGCGGCCCGGACCGTGTGCAGGCACAGCCCAACCCCACATCCGGTTCTAGAGGTGTTTTTTGAAACTTTGATGGACATGTCTTTATGCCCTCGCCTTCGTTATCGTCACAAATATTACAATAATTATAGTGCCGGCAAAACCGGTCTGTTTGTCGCGCCTTTACCGGACGCGCACCATGGCGCAACTTGTTGGCGGAAATACGGCGGGTCGTCAGGCTGACTTTGGCTGAGGGGGCAGGCCGAAACCAAGGTCAATATAGCCAAATACATCAAACTGCCGGTGCACAATCTGGGCGCCGGCGGCATCCTCAACCTGATAGCTGTTACGGCCGAAGTGATAGGCGCCGATATAATACCGGGCCATGCCATCCGAATCTGCCATCGGCAGGATCATGGCTTCAAGGCGGCTCGATTTATTGTCGCGCAGCAGCAGGCTTTCGCGGATGTAAAAACCGGCAGGGGTTTCGGCAATATAGGCATAGACACGCGCAATCGCGTCGCGCTGCCCCGAAGGCGAAAGGTCAAGTGTGTTGGCGCCGGTAACACCCCCGCCGAGGAGTTCCTCGACCTGGCTGCCGGCCAGCCGGATATGGATATTGGTTGGCGACACCCGTTCGGAAATTACCAGAAACGGCAGGATGGTCTTGACGGTCTGCATCCGCATGTCGGTTTTTTTCGGCACACGACCGCCTGCCGCCAGGAACTGGCCATGCCAGGCCTGCCAAAGCTCGTTCAAGGTGCGAACGCCCAGGATTGGCTGCAGGCCATTGCTCTGCAGATCCTGCCGCGGATTGCGCCTGTTGATACTGGTCGAGCTCATCCTGCCATTGGCCTTCCCGTCGGCTTCCGAACAGACCCGATCCCCTTCTGCGAAGCCGTTGAGCATCATACAGCGTCAGTCGTT
The DNA here is from genome assembly GCA_006226495.1 of Alphaproteobacteria bacterium. Lineage (GTDB taxonomy): Bacteria > Pseudomonadota > Alphaproteobacteria > Sphingomonadales > Kordiimonadaceae > Kordiimonas. Next base: position 61,810 of record SBGU01000029.1, read on the forward strand.
AACAAAACACCCGCAATTTCAAAGGCTTTGAGCCTTGATTCCGTGACACTTGACCACCCCGGAAATTTGCGATAATGATATTGCGAATTGTTCTTAAGTGTCGAGGCTTCGCTGCAAAATGTATGTCTGTCTCTGCAATGGCTATACCGACCGCGACATCCGCAACGCCGTGCGCGAAGGCGGGGTTCGCACCGCTGAAGAGGCCTATCTGTCGCTTGGCAATGGTTTCTGCTGTGGCGCCTGCCAGGACTGCGCCTGCCAGTTGGTCGAAGAAGAACTGCCGAACCAGCGCCTGTTGGCGGCGGAATAGCGCCCAGCACGTCACATAATCCGGACATGAAAAAGGGGCCCTGCGGCCCCTGAATTGTTTTGAGTGGCTGCGCGCCCTGGCTCAGTCTTCCGCCGGCGGCGTTTGCAGTTGCACATAATTCTGCATGCCCATCTTCTCGATCAGGCCAAGCTGGGTTTCCAGCCAGTCGATATGTTCTTCTTCCGATTCGAGGATATGTTTCAGGAGATCGCGGCTGACATAGTCGCGCACTTCCTCGCAATACTGGATCGCGTCCTTGAGGTCCTTGTGGGCGGTATGCTCCATCTTCAGGTCGCATTCGAGGATTTCCTTCACATCCTCGCCGATCATCAGCTTGCCCAGGTCCTGCAGGTTCGGCAGGCCCTCAAGGAACAGGATACGCTCGATCAGGCTGTCGGCGTGTTTCATCTCGTCGATGGATTCTTCATATTCCTTGTCGGCCACCTTCTTCATGCCCCAGTCTTTCAGCATGCGCGAATGCAGGAAATACTGGTTGATCGCCGTGAGCTCGTTCTTGAGAATCACGTTCAGGTGCTGGATGACTTTTTTGTCACCTTTCATGGTGGCCTCCTCTCAGACTGTATGGGCGTCACTATAACAACCGGCGGGGGGCACGCCAACTAGTTTCGGTATTTGCTAATCCCTATTAATTTCAGGACTTTTTCGACTTTCGCCTTGTTCGGAATGCAACTGAAAATCGCTCTCGAATTGGGCCGTGGACCGACGGGCGACACCATGCCGCGCCCGGTGCCGCCATACCCGGTTTTACTTGGGCGCTGTTTGCCGGTATAAGCCGCGCACAAACCCGCTTTTTCAAGTGAACGACCGGAACAACCCATGGCCCAGTATCTGATTGCCGCTCTTTACAAATTTGTCCGCATCGAGGACCCGGCTGCCCTTCGGGAGCAGGTTCTGGCACTGTGCACGGACGCCGGCGTGAAGGGTACCCTGCTGATCGCGGGCGAAGGCATCAATGGTACCATCGCGGGGTCCGAGGCCGGCATGCGCCATGTGCTTGCCACGCTGTCCGCCATGCCGGCGTTGGGTGCCATTACCCACAAGGAAAGTCGGGCCGACCATGAACCCTTCCACCGCATGAAGGTGCGGCTGAAGAAGGAGATCGTCACCATGGGGGTCGAAGGTATCGACCCCAACAAGATTGTCGGCACCTATGTGAAGCCGCGCGACTGGAACGCCCTGATTTCCGACCCCGAGGTGGTGGTGATCGATACCCGGAACGATTATGAGGTCGCGATCGGCACCTTCAGGAACGCGGTCGACCCCAGAACCAAAAGCTTCCGCGAGTTTCCGGCATGGGTCGAAGCGCAGGCGAACCTGCATAACAAACCCAGGGTCGCCATGTTCTGCACCGGCGGCATCCGCTGCGAAAAATCGACCGCTTTCATGAAGGAGCAGGGCTTCGAGGAGGTTTACCACCTGGAAGGCGGCATCCTGAAGTATCTGGAGGAAATGCCGGCGGCCGAAAGCCTGTGGCAAGGCGAATGTTTTGTGTTCGACGAACGGGTTGCGGTCGGCCATGGCCTGGAGCAAGGCCATTACGACCTGTGCCGGGCCTGCCGCCGCCCGATCGACGAGGCCGACAAGGCCACACCCACCTTCGAACTGGGCGTCAGTTGCCCGCACTGTTTCGATGAAACCACCGAAGCCCAGAAAGCCAGTTGCCGTGAACGCCAGCGCCAGGTCGACCTGGCAGAAGCACGCGGCGCCGCCCATATCGGTGTGCGGCAGGAACTGGACCTGGGCGAAGACGACGCCATCGAAGGTCAGCAATAGGCCAGGTTTGCCGCGCCGCCACACAAGGAGGGGCGACGACCCTCCCTATTGAGGGGGCGCGCCTCGTCTCCAGAGCGGCAGGATGGTGTCGTAAAGTGGTGTCGTGACCGGGCATGTAGCCATTTTTCTATGCTGGGACTGTAACAATGCGGCACACGACCGCGAACGTCCCTGCGGTGAAAAGTGCAACGGCTGCGATTAACCGATGATTAACCATGGCTCAGCGGCAATATGCCGCGCTTTCCCCGTTGAAGGCGCCACCCCAAGTGATTACAAGCGGACTGAAGATTTCCAGACAGGAGCACCGAACAATGAGCAAGCTGGCACGGGTAAAATGGGCAGGCGACATGACCTTCATCGGCGAAAGCCCCTCGGGCCACGCGGTGGTGATGGACGCGGGCGCCAGCTCGGGCGGCCTTGACCATGGCATCCGGCCGATGGAAATGCTGCTACTGGGCATGGGCGGCTGTTCGTCGATCGACGTGGTGATGATCCTGAAAAAGGCGCGCCAGAAAATCACCGATTGCTGGGTCGAACTGGACGCCGAACGCGCCGACGACCACCCGAAGGTGTTCAAGAAGATCCATGCGCACTTTGTGCTGACCGGCCAGGACCTGGACAAAAAGCATGTGGAACGCGCGATCCAGCTTTCGATGGAAAAATACTGCTCGGCGTCGGCGCAACTGGCGGCCCTGGCCACCATCACCACCGACTATGAAATCCGCGCGGCTGAATAGGCCTTACAGCACGACCGTGATCTGATCGGCGGGCTCCAGATTGTGTTCAACACAATTGGAACCCTCGCCGATGCGGTCGATCACCAGGAAATCGCTGACCGCGCCAAGCGCCAGGCTGAAATGATGCCAGGTGCCGGGGTGATAGTTCACACCCTGCCCGGCCTCCGCCCTGAACACCCGCACCGCGCCCGCGTCAAAACCGCCCTTCGGCGCCACGACCACCAGATAGGGGTTGGGCGAAAGCGGCACAAACGCCTGGCTTGAAAGCGGGTGATATTCCATCAAGCGCACCACAATCGGGCCTTCAAGCGGGGTCGAGCGGAAGATGCTGACCCCCGTGCGCCCGCCTTCGGCGCCGGTGTCGATGGCCGCCAGGTCGTGGTAGCGTTCGGTATTGCCATAATTGATCGGGAAATGCCGCACGGCGTCCGACGCTTCAATCAGGTCGCCAAACGGGCGGAAGGCCGCTGCCGTCAAAGGTTCCGGTTTGATGTGCCGCATGGCGGGTCTCCTTCAGCGCTTGGCGCCGTCCTCGATCCATTTGCCCAGAAGGGCGCGTTCCTCGTCGGTCATGCCGGTTTCATTGCCGAGGGGCATGATGTCGGACTTGACCGCCTGCTCAAGGATCTTGGGTGCATAAAGCTGAATGAGCGCCGGTTCGTCGAGCCGGGCACCTGCCGGCGCTTCCTCGAACCCTTCATGGGTCGGGGTTGCGGCATGGCACATGACACAATGTTGCTGCACGATGGCCTGCACCTCTGAAAACTGCACCGTGCCTTCGGGTGCAGCGGCAGTGCGGCCGGCGGACCAGGCGGCAAACACCATGGTACCGATGAACAGTGCTACCGACAGGGCCACCATCGCGGGGCTTGTATTGCCCTTGTGGCGCAAGTTGAAGAAATGCCGGATGGCAATGCCCGACAGCGAAAGGCCGGCCAGCACGATCCAGTTGTTGGGGTTCGAAAACACCATCGGATAATGGTTGCTGACCATCATCAGCAAGACCGGCAGGGTCATGTAATTGTTATGCAGCGAGCGCTGTTTGCCCATCTGGCCCAGGCGCGGGTCCGGCGCTTCGCCCTTGATCAATGCCGCAACCACCTTTTTCTGGTTGGGGATGATCACCATGAACACGTTGCAGGCCATGGCCGTGCCCACCATGGCACCCACATGGATGAAAGCGCCCCGGTCCGAGAATATGTGCGTGAGCGCATAGGCCGCCGCCAGCATGAAGCCGAACCAGGCAATGCCGAACACCTTGTTGTTGCGACCGAGCGGCGAGCGGCACATGCCGTCATACACGGCCCAGCCGCCGATCAGGAACCCGAGGCTGATGCCGATGGCCTGGGCCTGGCTCAGGTCCATCTTGGATTTGTCGATCAGGAACAGGTTGGCGCCGTAATAATAGATCACGGCCAGAAGCGCAAAACCGCTCATCCAGGTGAAATAGGCTTCCCATTTGAACCAGTGCAGCTTTTCCGGCATCTGCTCTGGCGCTACGGCATATTTCTGCTTGTGGTAAAACCCGCCGCCATGGACCGACCACAGCTCGCCCGACATGCCGGGTTTCGGCTCCTTCGGTTTTTCGAGATGGTTGTCCAGCCAGATGAAATAGAAGGACGAGCCGATCCAGGCGATGCCGGTGATGAAATGCAGCCAGCGAATGGCCAGGTTCAGCCAGGGCGCGATATCCAGTTCCACGAGAATGTCCCCTCTTTGGTCGGTTCAGGCCGGTGCCACCCCCTGCCTCGCGTCTCTGTGGGCAGTATGGGGCCATGGCCCGGCGGCGTCAAAAAACAAAGCGGGCCTTTCCCCTGAAGGGTGGAAGAGACAGGGCGGACACACCGGCATAAACCGGGCTTTGGTCCGCTGGGTGCCGGCACCAACACGGTGTCAGGACGGTTTCAGGGGAAAACGGGGGAACGTCCCGCCCCTTCATACCGTGCCAGAGCCGCACCTGAACCACCAAGCCATAACCGGCCTGAAACATCGGTTTCCGCACCCATGGCCCGGTCCTGCAGGGGATGGCAGTGTCCGGTGGGGGAAACCTTGCAACCGTTTCAGAAACCGGGCCGGTTGGTCCTTTGACCTGCCTCTTCCTTGCTTCTGGGGAAACGCCAATTTCCATCAGTCCGGCCAGAATACAGCCCGCCCTTATTCATGATAATCCCGATAATTCCTTATCTTTTTCAAAATATTTTTGATAATGGAAAGGCCATGAGCGTATTTGACGACATGGCGGTGTTCATCCGGGTGGTGGAAAAAGGCAGCTTTTCCGCCGCCGGGCGCGACCTGCGCATGTCTGCCGCGCTGGTGTCCAGCCGTATCGCGCGGCTGGAGCGGCATCTGGCCGTGCGCCTGTTCAACCGCACCACACGCAAGGTGGCGCTGACCGACGCCGGCCAGCGTTATTATGAGGATTGCCTCGATATCCGCCGCCGTGTGGCCGAGGCCGAAGCCCGGCTGGCGGAAGACGACGGCACCCCAAAAGGTGTGTTGCGGCTGACCGCCGGCACCGCCGTGGGGCAGCATCTGCTCACGCCCCTGATGCCGGCGTTCGCGGCCGCGCATCCTGCCATCAGCCTTCAGTATCAGGTGACCGACCGGCTGGTCGACCTGATGGGCGAGGGCATGGACCTTGCGGTCCGCGTGGGGCCCCTGGCCGACACCACCAGCCTGAAGGCGCGTATCCTGGCGCCCTGCCCGCGCTATATTTTCGCGTCGCCCGACTATCTGGCGCGCCACGGCACCCCGCGCGTGCCGCACGATCTGGTGCATCACAATTGCCTGTTGCTGCGCTTTCCGGGCTCGCGCCAGTTCCGCTGGCGCTTCAGCGGGCCTGAGGGCGAGTATGAACTGGCGCTGTCCGGCAGCATGGACAGCAACAGCGGCGAAGTGCTGAAGGACTGGGCGCTGGCAGGTGCCGGCCTTGTGCTCAAATCCTGGTTCGAGGTGGCCGACGATGTAGCGGCGGGCCGGCTGAAGATTGTGCTTGGGTCCCATATGCCGGCGGACTGCCACCTGGCGGCGCTTTATCCCTATGACCGTTATATCCCGCCCCGGGTCCGGGCCTTCATCGACCATCTGGCCGCGGCGGTGAAAGCGGACCCGCGTTTTGCGGAAAAACCACCAGCAAGCGCGTTTGCCTGATACAGAATATGGGTCGTCACCCGCCGGCTTGACCGGCGGGCCCAAAATGTCTGATGCCCAAAATACTGGGTTCGCCGGCCAAGCTGGCGGGTGACGAAAACTGTCTAAGGCAACAGGGCCAACAACTGCGCCACCACCGATGCCGCAATCACCGCCGGCTCCTTGCCCTTGATGGTGGCGAGGCCGATCGGGCAGGTCAGTTTCGGCAGGTCGTCTTCGGTGATGCGCCGTTCCCTGAGCATGCGGTTTTCAAACCGCGCGCGTTTGGTGGCAGAACCAATCAGCCCGCAATAGGCCGCATCCCGCCGCGCCAATATGGCCGCCGTCAGTTCATAATCCAGTGGATGGCTGTGGGTGAAAACGAGATAGAAAGCACCGGCGGGCGCACCCTGCACTTCGGCCAGCGGGTCTTCGCTCACCACCATGCGCACGGTGTCGACGACAGTGGCGGGAAATTCCGCCGCCCGACCATCAACCCAGGTGACCGCAAAATCGAGCGGTGCAAGCGCCTGCGCCACCGCCCGGCCCACATGCCCGGCCCCGAACATGTAAAGCGGCAGCAGCTTGCGGCCCGCACCCATCTGGCGCCGGGCTTCATCGTCCGGCATTTTCTCAAAGGAAAGCACCACCTGCCCGCCGCAGCACTGGTCAAGCAGGGGCCCCAAGGCGTAGGTCTGGGTAAGGCTATCGCGGGTTTTGTCCGCCAGCAGCTTGCGCGCCTGTTCTATGGCCTGGAATTCGAGGTTGCCGCCGCCGATGGTGCCGAACAGATGGTCGGCACCGACCCACATGGCGGCACCGGCTTCACGCGGGGACGACCCTTTGGTTTCGGCCACCCGGACCATTACGCCGGACGCCGGCATCAGTTGCCCCCGCGCACGGCCATGACGGCCTTCAGCACCTCTTCGGGCGTCGCGGGCGCATTGAGGTTTGGCCAAACCTTGTGGTCGCCCGCCGCCGCAACCGCGTCCGCAAGCGCGAGGAACACTGAATTCGCCAGCATGAAGGGCGGCTCACCCACAGCCTTGGAGCGGTGTATCGTGGCCTCGACATTGCGGCCCTTGTCATAGAGCGCGATATTCATCTCGGCCGGGCGATCGCTGCAGGCAGGGATCTTGTATGTCGATGGCGCGTGGGTGCGCAGGCGCCCCTTTTCGTCGAACACCAGTTCTTCGGTGGTCAGCCAGCCCATGCCCTGGATGAAACCGCCCTCGATCTGGCCCATGTCGATGGCCGGGTTCAGGGAGCGCCCGCAATCATGCAGGATATCGACCCGGTCGACCTTGTATTCGCCGGTCAGCGTGTCGATGGTCACTTCGCTCATGGCCGCGCCATAACAGAAATACAGGAACGGCCGACCCTTGTGGCTGGCGCGGTCATAATGGATTTTTGGCGTCTTGTAGAAACCGGTGGACGACAGCGACACCCGGCCCAGATAGGCCTGTTTGGCGACATCCGCGAAGCTGAATTCCCGGTTTTCCACATAGACATGGCCGGCGCGGAAGGTGATGCGGTCCTGCGGGCAATCGTATTTTTCTGCCAGGAATTCACTCAGCCGCGCCTTGATGCGCCGGGCAGCATCCAAAGCCGCCATGCCATTGAGGTCGGACCCCGAAGACGCGGCGGTAGCCGACGTGTTGGGCACCTTGGCGGTCGTGGTGGCAGTGATCTTGATATGGTCGATATCGATCTGGAATTCTTCGGCCACCACCTGCGCCACCTTCACAAACAGGCCCTGCCCCATTTCGGTGCCGCCATGATTGAGATGCACGCTGCCGTCGGCATAGACATGCACCAGCGCACCCGCCTGATTGAGGTGGGTGGTGGTGAAGCTGATACCGAACTTCACCGGCGTGAGCGCAAGGCCTTTCTTGAGGTACGGGTTCGCCGCATTGAAGGCACGCACCGAAGCGACACGGGCATCATAATCCGCACTTTCCTTCAGGCCTGCGATCAGTTGCGGCGCCACATTGTCTTCAACCGTCATGCCAAAGGGCGTGGTATTGCGCCCCGGCCCGCCATAAAGGTTGGCTTCGCGCACCGCGACCGGATCGAGGCCCAGCTTGTGGGCAATGGTGCTGAGGACCACCTCGATGCCCAGCATGCCCTGCGGGCCGCCAAAGCCACGGAAGGCGGTGTTCGATACCGTATGGGTCTTCAGCCGGTGGCTGTCGATGCGCACATCACCCAGGTAATAGCAGTTGTCGACATGGAACATGGCCCGGTCGTTGATGGCAGGCGACAGGTCGGTCGACCGCCCGCAGCGCGATGCGAGGGTGACATTCAGGCCGGTGATGCGGCCGGTATCGTCGCAGCCGACATCATAATCATAGCGGAAGTCATGGCGTTTGCCGGTCATGACCATGTCGTCGTCCCGGTCGAGCCTGAGTTTTGCGGGCCGGCCGGTTTTCACCGCAGCCAGCGCCGCCATGGCCGCAAACATGGCCGGGTGGGTTTCCTTGCCGCCAAATCCGCCGCCCATGCGCCGCACTTCGACTGTGACGGCATTGGTGGGCCGCCCCAGCACATGCGCGACCAGATGCTGCACCTCGGACGGGTGCTGGGTCGAGGAATAAACATGCACATCGCCGTCCTCGAGGGGTGTCGCGAAGGCGATTTGTCCTTCCAGATAGAAGTGATCCTGCCCGCCAATGCGGAAACTGCCGGAAACCCTGTGTTTGCTGGCACTTAACCCTTGTTCCGAATCACCCTGCGCCATGATTTGGCTCGATTCGATTTTTGATTCGGCAGCCAGTGCGGCATCGATATCCAGATAGGCCGGCAGCTCGGCATACCGCACGTCGGCAAGCCCGGCTGCCGCAATGGCCTGTTCGCGGCTGTCGGCGGCAACCGCGAAGATCGGCTGGCCGACATATTCCACAAGGTCGGTCGCAAACAAGGGGTCGTCGCCCGCAAACGGGCTGACATCATTATGGCCCGGTATGTCGGCGGCAGTCAGCACACAGGCGACGCCTTTGGCCGCGCGCACGGCCGACAGGTCCATGCCTTCAAGGCGCGCGCGCGGCACCGTGCTCATGGCGACATAGATATGCAGAAGGTTCTTTGGTTCGGGCAGGTCGTCGATATAGACCGCGCTACCGGCCACATGCTTGTGCGCGCTGTCGTGCCGGAGGTCGGTATGCACCGCACCCTTGATGTCGGAGGTCATGGGGCCTTTGCCGGTTCCGGTGTCAGGCATGGGCGAGCTCCCTGTCACCAACAAGGCGGGTTGCCGCGCCTTCCGTGGTTTCCACAAACGCCTTCATCAGAAGGTTCTGTGCCGCCATCAACCGGTAGGAAGCGGATGCCCGCATATCGGAAATGGGGGCATAATCTTCGGCCATCGCCTTCATGCCGGCTTCTGCGGTTTCACGGGTCCAGCGCTGGCCGGTGATGGCGGCTTCGGCGTTTGTCGCGCGCTTCGGTGTCGCCGCCATGCCGCCAAAGGCGATGCGGGCCGATGTCACAAAGCCGTCGTCGATCTGCAGGGCGAAGGCGCCACACACGGCGGAGATATCCTGATCAAAGCGTTTCGACAGCTTGTAGGCGCGGTATTTCAGGCCTGCAGCCGGCTTGGGCACGATGATGCGGGCGACAAATTCGCCGGGCGCGCGGTCCTGCTTGCCGTAGGCGATGAAATAATCCTCAAGCGCGATGGTGCGTTCCTCGCCGCCACGCCGCAGGACCAGTTTTGTACCTGCCGCGATCAAGGCCGGCATGCTGTCGCCGATCGGCGACCCGTTGGCGATGTTGCCACCCAGGGTGCCGCTGTTGCGGATCTGGACCGAGGCAAAACGCCGGAACAGTTCGCCCATATCGCCATAATGCGCACCCAGCATATCCATGGCATCGGACACCGAAACCCCGGCGCCAATCTCAAACGAATCGGACGAATCGCGAGTCGCCTTGAGTTCGGCGACATCACCGACATAAATGACCACGTCCAGTTGCCGATGCTGTTTGGTGATCCACAGGCCGACATCGGTGCCGCCGGCCAGCAATGTGGCGTCAGGGTGCGCGAGCACAAGGTCGGCCAATGCATCCATTGTTACGGGTGCGTAATAGTGTTTTTCACGACCGGTCAATGTGCTGACTGAACTGACCGCCAGCGTACCGTCGCGCCGGATCGCCTTCAGGGCCGCCACCGCAGCCTGCATGTCGGGCGCGGCGCCCGTGTCGATGGCGTGCATGCGTTCGGCGGCTTTGATGATGGGGCCATAGCCCGTACAGCGGCACAGGTTGCCGGCGAGCGCGTCATTGATGCGGGCCCGGCTCGGGTTCGGGCCTTCGAGATAAAGCGCATACAAGGACATCACAAAACCCGGCGTGCAGAAACCGCACTGGGAACCATGGGTTTCGACAAGCGCTTCCTGCACCGGGTGCAAGCCGCCGTCCCGGCCCTTGAGGCTTTCCACCGTCAGCAGTTCCTTGCCATCGAGTGTGGGCAGGAACAGGATGCAGGCGTTGACGGCGCGGTAGCGCACGCTGTCGCCCACCAGTTCACCCACCACCACGGTGCAGGCGCCACAGTCGCCTTCGGCGCAGCCTTCCTTGGTGCCGGTGCGCGCAATGCCGTAGCGCAGGTAATTGAGCAAGGTTTCGGTGGGGTCCGGGCTGTGGACCTCATGAACCTGGCCGTCGAGCATGAATTTGACCGTGCCTGCCATCGCGCGTTCCTCAACTGCCCCTGTAGGTGCTGTAGCCATATGGCGAGATCAGGAGCGGCACATGATAATGCGCGCCTTGGTCCGAAATGCCAAAGCGGATCGGCACGATATCAAGGAAGGCCGGCTCGGAAAGCGGCACGCTGCGGGCCCGGAAATAGTCCCCGGCCGCGAATTCAAGCAGGTAGCTGCCGGCCTCCATGGCCGCGCCGTCCAGAAGCGGGCTGTCCACGCGCCCGTCGTCGTTGGTCACCGCCTCGCGGATCAGCTCAGCGGACGCGCCCTGCAGGCGGAAAAGCCTGATGGCAATGCCCTGCCCCGGGCAGCCGGCGGCGGTATCCAGAACATGGGTGGTCAGCCGTCCCATCGTTTTCCTCATCTCCAATGCCCCCGGCAGGCGCCGGGGTATACACCCTCAAGCCTGAAGACTGACCGATTGGAAGCGATCTGTAAAGAATATGATGCACATTTTAGTCAGTAAATTGTTGACAATCTTGTTGCAGAAGCCAGAATTCACGAGAAAAGGTCACACAAACCGAGCCCGGAGCCATGAGCACACCAGCCGTCAGCCCCCCCGCAACCAGGGACCCCTTGACCGAGGAAGACATCTGTCGCCGCGTGCGCGACAGCGTGCTTGAACAACGGCTTTCACCCGGCACGCGCCTGACCGAGGACAAGCTTTGCACCGTGTTTGGGGTCAGCCGAACCCTAGTGCGGCGCGCGTTCCTGCTTTTGAGCCGCGACAATATCGTGCGGCTGGAACGCAACAAGGGCGCGGTGGTCGCCTCCCCCACCCCCGAAGAGGCCGAACAGGTGTTCGAAGCCCGGCGTGTCGTGGAAAGCGCGCTGATCGCACAAGCTGTTGCACGTGCAACAAAACCGGACTTCGAAATGTTGCGCATGCATCTCGCGCGCGAGAAGGATGCGCTGGCCACCGCCGATATCGCCCGCTGGATCAGGCTGACCGGTGAATTCCATATTTTGCTGGCACGCCTCGCGCGCAATGCGCCCCTCCTGGCCTTCCTCGAACAACTGGTGTTCCAGACCTCGCTGATCATCGCGCTTTATGGCCGGAACGGCAGCCCCAGCAACTGCCGGGGCGACGACCATGACCGCATGGTGGCCGCGCTTGAGGCCGGCAATGCAGCAGAAGCGGTGGATATCCTGACCCACCATATGAACGGCATCGAGGCGGGCCTGAGTTTCGCCCCGCGCGACGATATGGAAGACCTGCACCAGATTTTTGCCGCCAAGGCGTCCTGAACCGGCGCCCCGCACACGAAAGGCATACCCATGATTACCGATTACCCGCGCGACCTGGTCGGATATGGCGCCAATGTGCCGCACGCCAAATGGCCGAACGGCGCCCGCATCGCCGTCCAGATGGTGATGAATTACGAGGAAGGCGGCGAAAACTGCGTGCTGCATGGCGATGAGGGCGCGGAAACCTTCCTGTCCGAAATCATCGGTGCGGCACCCGTGGTGGGCCAGCGCCACATGAGCATGGAAAAGATTTATGAATATGGCAGCCGCGCCGGTGTGTGGCGGCTTCTGCGGCTGTTTGAAAAATACCAGACGCCGATCACGGTTTTTGCGGTCGCCATGGCGCTGGAACGCAACCGCGATGTCGCGAAGGCGATCAAGGAAGCCGGACACGAAATCTGTTCCCACGGCTACCGCTGGATCAATTACCAGTATGTGGACGAGGCCACCGAACGCCGGCACATCGCCCGCGCGGTCGAGATTATCGAACGGGTGACCGGCGAACGACCGCTGGGCTGGTACACCGGTCGCACAAGCCCGAACACCCGGCGCCTGGTGGCCGAATATGGCGGTTTCCTGTATGACGCCGACGATTATTCCGACGACCTGCCCTTCTGGGACAAGGTGGCGGGCAAACCGCAACTGATTGTGCCCTATACGCTGGACACCAACGACATGCGGTTCGCCGCGGCCCAGGGCTTCAATTCGGGCGACCAGTTTTTCACCTACCTCAAAGACGCGTTCGACACCCTGTATGAAGAAGGTGAGACCGCGCCCAAGATGATGTCCGTCGGCCTGCATTGCCGGCTGGTCGGGCGCCCGGGGCGCTTCAAGGCGCTGGAACGTTTCATCCAGTATGCCCAAAGCCATGACAAGGTCTGGTTCTGCACCCGGGCCGACATTGCCCGCCACTGGCGCGAACATCATCCGTATGCGGAGCCGGCGAAATGAGCCCGCGCTTCCAGACGCCCCCCAGCGGCATGGACCATGCTGCCTTCATGGCCACCTTCGGCGGCATCTACGAACATTCGCCCTGGATCGCCGAAGCCGCCTGGCTGGCACGCGATGGCGACAACCTCGACACGGTCGAGGGCCTGCATGCCCGGATGATGAAGGCGGTCGCAGCCGCGAGCCATGAAGCCAGGCTGAAACTGATCTGCGCGCACCCGGACCTGGCCGGCCGGGCCGCCGTGCGCGGCGAACTGACAGCCGAAAGCCGGTCCGAACAGGCGGGCGCGGGCCTTGACCAGTGCAGCGCAGAAGAGTTTGAAGCCTTCCAGCACCTGAACGGCGCTTACAAGGCGAAATTCGATTTCCCCTTCATCGTCGCCGTCAAGGGGCTGGACCGGCAGGGCATCCTGGCCGCTTTCCGCACCCGGCTGGAACACAGCCCGGCCGAAGAATTCGACACCGCCATCCATCAGATAAACCGTATCGCCGGCTTCCGGCTTGCCGCCCTGGCCCAAAACACCCAGACCTGAACATAAGGACCCACACCATGACCGGTGCCGACTTCTCCCGCCGTTTTGTCAATCTTGCGAGCCCGCGCCTGGGTGCGCGTGTCACCTTCGCGACCGACGATTTTTTTGCCGACAAGGCGCGCCTCATCAAGCCCGAGGAGCCGGTGTTCATTCCCGGCAAATATGACGATAACGGCAAATGGATGGACGGCTGGGAAAGCCGCCGCAAACGCGGTGTCGGTTACGACCATTGTATCGTGCGGCTGGGCCATGCCGGCATCATCCATGGCGTCGATATCGACACCCGCCATTTCACCGGCAATTACCCGCCGGCGGCGTCCATCGATGTCTGCGTGTCGGATGAGGATGTGCCGGGCACCGGCACCGCCTGGACCGAACTGGTGCCGCCCACAGACCTGCAGGGCAACAGCCAGCACCTGTTGCCGGTCGCAAACACCGGCGCCTGGACCCATCTGCGGCTGAATATCTTCCCGGACGGCGGTGTTGCGCGCCTCAGGGTTTATGGCACGGTCGACAAAAGCTGGACCGCGGCCGATGCCGGCCAGACCGTCGACCTGCTGGCCATGGAAAATGGCGGCCGGCCGGTGGTGGCCAACAACGAACATTTTGGCATCCTGTCGAACATCATGCTGCCGGGCAAAGGCCTGAACATGGGCGACGGCTGGGAAACCCGGCGCCGGCGCGAACCGGGCAACGACTGGGCCATCGTGGCGCTCGGGCACACCGGCACCATCGAACAGGTGCTGGTGGACACCGCCTTCTTCAAGGGCAATTACCCGAGCCATGTGTCGCTGCAGGCCGCCTTGGTGGACGGCGGCACCGACACCAGCCTGCCGGTCCAGAGCCAGTTCTGGGCCGAACTGCTGCCCAGACAGCCACTGAAGGCAGACGCGGAACACACCTTTGCCAAAGAACTGGTGGACCTTGGCCCCATCAGCCATGTGCGCGTCAATATCTTCCCGGATGGCGGCATCAGCCGGCTGAGGCTGTTTGGCAAACCCGTGATCTGATCGCAAAAGGCGCTGCTTATTCACATTGTGAAGCGGTCTGCCGCCCGCTAGTCTGTTGCCGTCAATTGGGGACGACAACAGGGAAACAGGGCATGCAACAGGCGGCACAATCCGAAACCGAAATTTTGCGGACAGGTGCGGCATGAGTTCGCTGGTTCTTTATGAAGACCGCCCGGGCCGCAGCGAAAAGCTGGCCGCTTTCCTGAAACCCCGCGCCGGCAGCTATCATGACATCGCCATCGATGCCGTGCCTGGTTTCCGCCTTGCCTGGTGGACCGCCGAAACCGCCACCACGGCCTTTTACCTGCCCCTGGGCGGCACCGACTTTGTCGCTGTTGCCGGCAGCTTCTTTTATGACGGCCGGTTCGGTGAAGACGCCGCCCGCGCCTTCCAGGCCGATTTCGACCCCCCGACGTTCGATTGGACCGGCTGTACCGGCCATTATGTGATGGTACTTGCAAAAGCCGGGCACATCCATCTGGTGAACGACAGCCTGGCGGCCTGGAATATCTATTCGGACACTGAAGGCAGCTTTGCGTCTGCCGGCTTCCTTGAAGCCCTGTTGCTGACCGAGCGACCCACCTTCAATCCGCAGGGTGTGTATGAATATGTTTTCTCGGCCTTCGCGATCGGCGCCACCACTGTGGTATCGGAAATCCGTGCGCTCAGGCCCTATCATATCCTGAGCATGAACGCGGACCGGCGCATCCAGCCGGTCGAACGGGTCAACCCCATCAAGCGCGAGGCCGTGCGCGACATCCCGGTCGAGGACATGGCGGCCTACCAGCGCGACAGGCTGGAGGAGCGGTTCCGCGCCTATGCACCGCTGCGCGACAAGGAGGTGATTTCCTCCATCTCGGGCGGTTTCGATTCGCGCCTGATGGTCAGCACCTTCCTGCAAACCGGCATCACGCCGCGCCTGTTCGTCTATGGTCGCGACAGCGACCTGGATGTGATCTGCGCCAAACAGATTGCGGCACACCTGGGCCAGCCGCTCGACCATTTCGACAAGAACAAACAGCGGTCCGAGCACAAGCCGGAAAAACCGTCGGTCGAGGACATGCTCTATTATTTTGATGGCTGGAAGGAAGACGGGCTTCTGGGCTTCGATATCGATATCCAGGACCGGCTGGCGCGCGGCCGCCGTGGTGCTTTCATGGCCAACGGCAAGTGCGGCGAGATTTACCGCCATTATTTCTACCTGCGCGTCGGCAAACGTGGCATGAGCACAAAATCGGTCGTGCGCGCGGTGTTCGCGCGCCCGGTGCCCCATGTGACCACCGGCCTGTTCAATACCCGCGACTATGTCGACACCATCGAAAAGACCTTCTTCTCGCTCGCGGGCTATGACGGCGACTGGCTCTATCAGGACGATCTGGATTATTTCTATTCCGCCGTCCGGCTTGGCAACGCGGCCGGGCGCGACATCACGGTGAACCACCGGTTTTCACACGCCCTGTATCCGTTTGTGGAAGCCAGCCTGTGTGGACCCGCCGTCGCGGTGCCGTTCGACCAGAAACAGCATGGCCGGCTGCAGGCGCATATGATCGCGCAGCAGGACCGCGGCCTTGCAGAACTGGGCACATCCTATGGCTATGGCATGCTGGCAGGCCCGGGGGCGAAATACCGGCTGAAAATGCTGGAATCCTACAACCGCCCGGCCTGGATTCGGCACCTGATGCCGCGGGTCAAAATGCGACTCGCAAACCCCCTGAGCGCGCACCAGAAAGACATTGCCGGCTTCGGCATGCTTGAGGATCAGAGCTTCCCCTATATGCAGCGGTTCTTCCATGTAGACCTGGTGCGCGACACGGAAATGGCATCGCGTGTTGCCGCCCTTGAACTGTTGGGCCAGCATTTTGGCTTCGCGGGCTGAGAAGGCGCGCCATTGGCCATTGTGCAGCCGTACAGGCATGGTTAATGTCTGCCAGGGTACAGCAGTATAGAAGTGTATGGCTTGAATCGATCTGAGACAGGACACCCGGATTCATGAACAGAATTCTGTATATTTTTGCCGCGATCCTCGTGCTGGCCGGTGCCGCCAGGGCCGATGGCGTGCTGATCATGAACGATGATTTCAACCGCTACCTGAAGGATGCAAAGCCCGGCGATGTTTTTACCGTTGCGCCGGGTGTTTACCGGCTGACCGGTATCGCCAAGCTTGATGCCGAAGGCACGCGGGAAGCGCCCATCACCATCCGCTCCGCCGACCCGAACCGCAAGGCGACGATCATGGTGGACACCTCGATCGGCATGCGCATCAGCGGGCCGAACTGGATTATTGAAGACCTGGATTTCATTGGCATTTGCGACAACCACGGCCAATGCGAACATGCGTTCCAGATCATCGGCCACGCGGACAATATCATCATCCGCAACAACCGGCTGATCGATTTCAACGCCGCCATCAAGGGCAACGGCATCATCGATGAGGGCCGCCAGTATTTCCCGGACCGGGTGCTGATCGAACATAACCAGATATATAATCGCACGCCGCGCCAGACCCAGAATCCGGTGGTGCCGATCGACGTTGTCGGCGGCCGATTCTGGACCATCCGCGACAATTTCATTGCCGACTTCCAGAAGGCCCAGGGCAACCAGATCAGCATGGCGGCGTTCCTGAAGGGCAATTCGGACAATGGCCTGATGGAACGCAACCTGGTGATCTGCGAATGGCAGCACAAGGGCGGCATCCGGCTTGGCCTGTCTCTGGGCGGCGGCGGCACCACAAACCCCGACTATTGCCAGGGCCGGTCCTGCACCATCGAGCACTATAACGGCACGCTCAGGAACAATATCATCCTGAACTGCCCCAACGATGTCGGTGTCTATCTGAACAACGCGGCCAGCACCACGATGGTCAATAATACCATCCTGAATACGGCCGGGGTCGACGTGCGCTTCAATGGCAGTTTTGCGCTGCTGGCCAACAATATCATCGAAGGCCGTATCCTTGGCCGCGACGGTGGCCGTTTCCGCGAAGACCATAATCTGGTCGAACGTTCGCTCAAGGACCTGTTCCCGCAGTTCAAGTATTTCGACCTGGAACCCGACGACCCTGAAGATATCGAAGAAGGCGCCCGGGGCTATAATGCCGTTGATTTCTGCACCGGCGAGCCGATGGAAAAATGGCAGGGCGCGATTGCCCAGCCCAACAAATGTTCGATCCGCGACCGCCTGATCGAATATGGCGCCACCATGCCGAAATAGGCGGGCACAGCGGCCCGGCGCAGACGCCTGAAACCTGCTGCGGCTCAGGTTTTGGGCCTGATCCGCTGGTACAGGTAGCCAACACCGATAAGCGCGGCACCCAGCCCCATGAAGGACAGCGCCCGCGCCATGCCTTCAAGGCTGGCCATATCGAACAGGAAAACCTTCAGGACCACAAAACCCAGAAGGCCAAGGCCGGCCATCCTGAGCGCACCAAACGCCGACCGAAGGCCGGCTAGCAGCAGGCCGATGGCATACACAAGCCAAACCGCGGAATAGCAGTACCATTCCCAGTTGCCGGTCGGGCCGGCGCCGAAGGGATGGAAGGCATGCCGCACTTCTGCCGTGGTCCAGAACCAGAAAACACCCAGCGCCAGCCCTCCATACAGCTTCACATCGCGCACGCGGCTGTGCCGATGCGCGAACCAGGCCTTCAGGCCATAAAGCACCGCCGGCACCAGGAGCTGCAGGAACTGGAGGTTGAAAATGATGTAGCTGCCGATGCGGTTTTCGGTGACAAAACCGTTGAAGCGGCCACCGCCATACAGAAGACCCAGGAGGCTGAGGCCGGTCATGACCCGACGCAGGAAGGCAAAAACCCTGTCGCCCGTCCTGAGTTCGAGCCAGTAAAGCACAACCGAAGCCACCATCCAGTTGACGGTCTGCAATGCGGCTTCAAGCGCGGTGATGGCGCCATCAAGCCTGCCATCCGCACCGGCAAGCACCCTGATTTCCAGGGTGACAAAAGCAGAAGCCAGAAGCACAGCCCCGCCCCGCAGCAGGGCATCAAGCCGGCCACCGCCCCCGGCCTTTGCAAACAGGCGGGCAGCCAGCCAGAACAGGGCCGCAGAAAGGCCATAGGCATAGAAAAGCCAGTTGAGGGCCCCAAGCGAGCCCCCGCCGCCATAATTGACCACATCCGGATTGAGGAACAGGCGCGCCAGAACCAGCACGGCAAGGCCATAGGCCAGGCTGCGCAAGCCGGCAACCGGCCGTGTGCGCCAGATCCAGCCAAGCGCCGCCACTTCCAGTGCCAGTGAAAAACTCAGCCAGCCGTCGCGCAGCAGCATGGAAAGCGCCAGCGCAAGCGCGCCGGTGGTGCCAGCCGCATAGGCTGCGACCACACTGTCCGGCAGGGCGCGCGTCGCTGATCGCACCGTGGCCAGGGTACAGAGGGCCGCCATGGCAACCGCGATCCCGGCATAGGCGACGCTGGTGTCGAAATGCTGCAGGCGGCCATAAACCACGACCAGCAGCAACAGCGGAAAACCGGCCCCGACCGAAGCCCACAGGCCCTTGCGCAAAAGCGATGGCAATACCGCAAACAGGCCGAAACCGACCAACCCCGCCAGAAGTGTGGCGACGGTGGCAAAGCGCTCGAAGCCCGGCGGCGCAATCGGCCCGACGGCAAAATATTGCGCTTCGCCGGACCGGATCAGGTCGGTCATGGCGCCAATGTTCGGTTCATGCCAGCAAGCCAGCAGGAACAGCGCGCCCAGAAGCAGCATCAGGGTGCCAGCGTCATGTTCCGCGCTGCGCAGGAACGCCACCGTTTGCCCGGCAACGGCCAGCGCAAAGATGGCAAGGCTGACCGTCGTATAATGGTCCAGCCGCACGACGAAGACCAGGAACAGGCTGATGCCCAGCGCTATCAGGTCCGCAATCTGCGACGCCGGGTGGCCTGGCAGCAGGCCCAGCACAGTCGGGTCGCTGCGACGGCGTTCGCTCGCATCCGACATGGTGACAATATTCAGGCCGCCAAGCACGATCAGATACAGCCCGACCGGCAGGCTGTCGCCGGTGTGCCAACTGGTGACAATCCAGACAGGCACCCACAGAAGCGCAAAACCAAGCGCGGCACCCGCGACATCGACCCACGACCGGAGCCGTGCCACATAAAGCGCCGCACCGGCAATGAACAACAGATACGGGAACAGCCCCCAGGGGTTGGCTGAACCCGTGGAGACCAGCATCGGCACCAGCATGCCGCCGATCAGGCCAAGGAAGGCGAAAAAGCGCCCCTGCAGCCAGGCAAGCGCCGACGCCGAAACGGAGATAACGGCCAACAGGGCAAACGCGGCCAGGGGCGGGATCATGTCATAAAGGGCATAGGCGCTGTAGACCGATGCAAACAGGGTGAAAAGCCCGGCGGCAGACAAGGCAGCGGGCAGATAGTCCGGCGCGCCGTCAAGCCATGCGGTGCCGCCGCGCCGTCGGCGCACCAGGTCGCCGCCCAGCGCAAGGACAAGGCCCAGCAGCACACCAAGGCCGATACGGACCGATGGCCCCAGGAGCCCGGCATCGATGGAATATTTCACAAGGAACGCGCCACCCAGCGCCAGCGCAAGGCCGCCGACCCACATCATCCAGCGCGACGACAGATCCCGTTCAACACGACCATAATCGCGCTGCGCCGCGGCAGAGGCCTGGGCTTTCGGCGCACTTGGCGGTGGGGCTGGCGGGGCAGCGGGTGGCGCCACAGGCGCGCTGGCTGCGGTCCGGTCCGCCACCGGTTCCGCCTTTGCGGCAACGACCGGGGCCTTTGCCGGTTCTTCGGTGGCGGGGGCCGGCGGGGCCGCTGGCATGTCGGTGTTTTCAAGGTGCCCGACACGGCGTTCGAGCCGCATGACATAGCCTTCAACCCGGAGGAGGTCCAGACGCAGGCGGCTGGCTTCCCCGCGCGCCTTGAAGGCGACGATGGCGGCCACAGGCACCAGCACAAGGAACCCGATCACCAACATGAACCAGAGAATATATTCCACGGCAGATCCCCCTTGCCGACTATGGCCTCAGACGCTGTACAGGCCGCCGTCCCGTTCCTCGAACGCCACCGCGCGCAGATACTGGCCCTTGCAGGGACCCAGGTGGCAATAGCCGGTTTCCACATGGAACTGCGCCCCGTGGGTGCGGCAGATCAGGCTGGAACCGTCGGTGTTCAGGAACCGCTCGTCAAACAGGTTGAGCGGCGTGCCCGCATGCGGGCAGCGGTTTTCATAAAGATAGACCTGGCCATTATAGCGCTGCACCAACAGGTGCGCGACCTGGTCGCCGTCCCGGAAGATGATCTCGGCCCCGCCATGGTCTGGCAGCGCATCGGTCCGGCACAGAAGCGTGCCGGGCTCGGGCCCCGCCGGCAAGTCATCGAGATGGAGCGGCCGGGGTGGGCGCATCAGCGAAAGTCCGCGAGCGCGGCGATGGTCCGGAAGGCCGCATCGTCGATGGGCATGACCGACAGGCGCGCCTGCCGCACCAGCGCCAGGTGAGCCATGTCTTCCCGTGCCTTGATCTCGGCCAATGTCACCGGGTTCGTCGCGGTTTTTGCTGCCTTCAGGTCGACAAGGCAGAAACGCCCGGTTTCATCCCCGGGGTCCGGATAGGCTTCGCGTACCACGGTGCACAGGCCAACGATGCGGCGTTCGTTGCCCGTGTGGTAGAACAGCACCGCGTCGCCCAGTTTCATGGCACGCATGTTTTTCTGGGCGGCGAAATTGCGCACACCGGTCCAGGGCGCGGCATCCACACCCTCTTGGTCGTGCCAGCCCCATTCGTCTGCTTCGGTTTTGACAAGCCAGGCGGCCATGGCGGATCAGCCTTCTTTTGGGACCCAGTCGCCCAGCACGGCTTTCCAGTGCCGGATTTCGACGCGTTCGAACAGGCCGGCGGTCGCGTAAGGGTCATTGTCGGCAAACAGGCGCACCGCGCCTTCGCTGGCGGCATCGATCACGATCATGCTGCCCACGGGTTTGGGCTCGTCACCCGCCGACAGGATCGGCCCCGCCACCTTGATGCGGCCTGCGGCACCCTTCAGATATTCCAGGTGCGCCGGGCGGTTGTTCATGCGGACCTCAAGGCTGTCGGGCTTGTCATGGGCGATGATGGTGAACAGCATTGTCGGGCCTCCTATCGGCTTTCGGTTTTGAAGGGACGGTTCAGAAGCTCGTCCATCACGGTACGCACGTCCTGCCCTTCCTTGAGAATTTTATAGACCGCTTCGGTGATCGGCATCGACAGGCCTTTTTCAGCCGCGATCTTGTGCACGATCTCGACCGTATGGGCGCCTTCGGCCACCGAATTGCGTTCGGCCATGATGTCCGCGAAGGTGCGGCCCTCGCCGATGGCCTTGCCAAGCGACATGTTGCGCGACTGGGTGCTGCCGCAGGTCAGGATCAGGTCGCCGAGGCCCGACAGGCCCATCATGGTTTCGCGTTCGGCACCATACAGCGCGCCGAAACGCATGATTTCCGCGAGGCCCCGGGTGATAACCGCCGCCTTGGCGTTTTCCCCGATATTCAGGCCGGCCACAATGCCGCAGGCGATGGCCAGCACATTCTTGACCGCGCCGCCCACCTGGGCGCCCACCACGTCGTGATTATAGTAGGGCCGGAAGGTCGGCTGGCCGAGCGCCTGTACAAGCGCCTCCCCCACCACCTTGTCGCGGGCCGCGAGGGTCAGGGCGCAGGGCATGCCGCGCGCCACTTCAGCGGCGAAGGTGGGGCCGGACAGCACGGCCACCGGATGGCCGGGCGCCACTTCTTCCAGCGCTTCGCTCAGCAGTTTGCCGGTCGCGACCTCGATACCCTTAGAGCAGATCACCAGCGGCACATCCGGGCGCAGGTGTTTGACAAGCGCCGCCGCCATCGACCGCAGATGCTGCGCCGGACTGACAATCAATACCGCATCGGACGCGGCCATATCGGCCAGGTCGCCGGTGGCGCGGATTTTGGGATCAAGCGTTACGCCGGGCAGGAACAGGGTGTTTTCGTGTTTGTCCCGGACGGATGCGACCACCTCCGCCTCCCGCGCCCACAGAATGGTATCGCGGCCTGCGCCGGCCGCTGCCGCGGCCAGTGCCGTTCCCCAGGCCCCAGCGCCCAAGACACCGATTGTCTGCACCCGTACTCTCCCCAACTGTTTGATGCATCATTGCCCGCTTGGGGCCGTTTCAGCAAGTGCTTATGCCTTGGCGCCTTTTTTGCCGTGGCCGACCAGGGGCGTGGCTTTTTCATCAAGCGGCCAGCGCGGGCGCGGCGAAACATCGGCGTCATCAATGCCGGGATCGGCGACAAACCGCTCGAGCCCGGCCCAGGCGATCATGGCGCCATTATCGGTGCACAGGCTGAGGGGCGGCGCATGGAACAGCATGCCCTCCTTCGCCGCCAGCGCTTCGATCTCGGCCCTCAGGTAGGCGTTCGCAGCAACACCGCCCGCAACCACCAGCGGAAATTTGCCCGCGCCCGCGCGGGTGCGGAACAGCGCGATGGCGTTCCTGAGCCGGTCGACAAGGCAGGCGCCAACCGTTTGCTGGAACGCGGCACAGATATCGGCGCGGTCGTCTTCATAGAGCATGCCGCGCTTGGCCACACAGTCTTCGGCAAGCCGCCGGACCGCGGTCTTGAGGCCGGAGAAGGAAAAATCACAGCCCGGTTTGCCGACCATCGGTTTCGGCAGGCTGAAGCGCGCAGCATTACCGGCCCTCGCCGCCGCCTCGACCGCCGGACCGCCGGGGTACGGCAGGCCCAGAAGCTTGGCCGTCTTGTCAAAGGCTTCGCCCGCCGCGTCATCAATGGTGCTGCCAAGGCGTTCATAGTCCCCAACCCCGCTGACCGACAGGATCTGGCAATGCCCGCCAGAGACCAGCAAAAGCAGAAACGGAAACTCGATATCCGCCACCAGCCGCGCGGTCAGCGCATGGCCTTCCAGGTGGTTGACCGCAACAAAGGGTTTGCCGCTGGCTTTGGCGACCGCCTTGGCGGTCATCACCCCCACCATCAGCCCGCCCACGAGCCCGGGGCCCGTTGTGGCGGCAATGGCATCGATATCCTTGAAACCCAGCCCGGCATCTTCCATCAGGCCCTTCAGGAGGTGATCGAGGTGCGAGATATGCTGCCTCGCCGCAATCTCGGGCACCACGCCGCCAAATTCGGCATGGTCGTCGATCTGCGACAGCACCCGGTGCGCCAGGATCTGCTTGTCGGCGGATACGATGGCCGCGGCCGTTTCGTCGCAACTGGTTTCGATCCCCAGCACCAGCGGGCGGCTAAAGGCTTGATCCGGCATTTTGTTTTGGCCTGGCATGGCAAAATCCCGTCTTTGGGGCTTGGGCGTTTGAGTATAAGGTTCTATAAGCCATGGAAACAGCGGCAAATTTACCGCTCGCCATACCATCCGGAGAGGGCTTCGTGCAACAGTCGATCAAGATCGGAACCAGGGGCAGCCCGCTTGCGCTGGCGCAGGCGGAAGATGTGAAGGCGCGCCTTGTGGCCGCGCACACGGACCTTGCGCCCGGGAATGTCGAGATCGTGGTGATCAAGACCACGGGTGACCGTATCCTCGACCGGCACCTGATGAACGCCGGCGGCAAGGGCCTGTTCACCAAGGAAATCGAGGATGCGCTGATCGCGGGCGAGATCGACTGCGCCGTGCATTCGAGCAAGGACATGCCGACAAGCCTGCCCGACGGGCTGGTGCTGTCGACCTTCCTGAAGCGCGAGGATGCCCGCGATGTATTCATCAGCGCGGCATACGGCAGCCTTGCGGACCTGCCGGAAGGCGCAACGGTCGGCACCGCCTCCCTGCGCCGGCGCGCGCTGGCGCTGAGGGCCCGGCCGGACCTGAAGATTGTCACCTTCCGGGGCAATGTGCAGACGCGGCTCCGCAAGCTTAAGGAAGGCGAGGCAGACGCCACCTTCCTGGCCCGCGCCGGCCTGAACCGGCTGGACATGGCCGCAGCCGCAACCGAAACCCTGCCCCTGGACACCTTCCCGCCCGCACCGGCCCAAGGCGCCGTGACCGTGGAAATCCGCGACAGCGACAGGGCGATGAAAGCCCGCCTTGCGCCGCTGCACTGTGCGGAAACCGCGCTGGCGGTGACCGCCGAACGTGCTTTCCTGGCCGCGCTGGACGGGTCCTGCCGCACGCCGATTGCCGCACACGCGACAATTGCCGATAATCGCGTTATGATGCGCGCCATGCTGCTTTCGCTTGACGGAACCACGGTTTTTGAACGCAGCGGCGAAGCCGCAGCGGACCTTGACGCCGCCTTCCTTCTGGGCCGCGACCTGGGCGCCCAGGTGCGGGCCGACGCCGGCGAAGCCTTTTTCGAGACGCTCAACCTGGATATCCAGAGGGAGATTGAATGAGCACGGTCCTGGTCACCCGCCCGCTTGAGGAAGCGACCCCGACCGCGGAACGGCTGGAACGCCTGGGCCACCGCGTGATCATCGCCCCGATGATCCAGATCGACCCCATCTCGTTTGAAATCCCGGCAGATGACCGCAGCCTGATCATTACCAGCAAAAACGGCGCCCGCTTCGGCCTTGCCAACATCGGCAACAAGGCGCGGCCCATTTTTGCGGTCGGTGAAGCCACGGCGGCAGAGGCCCGCGCGCTCGGTTTCACCAATATAACGGTCGGGCCGGGCACCGCCCGGCAGATGATCCCGATCCTGCTGGAGCGCGGCATCGCCCAGAAGCGCAAATATACCCACCTGGCCGGCAACGAGGTCGCCTACAATATTGCCGATGTATTGAAGAACGAAGGTGTCGACGCCAATACGACCACCACCTACCAGGCCCGGCCGATGCGCAGCTTTTCGCTGGGCGTGCAGGAAGCCTTCGATGAAGGCGAAATCAGCCATGCGCTCTTTTATTCGCCGCGCACCGCCACCATCTTCGAAGAAGCGGTTGCCGACTATGAACGGCCCGACTGGCTGCAGCGGATGAATGCCCTTGCCCTGTCGACCCGGGTGGCGGAAAATCTGATCGGGCCCTGGAAGTCGGTCCGCTACGCGATCATACCAACCGAAAAGGCCCTGTTCAGCATGCTTGGCTGAGACGGACCGGCGGGGGACACAGAGTGAGCGATACCGACAAAAAACCCGACAGCAGCGAAACGGAAGACCTTGGCGACATTGTCGACGCCGAGGTGATTGCCGAACATAAGGCGGAACCGAGGGCCGAGCCAATGCGCGATGCCGCCGCGCCGGCACCAAAACCGGCGGCCAAATCCTTTATGGCGCGCGCCGGCTGGGTTCTGGCTTTTGGCCTGGCCGCCTTCATCGGCGGCGTGGCAGCCGCACCCAGTTTCGACGCGGGACTGGTCGAGCTCGGCCTGCGCCAGCCGCCACCGCCCGTGCTAACCACCCGTGCAGAGACCGATCCCGCCGTCATGACCGCGGTTGCGGACCTCAAGGCCGCCCTTGTGCGCCAGCAGGAAATGCTGGCCCAGCATGAAGCGAAGCTGGATGCATCGGAACAGGGCTGGGCCGCGCTCAAGGCCGATGTGAACAGCCTTGCCAGCACGCCGGCTGCCGCCGCCCCCGCGACCGACCCGGCGCAGGTGGCAGAACTGCAGGCGCAGGTGGAGCGCCTGTCCGGCGATATTGCCCGCCTCACCGATCTTGCCGGGCGCGACGACCCGGCTGTGCGCGACCTCTCAGGCGCCCTGGCCCTGGCGCGCGCAGAATCGAACCAGTTGAAGACCCGGCTTGCGAGCCTGGAGACCGCCATGAAGGCGGTTGAAAGCGGGGCGCTGGAAGCCAGCCCGCGCGGCCGACTGGTGCTGTCCCTGGGTCGCATCAAGGAACGGGCGCTGGCGGGCCAGCCGTTCGGCGCGGACCTCGCCGCGCTCGAGCCCGACTTTGCCGCGTTGCCAACCCTTGACCAGCAGCGCATCGGTGCCGAACTTGCTGTCCTTGAACAGAATGGCATCGGCATTCGCGCCACCGACACCCTGACCGCCGATTTCGATGCCGCCGCCACCGCCGCCATGAAAGCGGCGGACAAGGCGGACGGCAGCTTCCTGACCGGCCTTTTCACCGTTCGCCGCACCGACGCCGGCGCCGAGGGGCTCGAGGCCCAGCTTGCCAAGGCCGAACGCAGCCTTTATGGCCGCGATGTCGCCGGCGCCATCACGGCGCTTGAGGGTATTGAAGGCCCGGCGGCCGGCGCGCTTGAGGCCTGGCTCTCGGCTGCACGCGCCCATGTGGCGGTCGACACGGCCTTCAGCCGGCTGACCGCCACCGTGGCCCGCATGGATGAAGGCCTGAGGGGAGCCGCCCAGTGATCCGCCTGGCCTTCTGGTTCGTGATCATTCTGGCCGCGGCCTTCGGTGCCGCCTGGCTTGCCGATCATCCGGGCGATGTGACCATCAATTTCCAGGCTTATCGGATCGACACCAGTTTTGCCGCGCTGACCCTGCTCGCAGCCCTTCTGGTTGCCATTGCCGGTGTGGGTGTCGGGCTTTATGGCTGGCTTCGGCGCGATATGCCGATTTTTGGCACCAATCAGGCCATCAAGCGGCAGACACGCGGCCTGAAGATGCTGAACCAGTCGCTGGTGGCCCTGTCGGCAGGCGACCACAAACTGGCACGCCGGCTGGCCGGCCAGGCCGAGGTCCTGCTGCCGCCCCAGCCCATGGTACACCTGATCGCCGCCGAAGCCGCCATGCGCGCGGGCGACCATGATGAAGCCGCCAAACGCTTCCGGGCGCTTGAAGCCACGGAAGACGGCCGCCTGATCGGCCTTCGCGGGCTGGTGGCCGAAGCGCGCCGCGTGGGCCGCGAAAACGAAGCCCTGACCCTTGCCCGCACCGCGTTCGAGGAAAACCGCAAAAGCCCGTGGGTGCTCAGAACCCTGTTCTCGCTCGAGGTTGCCGCCGGCAACTGGCAGCAGGCTGAAGAAGCGCTCAAAAAGGTGGTCAAGGAAGGTCTTGTGGGTGCCGATACCGCCGCCCGCCACCGGGGTGCGCTGGCCTATGCCGAAGCCATGGAATCCAACCTGAAGGGCGACCGCGCAGCCGCGCGCAAGGGCCTTGGCCGCGCGCTTTCAGCCCGGCCCGGTTTTGTGCCCGCCGTGATGGCGCTGGCGAAGCTCGAACAGGCCGAAGGCAACCAGAAAAAGGCCGAGAAGATCGTCCTCGATGCCTGGTCACAAAACCCGCATCCGGGCCTTGGGCGCATCTACAAATCGCTTGATGCCGCAGAATCGATGCAGGACTGGCTGAAGCGTGTGCGCAAACTGTCGGAAAAGCGGCCCGAACATCCGGAATCGATGCTGTTGCTCGCCGATGCCCTGATGGACGCAGGCGAATATGACGCCGTGCGCCCCCTGCTGGACCGTTTGACCCACGAGGCACCCTCGCGCGAAGCCTGGCAATACCGGCTGGCGCTCGCTCATGTGCAGGGCGACAACCCGGACCCGATTGAAGCCGCGCTTGCGCATGCGCCCGAAGGCGCGGGCTGGCGCTGCAGCGACTGTGGCCACACACCGCACAACTGGGCACCCTTGTGCCCAAGCTGCCACAGCTTCGATACCATAGACTGGAAAGCCAGGGCCGAAGCCATGCCCGCACAGGCACGGTTCGACCCCACCGGCACCATCGCACTCCTGTCCGACAGCGGGCCGGGACCGGCTGACTGAGCCACCTTGCGCGAGTTTTCCACGAATCCGCTGCACGGAAAAATAAGGCTTGCCAAACGCCAAGGCAGCCCATATTTTGCGCCTGCTTTTTTGAGCCATTGGCTCAGATGCCGCAGTAGCTCAGTTGGTAGAGCACCTCATTCGTAATGAGGGGGCCGGGGGTTCGAGTCCCTTCTGCGGCACCACCCTTCCCGAAATTGCCATGACTGATGACGCGAATCCTTTTCGCGGCGTGCGCCTTTGGTCTTTGCGCCTTGCATCATCGCCCCTATCCTGCCGGAAGTTGCATGGACAAGGGGGAGCATGACCATGACGGACACCACATCCAACGCCATCGAGACATTGTGCGCCATCGTCGAGGCGGCGCTGCCGGCTGCAGAGCGCGGTGTCAAATGGAACGGCCCCAACTATACCGTCGCCGGGCGCGACATCGTCACCCTGGGCGCCACACCAAAGGGGCGGGTGCGCATGGTGTTGCACCGGGGCGCAAAAGCGGTGGACAGCAAGACCGGCAAGCGGCTGATCGCGGATGCCGCCGGCCGGCTGAAATGGGCGACCGACCAGCGGGCCCATGTGGAATTCGGTGATAGCGACGAGATCACCGGCCTTGCCGACTGGATTGCCGATACCTGCCGCAAATGGGCAGCCGCAGCCGGGCCGGCAGACCCGGCCTGAGCCACGCCAGCCCGCCGCTCAGTCGCGCCAGAAGTGCGGGTCGAACAGCATCAGGAGCGTGAAGACCTCGAGCCGGCCCAGAAGCATGGCGAACGAGAGGAGCCATTTGGCGCTGTCCGGCAGGGTGGCGAAATTGCCGGCGGGGCCGATCATGTCGCCAAGGCCGGGGCCGACGTTGGTGATGGCCGTCGCTGCCGCCGACAGCGCGGTGACGAAGTCGATGTCCATCATCGCGAGCAGCAGGGTGATGACCGCCGTTGACGCAAAAAAGATGGCCAGGAATGCGAGCACCGACAGCGGCAGATCGTCCGGCATGCGGGTGCCGTGGTAGCGCAGGATCACCACCCGGTTGGGGCTGTTGAGACGCAGCATCTGTTCGCGCATGGTGATCCAGAGCACCTGGAAACGGTAGACCTTGATGCCGCCCGCGGTTGAGCCCGCGCAGCCGCCCATGAAGGTGAGCAGGAAAAAGCCCGCAATCGCGCCCGTGCCCCAGAGCGTGTAATCCGCCGAGGCAAAACCGGTCGTGGTGACGATCGAGACGATGTTGAAGGCCGCCATGGTGAGCGCATCGAAGAAGCCGATATGCTGGTCCGCCATCAGGAGTATGGCCGAGCCCAGGATCACCCACACGAGGAACTTCAGGAATGCCTGGATCTGCGGATCGTCGATCAGGGCCCGGTGCCGGCCACGCAGGAACTTGATGAAGGCGATGAAGGGCAAGCCGCCCGCCAGCATGAAGACGATACCGACCCACTGGGTGGCCTGGCCATAACCGCCAAAGGACGAATCATGGGTACTGAAGCCGCCGGTTGCCAGGGTCGCCATGGCATGGTTGATGGCATCGAACCCGTTCATGCCGGTGACCAGGTAACCGAGTGCGCAGGCAGCCGTGAGGCCCACATAGACGCCGGTGATCCATTGCACCATTTCGGTGGCCTTGGGGATGATTTTTTCCGACTTGTCCGAGCTTTCGGTGCGGAAAAGCTGCATGCCGCCGATCCTGAGGAACGGCAGCATGATGATGGCCATCACAATGATACCGACCCCGCCGATCCAGTTGAGGAGCGAACGCCACAACAGAAGCCCCGGCAGCAAATCATCAAGCCCCGAGATGACGGTCGAGCCCGTGGTGGTGAGGCCAGAGACGGTTTCAAACACCGCGTCGGTATAGGAAAAACCCACATCTTCATTGAGGCCCAGGCCCATGAGCGGCAGCGCGGCAAAGGCTGGCAGCACAATCCAACTGAGCGCGGTCAGGAGGAAGGCCTGCTTCAGGTCCAGGGTGAAATCGCCGTCGTCGCGCGTGGCCAGCACGGCCATCAGGCCAAAAAAGCCGGTCACCGCCGCCGAGAAAATGAACTCGAGCGGCAGGGTGTCGACCATCTGGGCTTCGACAAGCGCCGGAATCATCATGGTGATGGCAAGGGCCACCAGGAGAAGGCCGAGCACATGGATGATGGGACTGAGCTTGAGCGGTAAGGTCATCGGAAGGTCCGGCCTTGTTGATACACGGTTGGGCGCGCTATCGGCTTCAGCAAAGTCCAGATAGCGGCTGTTGTCAAATATTGCGGTGCTGTCACGATTGCCCGCCCCGAAGCGCGGGGAAGCTTTCGCGCAGGCGGGCATTGATAGCCGCGCGCGCGGCCCACAGCTCGCGGTACCAGTCCAGCCGCTTGTGGATATGCTGCATCAGCATGCGTTCGTGGCGCACATACCGTTCGGCTGCCGCGGCCATACGGTGCCTGAGACCGGGTTTTTCGATCAGGGTCCTGAGGCCATTTTCCCAGTCGTTGAAGGAGCGGGCAACAAGGCCGGTTTCGCCGTGCCGGATGGTGGCGCCATAAACCGTGGGGCTTGCGATCATGACCGCGCCGCACATGGCGGCCTCGAGGAATTTCACGTCGGTTTTGCAGTTATTCTCCGGCGTCGGCTCCAGAGGCGACAGCACGATATCGCTGTTATGCAGCCCCGCCATATAGCTGTCATAGTCGCCGAACGGCTTGAATATCTTGTCGGGTACATCCACCGCATCGAAAAAGCCGCGGTCGCCCATGACCTGCAGCCGAACATCATTGCGCCCCGCCAGGGCCCGGTTCACCGCGTCAACGAGCGGGTGCCAGGACGGCCCACGGTTGAGGGCACCGAAGAAGATGCGCACCTTGTCCGACACCGGTTTGCTGGAGATCGGGTACCGGAATATCTGATTCGCAAAACTGCGCACATTGGGGTTGAACTGACGGAAATAGTCCTCAAGGCCCGGCGTGGTGGTCTGCACACCGTGGCAGGCCCTGAAACAGTCGAGCCCCATGCCATTCAAAAGCTTGTCGCGAATGGCGGGCGGCAACAGTTCGACATGGTCGTCAAATTCCACGACCAGGAGCCAGTCGCCGTCCAGCGCCGCCCTGAAGGGAATCCAGCAGCCTTCCTTCTGCAGGGCAGGGCGCTGCAGGATCATGACCTTGACCATGCCGGGATCGACCTGGCGCGGCAGCGCGATCTGGCGTTCGAACGTGCGCACACGGCAGCCCAGCGCCGCCATGGCCTCGTTCGGGTGGTTGACCCGCACCGCCATGAAATCGGGGCTCATGGCACAGGAAACGATCATCATGTCTTGGAACAAGCTTCGCTCCATGGTGCAGGGCATGCAGGCATGCTGCAGCCCGGGGATACCGCTTTGCCGCTAGCTAAGGCAAATTTGCCCGCGCTGTCAAACCTTTGGCACCCGTGGCGCTATCAGACGTGGAAGCTTTCGCCGCAGCCGCAGCGGCCTTTTTCGTTGGGGTTCGAAAATTTGAAGCCGGTCGAGAACATGCTGTCCTCCCAGTCCATTTGTGTTCCCAGAAGGAACAGGAGCGACTTGCGGTCAACAAAGACCTTCACGCCCTTGTCCTCAACCAGCTCATCCGCCGCGTTCGGCTCCTCGACATAATCGACCGTATAACCAAGGCCCGAACAGCCATGTGTGCTGGTGCCGAGGCGGATGCCAACCGCCGATTCCTTGCTGGCGAGCAGGGCGCGGATATGTTCCGCCGCTTTTTCCGTGATGGTGATAACCGACATGGAAGGTCCTTCTTTCTTCATAGCCAACAGGTGGGCTTACAGAAGCCCGAGTTCAAGGCGGGCCTCGTCCGACATCTTGGACATGTCCCAGGCCGGTTCCCAAACCAGCTTGACCTCGGCGCCGTTGACGCCGGGCACGCTGTTGACCTTCAACTCCACCTCGCCCGGCATGCTTTCGGCCACGGGGCAATGGGGGGTGGTCAGGGTCATGGTGACGGTCACCAGGTTGCTGTCGCTGATATCAAGGCCGTAGATCAGACCAAGCTCATAGATATTGACCGGAATCTCGGGGTCGTAGATTTCCTGGAGCGCCGCCACGATGCGGGCTTCAAGGTCGTCATTGTCCGCGGATGCGGGAGCAGCGGACGCCGCCTCTTTCGGGGCTTCCTCGGCCTTGTTGCTTTCAGCCAGGAACTTGTTCAGGAAGAAGCCGCCTTCCTGCGGGCTGAGGGCCGGAGTTGTTGCATCTGCAACACCTTCCGTGTCCACGCGCGGGCGCTCGGCCGGGCGGTTGGGCATGTTGGCGGCGGGGAATTCGCCCCCCGTGCTGCCCAGGTCCAGAATGTCGCGATCTTGGCTTTTGTCCGTCATCCGAAGATTTCCATTACTTTCTTGAGACCGTCGATCAGGCGGTCCACGTCGTTCCTGTCGTTATAGATGCCGAAGCTGGCGCGCACGGTGCCGGGCACGCCAAAAAAGTCCATCACCGGCTGGGCACAGTGGTGGCCGGCGCGCACCGCGACACCCTGGCGGTCCAGGATCGTGCCGATATCGTGCGGGTGCGCATGTTCCATGGTGAAGCTGATCAGCGCGCCCTTTTCAGGTGCCGTGCCGATGATGCGCACGCTGTTGAAGCCCGAAAGCTGGCGCGTGGCATAGTCCAGCAGATCATGCTCGTGCGCGGCAATGTTTTCATGGCCGAGCTTGGTGATGTAATCGAGCGCGGTTTTCATGGCGATACCACCCGCAATGTTGGGCGTACCGGCCTCGAACTTGTGCGGCAGGTCGTTATAGGTGGTTTTCTCGAAGGTGACGGTCGAGATCATGTCGCCCCCCCCCTGCCAGGGCGGCATGCGGTCCAGAAGCGCTTCCTTGCCGTAGATCACACCGATGCCGGTGGGGCCATAGGCCTTGTGGGCCGAGAAGGCGTAAAAATCGGCATCCAGCGCCTGCACGTCGATCCTGAGGTGCGGTGCGGCCTGGCAACCGTCAATCAGCGCAATCGCGCCGGCGTCATGCGCCATGCGAATGATATCGGCCACCGGATTGAGGGTGCCGATCGAATTGGACACATGGGCCACGGCCACCAGTTTGGTGCGTTCGTTCAACAGGCCGGCGTAGGCATCCATATCCAGCGAACCGTCCTGGTGCATCGGGATCACGCGGATGACCGCGCCTTTTTCTTCGGCCAGCATCTGCCAGGGCACGATGTTGGAATGGTGTTCCATATGGCTGAGGATGATCTCGTCGCCCGCAGCCACATTGCTACGGCCCCAGGTCTGGGCCACCAGGTTGATGCCTTCGGTGGCGCCGCGCACAAAGATGCATTCCTTGCCCTTACGGGCGCCGATGAAAGCGCGCACCGTTTCGCGCGTGGCTTCATAGGCTTCGGTGGCGTCCTGGCTGAACTTGTACACACCCCGGTGGATGTTGGCATAATAGCCTTCATAAAGCCCGACCTCGGCCTCGATCACGGCGCGCGGCTTTTGCGCACTCGCGGCGGTATCGAGAAAGGTCAGCGGTTTGCCGTAAACGGTCTGCGCAAGGATCGGGAAATCCGCGCGAATGGCCGCTACGTCAAGGCCGGCTTTGATGGGGCTTACATCGTTCATGCCTGTTCAACTTCCTTCTGTACTCTACTCTTCCCTCAGACCGATTTGTCGGCACGTGCCGCCATCCAGGCGTCGATCCTGGCCGCCATGGCGTCCCTGACCGCGTCGAACGGCACGCGCTCAAGTGCTGCCGCAGTGAAGGCGGCAACCAGCATCTGGCGCGCGGTCGCGGGGTCGATCCCGCGGGACGTCAGATAGAAGATCGCCTTGGCATCCAGTTCACCCACGGTGGCGCCGTGCCCGCATTTCACATCGTCCGCGAAAATCTCGAGCTCGGGTTTGGCATTGGCTTCAGCCGTCTTGTCGAACACCAGCGCCTTGAAGCTTTGCACCGCGTCGGTTTTCTGCGCGTCCTTGTCCACGGTCACCTTGCCAGCGAACGAGGTCTTGCCCCGGCTGTCGGCAATGGTGCGGAACACCTGGCTGCTGGTTGCCGCCGGCACCTTGTGGCTTACATGGGTGCGCATGTCGTGGCTTTGGCCGGTGGCCGCAAGCGCGACCCCGTCAATGACCGCATCGGCCTCTTCACCCAGAAGCCGCACATGGGCTTCAAAACGTGCGACCCTGCCACCCGTCGACAGGCTGGCCGCCACATAACGCCCTTCGGCATCCACATTGACGAAGGCCTTGGCGGTATGAATGGCCGCAGCGCCTTCTTCCTGAAGGCGGATATGGGTCAGCTTCGCGCTTTCGGCAATACGGGCCTGCAGCATGGCATTGGTCCAATAGGCCGTATCGTCGCCGACAAACCGTTCCACAATATTGGCCACGGCGCCTTCACCCAGTTCGATGACATGGCGCACGTGGGCGGCAGCCGCATCGGCGCCGGTCATGACATGCAGAATCTCGATCGGGTCGTCAATTTCGACACCCGCCGGGATGCTCAGCACGATACCGTCGCGCAACAGCGCGGTGTTGAGGAGCGCCACACCATCATCGCCGCGCACCAGTTCGGCCACGCGGTCGGCATTCGACATGAAATGGTTGGCGAGCGGGCGGATCTGCACCGCCTGCCACAGGTCGCCGAGGTCGGAAAGCTCTTCCGCATAACGGCCGTTCACGAACACAAAACGCGCCGCGACATCACCCAGGGTTTCCGGCAGGTCCGGCACGGTGGCTGCGGGGGCCGCGAGGCCGAACACCTGCTGGCGCAGACCGCGCACGTCGCTGTAGCGCCAGTCTTCGGTGCGGGCGGTCGGGAAACCCTTGTCCGCAAAATCCTTCAGGGCCTGCGCGCGCAGATCGTCGGTACCCGGCACCGTGCCCCTGAGCGCGGCAACCTGGCCTTCATATCCGGTGATAAGCTGGTCATCCATAAAGTCAGCTCCAGTGCGGCCGTCTGCGCCATCAGGCGACGTCGGCATAGCCTTTTTCTTCAAGCTCGAGCGCCAGTTCCTTGCCACCCGATTTCACGATGCGGCCATCGATCATCACATGCACCACATCAGGCTGCACATACGAGAGGAGGCGCTGGTAGTGGGTGATCAACAGGATCGCGGTATCGTCGCGGCGCTGGGCATTGATGCCTTCGGCCACGGTCTTGAGCGCATCGATATCGAGGCCGGAATCGGTTTCATCCAGCACAGCCAGTTTGGGGTTCAGAACCGCCATCTGGACCATCTCGTTGCGCTTTTTCTCGCCACCCGAGAAGCCGACATTGACGAAACGCTTCAGCATTTCCGGGTCCATCTGCAGCGCGGCGGCCTTCACCTTCACGAGCTTCATGAATTCGGCAGCCGACATGTCCTCAAGGCCCCGGTAACGGCGCACGCTGTTGAGCGCGGTACGCAGGAAATTCAGGTTCGACACACCCGGAATTTCGACCGGATACTGGAACCCGAGGAACAGGCCTTCGCCCACACGTTCGTGGGGTTCAAGCTCCAGAAGGTCCTTGCCTTCGAACTCAATGGTGCCGTTGGTCACTTCATAATCGTCGCGGCCCGCGATGGTGTTCGCAAGCGTGGATTTGCCGGCGCCGTTCAGGCCCATGATGGCATGCACTTCACCCGGCCTGATCTCGAGGTCCAGGCCCTTGATGATTTCCTTGCCGGCCACGGCAACATGCAGGTCTTTGATCGTAAGCATACTTTTCCGTCCGTTCCTCAACCCACGCTGCCTTCAAGCGAGATACCCAGAAGCTTCTGGGCCTCGACGGCAAATTCCATGGGCAGGTGTTGCATTACTTCTTTACAGAAACCGTTCACGATCATCGCCACGGCTTCTTCTTCGCCAAGGCCCCGGCTGCGGCAATAGAATAGCTGGTCCTCGGAAATCTTGGAGGTGGTCGCCTCGTGCTCGATCTGGGCAGAGGGGTTCCGGACCTCGATATAGGGTACGGTGTGGGCACCGCACTCGCTGGACACCAGGAGCGAATCGCACTGGGTGTAGTTCCGCACATTGTCGGCACCCGACAGCACCTTCACCAGGCCCCTATAGGTGTTCTGCGACTTGCCGGCCGAAATACCTTTCGAGATGATGGTCGAACGGGTGTTCGCGCCCATATGGATCATCTTGGTGCCGGTATCGGCCTGCTGGTAATTGTTGGTCACCGCGACCGAATAGAACTCGCCAACCGAGCCTTCACCCTGCAACACGCAACTCGGGTATTTCCAGGTGACGGCGGAACCGGTTTCAACCTGGGTCCAGCTTACCTTCGAGTTCTTGCCTTTGCAGAGTGCGCGTTTGGTCACGAAATTATAGATGCCACCCTTGCCGTTCTTGTCGCCCGGGTACCAGTTCTGCACGGTCGAATATTTGATTTCCGCGTCATCAAGGGCAACCAGTTCCACCACGGCGGCATGCAACTGGTTTTCGTCGCGCATCGGCGCGGTGCAGCCTTCAAGATAGGATACATACGAACCTTCGTCGGCCACAATCAGGGTGCGTTCGAACTGGCCGGTGTTTTCTGCATTGATGCGGAAATAGGTGGACAGCTCCATCGGGCAGCGCACACCCTTCGGCACATAGACGAAGGTGCCGTCCGAAAAGACGGCGCAATTGAGCGCGGCGAAATAATTGTCGCGGACCGGCACCACAGTCGCCAGATACTTCTTCACCAGGTCCGGATATTCGCGGATCGCTTCCGAAATCGACATGAAGATCACGCCGGCCTTTTTCAGTTCCTCGCGGAACGTGGTGGCCACGGATACCGAATCGAACACGGCATCGACCGCCACACGCGGCGCGCCTTCAACACCGGCCAGTACCTTCTGTTCCTCAAGCGGAATACCCAGCTTGGCATAGGTTGCCAGAAGCTCGGGGTCGACTTCGTCGAGGCTCTGGAGCTTTTTCCGCTTGGGCGCGGAATAATAATAGATGTCGTTATAGTCGATCTTGGGATAGCTGACGCGCGCCCAGTCGGGTTCTTCCATCTTCTGCCAGGCGGCATAGGCCTTCAGGCGCCATTCCAGCATCCATTCCGGCTCGTTCTTCTTGGCCGAGATGAAGCGCACCACTTCCTCCGACAGGCCCTTGGGCGCACGTTCGGATTCGATGTCGGTGACAAAACCGTATTTATAGTCGCCCGTGATTTCGGAAATCTGTTTCTGGGCTTCAGCGGTACCAGCCATGATGGCGGCTCCTTCCGTAACACTTACTCAGTCCAAGCCGGATAGCGGCTTTATTCTGCTTTATTCTGCGGCCTCGATCTTGCGGCCACCACGCGGCGCCAGCGCAAAATCACCGTTTGGCCCCGCCGCCACAAGGGCGGACAGCCGCACGTCTTCAAGCGCCGACCTGACCGCGCCATTGATGATGCGCCAGCGCGGGCGCATCTGGCAGATATCATCCAGGGAACAGTCCGACGTGCCGGTTTCGGCACAGTGGGTCAGGGAAATCGGGCCGTCGATGGCTTCGATGATATCGACCATGGAAATCTCGTCCGGGCTTTTCGCCAGGGCAAAACCGCCCTTCAGACCCCGGTGCGACACCAGAAGCCCGACCCGACCGAGGGCATTCAGGATCTTGGCAACCGTCGGCACCGGAATGCCGGTGGCGGCGGCCAGGTCCTGCGCGCTCAGGCGGCTGTCGGCATGCGACATTTCGCACATTAACACAACAGCATAGTCTGCTAGATTGGTCAGGCGGATCATCGAACGCTGGTCCTTCATGGGGCATCCGCTTCGGGATGCCGCGTAAATCATACCAAATTAATCAGATTTCTGATATGGGGATCAGGACGCCCGGAGTCAATAAAAACCCGACAAAGCGCTGCGCCTTATTGCCTATTTCTGACAAATTTGCACCTATTTCTTTCATCCCCGCTGCCAAATGTTAGGCTGGGGCATAAAAATCAGGCCCAGAAGCGAAGACCGACGCCAACAAACCGGACCGATGCATGACACCAGACGACCTGAAACAAGTGTTTGAAAGGGCACATTTTATCCGTGCCTTCGAACAGGAGATAGCCGCCGCAGCCGATGCCGGCGAAGTGCCCGGCCTTGTACACCTGTGCCTGGGTGCCGAACTGTTTGAAACCATGCTGTGCGCCCAGCTTGACGGCCCGCGCGACCAGGTTACCGGGTCGCACCGCAGCCACGGGCTCGCGCTCGCGATGGGTGCCGACGCGGAACAGGTGGCAGCGGAAATCCTGGGCCGTGCCGGCGGGCTGTCCGAAGGGCTTGGCGGTACACAGCATCTGCTGGCGCCCGAGCGCGGGTTCCTGACCAGCAATGGCATTGTCGGCGGCCAGGTCCCGCTGGCGGCCGGTGCGGCGCTGAGCGCCAAGACCCTGGGCACCGGCGGTATCGCCGTTGCCGTGATGGGCGATGGCGCCTCGAACCAGGGTGCCGTATTCGAAACCATGAACCTGGCGGTCTCCCTGAAGCTGCCGGTACTTTTTGTCATAGAAAACAACGGCTTCGGCCAATCAACCAGCGCGCTTTATGCTACCGGTGGCATCAGCCCCATTGCCCGCGCCCGTGCGTTCGGCCTTGCCGCCAGCACCGTGGATGGCGGCGATATTTCGGGGCTGGAACGCACGCTCGAACGGCTGGTCGCCTGGGTGCGCGAGACCGGTTCGCCCGCGCTCGTCGAAGCGTCGGTGCCGCGACTGGGCGGCCATTATCACGGCGAAGCCGAGACCTACCGGTCCGCGAACGAAGCCCGGCCCGACCCCTTGGACCGGTTCGAAGACTGGCTGATCCGCCAGGGCAATTCGGCGGAAGGCTGCCACCGGCGCAAGGTACGGGCCCGCGAACAGGCGCGGGGCGCGGTCGAACGCGCCATCGCCCTGCCCGAACCGGCACCCGAAACGCTTGAGGTTTGGTCCACCCGCCTGTCGCCCGTCCGGGCCGGAGGTGCGGCATGAGGGAAATGAGCATCCGCGACGCGCTCAATGAAGCGCTGTTCGACCTGATGGCAGCCGATCCGACCGTGGTGGTGATCGGCGAGGATATCGCCGGCGGCGCCGGCCTTGCGGGCGGCAGCGAACTGGGCGGTGTGTTTGGTGTGACCCGTGGCCTGGCCGCCGAATTTGGCAAAGGCCGGGTCATCGACACACCAATTTCGGAGGCCGCCTTTGTCGGCATGGCCACGGGCGCGGCGATGACCGGGCTGAAGCCGGTGGTGGAACTGATGTTCTGTGACTTCCTGGGCGTGGCCTTCGACCAGATCATGAACCAGGCCGCCAAGGCGCGTTTCCTGTCTGGCGGGCGGCTTAAACTGCCGATGGTGATCCGCACCACCATGGGCGCGGGCGACGGCTCTGGCGCCATGCACAGCCAGTCGCTTCATGGCCTCCTCCTTCAGGTGCCGGGGCTTTATATCGCCTGCCCGTCGACCCCGGCGGATGCCGCCGGGCTGTTGAAAGCCGCGCTGATGGCCGACGAACCGGTGGTGATGTTCGAACACAAGGGCCTGTATGGCCGTACCGGGCCGGTGCAGGACAAACTGCCGCCTGTGCCGCTTGGCAAGGGCCGCCTTGTACATGAGGGCGACAGCATCACCATCGTGGCCACAGGCGCCATGGTGCCGGCGGCTGAAGCCGCAGCCACCAGCCTGACGGCTGAAGGTGTGCTTGTGGACCTTATCGACCCGCGCACCATCGTGCCTCTCGATATCGAGCTGATCACCGACAGCCTCCGGAAAACCGGACGGCTGCTGGTGGTCGACGAAGGCACGGCGTTTGGCGGCTTCGCCGACGCGCTGGTCAGCACCATATGCCGGCACGACTTTTGCTTGTTGAAAGTCGCGCCGGTTACCCTGACCCCGCCCCACACGCCTGTGCCTTATGCCCGGACGTGCGAGGGCGCATGGGTACCGCATACTGCCGGCATCGTCGCCGCGGCGCTTGAACTGATGGAGGCCTGATCAGGAGGGGGTATGAAAAAGGTAAAGATATGGGACGGCGCGATCCGGCTGTTCCATTGGGGGCTGGCCGCAGCCTTCGGCATTTCGGTCTATTCCGCGTTCCAGGACAAGTTCGGCATCTATGCCGACCTGCACCTGTATGCCGGCGTCACCATCCTGGCGCTTGTGGCCTGGCGCATCCTGTGGGGTTTCATCGGCAGTGAAACTGCCCGCTTTGAAACTTTCGTCAAAAAGCCGCGCAGCGTTCTCCTGTATGTACGACACAAGCGCAAACCTGGTGAACCCTATGCCTGGCTGGGCCACAACCCGGCAGGCGGCTGGTCCGTTGTCGCCATGCTTGCCCTTCTGTTCCTGCAAGCCTTGCTCGGGCTTTTCTCCAGCGATGACATGATCTTTTCCGGCCCCTTCGCGGAAGCGGCGGGCGATGCTTCGGGTGTGATCACCGAACTGCACGAGACCATCGGTTATGCGCTGATCGGGCTTGTCAGCATCCATATCCTGGCGGTTTTCGGCTATGCCACACGCCGGGTGAACCTGTTGATGCCGATCATTTTCGGCACCCGGCGGGTTGAGGACGGTGTCACCGGCCCCAAAATGGCGCCGACCCTGAAAGGCCTGGCCCTGATGGCCGTCTTTGGCGGACTGGCCTGGCTGCTGTTGCTCTAGCGCCCCCATGAAAAAAGGGCCGGAACCCCGGCCCTTTTCCCTGAAATCGCATCGGACGGCGAAGCCTAGTCCTTGTATTTGTCGTGGCAGCTTTTGCAGTTGCGGGTCAGCTTGCCGAGACCGCCTGCAATGTCGCCACCCGCCTTGGCCGTGTCGGCGAAGGCGCGGGCATCGGCGGCAAAGCTGTCCATACGGCTGGCAAAATCTTCCCAGTTTTCCCAGATTTCAGGGCGCGCCTCGGTCTTGCCTGCCATGCCCCGCGTGTCTTTTTCGAAGCTGGCTTTGCTTTCAGCCGCAGACTGGGCGATGATTTCCGCCAGCGCGGCGATATCGTCGTCTTCCGAGCCTTCGCCCTTGATATGCTTCACAATCTTGCCAAGCGCCTCCTTGCCGCGATGCATGATATCGTGGCGCTGCTGGGATTCGGCGAATCGCTTCTCGTGGCTCTCGTCGCCATGGGCCAGCACCGGACCGGCAAGGGTTACACCTAAAGCCAGCATCGTCGCCGCCGCTGCAAGTTTACGCATGGATTGTTCCTCCCTAAGGTGACCCGCAAACGGCTGGGCCGGCCTGCGGGCAATATATGATTTGATACGATCTTATCGGCTGGCCGGATTGCCTCAAGGGCCCGGGGGCTGCAAATCCGTGCGGTCGCGCAAATGTGAACGGCCCGCCAAGGGGCGGGCCGTTCGGGCAATCACATGATCGGCGGACGCGGGGTCTGCCGGCGGTCGCGGCGCGGCGGCTGGGCCTGGTAGGCCTCGGCACAGTGGCCGGCACAGTAAGGCATGCCCGGTTCGGACTGTTTGCCACAGAAATGGAAATCGGCATCACCCGGGTGGCCCAGCGGCCATTTGCACATGCGGTCCGTGAGGTCGAGAAGCGTGACCAGCTTCTTGTCGGCCTTCTTGACCAGCTTCTTCGGCGCGGCGACTTTCTTTTCCTTGTCGGATTTCACCGGCGACGGGCGCGACTTCAGGCCCAGCCTGTGGGCCTTGCCGATCACGGCGTTGCGGGTGACGCCCTCGCCCAGTTCTTTTGCGATCTGGCTTGCGCTCAAGCCGTCGTCCCAAAGTTTCTTGAGCTGATCAATGCGCTCGTCCGTCCAGGCCATGGTCTTTCCTTATTTGGTGCATTACTTTTTTTCATCTGCGCCGTGCGCGTTTTAAACTGCACACGGGGCGTTTCCCCGCTTATATCGTCCGGAGGGGCCTCTTGCCAAGGCCCCAAACGTCCCCATATGTTGTTCCCCAAGCGAAAATGAGGAGCTTAGCGTGCAGGCAGAGGCACAAAACCAGTACCCGGCACCGGGTACGCGCAGCATCGGTCGTGTCAACTGGCTGGGTCTCTGGACCCTCTATATGCGGGAAACCCGGCGGTTCATGAAGGTCTGGGCCCAGACCCTGGCATCACCCGCGATCACCACCATTCTCTACATGATCATCTTCTCGCTGGCGCTTGGCGGTTCGGGCCGCAACATCGCCGGCATGGCCTACGGCACCTTCCTGGCGCCGGGCCTGATTGTGATGACCATGCTGCAGAACGCCTTCGCCAACACCTCCTCGTCGCTGATCATCTCCAAGGTGCAGGGCAATATCGTCGACACCCTGATGCCGCCGATGTCCGCCATCGAACTGACCACCGGTTTTGTCATGGGCGGTGTCACCCGCGGTATCGTGGTTGGCCTGTCTGTCGGGCTCGCCTTCGTGTTGATGCCGGGCGTGGACATGCATGTCAGCCATATCTGGGCCGTGGTCTATTTTGCCGTCGCCGCCAGCGCCATGCTGTCGCTGATTGGCGTGCTGACCGGTATCTGGGCCGAGAAGTTCGACCATACGGCGGCCATCACCAACTTTGTCGTGGCGCCCTTGAGCCTTCTGTCCGGCACCTTCTATTCCATCGACCGGCTCGCCCCCGCGTGGCAGGTGGTTTCGCACGCAAACCCCTTCTTCTACCTGATCGATGGTTTCCGCTACGGCTTCATCGACCGGGCCGACAGCGATATCCTGGTGGGCGTGCTTTATACCCTTGCCATCAATGCGGTACTGACCGTCTGGGTCTACCGTGTCTTCAAAAGCGGCTACCGGCTGAAGGCCTGACCCGTCAGGCCTGACAAAAAGCCCCCACCGTGCATTGACTTATTGAGGGGGCGTAGGCATCCTCTGGCCTCATTTTGGCCGGTGCGCCGGGACGCACCGGCCGAAAGTTTTTCTGACACTCACCGACCGATCCTTGAGGGAGAGAAGTTGTGATTACGCCGCTGCTGCCGACCTACGCCCGCATCCCTGTTGCCTTTGAACGGGGCGAAGGCATGTATCTCTATGATGCGAATGGTAAAAAACACCTGGATTTCTATTCCGGCATCGGGGTCATGTGCCTGGGGCACTGCCACCCGACCCTGGTGAATGCAGTCCGCGAACAGGCTGGCAAACTGTGGCATGTGGCGAATACATACCGAATTCCCGAAGGCGACCGCCTGGCCGAGCGCCTGGCCGCTGCGTCGTTCGCCGACACCATGTTCTTCACCAACTCGGGCGCCGAGGCGATCGAGTGCGCGATCAAGATGGTGCGCAAATATCATTATGACAAAGGCCAGAAGGGCAAATACCGCCTGATCACCATGTCGAACGCCTTCCATGGCCGCACGCTCGCGGGCATTGCCGCCGCAGGCCAGGAAAAGCTGACCAAGGGTTTTGAACCCCTGCCCGACGGTTTCGACGTTGTGCCCTTTGGCGATATCGAAGCGGTGAAAGCCAAGATCGGCCCGGAAACCGGCGGCATCATGGTCGAACCGATCCAGGGTGAAGGCGGCATCCGCCCCTTGAGCAAGGAAAAGATGCAGGCGCTCAGGGACCTGTGCGACGAAAACGGCCTTCTTCTGGTGCTGGACGAAATCCAGTGCGGCATGGGCCGGACCGGCAAGCTGTTCGCGCATGAATGGTCGGACGTCAAACCCGATATCGTGACTGCGGCCAAGGGTATCGGCGGCGGTTTCCCGCTGGGCGCGTGCCTGGCTACCGAAGACGCCGCGTCCGGCATGACCGTGGGCACCCACGGCAGCACCTATGGCGGCAACCCGCTGGCCATGGCCGTGGGCAACGCGGTCCTGGATGAAATGCTGAAACCCGAGTTCCTGCCGCGCGTGAAAGACATGGGCGACCTGTTGCAGGCGCGTCTTGGCGCGCTTCAGCAGCGCCATGGCGACTTTATCCAGGAAGTGCGCGGTGTCGGCCT
Organism: Alphaproteobacteria bacterium; assembly: GCA_006226495.1. Taxonomy (GTDB): domain Bacteria; phylum Pseudomonadota; class Alphaproteobacteria; order Sphingomonadales; family Kordiimonadaceae; genus Kordiimonas. The sequence goes on from SBGU01000029.1 coordinate 105,626, forward strand.
GATGGCCGGCCTGCGCATGCCCGATGTCGGCACCCGCAGCGCCGTGATCGACTTTGTCGAACGCGGGTTCCTGCCCGCCGTTGCCGGCGACCAGGTCCTGCGCATGCTGCCGCCCCTGATCATCGATGAAAGCCACATCGATGAAGCCATGGAAATTTTCGATGCCGCCTTTGACGACTGGCGGAAAAACGGGACCCCGACCGGGTAACCCCCCAACTTTTCAGAGAACAGGAAATACCTAAATGAGTTTGCCTTCCAACCAACGCCATTTTGTCGACATCAAGGATATTCCGGGCGACGCGCTCCGCCATATTCTGGAAACGGCCAAGCGCTGGAAGGCAGTACGACGGGATTTGCCAAAAGGGGCACTTGATCCCGAACCGATGCTGGTGGGTCATGCGCTGGCGATGATTTTCGAAAAATCCTCGACCCGCACACGCATCAGCTTCGAAATGGGCATGCAGCAGATGGGCGGCTCGTCGCTGATGCTGCAGGGCGGCAACATGCAGCTTGGCCGCGGCGAAACCGTGGCCGACACTGCGCGGGTGATGGCGCGCTATGTCGATGCCATCATGATCCGGGCCAAGGACCACAAGGCTGTGGTCGAATTGGCGCGCGAAGGCAGCATCCCGGTCATCAATGCCCTGACCGACCGGTCGCACCCGTGCCAGTTGATGGCCGACATCATGACCTATGAAGAACATCGCGGCCCGATTGCCGGCCGCCATGTCGCCTGGCTGGGTGACGGCAACAACGTCGCCACGTCGCTGATCGAATCTGCCGTGCGTTTCGGCTTTTCGCTGACCCTTGGCTGCCCGCAGATCCTGGCGCCCGATACCGCGATCCTGAACTGGGCGCGTTCGGAAGGCGGCAAGATCAGCGTGACCGACGTGGCCGAGGACGCGGTCAAGGGTGCGGATGCCGTTTTCACCGACACCTGGGTGTCGATGGGCGACACACGCACGGACGATCGCATGGAAGCCCTTGAAGCTTTCCAGGTGAATAGCCATCTGATGTCCTTGGCCAAGCCCGACGCGCTGTTCCTGCACTGCCTGCCCGCCCACCGGGACGAGGAAGTGACCGCCGCCGTGATCGACGGACCCCAGTCCGTGGTATGGGACGAGGCCGAAAACCGCTTGCACGCACAAAAAGCCATCCTGGCCTGGTGTCTGGGGAAAATCTGATTGTCCGGGCAAGACCTGATTTTTTGTTCTGAGTTCCAAGTGAAGGCAAAGCCATGAGCGAAGCACCGATTGTCATCAAGGACCCGGCAGGCAGCCGGGACAACGAGGTTCGTCCGTTCCAGATCGAGGGCATGGACGTGCGCGGCCGCGCCGTGCGTCTGGGTACCGTGGCGGACCAGGTGCTGAGCGCGCACAATTACCCCGAACCGGTCGCCCGCATCCTGGGCGAACTGCTGGCGCTTGCCGCCCTTCTGGGGTCGATCCTGAAGTTCGAGGGCATCATCACGATCCAGACCAAATCCGGCGGGCCGATTCCCATGCTGGTGGCCGACTTCGAACTGAAGGCGGACGGTACGGGCTATCTGCGCGGTTATGCGGACATCGACCATGACAAGCTTTCCACCTATGGCAAGAATCCGAGCTTCCACGGCATGATCGGCAGCAAAAGCGGTTATCTGGCGCTGACCATCGACCAGGGCCAGGACATGGAACGCTACCAGGGCATTGTCGACCTCAAGGGCGAAACCCTGTCGGATGTGGCGCGCAATTATTTCCTGAATTCGGAACAGACACCCACGGCCATGCGCCTGAGCTGCGACCGCGACCCCGTGACCGGCCACTGGCGCGCGGGCGGCATCATGGTGCAGCACCTGGCGCGCGGTGAAACCGGGCGCGAGCGTATCCTGGACCGCGAGACCGAAGAACACTGGAACCGCGCCTCGGCCCTGATGCTGAGCGTGAAGCCCGAGGAAATGCTTGATCCGCAACTGGACCTGGACCAGCTTCTGTACCGGCTGTTCAACGAGGACGGTGTTCGTGTGTTCGAAGCTGCCCATCTGGCCAAAGGCTGTCGCTGCGACCGCGCCCGCCTCTTGACCGTGCTCAGCCAGTTTTCGGACGATGATATCGAGCATATGACCGTTGACGGCAACATCGGTGTCAATTGCCAGTTCTGCAACAAGACCTGGGATTTCACGCCCGAGGAAGCCCGAGGCGGCACCGCCTGATTTTCCAGGTTTTCCAGCCATTCAAATGAACCCGACCGGCACCCCGATAAAGGGGCTGCCGGGGACGGACCATTGGGTGGTTGGGATGGAAGGTGGCCCGTCCCCTGCTTCTGCTCCAGGGAGGGAGCAGTCCACATGACCGCGTCAATTTGGGATTGGACGTCGGTTCCTATCTTACGCCGCGCCCCTGCTACAGCCTTTGCCGAAATGATAAAAAAAGGCCGGAAGCGGTTGCCTCCGGCCTTTCGGCTTTTCCGGTATCGCACGTCTTACGACAGGCGGTCGCGGATGGTGTTCGAGATGGTGCGGGCGTCATAGATGTTGCCGCCGTTCGGCTGCGGGCCCTCACCCATCTTGATCTCGACAAAGGTGACGGTCGAACCCGGTTCGTAGTGGCGCGTCTCAACCCAGGTCGGGTCCACATAGGCCGGGCGGGTCACCGTGCGGCAGGTCAGCACACCACATTCGCGGTAGGTTTCGGCGCCAACCCGCATGGCGGTTTCCACATGGGTATGGCTGGCGTCCCGCTTCTGTTCGGTTTCGCGGTCGACAACCTCGAACCAGTCATAACCGTGCTGCAGGGTCAGTTCAGCCGCACGCAGCATGGCATAATCCTTGGCCTCTTCGGTCTTTGCACCACGGGCCTTGTAGGCTACGCGGTAGCGGTCCTGCTCGAGGGCGCTTTCATAATAGCCATAGTCGCCCGGTTCATCGGCCGCCATATAGTGGGCCGGGCTCGACGATGCGCAGGCAGCCAGCATGGCCACAAGCGGCAGAGCATAAATCGATTTCATCATTTCCAACCTCCTGTTGTTGGAGCCGTTGCTGTTACGGTTTCCAAGCTAGGCAAGCCGGAATGAAATCTCGATCTGGATGGCGCTTCAAATGATAAAGCCGGCATAAAGATGCCGGCTTTTGCTTCTGGCTTCAGGCCTGGGCCACTTCCATGCGGTAGCCGATGCCCGGTTCGGTGATGATATAGTCGGGGCTCGATGGATCGGGTTCCACCTTCTCCCGCACCTGGCTGACATAGACGCGCAGATATTGCATGTCGTCGCCATGCGCCGGCCCCCACACTTCATGCAGGATCTGCCGGTGGGTCAGCATCTTGCCCCGGTGCACCAGGAAATAGCGCAGCAGGTCATATTCCTTGGGCGTGAAATCGACCTTTTTGCCATCGATCAGCACTTCGTGGCGCACCAGGTCCATCCTGACCCGGCCGTTGACCAGCTCTGGCTCGCCCGCTTCCTGGGTCGCGGCCTTGCGAAGGTTCGCGGTCACACGGGCAATGAGCACATCCGGATTGAAGGGTTTGGTGACATAATCGTCCGCGCCCTTGTCGAAGGCCTCGATCATTTCCTTGTCGTCGCCGCGGGCCGAGCAGACGATGATCGGCACCTGCGACCAGCCGCGCACGCTTTCAATCACTTCCTTGCCGTCCATGTCCGGCAGGCCCAGGTCCAAAAGGATCAGGTCCGGCTTCAAAGATGCGCTCAGGCGCACGGCCTCGCCGCCCTTTTCCGCTTCTTCTGCCTTCATGCCATAGGCTTCGAGCGAGATTTTCAGGAGCTTCCTGATCTGCGGTTCGTCGTCCACAACCAGGATCGTGCTTTTTTTCTGTTTCATGAAACGCTATCCCCCTTCGGCAAGGAAAAATGCCGACCTTTGATGCAACTTATCCAATGCGCGCAGGCGTGTCGTCAACATATGTCGTCCAAGCGCTATAGCCGGCACAGGAAAGGGAGCCCGGGACCTGGTCCCGTGGGCTCCCTTGCCCGGCCTTGGCTCCCTTAGCTCAGCGACTTCCACCAAGCCTCGAGCTGCTTGTCGATCTTGTCGGCAAGCGTCGGGTCGCGACGGGAAATCAGCTCGGCCAGTTCGTCGGCCTGCGCCTGGATTTCCTCGACGCTCGGGGCGCTCCGGCCGACCACATCCTTGTCGCCGCCCAGCTTGACGAGTGCGGCCTCGGCCACATCGAGCGCCTCGCGGGCCCCTTCATATTCGTTCGCCTTCAGCATGAAGCGGGTGAGGGTGATATGGTCCCGCGCCACTGTCTCAGGCGGTTCTTCGCCGTCATAGTCGACAATCATGGACTTCTGGGCGTCCAGCAGTTGGGCGCGGGCCCCTGTGAGGTCGTTATCGGTCAGTTCCTCACGGGTTTCGTTCAGGTCATGGATCAGCTTGTCGTCGTCCAGCTTCAGGCGCACATAGCGCACTTCGGCATCTTCGACATCACCGCGTTCGATACCCTTGATGCGCAGCGTGTCGGCCAGGCCGTCAATCGTCAGGTCACCGTCGCCCAGCGGCACATAGATCACCTTGGGCATCAGCGCACTGCCATATTTGAGTTCTGCCACCTTCACGGGTGCGATCATGGCCAGGTCCTCGTCCGGCGCGCCCGCCAGCGTGGCTTTCTCCAACGTTTCGAAAGCCTTGTTGATATGGCGTTCGGCGTCTGTCCTGGCGCCCTGCTGCAGGCTCATCTGTGCATCAAAAAGAGAGGTCAGGATCGCCTGCTTCTCGCGCGAGAAATCACTTTTCATCAGCTCGGATGCCGACAGTTCAGCCGTCGCGGTTTTATCCGCCGCAACTGCGCCCGGCAAGGCAAGCGTGGCCGAAAGCGCTGTTGCAATCATGAAAACGGTGGTCCGCATTTCAGGTCTCCTTGATCATGCTCGATGATCGTCGTGAGGGGCGCCGGGTGAGGCCGCCCCGTTAATCCTTCGCTTCATCCGCGATGGTGTCGCCGACGGATTCGATATCCTCGCCTGCGCCGTGAATGGTGTTGCAGGCGCTGGTCGCCAGAAGCGCCATGAGCGAAACAAGTACGAGGGCCAGAGTGCGCATTTTATCCTCCATAGGTCGGTTAATGGGACAGACTTCAGGGTATGGAGGGGGGCATCAAGGGTCGATTGGCGGTGCAGCGGATGGATATAAATTTGCCATAAGGCCACAAAAGACGATGAAAACGCGCCAGGCCGCCAGCCCTGAGTGTGCTGGCAACATGCCGGGCCTGGTGTCGGGTATCCAAAGAAAAAAAGAAGCGGTTCGTGCCCAGGGGAAGTATTCGGGGGGAGGATAAGCACGAACCGCTTCACAGCGAGGGTTGGTCTTTGGGGAATTGCCAACGACCCCAAGATGGCGCATGCGCCGTAAAAGCGCGATACGGGCGACACGCCAACAAATAAAGAAGTCATAAGGATGCAATTTCGGCCCCTGAAGGCCGGTACCGCCGCCGCACCGCGCGACCGGAAAACACGGATTGCGCCGAACCGGGCGTAAAAAAAAGAGCCGCAAAAGCGGCTCCGGTATCGGGTTTTGTCTGGCGGCACAAGGTCCTAATGATGGGCCGCGCTGCCGTTGCCGCGCATGACGCCGGTATCATGCAGCGCCTCTGCCCGGTCGATATCCTGGCTGTCCCTGGCATCTGCAGGACGGGATTCCGTTTCGCGGGCGGCCAGGCCTTCGGTGAAGCCTTCAACCGCCTGACGGGCAACCACAAGGGCCAGGGTACCCAGGTCCTGAAACAATGATTCTGCCGGACTGGCACTGGTTTCCTGCACCATGGGAGGCGGCGGCGATGCGGCCTCGCCCCGACGCATGAAAAAGCCCCAGGCGACCGACCCGGCGGCAATCAGAAGTGCCGCCAGCACCAGAAGCGCCAACGCGGGGCTGAGGCCCAGCGACAGCATCCAGAAATAACCGGCGCCACCAAGCGCAAGGATGCCGGCCGCAATGACCGGACCGGCGACAATGGCCCCCAGAAGCCCGTAACGGGCCTGGTTGATCGGACGCTCGAGCGCAGACTGCGACGACGCAGTCTGCACCCAAAGCATTTTAAGAATGGCCTCGAACATCGGCCGCGCCTTCTAGTGGCGGCGGGCCAGAAGCGCCGCGACGATCGCGCCACCAGCGAAGGCGGCCGCCGTGGCCGTGAACGGACGTTCCTGGATGGCCTTTTCCGTCGCATCCCTGGCGTCGCGGGCCTGGACCTGCTTCTGGCGCAGGTACTTGCGGGCTTTCACGCCGGCGTGGCGGGCGCGGGCCTTGATATCATCCATGCTCGGCATGCCGTTCTTGGCGGTGCCGTTCGGCAGTTCTTCCTGGACACGTTCGGCCAGGATATCCTTGAGGTCTGCCAGGTCCTTTTTCAGGGCTTTGATTTCCTGCTGGGCGGTAGCCATGATGGTCTCCTTTCGGGTTAGGTCCTATACAACTCCAGTTTCTGGCATTCGGGTCATGGCGGTGGTGCCGTTCCCGGAATGTCCATGCCCCGAGAGTGCCCGCACGAGCCTAAAGGAACAATTCGGGTGCCGGTGCAGGGCATAAAAATCCGATAAAAGCGCCTGGCCCCGGCAAAAAAACGCCGGCTCCCGTGGGGAACCGGCGGTTTCCTTGCAACCGGAACTGGCTGTGCCAAGCGGCCTAATGCAGGCGTTCGCGGATGACATCCACCAGTTCGTCAAATTCAAACGGTTTGGTGAGGAAGGCGTCGGCGCCACGTTCGGTGGCAACCTCGCGCGTGCGGCGATCGTCCCGCACGGTCAGCACCACCACGATGGGCGGATTGTCCGCCCGTGCCGCCTTTATACGGGGTAGGATCTCGAGCCCGTCCTCGTCCGGCAGGCCGAGGTCGAGCACAACCACATCCGGTGTCCGGGTGCGGCACAGGTCCAGCCCTTCGCGGGCTGTTGCCGCCTCATAGAATTCCGCGCCCCTGATGGTCAGGGATATCCTGAGGAAGGTGCGGATCGCCGGTGCATCGTCAATGGCAAGTACGGTTTTGTCGTTGAGGAAGTTCATGGGTTACCTCCTGTGTCTGCCCCTGATGTCGCGTACCCATCGGCCAGGGGGAAGATTAACACAAACTCGGCGCCGCCATCCGGATGGTTGGTAACAATGATGTCGCCGCCCTGGGCCTGCATCACCGATTTGGCGATCGCGAGCCCGAGCCCGGTGCCGGCCACCTGGCTGTCGCTCTTGTTCAGGCGTTCATATTTGTCAAACACCCGGTCAAGCTTGTCGTCCGGAATACCGGGTCCATGGTCCCGAATCCGATACTCGAAAAACCCTTCTGCTGCGACGAGGCGAATATCGATCGGCGTCCTGTCCGGCGAATATTTCACCGCATTGTCGATGACATTCTGCAGCACCTGCCCGGTCATCAGGCTGTCCATATGGACGAGGCGGCCATTCGCTTCGTTGCTGACATTGACTTCCCGACCCTTCAGGCGGGTTTTCATGGTCTTGCGCACCCGGCCCAGCGGTTCCTCGGGGTCCTGTGCCTGGATGGCGAATTCGACTGCGCCGCTTTCGATGCGGGTCATGGACAGGATATTGGTGATGAAACTGTCCAGCCGCTGCGCTTCCTCGAGCGCGGTTTCCGTGAGGGTCCTGGCCTGTTCCGGCGTCAGCCGCTCCGCCATGCGCAGGCTGTGCAACACGCTCAGGCTGCCGATGATCGAGGCCAATGGTGTCTTCAGGTCGTGCGACACGCTGGACAGCAGCATGGACCGCAGTTTTTCCCGTTCCTCGCGAAAGCGGCTTTCACTCATCTCGTTCGCAAGCGTGATACGTTCGAGGGTTGCCGCCACCTGGTCGGCCACACCGGCCATCAGTTTGGCAAAGGCCGGGTCCAGCCGGAAGCGGAGCGGCACATGTACGCCGAAGGCACCATAATGGCGATCCGCCGTGGTCATGGGTTCGAAGCGCCAGGACGTGCCGAACCCGAACAGGGTGCCATAGCCGGTGCCCCGGTTTTCCGCCCAACATTTTTCGAGCGCGGTGCGGTCCTTGTCCGGCAGCACGAGGCCGGCCGGGTATTTTTCGAAACTGCTGCCTTCCGCATCGACGGCCAGGAAAAAGCCGATATCCATGCCGAACAGGCGGCTGAGCTCCCGATCCAGGATTTCCAGCGCCTGGTGGACATTGTCGGCGTCCGCTGTCAGGCGGGCAATGTCATACAGGGCGCGGCTGCGCTGTTCGCGCCCGCGCGCGCCCTCTGCGCTGGCCCGCACATGGCCGCCAAGCACGGACACGGTGATGGCTGCGATCAGGAAGATTGCGATATTGATGATGTCGGTCAGGCTGCCGATGTTGAAGCGGTAGATCGGGATCACATAGGCATAGTTGATCACCAGTGAACTCAGCACCGACGCAACCAGCGCCGCCACGATGCCCTGCCTGAGCGCGACGATCACACACGCCAGCAGGAAGATCAGCGAGATATTGTGGTTGTTGATCTTGTATAGAATCAGGGGCATGGAAGCCTTCAGCGCCTCTGCCGCCATCACAGCACAGAAAACTGCCAGCACGGGGGCAACGAAGGTCATCCAGGTAATGGGGCCAAGGCGCAGGCGCTCCAGCAAGGTCGGTTTCACCACATGGCCTTCAAGCGGCACGATGGTGACCTGTGCGGAACGACCATACCGGCGGGCGATCTTTTCAGCGAGCGGCCGGTCGAGAATGCCGGCAAGGCCGGTGTCCGAATGCTGGCCGACGATGATATGGCCCACGGGTTCGCCACCGGCGAAACAACCGCGGATATAATCAAGCGTCGCTTTGCCGCTGTCGGGTTCTTCCAGATGGGCAATCAGCGCACCTTCGTCGCGCGCGCGGTCCAGAAGGCGCATCATGGCTTCGCGGCGCGAGGTGCTGCCGACACTTTCCAGCGGCTGCTCGATATACAGCACACACCAGGAAAGGCCTGTCTCGCGGGCGCGGTTCAGACCGGCTTCCACGAGCAGGTGGCTTTTGGGGTGGCCGTCAATACAGACCAGAATGTCGAACGCCATATCACCTTGCCTCATGTCCACTGCTTTAGCACGACCGGCGACCGGGCTCCAGCCCGGGACCAAAACACCCGCGCCGGAGCCACTGTTGCCGGATGGAAGAACCGGGTTCATGATCAAAGCGATGCACCGAGCATCCAGACCGCCTTGTCATGGAATTGCCTGCGGGCAACCACGATATCGGCAGTTACATCATCACCGGCGTCTTCGGCGATCTCGAACACGCGGCGGGCCTCCTTGGTGCACAGTTCATGCGCGGCCCGCAGGTTCTTGATCATGCCCTTGGCGTCCTCGGGCAGGCGTTCATCGTCTTTTACAACCGACAGCGCTGCGAAGGCCTGCAGGGTGCCCGGCGTGAAATGGCCCAGGGCCCGGATACGTTCCGCCAGTTCGTCGCCGGCTTCGTGCAGATTCTGGTAATGCTCCTCGAAAAGGGCATGCAGGCCGATGAATTGCGGGCCGGTCACGTTCCAGTGGTAGAAGAGCGACTTCACATACAGCGAATAGGTCGACGCCAGGAGCCGCGCCAGCGCATCAGCCACCAGCGCCTGGCTTTTGGCATCAAGCGGGGCTTCGGCCTGTTGACCATCGGCTTCAGGGGTTACGATCTTCATCGTTTCTTCTCCTTTGTTGCTGTTGGGTTTTGCATCCAGCGGCGCAGGCGTGGGCGCCTTGGCCTCGGGAAATTCATGGCTGTCGGATGCCTCGATAAGGCGTTCGAGTGCATCAGAGACATCGCGGAGCGCACGGGCATACCGGTGCTGGATCGATTCTTCCTGATCCAGTGCCTCCGGGAATTCATCGGCGGCGCGCTGCTGTTCGCGAAGCGCAAGTTCGATGCGGTTGCGCAGGTTGTCCAGGCTTTCGGGGCCGTATTTCTCCAGCGCGTCAAGCGCGGTCATCGAGCCGGCATAGACCCGGTCGGTCCAGCGCACCAGGGCGCCAAGTTCCGCAACCATGCCTTCGGCCTCCAGCGCCCGCTGGTTCCGCTTGAGGCACTGGTGCAGGCTTACGGCAAATGCGTCGAATTCATTTCCCTTTCCGTAACGGGCCGTTGTTGCACTCATGACACTCTCCTTTTCTTCCGAAGGGTGCCGCCTCGGGCATGAGTTTTCGATTGGGGAGCCGCCACCTGACATAAAGGGACCGTAAAGATGCCCGAATCCGGCCACACACGGAGACGGTCAAAACGGCGCCATTGACTGTAACCATACGTTGTCTAAACTGATTTTTCCGAGTACCGGCCAACCTGCTGGTCGCGGTCGGAACATAAAATTGGGGGATATTTCATGAGCGATATGAACGCGGGGCAGGTACTGCCCGAATTCCGCGTGGGTGACGTACTGTCGCAGACTTTCAGCACATTGTTTGGCAATTTTTTCAAGATCGTGCTGCTTGGCATCCTGTTCTATGTGGTATTCGGCCTGGTGATGATGCTGTTCACCGGCAGCTTTTCCGCCGCGGTTGAAGGCGGCCTTGGCAGCAATGGCGCTTTGCCTTCGGTGCCGCTGTTCGTCGGCTATATTCTCGGCATGGTCGTCCTCTCGATGGCTATCCAGGCGGCCATTACCTACGGTGCCATCGAATTCCAGGCCGGGCGCAGGGCGCCGCTGGGTGCCATGCTGCGTGTCGGCATGGGCTCGATCGTTTCGGTCATCATCGCCTCCATCATCATCGGCATCGCTGTCGGTATCGGCAGCCTGCTGCTCCTGATCCCCGGCATCATCATCTGGCTGATGATGAGCATCACCATCCCGGTCATCGTGGCAGAAGGCAAAGGCCCGTTTGACGCCATGGAACGCAGCGCAAGCCTGACCAAGGGGTACAAATGGTCGGTTTTCGGCTCCTATATCGTGGTCATGATCGTGGCCTGGCTTATTGACATTGTCCTGACGTTCGCAGGCGGCCTCATTGCCGGCATCGCCGGTGCTTCGGGTGCCCAGCAGACGGTATTGCTGATCGTCGCCGTGGTGTCAGGCGCACTGTTCTATGGTCTGAACGCCTGTTGCGTTGCATCCATCTATACGGGCCTGCGGGCCGCCAAGGAAGGCACCGGCGTCGACGAGATCGCCAAAGTCTTCGAATAGGTTCCTGCCGCCCCGGCCCGCATCGGCCGGGGCTTCCCACCTCACGGAAGCACCATGAAACAAGTCAAGTCCAACGCATTGTATCAGCCGTCGATACCCGCACAGCACACAGGGGGAAGCGCCATGCGCGATTTTCAGATCGGCGGAACACTGGGAACAGCGTTTCAGTTGTTGTTCGGGAATTTTGGCAGTTTTGTCCTGATCGGCATGCTGGCGTTTTTGCCGCTCGCGCTCTGGATGGCTGCGGTCGCGAGCCCGGAACATACCGAAATTCTCGGCGTATTCGGCGCCGGATGGGCAGGCATCGGCTCCAGCATATTTGCCACCATGCTGTTCACCTATATCGCCTATGGCGCCATCGTGCATGGTGCGATCCAGAGCCATGCCGGTCATGACGCGGGTCCCGGGGCCATGCTGGGTGGTGCCGTGAATACACTGCCGGCGGTCCTGGCCGCGTCGCTGATGTCCGCTGTCATCATCATCATCGGATATGCGCTGCTTTTGATCCCCGGCATCATTTTTAGCGTCATGCTGTTCGTGACCATCCCGACCATCATTGAGGAGGGACAGGGGCCCGTCGCTGCCCTGCGGCGCAGTATTGAACTGACCGACAGCTATCGCTGGCCGATTTTCTGGACCAGCGTCGTGGGCGGCCTTGTAACCGGCGTACTGTCGATGGTCATGAGCCTGATCGGCAATGCCATCGTGACCGGCGGTTCGTCACCTTTCATCGAAGCAGGCCTGTTCCTGATCGAATCGGGCTTGTCGACCGCGTTCAGCGGTGCATTGGTCGCCGCCGTCTATCTGGAACTGCGCGAAATTCGCGAAGGCATCCCGGACGACCGGATCGCCGAGACCTTTGCATGACAAAGGTGCCGGAGGCAGGCGCGGTACACCTGGGGGCAGTCCTCGCGGATGCCTGGTACCTGATCCGGCACCTGTTTGTGCAGCAACTGGCGGCGGGCCTTCTGCTGATGCTGCCGCTGATTGGCCTGATCGCGCTTCTTAACGGCGGACTGTCGGTCCTGACCGACGCGGAATCCATCGGATACTGGGTCTATTCGGTGCTGGCGCCAGCCGTGCTGTGGGGTGCTGTCGGCACCTTCTGCACCACCGGCAACCTAGCGCTACTGGACGGCACGCCGCTGTCTGTTGGCGACACCCTGCGCCAAAGTCTCAAATATTGCCTGCCGATCCTGGTGGCCGAAATTGTGCTGACCATCGCCGCGGGCATCGGCATGATTCTCCTGGTCGTGCCCTATTTCATAGTTGTCGGTTTTACCATGGTTGTCATGCCCGTGATCGTGGCGGACCGGCGCGGGCCGCTGGCGGCGCTCAAGCGCAGTGGACAGATGATCAGGGGCAATTTCTGGCGGGCGCTGGCACTGGCGCTCCTTTACATGGTGCCCTATCTGGTCCTCGAGGAACTGCTCTGGTACCAGATTCCGGACCCGGAACCCTTCTGGTACGCCATCGGCACCTTTGGCATGAGCGCCACCACCGCCGTGGTGGCAACCGCCTTCAGCGCCAGCCTGTACCAGCACCTGCAGGCCGCCTGGTCTGGCGACAGCCACGCTGAAATCGAACAGGTTTTCGAGTAAGCCCTGCCCCGGCCGTATCAGGCCACAGGCGGTGGGCCGTCGAACTTGTTTTCCTTGCGTTTGCCCATCAGAAGGCCGCCTTCCAGATGTTTCCTGAGCGCATGATAATAGGCCTGCAGAAACGCATCCATCTGGCCTTCATGCACCGGGTCCGGCCATTTTATCTTGCGCACGATGGCCTTGCCGGCGGTCAGCCGTTTCATGCCGCCTTCCGGCGAAACATTGCGCAACAGTTCCTCCAGCATCTGCAATTCATAGATGCCGTAGACCCTGAGCTGTTCGGTGGTGAAGCTGTACTGGCCATCGCCGCTCGCCTGCAGTTTTTCCCCGCTTTCCAGCATGTCGCGGGCAAGGCCGGTCGCGGGCTGGCGCACCACAAGCGTGCCGGCGATCAGATCGCCCGCGCGCAGGTTGTCGCGGTTGAAGAAGGGCAGGCACACAAGGGCGCCCGCCCAGATGAAGGAAAACAACTGCATGAGCCCGCTGACACCCGTGGCACCGCCTGAAAAGACAATGCCCAGCGGGATGAAAATCTCCACCTCGCGCATCATGTTGCGGGCGAAAATCGCCTCGGATGTCAATGGCTGGCCGAAACGGTCGATCACCTTGATACCCAGCTTGCGCTTGCCCGGCGTCTGACCCTGCCACCTGAGCTCGAAGAACATGAAATAGAAGTTCCGGAACAGGAACATCGACAAGAGCACAATGATAAGCCCGAGCCTGTCGAGGCCGACACTGCCGGTGATAAAAAAGATGGCCACCACGGCCCCGATCATACCGAGCAGCAGGATGACAAGGTCAATGATAAGCGCCCCTGCCCTGTCGCCCCGGTCGGCCAGTTCTACCTTCAGGGACACACCTTCGGGTGTCGCTATCTCGCGGATCTTGCGGATGCGCGCCGGCCGCCGGTTTTTGGCCGCCGCGCTCATGCTTCATCCTCCTCGGGTCCGCGTCCGGCCCGCAGGTAATAGAGTGTCCACAGGCCCAGCATGAAAATGCCAATGCCGTAGCGCAGGCCGTCGCTGACAATCTGCTGCCGCCCGAAACCTTCCAGAAGGCCCGCCAGCAGGAACATCAGGAGGCAGCCGAAGGCCACCAACGCGGCCTTGCGACCATGCACCGCCAGCGCCTGCAGGCGGCTCATCCTGCCCGGGAAAATATAGTGCCGCGCGATCGCAAGCCCCGCCGCACCACACAGCAGGATCGCCAGAATTTCGGTCGAGCCATGGATGATCAGCCAGCCCCCGATTTCGAACAGCAGGCCCTTGGAATAATAGAGCGCCAGGAACGCGCCCAGGGTGCTGCCATTGGCAAACACCAGCCACAGGGTCGGGATGCCAAGCGCAAAACCGAGCGCAAAGGCCATAAGCCCCACCTGGGCATTGTGGGTGAAAAGCTGGGTCGCAAACACATCCAGCCCGTCGCCGACATCCTTGACGGCATAGAGGGGTTCGCGCAGGTCCTCGACACTGGCGCCGGGTTGCCGCCCCTGCGCCATGGACTGGTCGATGAAGGTGAAATACCAGTCGGGATTCTCAAGCACGAGGAAAAAGGCGGCAAACAGGCCAATGAGGAATACCGCCGTGATGATCAGAAACTCGCGGCTGATCGACCGTACCGCATCGGGCACCGAGCGTGCGAGCAGGCGCATGAAAGCCTGCCCCGCCGGCCGCTGGTGGCCATACAGCAGGAAATAGGCACGCGCGGTCAGGTTTTCGAGATAGTCCACCACATTGCGGTCGAGCGAGATGGACCGCGCGACACTGAGGCTTGAAAGCGCCCCCCTGTAAAGGTGCGGCAGCTCGAACACCTCGCGCGCAGACAGGGCGGCGATGCCGTCCTTTTCAGCCCGGCGTACATAATCCTCAAGCTGCAGCCAGCCTTCCTGCCGCTCCATGCGGAACTGGTAACTTTTTGTACCCGGTGTCGCCATTACACCAGCTCCCGGTTGATGATGGTGCGGTACTGGCGCAGCACCTGGCCAACAAGGTGCGCGGCCCCGGGCTCGATGCACAGGATGCCCTGCCGCCGCAGCCGGTTGAACAGGAGGCGCCGTTCTTTCAACAGTTCGCTGGCCATGGCGGCCTTGGCGATGTCCTTCACCGTTTCGGGCTCGTGCGCGGCCTCGCGGTTCAGGTACGGGTCCTCAAGCGCCACGAACACCACAAAATGATGAACAGCCAGCCGGCTCAGGTTTTCGTGCATCAGTTCGGATGTCGTGGTGTCGACAAAATCGGTAAACAGGATCACAAGCGTGCGGCGGGTCAGTTGTTCCGCCAGCCGGGTCATGGCCAGGGTATAGTTGGTTTCGCTGTCCGCGCATTCGAGCCCGGCGAGATAGTGCTGCAGATGGCCATAGGCCGCCATGCCGGACAGTGGCTTGACCATGGTGCGCACCTGCGCGTCGAAGGAAAACAGGCCAACACGGTCACCGCCCCTGAGGGCGGCGTGCGCGAGCACGAGGCCGGCATTGACCATATGGTCGAGCCGGGTGATGCCCGAGAGGCGTTCTTTCATCAGATGGCCGGTGTCGTAGGCAAGGATGACCTGGTGGTTGCGCTCGGTCTCGAATTCCTTGACCAGCAGGCCCCGGTAGCGGGCGGATCGTTTCCAGTCGACCGTGCGCGGGTCCATGCCGGGTACATAGTCGCGCAAGGCCGTGAATTCCGAGCCTTCACCCCTGAGCGGGCTGGCGCGCTGGCCAATATCCTCCGCTGCGGCGCCTACCAGGTCGTTCGCGGCCTGGGCCACCAGTTGCAGGTTCGGCACCACGGGGATACGGAGCGCCGGTGCCTCCACAACCTGCCGGCACACAAGGCCCATGGGGCCCGACCAGCGAAACCAGACCCTGTCGATGGTGGCGATACCCCGGCTGTGGGGCCTGAGCTCGATCTCCGCGCTGACCGCGCCTTCCGGGATGGTGACCGGGTCCTGGGCGGAAAGGTCGAGGATATCATTCACTTCAATCGCCACATCGACGGGCGACAGGACGGCACCGTTTTTCCGTGCCGCACTGACCTTCAGGCTGCCCCGGTCGCCGATAAAAAGCCGTGCCGGTTCCTCGATCGCAAAATCGAGCCGGCGCGCGGGCGGACAGGCCGCCAGATCCAGAAGGACCAGGAAAGCCACCAGCAGAAGATAATAGAGGGTCAGGGACACCGCGCTGCTGTCGAACGCCAGCAGCAACAGGGCCATGGGTACCGCAACCAGTACCAGCCAGAATGCCCTGAGGCTCGGCCGCATCAGCGCGGCGCCTCGATCTGCTGCAACAGTTGCTGGACCACGTCGCCCGCCTTGATGCCCTCGATTTCGGCCGAGGGGCTGAGCACAAGCCGGTGCCTGAGTGCGGGCAGGGCGATGCGTTTGATATCGTCGGGGATGACATAGTTGCGGCCATCCAGCGCTGCCGAGGCGCGGGCCGCGCGGGCCATCATGGCACCGCAGCGCGGCGACGCGCCCACCCGCACGGACGGGTGGTCCCGCGTTCCGCGCACCAGGTCGACGATATAATCCAGAAGCTCGTCCGCCACCGGCATGTCGGCAATGGCGGTACGCATGGCCTGCAGTTTTTCAAGGTTCAGCACGGCAGAAATACCCATGGCCGAAACTGTCGGCATGGTTGCCCGGTGACCGTGCAGCCCAAGGATGCGGCGTTCTTCATCCCGGTCCGGATAGTCCAGGATATGCTGGAACAGGAAACGGTCGAGCTGGGCTTCCGGCAGCGGATAGGTGCCCTGCTGTTCGATGGGGTTCTGGGTCGCGATCACCATGAAGCCGGCACCAAGGCTGTAGTTGCTGCCGTCGATCGTGACCTCGCGTTCATGCATGGCCTGCAAAAGCGCCGCCTGGGTTTTGGGCGGCGTGCGGTTCACTTCGTCCGCCAGCAGAAGGTCGGTGAAAACCGGCCCCTTGGTCAGCACAAATTCGCTGGTTTCGAACCGGTAGATGTTGGTGCCCAGCACATCGCCCGGCATCAGGTCCGGTGTGAACTGGATTCTGCCGAAACGGAGATCAAGACTGGCTGCGAAGGTTTGTGCCAGCAGGGTCTTGGCAACACCCGGCACGCCTTCGAACAGGATATGGCCTTCCGACAGAAGGCAGATCAGCAAGAGGTCGACCGCCTCGTCCTGCCCGACAATGACCTTGCCGATATTCTGCCTCAGGTCCGTGGCCACGGCCTTGATGTCACTTGGGTTCATTCAGGATCTCCCGTTTCCAGGTATTGAATTGATTTGCGAGTATGAGCAGGCGGCGCGCGCGTGTGTCGTCGTCTTCGCTGATGCGAACGACCCGCCGGCGCAATGTGGTGAAATCGGGCGCAATAGCGCGCTTGTGGCTCATGGTATCAAGCCAGCCGTGCAGGCGGTTGAGCGGCAGGTCCGTCGGCGCATTAAGCTGCCGCGCAACGGTGACCGCCGTATCGTCCATCAGCCGTATCAGCGCTTCCTGTTCCTTGCCGGCAAGGGTGAGGATGCGGGCGGCATTGCCGATGAAGACGGCCTTGGAATCGTGGGTGGCATCCTGGTCGCGCCACGGCGCACCGAACCGGCGGGTCAGAGCCAGCAGGAACATCACAAGAGCCAACAGCACCGCGAGCGTGGCATAGACAAACGGGCTCGAGAACATGGCGCGCGCGAGGCTGGGTTCCATGGCAAATCCGTGCATCACCTCGTCCACCACCAGTTCCTGCCGGCCCTGGGCCACGGTTTGCATCAGACGCACCGCAAAGTCGGCGTTGGCGCCGCGCGCCAGGCCATGGGTTGCGATCAGGTCGGGGTCCGACAGGATATAGGTCGGCGCAAAATCGTCATCCTTGAGACGACCGAACAGGATGCCGGCGTCCGTGCTGATGATCGGTTCGATCTGTTCGGAGATAATGAGCTGTAGTTCGCTGATGTCCGGACGGGCATCAGGGATCAATGTCCGGGTCCAGCCCTCGACCCTGGTATCGGGACGCACAAGGGTCGCATCCTCGATCAGATGGCGGGCAAGGCTTTGCACAAGGTCCTTGTCCATCAGGAACTGCATGCCGATCCAGCCGGCCTGGTAGGGATGCGGCACACCCCGGCGCTTCGGCAGCACAACAAGGGTGGGCACAACACCCGATACCTCTTCAAGCCGGTCGCGACCCAGTTGATTGTTATGGGGTTCCAGCAACAGGAGAGCAGTATCCGAACCGAGGCGGTTTTCAGTATTGTGCTGGCTTTGCTGCACACGCCAGCCTTCCATTTTCAGAAGTTCGACAAGGGCCGCATGCCCAAGCGCGGACCTGGAAAAGCTGTTGCTGCCGCTTGAGGCTTCGTACCGGCCGTCGCCTTCAAGCACCGAGGTGACAGCAAAGCCGATGGTGGCCAAAAGGCCGATCAGGACCAGCCAGAAGACGCTACGAGCAGAAAATGGCGCCTGGTCAGACCGTGCTTGTGCCATCAGGCGGCCCTCCGCTCGGTTTTGGCAAGCAGGTGGCAGCCCTGCAGGCAATTGGCATAGTCATCGGCACTGACAGACAGACCGGCAAAAGCATAGGCCTCGACGGTTGCGACCAGGAGCGACAGGGCATCCGTGGCATCGGGCGCCAGGCGCGCGGACCGCACAATTTCACGCCCGGTCATCGACGGGCGGATTCGCACCAGTTCGCGCCGCGCGAGGCTGACCAGCGCCACCGACAGCAGTTTGCGCACGGCGTCGCCAAACTGGCCGGCAGCCGCGAGGGCTTCGGCATCGGCAAGCGTGGCCGGCTGGATCAGGTCATGCTGCGGCAGGATCGGCACCACCATCTTTTTGTCGGCGCGCGACAACACCTTGGCCTGGTGCGATGGCCGGCGTGCCCCGGTAACCAGAATCCACACAAAAACAGCAACCGTGAAAATGCCAAGGCCGACGAACAGATAGAAGATCAGGTCCCCGAGCCACTTTGGCATGCTGCCATTCCGGCGGGCAGGCTTTTCCGGCGGTTTTGGCCGGGTCGGCAGTTCCGACTGGTAGCTTTCGTCCTTCAAGATCAGGCGCACTTCATCGCCGACCGGGGTGTCAGCAAGGGGTGCAGGCGCGTCTTCGGTGGCTGGGTCCTTCTCGGGCGCCTCTACAGGCTCGGCGGGCTTGGTCGCAAGCCAGTAGGCCACGCCGAACATAAGCGCGGCAACCACCGCCAGCACAGCCAGACGGCGTTTGTTTTCAACAATATTCTTGCGAAAGCCCCCATTCATTTTGCCACTCTAGGAAGCGGCTTTCGCACAGTAAAGTCGAAAAACAAGCGCTCTAATTGTTTATAGGCAAGGCCTTGGCCAGGCAGGAAAAACTCGCCTCAGGCGGTCATCAGCAACAGGCCGGAATATCCGCAATAGGCGAGCAGCAGTCCCACCCCTTCCAGCCGGTTGATACGGCCCCGCCGGCCCGCGATGCCGAAGCCCATGAAAAACAGCACCAGGCTCATGCCCGCCATCACCGCAAGGTCGCGGTGCAGGACCATGGCATCCACCGCCAGCGGGTGAATGGCGCCCGCAATGCCGATCACCGCCATGGTGTTGAAAAGGTTCGAGCCCAGCACATTGCCCATGGCCAGTTCGTGTTCGCCCTTGCGCGCCGCCAGCACCGACGCCGCAAATTCCGGCAATGAGGTACCGACAGCCACGATGGTCAGGCCGATGATCAGGTCGCTGACCCCAAGCGCGGTGGCAATCTCGATTGCGCCCCAGACCAGCACACGCGAACTGGCCACCAGAAGCAATAGCCCCACCACCAGCCACATCATGGCGCGGCGTTTCGACATGCCGGAACAGGCAACACCGCCCTCAACCTCCGTTGCCAGCTTGTCGCCCCGCGTGCGCAGGCCGGCACGGATGGTCCACACCATGAACAGGGAAAAAAGCGCCAGCATCGCCGTCGCATCAAGCCGCGAAAGGGCCCCATCCCACAGGAGGTAGCCAACCAGAAGGGTGGCACCCAGGAGGATCGGGAATTCTTTCTTGAGTATCCCCGAACCGACGGCGATGGGGCTGATAAGGGCCGTGGTGCCCAGGATGAGGCCGATGTTGGTGATGTTGGACCCAAGCGCGTTGCCAAGCGCAATACCGGGATTGCCATCAGCCGACGCCAGCGCCGATACCACAATCTCGGGGGCGGAGGTGCCAAAACCCACCACCACCATGCCGATCAGGAGAGGCGGCACACTAAGGTGTCGCGCCGTAGCAGCCGCGCCTTCCACGAACCGGTCAGCGCTCCAGAGCAAGAGAACAAGACTGCCGACAACCGCCAGAACGGGTACTAACATACAACGCCTTCCAAATCGCGGCGATACCGCCGGTTACCAGTTCAATATGGTCATGGCGCGCGCCTTCGCAACACCACGAGTTTTCCGGTCGGGCGACACGACAACAGCGACATCCGCCCAGTCCAGAAGTGCCAAGTCGGACCGGTGATCGGTATAGACTGACACATGAAGATGTGTCCTGTCGACCGTTCCGGATGCCAAAAGTGCCGCCTCGACCCGCCGGCGCTTTTCGGCGCCATAACAGTTCTCGCCGGCGATAAACAGGGGCGGGTTGCCCCGGGCCGCAAAGGCGGTCGGGGTGCAGATCACCTCATCAAAGCCCAGATAGCGCGCAAACAGGTCGGCATACAGGTCGATGCCGGCGGTCGCCAGCACCAGCCGGTCGCCGCCCATGCGGTGCATCCCGATGGCGAGCCGGCAACCTGGCCTGAGGCCCCTGGCGACAGTGCGGCGCACGAACCGGTCGGCCAGCGCGCGCACGGCATCCGGGTCCATGCCGGAGAATGCCAGCGCCAGCATACGGTTCTTGAGGGTGAAACGGTCGATACGACCCCGCACATAACGCAGCATCTGCCTTGCGATGCGCGCCATCAGGACGGCCTTTGCCGGCAAGCTGTCCCGGCTTGACAGCAGGAAGGGCGTGAAGGTCCCCACACAGGTGATGGTGCGGTCGAGGTCGAACACTGCGACGCCGCGCACGCCGTCTTCGGGTGCGGGCCGCACAAGGCGTGGCCAGGATTGTGCCGGCGCATCCCCGGCGGCCTGACGCCGGGCCAGGATGCGTTCGGCGGCAAAATAGTCGCGCGGTGAATCCACATCCATGGCGGCTTCGGCGACCGACAGCCGGATGGCGCGTGTGCGGCATCCGACAACCGCGCCCGCACGCCGGAAGGCGGTTTCGAGCGTGAAACGGCGTGTCGCCATGCCAAACAGGTTCACAAGGCCAAAGGCCTGGATCATACGCAAGGGGCGCTTGCGATAGCTTTCGATACGTTCCCAGAACTGCAGCAGGTTGCGCGCCCTGTCGCCCTGAAACGCAAACAGGTTGGCACCGGAAAGCGCCGCATCCCGGAATTTCAGATAGGTGCGCAGGCTGCCGGGATAGGCCGCCTCGATCACCGTGCGCTCGACAAATCCGGCCGACACCCCAACCTGCCCCGCGGCGCAGTCGAGGAATTCGCCAACGATTTCAGGGGTCAGAAGCGCATTGTCAGCCGTGGTGACCAGCGCCGGTGTACCCGGGGCAAGGCTGTCGAGCACCTGCCTGACACTGGCACTGACACTGGCCGCCGCATCCATGCGCTTGAAGGGCAGCGCCGGATTGAGCCGCCGCACCGCCGCCACGGCGCCCGAAAGGTCGGCACCCACGTCACCCACCAGGACGATACTGCCGATGCCGGGTGTCGCGGCCAGCGCCTCGAGCACATACTGGATCATGGGTTTGCCAAGGATCGGCGCCAGTGCCTTGCAATCAACACCGACAAAATCGGCCACCGGGTCACCTTCGGAGCGGGTACCGGCGAGCACGACAGCACTGAATATCCCGACCGCCGCAGCTTTTGGCGCCGGCGCCGGCACCGCCACGGGGCCACTGTCCGGGCGCGCGGCCTTCAGAAGCTCATGCATGATTTTACCTCGTCTCTGGTTTGACCGGCACAGGCATGGGCCAGGGTGCGGATCACGCGTGCCGCGCGGCGGGCGCCACCGGTGGGGTGCGGGCCGAAGGTGGCGGTGAAGGCCTGCGCCTGCCGTTCGGCAAAGCCGGCGTGCCAACTGGTGTCCGCGAGAAGTGGCGCGAGGTCGGCCGCACTTTCCGCCACCGCGCCAAGGTGCCAGTGCGCATAGTTGGGGTCCTGCTGCCATGCATGACGATGGCTGTTCAGGAAAACACAGGGCCGCGGTTCGTGGATGAATTCATACACCTGGCTTGAAACATCGCCGATATAGATGTCGGCGGCGCGGGTGTAGGTCATGTCGACCGACGCGGTGCTGCCGGTATCGACCAGGATATGGTCGTGGTTGAAGAAACGTTCCGGGATGGCGCGGCGAAGCCGCATCCGCCATGGCCCTGGGGCCGCGTGTACATGTCGCGCGAACAACATCACATGCGGGGCCACGATCAGGTTGTACCGGTCCTGCCGCGCAAAAAAGTCCAGTATTTTCAGGCCTTCGTCGAACCAGGAACTGAGGCCCGGATGGAAATGCGGGTTATAGAGCACGGTGGGCCGGTCGTCCCCGAACAGGCGCGGACGGGATGCCAGCGCAATGCCGTCGAATTTGGGGTACCCCACTTCGGAAAAACCGCCAGGCCGCACCAGCCCGGCGTCCAGCATGCGGTCGCGGATCTTGCTGCCGGCAATCAGCACATGGTCGAAATGCCGGATCACCGGCTTGAAACCGACCGCACGGTCCCCCGCCCCGTGCTGGGTATAAACGAGCGTCAGATCGTGGCAGCCCAGCCGGCTTTTGAGCAAGGTGCTTGTGGTTTCGGGTGCCACCAGAAGATCCATGCCGGCAAGCAGGTCGCGGTACCGCAAAAGGGTGCCGACCCGGTCGAAAGGCACCGCCTTGCCACACAAAAGATGCAGCATCCGTGCGTACAGGGGGGCGTACATCACATGGATGCGGGTGCGGGCAAGTGCTGTGGGGGAAAGCTGGTGTATAAGATACTGTGCCCTGGTTTCCCCCAGTACAAAGGCATGCGTTTCGATATCCGGGTCGGCGGCACACAGCGCGTTCAGGACAGGCACGCTGTGCGGCATCTGGTGCAATTGTTCATGATTGAAAAGAAAACCGACTTTGGCCCGGGGCACCGGGTCGGCTTCTTGCACTTTTTTCAGGTTTCCCTGTATGGTCAACAGGTGGTCTCCGGCGATCTGTCAGCTATATTTTTCTGCATGGCAGGCGGAAAACCGGCGCGCGGACGGGGCTCTGCCACACAGTTTTGTAAGCATGCTTTTGCCGAACCGGCGACGGATTTGCCCCAACGTGACAAAAAACAAATGTTGCGCACATGTTGCGGATAAACGGGTCGCCTAAACTCGGCGCGCCCGTGGCAAGAGGTGGAGTATTTTGATGAAAAATCTGGGTTTTGTGCTGGCCCTGTGCCTGCCCCTGATAGTGAAGGGACAGGCTGGCGCAGACGACGGGGATCAGGCGCTGATCGGGCTGACCAATGCCGTCGCCATCGCTGAGGAATTCCTGAAGGCCCGCACCCTGGAAGCCGAAATGGACACGGAAAAAGGCCGGATCGTCTACAAGGTGGAGCTTGTGCACGCCGGCCGGCTTTACAAGCTGACCATCGATGGCCAGAACGGCAAGATATTGCGGGCGGCAACCCCTTGGTTTTCCGGCATCTGGAATGGACTGTTTGCGGGCAACCGCCTGAAGATGGCCGAAACGCTCAAGCCGGCGGCCCCAACCCTGGCGGCATTCGAAACACAGACCGGCGGCAAGGTCCAGCGGCTTGACCTCGATATCGAAGACGGCCACGCCTATTATGATGTACGGGTCACAACGGCAACCGGCACGGCAGAAGTGGAACTGGACGCCCTGACCGGCGAACGGGTGGACGACCAGGCCGGGAATTGACGGCACAGACAAACAAGAACGGGCAAACAAGATACGGCAGGCATCATGCATATATTGCTGATCGAGGACGACAAGCGGGTCGCAGCCCATGTTTGCAAGGGACTGCGCGAGGCCGGCCATACGGTCGACCATGAGGCCGATGGCCGCCAGGGCCTTTTCCTTGTTGCCGCCGAAAAATTCGACCTTGTGATCCTGGACCGCATGTTGCCGGCGGTTGACGGCCTGACGATCCTGCACACCATGCGCGCGTCCGGCGATCATACACCGGTCCTGCTTCTGAGTGCGCTTGGCGAAGTGGATGACAAGGTCAGCGGCCTGCGCGCCGGTGCTGACGATTACCTGCCCAAGCCCTTCGCCATGTCGGAACTTCTGGCCCGCATCGACGTGATCGGCCGGCGCGGCCCCGTCGCCAGTGAAGCCACCCGGCTGAGTGTCGCCGACCTGGAAATCGACCTTCTGGGCCGCGAGGTAAAACGCGGCAACCAGCGCATCGACCTGACAAGCCGTGAATTCCGCATTCTCGAATATTTTGCCCGTAATGTCGGGCGGGTGGTGACACGCTCGATGCTGCTTGAAAGTGTCTGGGAATATCACTTCGATCCGCAGACCAACATTATCGACCAGCATGTCAGCCGGCTCAGGCAGAAGGTCGACAAGGGGTATGCCACACAACTGATCCACACCGTGCGCGGCACCGGCTATGTGATGAGACCGCCAATATGACCATGGCCCGCGTCCGAAACCTGCTGCCGGGCCTGTTCATCTATGTGCGCCACAGTTTTGCGCTCAGGCTGCTGCTTATTTACCTGGCCATCTTTGCCATCTCCACGGCCTTCGTGGTGGGCATCGCCTTCTGGACGATCGTTCAACAGCCCCGCACGAAGGTCGAGGCATTGGTAACGGCGGACATGAAATATCTCGCGCGCCTTTATATTGTCGACGGTCGCGAGGCCCTGGTGGCCGCCCTGAACGCACGCGCTGCATCCAGCGCCGCGCCGCGCCCCTTCCATGCTTTTATTGCCCCGGACGGCACCACCGTGGCAGCCAACCTGCCAAGCTGGCCCTCCATCCCCCGCGTTGGTTTTTACGAGATCGAGGCCGACCGCTATCACGAGGGGTCGGAAGTCGACTATGAAGCGCTGTCGGTTGACCGGGTATTTGCCGATGGCGCCCGGCTTGTGGTGGGACGCGACATAGAGGACATCGCCGACCGGCGAGAATGGCTTCTGGATGCGCTCGCCTGGGCCGCCGGCATTGCCGTGCTTCTGGGCAGCATCGGTGGCGTGTTCATGAGTGTGGCGGTGGGCCAGCGGCTGGACAGCATTTCGCAGGCGGCACGGCGTGTCATCGGCGGCGACCTCTCTGGACGTGTCGAACAGAAAGGGACGGGCGACGATTTCGACCGGCTGGCCGAAACCCTGAACCTGATGCTGTCGCGCATCGAGACCTCGGTCGAAGCCATCAGCCGGGTGTCCGACAGTATCGCGCACGAGCTGCGCCTGCCGCTGACCCGCCTGCATGCCGACCTCGAGGACCTTGCCGAAGCCGCGGGCGACGATACCGCAACACGACCGCTGATCCAGCAGGCCATGACCGAAGCACTGCGGCTGCGGTCGGTATTTGAATCGCTGTTGCGCATTGCCCGGATCGAAACCGGGCGGCACCAGATTTCCCGCCGGCCGCTGGACCTTTCAGCGCTGATCACGGACGCGCTGGAGCTGTACCAGCCGGAAACCGAGCGCAAGGCGCTTGGCATCGAATGCGATATCCCGCCCGCCCTGAATATCGAGGGTGATGCCGACCTTCTGTTCCAGGCGGTCTCCAACCTTCTGGACAACGCGGTCAAATATACGCCGGACAAGGGCCTGATCAGGGTTTCAGCCACGGTCGGCGATATGGTGCGGGTGCGGATCGAAAACGAAGGCCCGGGTATTGCGCCCGAGCACCGCGACCGGGTGACCGAACGTTTCTACCGCACGCCGGATGCGGCGTCCCTGCCGGGGCTTGGGCTGGGCCTCAGCCTTGTGCAGGCCGTGATCCAGGCCCATGGCGGCCGGCTGACCTTTGTCGACACACCAAACGGGTTTGCGGCGGACCTGCACCTGCCAGCCTGACAGGCGGTACAGAAGCCCGCTAAAGCCCGATAAAAGGCTGGACCATTCGCCCGAGAAGGCTGTGGATACGGATCGGGGCTTCGGTGATGACGAGGCAGATACAGTCTTCACCTTCATCGATCATCGGCTGGTGATCCTTCAGGTCGCTGGCCGCGATCTCCAGAAGGCCCGGCGTGAATTGCTGGTCGCCGACATGATAGCTGCCGCGCAGGACAAGGGTGAATTCGGTGCCGCGATGGTCGTGCATGGGCATGACCGTGCCGCCGCGCGCCCGCAACAGCCACAGGCATTCGCCGTCCTTGCCCTTCGCGAGCCGGCACTGGCGCATGCCGGGGCCCATCAGGCGCCAGTTCATGTCGTCGAGCCGGCGGCCAAGATAGTCGGCCAGCACGGGAGGAATGTCGGTATCAAGGCCGCGCTCGGCAGCCGATGGCGGCGCCGGGGCTTCTTCATCGTCCGGCAGCATGTCGATGCGCGCCATCAGGTCATCGAACGCATCCGTCTTCATCGGCTTCGGGGCCACACCTTCCAGAAGCGCGCCGCCGATGGCCTCGGCCTCGGCCACGCGGGCCTTCAGGCCGGGATGATAATCGACATGGGTTGCCACAAGAAGCGCCTGTGCATCAGACAGCGCGCCCGCAGCATAGGAAACCAGCCATTCGTCGGGGATATGGCCATGGGCAGTCATTTGAACTCTCCCAACTCGTTACGCAGGGCCTCGAAGGCGATCCTGATTCGGGATTTGACGGTGCCCAGCGGCAGGGATAACCGCTCGGCGATTTCTGTGTGGCTCAGTTCCTCGAAGAAGGACAGTTCGATCACCTGCCGCTGGTTCTCTTTGAGCCGGGCCATGGCGGTTGCAACACGGTCCGCCATCTGGCCTTCGATCGCACCTGTATCGGCCTTGTCGTCCGAGACAAGGTGCTGGAGATGATCGTCCGCGTCTACTTCCGGATATTTCTGGCGCCGGGTCTGGTCGATGAACTTGTTACGCGCGATGCGGAACATCCAGGTCGACAGCCGGGCCTTGTCGGGCTGGAACTGTTCGGCCTTCTGCCACACCGTGACCAGGGTTTCCTGCGCCAGGTCTTCGGCGCGTTCATCACCAAGCCCGAGGGTAACAAGGTAGCTTTTCAGCCGCGGCGCATAATGGTCGAACAGGATGCGAAACGCCGCACGGTCACGCTCTGTCGCGACCCGCACCACCAGTTGTTCATGGCTGAGCCCTGCAATGTCCACACCGGTATGAATGTTTCCCGACCCCTTCTGTCGCACTGCAGGCCGTTCTGTTTCCCGACCGGCAAAGGGCCGGAAAAACAGCGGCATGGCCGGCACCGGCGACGACCGGGTCAGGATATGCGGCATCGGGGCCAACTGTAAACATTGCGCTTTCATGGCCCTTGATACGCCTGCCCGCAAGCACTGGATCAGGCGTCATGCAAATCTAATCCGTTCCCCGTGCAGGGTCGTAGAGCAGCTATGACCGACCAGCCGGAGGACCAGCCTTGCCCCGCGACACCGATACCCTGATCCAACGCCCAGCGCACCGCAGCCGCCAGTCTGTCGCGGTCATCGGCGCCGGCATTTCCGGCCTTTCAGCCGCCTGGCTTCTGGGCCGCAATCATGATGTCACCTTGTTCGAGGCCGCAGGCTATGCCGGCGGCCACAGCCATACGGTGGATATGGAAATCGGGGGCACCAGTTTCCCGGTCGACACCGGGTTCATCGTCTATAACAGCGGCAATTACCCGAACCTGAGCGCGCTTTTCGAGCGGCTGGGCGTGCCGACCACGGAAACCTGCATGTCCTTTTCCGCCTCGCTGGGCGACGGCCAATTCGAATATTCGGGCGGCGACAGCTTCGGCCTGTTCGCGCAGCCGCTGAATGTTTTCAGACCGCGCCTGTGGCGCATGCTGGGCGGTATCCTGCGTTTCTATGCGCAGGCTGAAGCCTATGCCGCGGACCCGACGGTCGCGCGGCTCAGCCTTGGTGAATTGCTGCGCCAGGAAGGCTACAGCCGCGCCTTCATCCGCGACCATATCGCGCCCATGGGCGCCGCCATCTGGTCAAGCGACAGCACGGACATTCTGGATTACCCGGCTCTGTCCTTCATCCGCTTTTTCCTGAACCATGGCCTGACCCGGCTGGCCGACCGGCCCAAATGGCGCACGGTTGTTGGTGGCTCGCGCGAATATGTGCGGCGGCTCATTGATGCCAGCCAGGGCCGGCTTGCGCTGTCGACCGGCATTGCCGGCGTGCGCCGGAACGGTGGCAGTATCGAGGTGATCTGCACAAACGGCAACCGCGCCACCTTCGACCAGGTGGTGTTCGCCTGCCATTCCGACCAGGCGCTGGCCATGATCGAACGGCCAAGCCCGGAACTCAGGCTCACCCTGTCGGCCCTGCGCTACCGCGACAACAAGGTGCTGTTGCACACCGACACGGCCCTGATGCCCAAACGCAAACGCGCCTGGGCAAGCTGGAACTATATCGACCGCACAGACGGCAGCACCCGTGAACCGGCGGTATCCTACTGGATGAACCGGCTGCAGCCGCTGCCGACAGACACACCGGTGATCGTGACCCTGAACCCGGACCGGGACGTCACACCCGAGCATATCCATGGCAGTTATATCTACGCCCATCCGGTGTTCGACAGTGCCGCTCTGACCGCACGGCGCCAGATCTGGGACCTGCAGGGCCGCCAGCGTATGTGGTTCTGCGGCGCCTATCTGGGCGACGGTTTCCATGAGGACGGCATCCAGGCCGGCCTTGCTGTCGCCGAAATGCTGGGCGGCACGCCGCGACCCTGGGCTATTCCCGGCCAGAACGCCCGCCTCGGGCTGGATGACCTGCTGCCACTTCGGGTGGGAATGCCGGCATGAACCTATTGCCCGAACCCGGTCTTTATGTCGGCAAGGTCTGGCACAAGCGCCACCGACCGCGTGAGCATGCCTTTCGCTATCCGGTCTTTTACCTCATGGCCGATGTGCTATGGCTGGACCGACCCGAGCGCGCGCCGCGCCTGTCCGGCCTGGGTTTCAACCGGTTCAACCTGTTTTCGCTGACCCGGCGCGACTATGGCACCGGCGTCGCCAGCACCCTGGCGGCCGACATCGCGTCGCTGATGCTGGACGCCGGATATATCGGCCCCCTCGACCATATCCTGATGCTGACCATGCCGCGGGTGCTGGGCTACGGCTTCAACCCGATCACGGTCTATTATTGTTGCACATGCGACAGTTTGGCGGGCGTGGTGTACGAGGTGCGCAACACATTTGGCGAACGCCACCATTATGTTTTCCGCACCGATGCCGGCACCCTTCCCGGCCATGAAGCCGACAAGATGATGCATGTCTCGCCCTTCTATCCGGTCGCGGGCTGTTATCGTTTCCACCAGCGCCCTCCTGGCGAAAAGCTGGCGCTCAGCATCGATTACCGGGGCGCGGACCGCGAACGCGACCTGACCGCCTGCCTGACCGGCGTGCGGCGCCCGCTGACGGGCGGCATGCTGGCGCGCCTGTTTGTCCGGCTGCCGTTCCTGTCCGTCAAGGTGATGGCGGCGATCCATTTCGAAGCCCTGCGCCTGTGGCTCAAACGCCTGCGGGTCTACAGGAAACCGCCGCGCGCGGATGTCACAACCAGCACCTGCCATACGTTTCCAAAGGCAAAAGGAACCTGAACCATGGACGGAAGTTTCCAGACCCATATGGGCGCCAGCCAGCCGCGCCCCCGCCGGATCGAACGCCTGGCCGTGCGCGTCCTGAACCATCTGGAATGCGGCACGCTTGAGATAACCTTTCCGTCCGGCGCCCGCGCGCTGGTCAGGGGCCGGCACCAGACCGACGGCCTTTATGCCAGCATGCAGATCCACCGCATGTCGGCCCTTGTCCGCATGCTCAGGCACGGTGCCATGGGCCTGGCGGAAGGCTATATGGCGGGCGACTGGTCGAGCGAGCGGCTGACCGGCCTCCTGTCCTTGCTGGCCGCCAACATGGATGCGCTTGAGGCCCGGCTGCCGGGCTGGACCCGCGTCCGGGTTCTGGAGCGGCTGAAACATTTTGCCAACCGCAACAACCGCGCGGGCAGCCGCCGCAACATCGCCTACCATTATGACCTGGGCAACGACTTCTACCGCCTGTGGCTGGATGACGGCATGACCTATTCGTCGGCCCTGTATTCCAATGCGATGATGTCGCTGGATGCCGCGCAGGCGAGCAAATACCGGGCGCTGGCGGACGCGGTCGGCCTGAAGGCGGGCGACCATGTGCTTGAAATCGGCTGCGGCTGGGGGGGCTTCGCGGAATATGCCGCGCGTGAACGCGGCTGCCGGGTGACCGGTGTGACCCTGTCGCGCGAGCAACTGGCCTATGCCGAACACCGGATTGCCGAAGCCGGCCTGTCCGACCGGGTCGAGCTGAAGCTGATGGATTACCGCGACCTTGAGGGCCGGTTCGACCATATCGTGTCGATCGAGATGCTGGAAGCGGTGGGCGAAGCCTGGTAGCCGACCTATTTTGCCCGCCTTCGGGACCTCCTGAAACCCGGCGGGCGGGCCGGTATCCAGGTGATCACCATCCATGACGACCGGTTCGAAAGCTACCGGCAGGGCATGGATTTTATCCAGAAATACATTTTCCCGGGCGGCATGCTGCCAAGCGATGCCATGTTCCGCCAGACAAGTGCCGCGGCCGGGCTTTCACTTGTGTCGGCCAGTATGTTCGGGGCCGATTATGCCCGCACCCTGTCCGAATGGGAGCACCGGTTCAACGCGCGCCTGCCCGACGTGCTGACCCAGGGGTTCGACATGCGGTTTGTGCGCATGTGGCAATTTTACCTGGCCTATTGCCAGGCCGGATTCCGCACGGGCAGCATTGATGTCGCCCACTATATCCTGGGCACAGAAGCGCAGAATTCTGCGCTTCCGGGCTGATCCGGGATCGTCGGGACAACGTATAGACGGCATCGCAAAACAATCGTTGGAGGCCCGGGATGCGGATGCGTTTCCTGCTTGTTTTCCTGGGGTTTCTGACCGTTTCAGGCTGTGGTTCAAGCATGACAGTTCAGGATTTCAAAATGCAGCCGCCGACCCTGGCGCTTGAGAACTATTTCCAGGGGCGGGTCAAGGCGTCAGGCCTGTTCGAGGACCGGTTCGGCAATGTCAGGAACCAGTTCACGGTCATGATCAATGGCACCTGGGACGGCCAGACCCTGATTCTGGATGAAGATTTCGACTATATCGACGGCAGCCGGGAAAACCGGCGCTGGACCATCGTGAAAGACGGCCCCGGCCGGTACCGCGGCACGACTGAGCAGGCGGTCGGCGAAGCCATTGGTGAAACCGCAGGAAACAGCTTCAACTGGCGCTACAGCTTCAACCTGAAGGTTGGCGACGACACCTGGCGTGTGAAGTTCGACGACTGGATGTTCCTGCAGCCCGACGGTACCTTGCTGAACAAGGCCACGATCTACCGCTGGGGTTTCAAGATCGGCACCGTGTTCCTGACCTTCCACAAGCTGGACTGAACACCGGATATGCAAAGAATCCGTTGCTCTGCCTCAGGCGTCCCATGTCGGGGCGCCTATTTTTTGTCGGCAAGCATGCGGCGGCACAGGGCCAGGTGCAGCCGGTCCGGCAGCAGACGAAACAGCTTCATCATGACCGCAAAACGCCAGGGGAAACTGATCTCGAACCGGTGGCCCGCCAAACCGCGCCTGAGCGCCCGCGCGGCATCCGCCACCGGCATCAGGAACGGCATCGGGAAATCATTCAGGTCGGTGAGCGGGGTTTTCACAAAACCGGGGTTCACGAGCCGGAGGTAGATACCCTCCAGGGCCAGTTCCTCCTTCATGCTTTCTGCAAGGTTGATGAGTGCGGCCTTGCTGGCCCCATAGGCGCTGGCATGCGGCAGACCCCGATAGCCCGCAAGCGATGCCACAATGGCCACCTGCCCGCCGACCCGCGTGCGCAGGTGCGGCAACAGGATTTCCAGGCAATTGAGCACGCCGAAATAATTCACCGCCATCAGGCGTTCGTAGGGCGCAAGGCTGAAATCCCTTGCGGGTGTCGGCACGTGGGTGCCCGCATTCAGAATGGCAACATCCGGCACGCCGGTTTCGCGGATTGCAGCCTCGAATACCGGGCCAAGCGAGGCCCGGTCGGTCACATCGGCTTCATGGACCAGGATTTCTCCTCTGAACCCGGTGGTATCTGCCGCAAGGGCTGCCAGTTTGTCAGCGGAACGGGCAAAGGCCACCACCGTGTGGCCTTCGGCGGCATACTGGCGTGCGACTTCCCGCCCCAGGCCGGAACTGGCCCCCGTAACCCAGACAATCATGCCGGCAGCTCCGGCGTGTTGCGGCAATCGGTGCAGCGGAATTCAATCAGGCTGCCATCCGTGTGGCGGAAACGCATGCCCAGCCAATTGCCGGCATCGTCGTAGAAACTGTCGATATCCAGATCACCCCGCACTTCCAGCATGGTCTCGCCGCCGGCGGGCACCGGCGTGATGCTGACCCGGTTCAGTTTGCCGGTGATGGTGTTGAACAGGCTGGCCGCGCGGGCCACATCTGCGTTCCAGTGATTGGTGGTCATGAAGGTGCCATCAAGGGTCTCGACACGCCCGCCGGCGCGATGCGCCAGATACTGGCCGTCCCGCAGGTCCGCCTGGCTGGTACGTATCTCGCCGTTGTCTTCAACCCGCGTGCGCACGCTTTTAAGCCTGCCGGCCTGCCAGACCTCGTCGGACACATAATGATACCGGTACACAGTGACGAACAACAGTTTCACCTTCATCCGGGTTTCGGCACGTACATGCAGCGTTCCGCAGGACTGCTCGAACCGGATTTCGTGGCTGCCGATCCGGTGCCCGTTCCGGAAAACCTGATACTGGTTGGTCGAATCGCGGACCGGGTTATCGTCCGCACAGGCTGCTGTTGCCAGCAAAAGCAGGGGCAGGAAGCTCATGGCCGCCCCCCTGCCACATCGCATGGGTCTGATTCGGCCAGACTCGCTCGGAGGAAATATTCATTTCGGACCTGCAACATTATCCGGAACCCCATTCACTTACCTGAAGGCGTATAGCTTCTACGCAAAGGGGCACGTACCGGTTCATTCGGGTGCTGTGTCTTTGCCGGTTCGGTAACCGGGTCCTGCAGCACCCGGAAATGCCTGTTCGCATTTGGTGTATGACAATGTCCGTGTGTAGAATGATTGCGGGCAAACTGAGATGAGGGACGAGGCAGCACAATGCTGGACACAATGCCGGGGCATGAGAATCTCGACCCCCGGGTTCTTCTGGAAGTCATTCGAACACAAACCGAAATCGCGCGCCGCGGGCTCGACCTCAATGGTGTGATGACCTATGTCGCGGGCGAAGGGCAGCGCCTGACCGGGGCGGATGGCGCCGTGGTCGAACTGGCGGAAGGCGAGGATATGGTCTACCGCGCGGGCGCCGGCATTGCCGCCAACCAGCTTGGCCTAAGGATCAAGCGCGCCGGCAGCCTGACCGGCCTGAGCGTCGCGACCGGCGAAACCCTGCGCTGTGACGACGCCGAACTGGACCCCCGCGTGGACCGGGAAGCCTGCCGTAAGGTTGGCCTCAGGTCCATGGTCGTGGTGCCATTGATTTACCATGAACGCGCCGTTGGTGTGCTGAAGGTGGTGTCCGGCCGGCCAGCAGCCTTCAGCGAAGAAGCCGAACAGGTCCTGCACCTGATGTCGGACCTGATTGCGGCGTCCATTTTCCATGCCGCCAAATATGCGAGCGACGAACTTTACCACCTGGCCACCCATGACGCCCTGACCGGCCTTGCCAACCGGGCGCTTTTTTACGACCGGTTGCGTCAGGGGCTGGGCATTGCAAGGCGGCGCAACGCGCTTTTGGGCATCCTGGTCCTTGATATGGACAATCTGAAACCGATCAACGACCAGCTTGGGCACCGCGCCGGGGACGCCGCGCTTCAGGAGACGGCAACCCGTATCCGGACCATGTCCCGCCAGACCGACACGGCGGCGCGCCTTGGCGGCGACGAGTTCGGCGTGATCCTGATGGACCTCAAGACCCAGGACAATGCCGCCATCCAGGCCGGTCGCATTGCCAGCGCTATCGGGCAACCATTTCACTTCGAGGGCCAGGTCGTAAACCTGTCTGCCAGTGTCGGCAGTGTTGTCTATCCCGAGGACGGGGACGATCTTGATGCCCTGATCGTCAAGGCCGATGAATGCATGTATGAAAATAAAAGGGCGCGGAAGGGCGGCTGATCGCGCCGCCCCACAGGCCACGGCCAGAGCCGTCAGCGGTTTTCGAAGCTCCAGCTATAGTCGACCACCGGTTCACCGCTGCCATCGTTCGGCGTGGTGATCATCGTTACTTCGGCGGTGTCGCCCTTCAGGCTGACGTGGGCGAAACCCCAGACCATGCCACGGCGATACAGCGGGTGATAGTCCGGGTTGTTGGCCTCCTGGTGTGCCATGAAGGGTTTGTTGAGCGGCCGCTGTTTGGCGGCAGCGCCCGACAGCACCTCGACCAGCGGCTGGGCATCGGCATTGCCGGTTGCGGCCGCGCAGTCGGTGGTATGCAGTTCCAGCGAATGTTCGTGGCCCGAGAAATAGGCATCTGCATATTTGCACAGGGTCGGCAACAGCACACGGCGCAGCACGCGCGCCTGTTCGAACTTGCTGCCGCCCGACGACCAGAGCGGATGGTGTGCCACGACAAACTTCCATTTGGCGGTCGAACCGGCCATGGCAGAGGCCAGCCACTCTGCCATGTTGCGTTCGGCGTCATTCGCGGGTTTGGTCCAGTCTTCAACCTTGTCGAGCGGCGTGTCGCTGGCTTCGCTGCCGTCCGGGTTCAGGACGGCTTCATGCACTGGCAGGCCCGCCAGCATCACTTCGGTATCGATGACAAAAATTTCGACCTGTCCATGTGCCGCGGGCGGGCTGACCCGATAGAAGATGCCGTCCATATAGAATTTGTCCGACTGTTCCATATAGGCGACCTGCGCCATGGCGCCTTCGCGCGATGTGTTCCAGTCGTGATTGCCGAGCGCGGTATAGATGCGGAAATCCGGTGTGCCGGCCCCCAGTTTGGCATAGGGCACGGCGAACAGGTCATGGAACCGCGTGGCATCGTCCTTGCCGTCGGTGCCCATGGTGGCGCCGTCGGGGTAGATATTGTCGCCGGCCAGGGTGCCCCACTGGCAGAGCGCGGTTTCGCAGAAACGCACCATGGCGTCAGCCACCGGCTGCTGGCCGCTCGCGGCCACATAACCGCCGATACCGGGGTGGAAGTAAGTGGGCGGGATCTCGAGCCCTTCCACCGGGCGATAATCCTCCATCGCGTCCTTCTTTTCGGCTTCGATAAAGGCATCCATGGTCTTGAGCGGATGTTTGTATTCCTTGGCTTTCATATAGCCATAATGATAGCCGCTGTCGCCAAATGCGACGAAGCCGATCTCGCCCTCCTCGTCCGCCGGGGCGGCGCAGGCACTGGTGGCACCCGCAAGCGCCAGCATCAGGGGCGTGAGGATGGCACGGCGGAAGGAAGCGGCTCTTTTCATGGTCTGGAACTCCGTTCAGTACTATTGCGCAAGGGCAACATAAAATCCGATTGTGACAAGGGTGATAATGATGCTGGTGGCCTTCAGGTGGCGCCAGGGTGCCATGTCCACAGGCGCGGCGGGGGCCACCCTCTCCGGACGGACGCCTGTATGGTCAAACCGGCTGACCAGCCACATGATCCCGCAGACGATGACAAACACAAGCCCGAGGAAATGCAGGAAATGCAGGTCCTCGCCAATACCGAACAGGCTGCGGGCCGCCGCCTGCACCTCGGCGCCAAAAGCGAACACCAGGAGGTAAAAGAGCACAGGGCCGGCAACCAGCCCCACCTTGGCCGCGCGGGCAGTGACCGACCGGGTCAGGAGCCCCGCCAGGATAACCGCCAGCATCGGCCCGAAGAAGGTGGCATTGATCTTCTGCAGGTAATTATAAAGGCTGCCGCTGGTGTCGATCAGCGGCGCCATCAGCATCGCCGCCAGCGCCAGCAGTACGCTGCAGATGCGGCCCACGCGCACCAGTTCCGGG
Source organism: Alphaproteobacteria bacterium (assembly GCA_006226495.1). Lineage (GTDB taxonomy): Bacteria > Pseudomonadota > Alphaproteobacteria > Sphingomonadales > Kordiimonadaceae > Kordiimonas. The sequence continues at coordinate 141,358 of SBGU01000029.1, forward strand.
CCTGAGGCCTGTTTGTTCAGGAACACATTATAGATGCCGTGGCTGAACAGGGTGGCTGAACTGTTGAGCACGCTGTTGAAGGTGCTGAGCACCGCCCCCACCATGACCGCGGCAAAAAAACCGACCATGGCCTGCGGCAATACCGCCTTCACCAGGGTCGGATAGGCCTGCAGGTAGTCCTCAGGCGCGATCTGGTCCTTGAACATATGGAAGGCGATCACGCCCGGCAGCACGATGACAAACGGCCCCAGAAGCTTGAAGCCGGCGGCGATCAGCACGCCCTTCTGCCCCTCGGCCAGGTTTTTGGCGCCCAGGGCCCGCTGCACAATGGACTGGTTGGTGCACCAGAAGAAGATCTGGTTCACGATCATGCCGGTGAACAGCACACCGAACGGCAGGAACGAGCCCGGCTCGTCGCCGGTGATATCGAACTTGGGCCGCTCGGCCACATAAACTGTGCTCAGGCCATCAAGCGGGTTGCCGTCACCAATGGCAATCAGCGCCAGAAGCGGGATCAGAAGCCCCGCGATCAGGAACCCGATGCCGTTCACCGTGTCGGAAATCGCAACCGCCTTCAGCCCGCCGAAGATGGCGTATAGGGACCCCAGCGTGCCCACGCCCCAGACCATCAGCCACAAGGCCGCTTTTGGTGAAATGCCCAGATTGGCCGACACATCGAACAGGCTTTCAAGCCCGGTGGCACCAAACAGCAAGACCACGGGCAGGATGGCGATGATATAGGAAAACAGGAACAGAAGTGACGCGATCACCCGCGTGCCCTCGTCAAACCGGCCGGACAGAAACTCCGGGATCGTGGTCAGGCCGCGCCTGAGGAACCGTGGCAGGAAAAACACCGCCGTCACCACCATCGCCAGCGCCGCCGTGGTTTCCCAGGCCATCACCGCGATAGTGTGGTTGAAGGCATCGGCGTTCAGGCCGATCAGATGTTCGGTCGACAGGTTCGTGAGCATCAGTGAACCCGCGATCACCCATGCCGTAAGGCTGCGTCCGCCCAGGAAATAGGCGTCGGATGTCTGCATCCGGTCGTCGCGTGTTTTCCACCAGGAAATCAGCGCCACGAGCGCCGTGAACAGAATGAATGTGAATATTGCCTGCATCAGACCCCCTCCCCAGGAAGCTGTGTCGCAATAATGAATGTAAATTTCAAAAATGCAACAACACAGAATAAATATTCTGATTGCGAACAAGTGTCAAGCCCGGCGGGCATTGCCACCGGAAAGCGAGACCTTTGGGTGCAATGACGGCCTATTCGCCGGCAGCGTTCTCCCGTGCCATGCCCAGCGCGATCATCAGGGTTTGTGCCAGGCACATGGTGCCCGCGACGGTACGGAAACCGCTGACCTCGACCCGGTCCGACAGAAAGTAGACATCGCTGATTTTCACAATCGGGCTGACCAGCTTGTCCGTGAGGCTGACCACCTTGGCGCCGGCTTCAGCCGCCTTGTGGGCAAGCGCGATCACCTGGTCGGAATAGTTGGGGAAGGTCACCACAATCACCGTGTCTTCGGGCCCGATCTGGTTGCCCTGTTCCGGCAACAGGCCACCAACACCGTCCAAAAGGTAGGTCGGCACATCCAGGTTGCGCATCATATAATACATATAGATGGCCACAGGGTACGACCGGCGCTGGCCGATGACATAGACATTGCGCGCGCCATTGATATGCGCCACCGCCTGTTCAAGCTTCGCAACAGCGGCATCACCCCGAAGCGCATTGATGGCATCGATGTTGGCATCAATGAACACATTCAGCACCGGATGATCGCTGCCGGTGTCGTCGGCGCCTTCCTTCAGCTTTTCGATGCGGTCGGAATAATTGGCGGAATAGCCCGGCAACTGCTGCACCAGGCCCGCGCGGAAAATGCGCTGGATTTCCGAAAAACCGTCAAACCCCAGCGCCTGCGCGAAGCGGATCAGGCTCGAGGGCTGCACACCGATACGATTCGCGATTTCAGCGGCGGTGTCGAGCGCGGTATCAACCGGGTTGTCGAGCACAAAACGCGCGATTTTCTTGAGCTGTTTGCTCAGCCCGTCGAATCGGCTGGCCAGGAACGCATTGAATTCGTCCACATCATAACTGTTGTCGGCGCCTTTTCTGGCCATTTGTACCGCCCCTTTTGCCTGAGCTTTCATGTCCCTGTTGGAATTTTAATTCCGATTTCAGAATTTGCTAGCCGTTTTCGGTTGTGGAATGTAAATTTCCGGTTGGGAATTTTTGTTCCACCGATTCGCATCGGGGAACAGGGGAAGGAAACATCATGCGTGACATTGCGGTCGGCCTGATCGGCAGCGGCTATATCGGCAAAACCCACACCATCGCCTACAAGGCGCACACCAGCGTGTTTGGTGGACCGGCCAATCCGGTTTGCACCGCCCTCGCGGACGCCGGCCAGGCCCGGGCGGACGAGGCCGCCACCCGCCTTGGTTTCGGTCGCGCCTACGGTGACTGGCGCGACCTTGTGGCCGCACCCGACATCGATGTGGTGGCCATCGCGACACCAAATGCCATGCACAAGGATATGGCGCTGGCAGCCATCCGGGCCGGCAAACATGTCTATATCGAAAAACCGCTGGCGCTGGACGCCCGTGAAGCGCGGGAGATTGCGGCGGCGCTTGAAGGCACGGCGCTTGTGCATATGCTGGGCTATAATTATCTCTGCAACCCGATCATCGGCACCCTGAAGGCGCTCTTGGACGCGGGCGAGATCGGCGAGATTCTGCATTTCCGCGGCCGGCATAACGAGGACTATATGGCCGACCCGGCTACACCCTGGGGCTGGCGCTGTTCGCGGGCCCTGTCCGGCAGCGGCACCATCGGCGACATGGGCTCGCACCTTATATCCATGGCCATGCATCTGGTGGGGCCCGTCGCCGCCATCTGCGGCGATATCCAGACGGTGATCGCAGAACGGACAGATGGTACCGGGAAGGTGCGCGCCGTCGAGAATGAGGACCAGGCCCATGCACTGGTGCGGTTCCGTTCCGGCGCCATGGGTGTGTTCGAATCCAGCCGCATCGCCCAGGGCAAAAAACAGGGCCTGGCGTTCGAGATTGTCGGCAGCAAAGGCAGTGTCGAGTTCGACCAGGAACGCATGAACGAACTGCGGCTCTATGATGCCGGGGCGCCCGCGGGCCGGCGCGGCTTCAAGACCATCCTGGTGGACACAAGCTGCCCGGACTTCGGCGCCTTCTGCCCGGCGCCTGGGCACGGGCTTGGCTACAACGACCTGAAGGTGATCGAGGTGAACCGGCTGATGCGCGCCATCACCGACGGCGCCCCCGTGCCGGTCAATGTGTTCGATGCCGTGGTGATCGAGGAGGTGATCGACGCCTGGCTGGCCTCTGCCGCCGGGCGTTCATGGATCGACCTGCCGCCCGGCGCATAAGGTTGGCTGCTGGCCTCAGGCGAGGCCAGCCTCCCGGGCATAGGCCACCAGCGCATGATAGCCCTTGATGGCATATTCAAGCGGGTTGGCCTTGGCCGGGTCCTGTTCGGCCTCCACCACCAGCCAGCCGGCATAATCCACCGACTTCAGCACCTGCATCACCGGCGCATATTCGACCATGCCGTCGCTGGGCACGGTGAACACACCTTCGGTGACCGCGCGCAGGAAGCTCCAGTCTTCCGCCCGCGCTTTTGCGAGCACAGCCTCGCGCACATCCTTGCAATGCACATGCACGATACGGTCCTTGTGGCGTTCGGCCACGCTGGCCGGGTCGCCGCCCGCATAGGTCAGGTGGCCGGTGTCCAGCAACAGGCCAACCGCGTCGCTGGTGCCTGCCATCATGCGGTCGATCTCGGCTGCGGTTTCAACGACCGTGCCCATATGGTGGTGGTAAGCCAGCTTCAGGCCCCGCGCCGCCACATGCTCGGCCATCGCGCTCAACCCGTCGCAGAACCGGCCCCAGTCCGCTTCCGCGATGGTCGGCCGGCCGCTCAGCGGCACGTCTTCCTGCCCATGGATACAGCGGGTCGTCTCGGCCCACACCACCACGTCGCAGCCCATGGCGGCAAGGAGGGACAGGTGCGGCTCAAGCGCCGCCTTTTCTTCCTCGACCGACCGGGTCATGAGTTCCGACGAATACCAGCCGGAGATCAGCTTCAGGCCATTGCCAGCCAGAATGGGTGCCAGCACCGCCGCGTCGCGCGGGAATTTATGGCCAAGCTCGATGCCCGAATAACCGGCAAGTGCTGCTTCACGCAGGCACACATCAAGCGGGGTGGCACCGCCAAGTTCGCGTTTGTCGTCGTTCGACCAGGCGATCGGGTTGGTACCAAACTTCACACTGTCAGCCATCTATTTTCTGCTTTCCCTGTTGCGACCGATAGTCGGCCAGGCGGGCGCTGCCGCCATCTTTTGTTGATACTTCTGCCACCGGTACATCCCACCAGGTGCCACCCGCGCCGGTGCTGACCTGAGGATCGCTTTCAAGCACCAATACGGTTGACCGGTCGGCGGCCCGGGCACGCTGGATGGCGGCGGGCAGGCCGGCAAGGGTTTCGACCTCTTCGGCGATGGCGCCCAGGCTGCGGGCATGGGCGACAAAATCGATGACCGGGCGTTCGCCGTCCGTGCGGGTGCCGACGTCGAACAGGTTGTTGAAGGGTGTGCCGGTGGTGGCTTTCTGAAGGCGGCTGATGCAGCCGTACCCGCCGTTATCCAAGAGGATGACAATCAGCTTGCGCCCCATCAGCACCGATGTGGACAGTTCCGAATTCAGCATCATGTAGGAGCCGTCGCCCACCATCACGAACACATCGCCATCCGGTTTGGCCATCTTGACGCCAAGGCCGCCGGCGATTTCGTAGCCCATGCAGGAAAAACCATATTCCAGATGGTAGGTACCGACACCCTTGGCGCGCCACAGCTTGTGCAGTTCGCCCGGCAGGCCGCCGGCTGCCGCGACCACTGTATCGTTTGGCCCCGCTGCGTCATTGACCACCGCCAGCACCTGCGCATCGGTCGGCAGCAGGGCTTCGGTGGGCGCCAGGATGGGCGCAATCGTCTCCCGCCAGTCGGCCTTGGCGGCGCGGATTTCGGCAAGGCGCTTGCCCGCATCCTTCGGGGTGCCGAGGGCACGGTCCAGTGCCTCCAGCCCCAGTTTGGCGTCGGATACCAGGGGCTGGGCCCGGTGTTTGACTGCATCGAAGGCGGCAACATTCAGGCCGATGAAACGCACGCCTTCGCGTTCGAACAGGCTGCGGGAACCCGTGGTGAAATCCGACAGGCGGGTGCCGACCATCAACACCACATCGGCCTTGCGGGCAAAACCGTTGGCCGCTTCGGTGCCGGTAACACCGATACCGCCGACCGATGCCGGATGATCGTCCAGCAGCGCGCTTTTGCCGGCCTGGGTTTCGCCAACCGGCATGCCATGACGTTCCGCAAACACAGCGAGGGTCTCGGTAGCGCCGCTATAATGCACACCGCCACCCGCGATGATCATGGGTGCTTCGGCAGCCTTGAGCAGTTCGACCGCTGCCGTCAGTTCGTCCCCGTCCGGTCCCTGCCGGCGCACGCCGTGCACACGTTCCTCGAACAGGCTGGCGGGATAATCGTAGGCTTCGGCCTGAACGTCCTGCGGCAGGCACAGGGTGACGGGGCCACAGTCGGCCGGGTCGGTCAATATGCGCATGGCTTGGGTCAGGCTGGTGATCAACTGTTCGGGCCGGCTGATGCGGTCGAAATAACGGCTGACCGGACGGAAGCTGTCGTTCGCGACCACAGTCGGGTCGCCAAAATTCTCGACCTGCTGCAACACCGGGTCGGGCCGGCGGCTTGCAAACGTGTCGCCAGGCAGGAACAGGACCGGCAGGCGGTTTACATGCGCAAGCGCCGCCGCCGTGACCATATTGGTGGCACCCGGCCCCACCGACGTGGTGCAGGCCATCATGCGCCGCCGGTTGCTGGCCTTGGCGAACGCGATGGCGGTGTGTGCCATGGCCTGTTCATTGTGCGCGCGCCAGGTCGGCAGCCGGTCCTGTACATCGGCAAGGGCTTCGCCAAAACCGGCGACATTGCCATGGCCGAAGATCGCGAACACGCCGGCGAACAGCGGCTCCCTTTCGCCGTTCACAAATGTGTACTGGGCGGCCAGGAAGCGGGCAAGCGCCTGGCCCATGGTCAATCGGATCGTGTTCATGCGCTTGCTTTCCCCTTGCCTTCTGCCCCTTGGCGGGCGTCGGTCCAGACATCCACCAACCGGCCATAACGCGCGGCCATTTCTTCGGTGGCCGCGTCGTCATCCATATTGCCGGCGAACCAGGCGCGGGCAACATCGCCAAAGATGGTGCGGCCGACCGCAAAACCCCGGCAGATGCCATGCCGCGCAGATTGTGCGATGGCGGCAGCCACCTCGGCCTCCGGCGCATCAAGCCCCAGAAGCAGGATACCCCGGCAATAAGGATCGTGCGACCTTACCGTATCGGCAAGGCAGCGCCATTCACTATCACCCAGGGGCGTCGGCAGCTTCCACCAGTCGGGATAGATGCCCAGTGCATAGAAACGTTCAATCACGCGGCAGATGGTGCCGCTGTCGCGCGGCATGGTCGCGGGCGGGATAATCTCGATCAAGAGTTCATGCCCTGTGGCCCGGCTGGCGGCAGCAAGGCGCAGCACCTGTGCTTCCTGTTCTGCGCGCACCTCCGCCGTGTCGTCGGGGTGATAGAAGACCAGGCATTTCACACAATGTTCCTGCGGCCATTCCCTGAGGCCTGCCATCAGGCTGGGGCCACCCTCGAACCGCAGCGGACGCGACCCGGGATATTCGACCGGACGGCCGATCCAGGCACCGGTGCCGCTGACCCTTGCCAGCGTATCTTCACCAAGCCGGCCATCGCACAGAATACCGAAGCCACGATCCGGACGGCTTTTGCGGACCGAATCAAAGGCCTGAAGGCACAGCATCTTGAAGGCGGAAACTGCTGCAGTGTCCGCACCTTCGGCGGTGGCCATGTCTTCAAGCTGCTTGCGATGGTCGAAGGCAAACGCCAGCACTTCGTCGTAGCGCCGGGTGCGGGTCGTGGACCAATGAAGCTGTTCAAGCGCCGCATCCTTGCGCAGGCTGAATTCCGGGCTGCCCTTTTCGATGAAGCTGAGCGCTTCCGCGAGGCTTGGGATCGCCGGCGCGCAGCCGTGGCGGGATACCACCAGGGCACCCGACGCATTTGCAAGGCGACAGCAATCCACCCAGTCGCGGCCCCGCACATAGCCCGCCAGAAGGCCGGACATGAAGGCATCGCCCGCGCCCAGCACATTGAAGACCTCGACCGGGAAACCCGGCACAAGAATGCCCTCAGCCAACGTGTCGGGAATGGCATCCGGGAAGACCACACAGCCGTCAGGCCCCAGCTTCAGCACAAGGGCGGCCGCAGACCGCGCCCGAATGGCGGCAAGCGCCGCCATGGTGTCGGTGGTGCCACCGGCAATGTGGAATTCCTCTTCCGTACCGACGATCATGTCACAGTCCGCCAGCACGCCCGACAGCGCCCGGGTGACCGCATCCGATGCCACGAACCGTTCTTCCCCGAGGCCCTTGCCGGTCAGGCCCCAGAGTACGGGGCGATAATCGATATCGAGCACCACCCGTGTGCCGGCGGCGCGGGCATAGGCGACCGCCTTTTCCGTCGCGGCGCGGGTGCCGTCGGTCGACAGGTGGGTGCCGGTAATCAGCAACAGTTCCGACGAGGCAATGAAATCCGCATCGACATCGTCGGCACAAAGGGCCATGTCGGCACAGTTTTCGCGATAAAAAATGAGAGGGAAGGTCTCCCGGTCGCGGATGCCCAGGATAACCAGGGCAGTCAACCGGTCGTGATCGGTACGGACATGGGAAATATCGACACCTTCCCTCTCCAGTGTTTCACGGATGAAGCGCCCCATATGCTCGTCGCCCACTCGGGAAAGCAACGCGCTTCTGAGCCCCATCCGCGCCGTACCGACGGCGATATTGGTCGGACAACCGCCGACATATTTTGCAAAGCTGGACATGTCCTCCAGCCGGCCACCGACCTGTTCGCCATAAAGGTCGACACCGGCGCGGCCCATGCAGATGACATCAAGCGGCCTTGTACGCGCGGTCATACATCTTGTCCTTTCGGCTGCCAGTAGCTGGCGGCGGGGTCCATGGTCCAGGCATGTTCCGGTTTGAAGGTGGGCACACCGTACCGGTCGCCCGGCAGGTGCCGTATCACCCAGGCATAATACATGCCGTACCCGGGTGCTGCGACCTGCGCATGGGTCTTGCCGTCCATGATGCGGACCGTGTCATAGGGCCGAAGCTTCACGACATCGTCCTCCAGTTCACCATGGCCCCAGCCACGATTGTCCGTGAAGCGGTAATGGTAGATTTCCGGCTGGGCATGATAATGCGGCGGGTAGGATGACCATTTGCCCGGCATGGTGATCACTTCGCCCAGCACTAGTTCGGCTTCAGGCGAACTGTTGGTATCGTCAAACAGGGTGCGCACGAAGCGAAGGCAGGTGCCCCCAACCTGGCCCTTGCCGCGTGGCTCGTCAGAACCACCATCGGCTTCATAAATCTCCAGCGGGAACGCACGTTCGTTCGCACATTCGTAGATGGTGAATTCGCAGTCGGTGACCGCGGTGATGCGGATATCCGTGCCCTTGGCACCATGCACACACGAACCATGTTCGTCGAACAGCGACAGGCGCAGCCAGTCGTGGCGTTTGCCACCCGCCTTCAGCTTCACCGCGCCATGCATCAGAAGCCAGGCCTGTTCGGTTGCGAAGGTTTCAGCGACCTCTTCGCCCGCCTTCAGCTTCAGCACCGAGACGCCAAGCCCCGTGGGTTCAGCCGGGTCCCGAAAATCGGTGATCCGGGTGCGTCCAAAATCAAACCCCTGCCGGTGGTCTGTGATATGTTCCTGCATGGGATATCCCTCCCCTTGATACTTTTACGCCCGGGCAACCGCCCCTGGTGACTGGCGCCCTTATACAATAGCGATTCCTTGAATGGAATATTTATTCTATTTGCCATGAAGGTCAAGAATAGATATTCTGTTTTTAGAAAAAAGGGAAGGAGTACCAAACATATGAGTTTATCAGTCTGCGTGATCGGTGCGGGCCGCATCGGGCGTATTCACGCATCCAATTTTGCGGCACTTGCGGGCGTGACGGTCAAATATATCGTCGACCCGGTGGCGGAAGCGGCGGAAGCGCTGGCGTCCGGCGTTGGCGCCACGGTCGCATCCCTTGAGACCGCGCTTGCGGACCCGGATGTGACCGGTGTCGCCATCTGCAGTGCCACCAGCACGCACGCTGACCTGATCATGCGCGCGGCCGCTGCCGGCAAGGCGATTTTCTGCGAAAAGCCGGTGGCACTTGATATGGATGTCACCAAACAAGCCGTGCAAGCTGTCGCAGACGCCGGCGTGCCCCTGTTCCTGGCCTTCAACCGCCGTTTTGACCCGCAGTTTGCGGCGCTGAAGCGCGGCATCGACGAAGGCGCGGTCGGCACGGTCGAGATGGTACAGATCACGAGCCGCGACCCGGCCCCGCCGCCTGTCAGCTACATCGGCCTGAGCGGTGGCCTGTTCAAGGACATGATGATCCATGACCTGGACATGGCGCGCTGGGTGCTGGGCGAAGAACCGACCGAGGTGTCGGCCAGCGCCAGTTGCCTTGTCGACCCCGCCATCGGTGAAGCGGGTGATGTCGACAGCGCGGTCGTAACCCTGAAAACGGCGTCCGGCCGGCTGTGCCAGATTTCGAACAGCCGGCGCGCAAGCTATGGTTACGACCAGCGGCTCGAGGTGCATGGCTCGGACGGCCTGTTGCAGCTTGGCAATGTGCTGGAAAATACGGTCCGGCATTTTGGCGCGGGCGGCGGGCAAGACGGCAAATTGCTGCATTTTTTCCTGGAACGTTATGCCGCCGCCTACAAGGCCGAAGCGGAACATTTCCGCGACGTGATGGCCGGCACGGCCACCCCGGCGGTTTCGGGACAGGACGGCGTGATGGCACTTCGGCTCGCGGAAGCCGCTGCCGAATCGCTGGCGACCGGCCGCACGGTAAAACTCGGCTGATCACAGCCAGCCCCGAATGAGGAAAAGGCAGGCCCGAAAGCCTGCCTTTTTTTGCGCCCTTGGTGATATGGCAGGGCGGCGTACCGCCATGCCGTGCTTTGAAACTTTACTCAGAAGGTTGCGGTCAGACCGAGGCTTCCGGTCCAGCCATAGGTTTCGTACTGGCCAAGCCGGCTCTTGTCCGAAAAGTAGGAGAAGAAGGGCCGGTTGCCGAGGTTGGCAATCTTGGCCGACAGCTTGATATTGTCCGTGACTTCGTAACCGGCGGTCACATCCCAACTGATGTTGGCATCGACATAATTGTCGAAAGCCGCATCTTCGGGGTCCAGGATTTCGGCCAGATACTTGTCCTTGTAGGAAACGGCGAGCCGCATGCTGAGCCGGTCCTTCTCGTACCCGAGCGAGGCATTGAAGATATGCTTCGACTGGTTCGGCAGCGGCAGGTCCCTGTCGCCAAGGTCCAGATGCGCCTGACCATCCGCATAGGTGTAGTTGATGTTGGCAAGCAGGCCATCAAACGGCGCCGGCAGGAAACTGAACTGTTGCTGCAGCGACACTTCGAAACCCTTCAGGGATGCACTCTCGCCGTTGATCTTGGTGATCGCCTTGTTGAAGGCTTCATATTCACCCGTACCGGCCAGGTCGGCGGTCACGATGAAGTTCCTGATGTCCTTGTAGAAGGCCGCGAACGAGATCATCGTCAGGTCGCCGGGATAATATTCCGCCGAAAAGTCCAGGTTCTTGGAGCTGTAGGGGTCCAGATCCGGGTTGCCGAAGGTGCCTTCCAGTTCCCCGTCCTCGATCGCGCGTTCGTAAACCGGTGCCACATCCGTGAAGTTCGGGCGGGCGATGGTACGGCTGGCTGCGGCCCGCAGGACAATCGCATCATCCGGCTGGTACTTCAGGTTGATGCTGGGGAAATAATCGGTGTAGGTCTTGCGGGCCGTCACCGGGCTGATGGTCAGCGTTTCCGCGTCCTCGTCCACCGTCAACTGGTTGCCGAAGGCGCTGAAGCGCGTATGTTCGACCCTGAGACCCGCCACGATGGTAACCGGCTCGAAATCCGCCTGCGCCATCATGTATCCGGCATAGACATTTTCCTCGATCTCGAAATCGGCTGCATTGCTGTCGATATAGGTGTCTTCGTCATTGATGCCGATCGAGGACGAGTTTGCGTTGAAATAGTCGCGCAGGCCCGGAATATCGATCATAGCCGCCACGTCACCCAGGCTGTATTCCAGATTATCAGTGGAAATGCCGGGGTACGACAGCAGCAGGTCTTCCTCGAAATCGTCATAGGTAGTGACGGTTTCGTCCGCGACCTTGCGGTTGAGGGTCGCCTTGGTGCCGAACTTCACGAAGGCCGGCACATCGCCCGCCAGGAAGTCATATTGTGCATTGCCGGCGAAGGTCCATTGCCGCTGGTAATAGTGGCTGTCCTCATACTCGAACTTGTCGGCTTCATAATTGCTGGCATCATACATGGCGGCATTGTTGTTGGACGTGATCTGCAACACATGCGGATTGTCTGCCGACACCGTGTAGCCGATGGCAACATCATCGTCGAAATCGCCTTCGAACTTGCTGGCCAGGTTCACATAACGGTCTTTCGATTTCGAATAGGCGCCATGATAGTCGACCGTCCAGGCGGTGCCGGTATGCTTCGCGCCTAAATCGAAGGACATGACCGATTGGGTCTCCGTCCGGTCCTTGGTGGCACGGCTCAACTCGAAACTGCCATTGTTGGCCAGCGCGCCGGTATCGGAAATCGAAATGAACTCCGGATCGTCGAATTCGAAATCGGCAGAAGACCTTGCCTCATTGTCGGCAAACCGGCTGTAGATGGTGTGCAGGTAGATATCGGTGTGCGATCCGAGCCGGAAATCGATGTTGCCGACAAGGCCGACCCGTTCGCGTGCGATCACATAAGGCCGCTGCGAAACCTCGATCGGCACTTCATATTCCTGTCCGCCGAATTCGACCGTGTCCCAGCCTTCGCCATTCTCGGAATTATGGGAGCCGAATTTGCGGTCGAAATAGTTGCCGGCGATCGCAAGGCCAAGCTCGCTTTCGTCACCGACATCGAACCGGCGCGAGGCCGACAGCGCCGCCTTGGGCGATACTTTGCCGCGCAGATCGTTATAGCTGCCCTCGACCGTCGCGCTCAGGAAGCTTTTGTCCCGGCTGAAGGCATTGAAGGTTTTCACCTCGACCGTGCCGCCAACGGCATCGCCGTCCATGTCGGGGGTCACGGTTTTCTTGACCGTGATACCGGACAGAAGTTCGGACGCCACCACATCCAGCGCGACCTGGCGCTGGTCGGTTTCGGACGACGGCATGCGGATACCATCGATCGACACGGCGTTCAGGTTGGGGTCGGCACCGCGGATGGTCACATAACGGCCTTCACCCTGGTCGTTGGTGACCGACACACCGGCGATGCGGCGCGCGGCTTCGGACACGTTCTGGTCCGGGAACTGGCCCATCGAATCCGACGTGATCGAATCGCTGACCACAGCGGCAGAGCGCTTCAGGTTCATGGCATTCAGGGCCCGCGCGGCCTGACCCACAATCAGGATTTCCTCGAAAGTACCGACCGATGCCGCCAGGGTGACCGACGTTTCCGTGGCCTGGCCCGCGCGCACCGTTACCTGCTGGCTGGTGGTGTCGGCGCCCAGATAGCTGACTTCCAGCGTATAGGCACCGGCGGGCACGTCACGGAACCGGAAGGCCCCGTCTGCGTCCGTGGTCGCCTGGATGCCCAGTTCTTTCAATTTGACGATAGCACCCTGGAAACCCAGGTTGCTGCCGCCGTCAAGCACACGGCCCGTGACCGAGCCCTTGCCGGACGTGGCAGTGGTTGCTGCAGTGCTGCTGCCGCTTTCCTGCATTGCATGGGCCGCTGTTGCCATCGGCAATGTCATGCAACTGCAAAGAAGCGCTTTTATCAGAATGTTCCTGTTCATTTTCACTCCCCTAGTTCCCTGAGCCTGCCCACCTTTGAGTGTGCTGCTCTTGATGCTGGGCGGCGCCTTCCCGTGGCCGCTGGAAAACACAATATAGAATTTTTATTCCTTTGTTAAATGATTATCGAATATTTTTTCTTTTTTCTTGAAATCCGTTGATTTGCCTGCCATATCCGAAGACGGAAGCGGCACTTATAGGGAGGAAAAACCATGTTCCAGTCGTTCTACAGGCCGTCAGGCGCTGTCATTGCAGCCATGTTGGCAAGCGGTGTCGCCGCCTGTTCACCGGCCAGCGACAAAAGCACATCTGCCCCGGCTGTGAAAGTGCCGGCATCCGTTGCCGCAAGCGGTGAAACCACGCCCAGCGCCAATGACAAGGCTGCACAGGCAGTGTTGTGGCAGGCCGCCGACGGCAGCAACCATATTTTTGGCGCGGTAAAGAGGGGCCTCGAGTCGTATGATGGCACGGGCACGCGCACGGGCACATTCGGCACCGGCGAGATCGAAGGTGTCGGCCTCATACAGAATTTCAATTTCGCGGGCGCGCGCGCAGACCTTCTGCTCGCGCTTGATACCCGCAAACGCACCTTGTCCGGTTTCCGCCTGGACCCGGCCACACCCGGTGCGGCGCCGGAACCGGTGGCGGGCGGTGTCACGGCTGGCCGCCTTCTGGAAGGCATGTGCGCCTATACAAGCGGTCTTGACGGGCGCAACTATGCGTTCCTTCTGGGCAGCGACGGCATCATCGAACAGTGGCAGATTTCCATCGGCAAGGATGGCAGCCTGGGTGGAAACCTGACCCGCACCCTTCAACTGGGCACAGAACCGAAATTCTGTGTGGCCGATGCCTTCGACAACAGCCTGTATGTTACCGAAGAAGCCGTGGGTATCTGGCAGTTTGACGCCAACCCCGAGGCCGAAGTGGTGCCCAACCTCGTGGATGTGCACAAGTTCGGCAATATTGAAGGCGAAGTGGACGGTCTGGCGCTGGTGCGCGACGGGGCGGGCCATGCCGCCCTTGTGGCCGGTGACGCAGGTGCCGGCAAACTGAATGTCTATGACATCAATGCCGGCCATGCCTTCATGGGCGCGGTCAACCTGGTGGCGGGCGGCAGTGTCGATGCGGCGGACGATATCGGCGACGGTATCAGCTTCGGCGCTGGCCTGCTGCTGGTCGCAGACGGCAACAATGAAGGCGAAGGCGCCAACTTCAAGCTGGCCCGCTGGGCTGATGTCGACAAGGCGCTGTCGCTTTCCGGCAAACTGGTTGCCAACACCAACCGCCCTGTCGAGTTCGGCTTCAAGCCGGTCGAGGCGTCGGTTGAAACCGCACCCGTGGCCAGCGGCGGCGATGCGGCGGACGATCCCGCCGTGTGGGTCAATGCCAAGGACCCGGCCAAAAGCCTGATCATCGGCACCAACAAACAGGGCGGACTTTATAGCTACGGCCTTGATGGCGCGGTACACCAGTATCTGGAAATCGGCAGGGTCAACAATGTCGACATCCGTTACGGCGTGAAGATCGGTGGCGAGACCATGACGTTGGTGACCACCACCAACCGCACCAGCAAAAGTATCTCGGTGCTGAAGATGGACGAGGCGACGGGCCTGATGTCCGACGTGGCAGACGGCGTGCAGGCAACGGGCATGTCCGACCCCTACGGCATGTGCATGTACCAGAGCGCCAAAACCGGCAAGACCTATGTGTTCGCCAACGACAAGGACGGCGAAACCAGCCAGTGGGAACTGGTTGAAGGTGCGAAGGGCCGTGTCAAGATCAACCTTGTGCGCCAGTTCGAGGTGGGGACAACCGCCGAAGGCTGCGTCGCCGACGATGAAACCGGCGCCTATTATTCGAACGAAGAGGATGTCGCACTCTGGAAATATGGTGCCGAACCTGAAGACGGCGATGCGCGCACCATGATCACCTCGGTCGAAAGCAACCCTGCGCTGAAGGACGACCTTGAAGGCGTATCCATCTATTATGGTGAAGGTGGCACGGGTTACATCGTGCTTTCGAGCCAGGGCAACAACAGCTATGCGGTTCTGGACCGGCAGGCGCCCCATGCATATCGCGGGTCGTTTGCCGTGGTGGCGGGCGACGGTACGGGTATCGATGGCTCGTCCGAAACCGATGGCCTGGACGTGACCGCGGCCCCCATGGGCCCTGCGTTCCCGCACGGGGCCTTCATCGCACAGGATGGTCGCAACATCGCGCCGCAGGAAACCCAGAACTTCAAGCTGGTGCCCTGGGAACGCATTGCCGAGGCTCTGGGCCTCGACACCCCGTCTGACCGCCCCTCCCGATAACCCCCGCGGTCAGACAGAAAAGACCCCGGCATCCAGGGTGGGTGCCGGGGTCTTTTGCTTTCCGGGGGCCGGGGCTGGTAACCAGGCCGATGCCCGACGTCAGAGATCGCGGGCCGCGAGGGTGCGTTCTTCCGCGGCCTTCAGGCACGCGAGCAGGGCATCATGCACATGTCCGTTGCTGGTGAGCACGGCACCGGCATCCAGCCGCCAGGGCGCACCAGACGGGTCGCAGAAGCGCCCACCGGCTTCGGATGCCAGGATCACGCCCGGCGCCATATCCCAGGCGGACGTACAACGTTCCCAATAGGCATCCCAGCGCCCGGCAGCGACGAAGGCGAGATCGACCGACGCCGCGCCGGTGCGGCGAATGCCACCCACCTGCGGGGTCAGGACCGCCATCTCGCGGGCATAGAGGTCATGGTCGGGTTTGCCGGCGAAGGGGATGCCACAGGCCAACTGGGTTTCCGCCAGCTTGGCGCGGGTGGAAACCCGGATCGGCTTGCCGTTCAGGAAGGCGCCGCCGCCCTTGCAGGCACTGTACATTTCATTGAGCGCCGGCAGGTAGATGACACCGGCAACGACCTCACCGTGGCGCGCCAGCGCGACATTCACGCCAAACAGGGGCGTGCCGCACAGGAAATTGGCCGTGCCGTCCAGCGGGTCGACAATCCACAGGTGCCCGTCCGGGTCGCGGCCCGCGCTGTGGCCACCTTCTTCCCCCAGAAAACCATAGCCGGGCTCGTAGGCCAACAGGTGCCGCCGCAGGGTCTGTTCCGCCCGTTCATCGGCCTGCGATACCGGGTCGGCAGGTCCCTTGCGCCGAACCTGAAGCCCGGCCAGATTTTTCTGGTCCTCGAGCAGTCCCTGCCCCGCCGCGCGCGCGGCGGCGATCATCGCCCCGAGGGCGCCTTCATAATCTGCCATGAAACTCAATCCCTGAGATGTGTACGCCACAGGCTTGCAGCCAGAAGCGCCGAAACAATGGATGCCCCGATCCAGAACAGGATAACGGGCCCAAAATCATACTGCCGCACGCCGTCCACCATGGTCATGCCGTCCCCGATCAGGACGCCGGACACATGTTCCTGCAGCGCCGCGCCCAGATAGCTGAACACGCCGACCACGCCCATGGCCGCGCCAGCCACCCTTTTCGGGCAGATATCAACCGCAAACAGGCCACCAAGCGCGGTCACCAGCCCGGTCATGCCAAGGCCAAACAGCACCATCGACACTAGGATCACCGGCATCGAATTGGGGCCATAGAAAAACAGCAACAGGCCGATCACCTCGATGATCGCGAAGATAAGGTTTGCCGGCGGGCGGCGCGCCCCGAAGAATTTGTCGGACACAAAACCGTAGGTCACGGCACCCGCAATACCGGACAGGGTGCTGACCATCAAAACCGTGCCGGCCTCCGGCAGGCTGAAACCGCGCTGTTCCTGCAAATACAGGATACCCCAACTGTTGATGCCGTAGCGGGTGACATAGGTGGTAGCACTCGCCAGCGCCAGAATCCACACGGCCGGGATTTTCAGGATTGCAAGCTGGGTGCGGAAAACAGAGCCGGAATCCTGTTTCGTTACGGTTTCGTAATGATCATTTTTCCAGTCTGCCACGGGCGGCAGGCCCAGCGACGTGGGCCGATCCTGCAACAGGAGGAAGGACACGGCTGCGGTGGCGATACCGATGGCACCCGGCGTCCAGAAACCGGCCTGCCAGCCCCAATAGCTGACAACAGAACCGACCACCAGGAAGGTCAGCCCCTCGCCGATCGAATGGGCGGTGGACCAGACGCCATACATGCGGCCGCGTTCGCGGTTTGAAAACCAGTTGGTCATGGCGACCACGCCGCCCGGCGCGCCAAAGCTCTGGAACCAGCCGTTCAGGCCCCAAAGGGCTGTGGCGAAACCGACCGAGGCCACGAAGCCCATGCCGATGTTGCACACCGCAGTCAGCGCAAAAAACAGCGCCAGCACCCGTTTGATATTCACATGGTCCGCCAGGAAGCCATTCGTGAGCTTGCCGAAGGCATAGCTGTAGAATAGGGCGGAGCCGATAAGGCCCAACTCGTCCGGCGTGAAGATGCCTTCGTCGATCAGCGGTTTCTTGACGACCCCCAGCGCCAGCCGGCAGGTATAGAGAAGGCCATAGCCCAAGGTGACAGCCAGCATGACCCGAAACCGGTGGCGGCGATAAAGCCGGTCGATTTCCGCACTGTCCGTCAGCCGTTCGGCATCGGGGCTTTGGGCAAACATCTGCAACATGAAAACCGGTCCCTTTCCCTTTTCCCAGACAGCTTGTCATAGCGGGTCAGGGACCGGTATTGCAATAAATATTCTTTTTAAAATTAAAAAGAATATTTATATTCCATTATTGGTTGCCGAAGGACGCCATATGCGGACCGGTTCCCGTGTCCTTTACAAGTGGTTCGCCAGCATCCATTTCGCCGTCCCAACCGCCGCCCAGCGCCTTGTTGAGTGCAATGAAATTGCTGGTGATGGCAACCCGGCTTTGCAGCAGGCTGTCTTCGGCGGAATAGAGCGCACGTTCGGCGTCCAGCACATCAAGGAAGCTTGAACTGCCATGCTTGTAGCGAAGCTGCGACAGGCGGTTGGCTTCCTGGTAGGCCCGCGCCGATGTCGCAAGCCCCTGGTACCGCTCGCGTTCGCGCGAGAAGGAAACGATGGCGTTTTCCACATCCTCCAACGCGCCAAGGACCGCTTGCTGGTAGGAGATAAAATACTGGTCGCGCTGCGCTTCGGCGATATCGACGGCGGCCTTCAACTGCCCTGCGTTGAACAGCGGAATGTTGATCGACGGCCCGAACGACCAACTGACGGTCGAGTTTTTGCCCAGATCCCCTATCTGGAAGGCCGACGTATTGATGCTGCCGGTCAGGCTGATGGACGGATAGCGTGCCGCCATGGCCTGCCCCACACGGGCGGTTGCCTGCGCATACTGGCGTTCCGCAATCTGCACGTCGGGGCGGCTCATGAGGATATTGGCCGGAATGCCGGTCGCGACAGGCCCGTCGGGTGCCGGAATGGGCGCTGTGTCCCGGAGACGATCCATCAGGGTTACGGGCGGCTTGCCTGTCAGCACCGACAGGCGGTGCACAGACGAGGCGAAAGCCGCCTTGAGCGCGGCAACACCGGCTTCGGTGCCGGCGGCAAGGCCGGCCGCGTTCGCGACATCAACCGCCGACGTGGAGCCGGCCTGGAACTTGAGCTTGGTCAGCCCAGCGGTTTCCTTCTGCGATTTGGCCGTGCGTTCGGCGAGGCTGATGCGGGCCTGATATCCCCGTGCCTCAACATAATTCAGGGCGACATCACCAATGAGGCTCAGGAGCGTCGAACGCAGGTCCTGCTCGGCGGCATCAAGGCCATAACGGGCGGCTTCTGCTGCGCGCCGGTTAGCACCAAACAGGTCGACCTCCCAACTGGCATCAAGGCCGGCGCGGTAGCTCGAATAGGGATCGCCGCTTGAGCCGGTGCCACCAACACTGTCGGGGCCCGTTTTGGCGCGGGTCGCGGAACCGGCGATGCCGGCTTCGGGGAACTGCGCACCAAAGGCCTGCCGGTAGCTTGCCCGGGCCTCGCGGATGCGGGCCTTGGCCGCAGCCACATCCAGGTTGCCGGTAACGGCTTCCTCAACCAGGCTGTTCAACTGGTCGTCCCCCAAGCGGGTCCACCAGTGGGACAGGCTGAGCGCCTCGACTGCCGCGGCGGGCTCGGCCGCGCCCCAGGCTGCAGGGACCGCCATGTCCGGTTTTTTATAGTCGGGGCCAACGGCACAGCCGGCCAGCACCGTCGCCGCCAACAGCGGCAACAGCGTCTTGCGGGAAGGGTTCGGAAGCATCTTTTTCACAAGCCTGTTCATGATCATGCCCCGCTTTCCATGGTGGGTGCCTGAGGCCGGGGTCGATTGCCGCGGAACGTGCGGCGTACCACGACAAACAACAGCGGCACCAGAAGCACACCAATGACCGTGGCCGCGATCATACCGCCCATCACGCCGATACCGATGGCATTCTGGGCGCCAGAACCGGCGCCTTGTGCGACGGCCAGCGGGGTAACCCCCAGGATGAAGGCGAAGCTGGTCATCAGGATCGGGCGCAGGCGCTGGCGCGCGGCTTCAAGCGTTGCTTCCACCAATTCCATACCCTGGGCCCGCCGTTCGACGGCAAATTCGACGATCAGGATCGCGTTCTTGGCGGCAAGGCCGATGGTGGTCAGAAGCCCGACCTTGAAATAGACATCGTTGCTTTGGCCGAACATCATGGCAGCGGCAAGCGCCCCGAAAATACCGATCGGCACCGCCAGCATCACCGCAAACGGGATCGACCAGCTTTCGTATAGCGCAGCCAGGCACAGGAACACCACCAGAGCCGACAGGGCATAAAGCGCGTTGGCCTGATTGCCGGACAGGCGTTCCTGGTAGGAAAGGCCGGTCCATTCGTGGCTGTAGCCCGCGGGCAGTTCCGCGACCAGCTTATCGATGGCATTCATGGCGTCGCCCGAGCTGACATCATAGCCAGCCGCGCCCTGGATATTGACCGCCGGCAGGCCGTTATAGCGTTCAAGCCGCGGCGAGCCGTAGGTCCAGTGGCTGGACGCGAAGGACGAGAAGGGCACCATGGCACCCTGGCTGTTGCGCACATGCCATTTGCCAAGGTCGGACGGCTGCATGCGGAAGTCGGCATCGGCCTGCAGGTAAACGGGTTTGACCCGGCCCCGGTCGATAAAGTCATTCACATAGCTGCTGCCCCAGGCGGTCGACAGCGTATCGTCGATATCCGACAGGTTGGCACCAAGGGCGGTAGCCTTGTCCTGGTCGATATCGATGGCGAACTGGGGCTGGTCTTCCTGCCCGTTCGGGCGCACATAGCTGAGGGCCTTGTCCTGCATGGCCATGCCCAGAAGCCGGTTGCGGGTCTGCATCAGCGCCTCGTGGCCGGCGCCGCTGACATCCTGCAGATAGAAATCGAAACCGTTCGATGTACCAAAACCGGCAATCGCGGGCGGCGCGATCACGAACACACGGCCATCCTTGATGCGCGAGAAGGCACCCATGGCCCGGCCGGCGACGGCGCCTGCGGACAAGGCCGGCGATGTGCGTTCCTTGAAGTCCTTCAGGCGAATGAAGGCCATGCCCACATTCTGGCCGGCCCCCGCAAAGCTGAAGCCGGTAACCGCCATCACACTTTCCACGGCATCTTTTTCGGATGTGCGCATATGTTCGGAAATTTCGGCCAGGACCCGTTCCGTGCGGTCTTCGGTGGCACCCACCGGCAACTGCACGATACCCAGAAGGATGCCCTGGTCTTCGTCCGGCAGGAACGAACTGGGCAGGCGCACGAACATCCAGCCGGCGGCGACGCCGATGGCGACAAACACCAGAAGGAAGCGCCCGCTGCGCCGGATGATGGCGCTCGCACCAGCCTGATAGGCATGGGTCGTGCGTTCGAACATGCGGTTGAACCAGCCAAACGGCCCTTTCTGGCCGGCATGTTCCTTGTGCGGGCGCAGGATGGTGGCACAAAGCGCCGGGGTCAGGACCAAGGCCACCAGGACCGACAGGATCATGGCCGACACGATGGTGACGGAGAACTGGCGATAGATGATGCCGGTCGAACCACCAAAGAAGGCCATGGGGATGAACACCGCTGACAGGACGGTGGTGATGCCGATAAGGGCGCTGGTGATTTCTTCCATCGATTTCACCGTCGCATCATGCGGCGACAGGCCTTCCTCGCGCATGACCCGTTCGACGTTTTCCACAACCACGATGGCATCATCGACCAGAAGGCCAATGGCCAGCACCATGGCGAACATGGTGAGCGTGTTGATGGTATAGCCGAAGAAAGCCAGCACACCGAAGGTGCCCAGAAGCACCACCGGCACCGCAATGGTGGGCACGAGGGTCGCGCGCACATTCTGCAGGAAGACGAACATGACGATGAAGACCAGCACAATGGCTTCAATCAGGGTTTCGACCACCTTTTCGATCGACAGTTCCACAAACGGCGACGTGTCGTAGGGAAAGAAGACCTGCACGCCTTCCGGCAGGGTTGGCGACAGGCGCTGGATCGTGGCCTTCACCGCGGCGGCGGTATCGAGCGCGTTGGCACCGGTGGCCAGGTTCACCGCCACGCCGGTTGCCGGCATGCCGTTATATTTGGCGTTCGTCGCATAGCTTTCCGCGCCCAGTTCGACGGTCGCAACGTCATTGAGGCGCACGATCGCCCCCTCGGTCGAGCTTTTGAGGATGATATTGCGGAACTGCTCCGGGGTCTGCAGGCGACTGCGCGCCGTAACCGTGGCATTGAGCTGCTGGCCCTTGCGCACCGGAAGGGCGCCAAGCTGGCCGGCCGACACCTGTGTGTTCTGGGCCCGGATCGCGGCTTCCACATCACCCGGCATCAGGGCGTACTTGGTCAGCTTGTCGGGATCGAGCCAGATTCGCATGGCATAACCCGAGCCGAAAATCTGGGTCGAGCCCACGCCTTCAACACGCTTCAGCGTATCGTTGATCGTGCTTTCCACATAGTCGGCAAGGTCGGTGGACGACATCTTGCCGTCCGTGGAGACAAACGAGACAACCAAGAGGAACCCGGACGAGGATTTGGTCACGGTCAGGCCGTTGGCCTGCACGACCTGCGGCAACTGGGCTTCGACAAGCTGCAGCTTGTTCTGCACCTGAACCTGCGCCACATCGGCATCGGCCTTGTTGTTGAAAGTGAGGGTCAGGCTGGCGGAACCGGTCGAGGTGGAGGTGCCGGTCATGTAATCGAGATTGTCGATCCCGGTCATGCCCTGTTCGATCACCTTGGTGACCGAGTTTTCAACCGTCTGGGCATCAGCACCCGGATAGACGGCGCTGACGCTGACCGTCGGCGGCGCGATTTCGGGATATTGCGAGATCGGCAGGGTCATGAGGGCGAGAATGCCGCCCAGCATGATCACAATGGCAATAACGCAGGCAAAGATCGGGCGATTGATGAAAAATTTCGACATGCTGCCCTCACTTGCCAACCGCGGCGTCGGCAACCGGCTTGCGACTTTTCACTTCACCCGTGGTTTCGTCGATCGTGACCTCGACCGTCGACACATCCTGGCCCACGCGCACAAGCTGGGTGCCTTCGACGATGACCTTGTCGCCGTCACCGACACCGGCATCCACAAGCCAGTTGTTGCCGACACTGTTGCGCACGGTCAGCACACGTTGTTGCACCTTGCCGTCGGCGGCAACCACCATCGCGGTGGCTTCGCCCTTGGTATTGCGGCTGACGGCACGCTGCGGCACCAGGAAGCTGTTTTCGGCCACACCTTCTTCGACCTTCGCCCGCACGAACATGCCCGGCAGCAACAGGCGATCAGGATTCGGGAATTCCGCCCGCAGCACAAAGGTGCCGGTGGTCTGGTCGATGTTGGCCTCGAAAAATTCCATCTTGCCGGCATAGGGATAGGTCTCGCCGTTATCGAGCACCACTTTCACACTGACATTGTCGCCGCTGAACTTGATGCGGCCATTGGCAATGGCCTGCCTGAGGTTCAGCAGGTTCGTGCTGGACTGGGTGACATCCACATAGATGGGGTCAAGCGCCCGGATGGTGGTGAGCGCGGTTTCCTGCCCTGCCGTCACCAGCGCGCCGGGGGTCAGGCTGGACTTGTCGATCCGGCCGGAAATCTGCGCCCGGATGGTGGTGTAATCAAGGTTGATCTTGGCGGTTGCGAGCCCGGACTTGGCCGATGCCACTTCGGCAATCGCCTGCATCAGCGACGCTTCCGCATCATCCAGTTCCTGCTTGCTGACAGCACTTTGTTTGATCAGTTCGCGGTAGCGCTCGGCCTTGGCGCGCGCGCTTGGCACGGTTGCTTCGGCTTTCTGCAGGGCGGCTGCCGCGCTGTCGTAGGCTGCCTGATAGGGCGCCTTGTCGATCTGGTACAGCGCCTGGCCCGCTTCGACCTCGCCGCCTTCCTTGTAGAGGCGCGACTGGATGATACCGCCAACCTGCGGCCGCACTTCGGCGGTCAAGGATGCGGCGGTGCGCCCCGGCAGTTCTGCCGTGATCGCCACCGACTGGGGATGCAGGGTCACGACACTGACCTCCTGCTTGCCAGGCATGCCACGGCCGGCCGCCTGCTCCTGGCCGTCACATGCCGCGAGCAAAAGGCTGGCCGCAACGGCCCCGGTCAGAATGAAAAAACGTTGCCGCAAAAGGCGGTTGGAGAAAGTCATGCGCTGTCACCCCTACAGGTTGGCCCCTCATGTGGGCTTCTACTCTAACATCAACTTTAGATTTGTGGACCAAAAGCTCCGCTTGCTATTCTAAACTGAACCGTTTAGTTTAGTTGTGTTCAATAATATGTTGCTGTATGGCCGTCAAGCACAATTCGGGCGCACGGCAGCCGGGTCTGGGAAGGCCGGTGTGTCGAACAAACAAAAGCCCGGAAAGCAGGGATAGATCATGACCAACAAACAGCCCGAGCAGGCACAGGTGTCCAGGGACACCGACGTGCCGGAAATTGAACTCGACCTCGAGAACAAGAAAGTGCGCCTGATACTGGACGCGGCCCATCATGTTTTCCTCGAGCAGGGCTATGATGCCGCCACGACCGACCAGATTGCCCGCACGGCCGGCGTTTCAAAAGCCACCATGTATGTATACTTCAAAAGCAAGGAATCCCTTCTGAAGGCGATGGTCCAGCGTGAGATAAGGACCATGACCCCGATCCTGGCAGGGGTGCCCGTCACGGGCCCGTTTGATATCCGCGAGGTGCTGGTCCGTATCGCCGCCGTCCATACCGAACTTGTGCTCACCCGGTCGGGCCAGGGCATGCACCGGCTGGTGTTGGGGCTTGCGAGCCGCTTCCCGGAAGTTGGCCAGATATTCTATGACGCAGGCCCCCGCCAGATTCGCACCCAGGTCGCTGCGGTCCTGCGGGCGGCGGTTGAACGCGGATACCTGGACATCCCCGATGTCGACCTCGCCGCAACCCAGTTCCTGACCCTTGCCCTGGGCGAACTGCCGCACAACCGGCTGATCGCCTTGCCGGTGCCATCCAGGGCAGAAGTCAGCAAGGTTATAGAAAGCGGTGTGGACCTGTTCATGCGCGGCTATGCGCCTGCCGGTGGCCCCAAGGCGCCCCCCCGGACCTGATCCTGCCTAGCGGCCCTTGAGGGCAGTTTCCAGCGCCTTCAGGATACGGCGACGTTCCTTGTCTGACGTGGCGGCATCCAGCCGGTGCCTGACATCAATGCTGAACTGGGCAAGGTCATTGTGCCAGTCAGGGCCTGAAACGGCCTCTTTTTCCAGCCTCGGGTGCGCATGCCCCTTCAGCGGTCCGTCGTCCGTGCGGCTGAGGTCGAACTCGTCATCCAGTGCCGGCACGATAAGGTGTTCAGCCGGGAACCCGGTTTCCAGAAGCGCCGCCCGCATGGCCTGAAGCGATTCTTCGCCCCCGTGGGTCAGGAACAGGCCGTGCCGGACCGGCAAGCGCTCCCTGATCCAGGCAAGCACACCATCATGATCGGCATGGCCGGAATAGCCATCCAGCGTGCGGATACGGGCCCGCACCTCGATTTCCTCACCCTGAATCTTGACCCGTTTTTTGCCATCCTCCAGCAGCCGGCCAAGTGTGCCTTCTGCCTGATAACCTACCAGCAGCACGGTGGCCTGCGGGCGCCACAGATGATCCTTCAGGTGATGGCGAATACGTCCGGCATCGCACATGCCGGATGCCGCCATGATAATGGTGCTGCCGCTGAAACGGGCGATGGCTTTGCTTTCATCCGCCGTTTCGGTGAAATGGAAGCTCGGGTGTTCGAAGGGTACACACCCGGCGCCCACATCCTCGAGGCTGTCAGCATGGCTCGAGAAGACCGACGTTACCTTGATGGCAAGCGGCGAATCGATAAAGACCGGCACACAGGGGATGTCTCCATTCTTGAGCAGATAGGAAAGGTCCAGCAGCAGTTCCTGGGTGCGTTCAACCGCAAAGGCCGGAATCAACAGGGTACCACCGCCCCTGAGCGCATCATTGATTTCGGCCGCCAAAAGCGCGCGGCGTTCTGCCGGGCCATCGTCATGCCGCCGGCGCCCGCCATAGGTGGCTTCGCACACCAGGAAATCCAGGTCCGACGGTGCCTCGGGGTCCGGATGGAACAGCTTGTTGTCAGGCCCGATATCGCCTGAAAACAGCATGTGCCGCGCGTGACCACCGTCGCCGTCGGGCACTTCGAGCTCGATGGATGCGGCGCCCAGGATATGGCCCGCGTTCCAGTAACGGGCGCGAATACCGCCCAGGTCCCGCCACTGGTCGTAGGGCACGGGCCTGATCTGGCGCTGGCAGGTCTCGGCATCCGCTGCGGTATAGATGGGCTCCACTTCCGGCTTGCCCCGCTGGCGGTTGCGGCGGTTCAGCCTGTCGACTTCCATTTCCTGAATATAGGCGCTGTCGGGCAGCATATAGGCCAACAGGTCGCGCGTGCCGCTGGTCGCATAGATAGGGCCGGAAAAGCCGTGACGCACCAGCTTCGGCAACAGGCCGGCATGGTCGATATGGGCGTGGGTCAGCAATACAAAATCGATGGCTGCGGGATCGAACGGGAAGCGGTCGTAGTTGAGTTCCTTCACGGTCTTTGACCCCTGGAACATGCCGCAGTCGACCAGGAACTGCGTCTCGCCGGCCCTGATCCAGTAGCAGGAACCTGTCACGGTACCGGCAGCACCACAGAAACGAATCTTGATCGACATGTCTATCCTTCCCCTTGAAGCGCCGACACCAGAAGCGGCGTCAGGCTGATACTGTTGCTCGCATGCAAAATGCTGTCCGTCGACTGAAGCCGCACCACACCCGCGGCACGCATGCGATCCATGTCCGCAGCGGATGCCAGTACATGCACGGCCACCACCTCGATCCGGGTTGCGCCCGCGTCCTGCAACAGCGCTGCCGCCCGGCAGACCGTCGCCCCCGAAGACACAAGGTCATCGACAAGAACCGCCGGGCGGCCTTTTGCCCTGCCCGCTTGCGGCAGGCTGATCTGCACCTGCCGGTCCCCGAAACGTTCCTTTTCCGCCACGATGAAATCGAGCCCGGCCTGCGCCGCCACTGCCGCGACCCACTGGCGGGATTCGCCATCCGGCCCCACCAGGACAGCATTCCTGAGGGCCGGATCGCCTGCCAGCGCCTCCGCGATCAGGGGGGCTGCCGACAGGGCATCGGCTTCAATACCCGGCAAGGCTTCGCCCAGGGTCGCGATCCGGTGCAGGTGCGGGTCAACGGTGATCACCCGGTCAAAAATGTCGGCAAGCCAGCGACCGACCACGCGCTGGCTGACCGCCTGCCCCGCACTGAAGGCCATGTCCTGGCGCATGTAACAGAGATAGGGGCACACGAGCACAAGGCGCGTGGCCCCGCCGTCCTTCAGGGCGGTCGCCGCCAGCATCAGTTGCACCAGCTTTTCGTTGGGATGATCAAGGCCGACATAAAGGATGGCCGTGCCCGCACACGGCACCACCGTGACCCGACTTTCGCCGTCAGGGAAGGTGTGGATATCGATCTTGTGTGTCGGCAGGCCGTGCGCGCCTGCTAGCCGGCCTGCCGGTACCTCGCAACCGGGCCAGATATGAAGGGTGGCGGTCATGCCGTGCCGCCAATCCGGTAGCCGCTGTCTTCCTGGGCAAAGGCCCTGGCAAAGCCGAAATCGGAATCGAAGCAGGCATGGATGCGATAGAGCGGCGCGCCGGCCTCGACCGGGTCACCGACCTTGCACAAAAGATCGACCCCCGCGCCCTTGTCCATCGGTGCGCCGGCCAGGCGGGCAAGCCGATTGATGCGGTAACAGTCGATGGCTTCGACCCTGCCGCTTCTGGGCGCTGTTATCTCATGGGTCAGGTTGCCGGGGCAGATGGCCGCCGTCTGGCGGCCCTGGGCATCGATGATGCGGTTCATGGTCGCGAGCGCGGCGCCACTTTCCAGAAGCTGTTTCGCCCGCGCGTATCCCGAACCGCCCTGAAGCGCCGGATCGTTTTCAAGCAGTGCGCCGGCCAACTGAAGGGATTTTTCCCTCAGATCGGCCGGTGCCTCGGGCGCGCAGGCCAGCACATTCATGACATCGCGGGCTTCCAGCGCCGGGCCGATACCACGACCGATGGGCTGGCTGCCATCGGTGGTGATGACATCAACATGCAGGCCCACTTCACGCCCGACATATTCAAACAGTTTCCTCAGCCGCATGGCGTCGCCATGGCTGCGCACCTTGGCGGATGGCCCGATGGGGATATCGATCAGCAGATGGGTCGACCCCGCCGATATTTTCTTGGACATGATCGAGGCCACCATCTGTTCGCGGGTATCGATGCCGAGGGGACGTTCAACCGAGATCAGCACATCATCGGCCGGCGACAGGTTCACATGCCCGCCCCACACCAGGCAGCCGCCGCATTGGTCCACAACCTTCTGCATCTCGTGGCTCGACAGGTCGACCCGGGCCAGCACTTCCATCGTATCGGCCGTACCGGCGGGCGAAGTGATGGCGCGCGACGAGGATTTGGGGATCGGCAGCCCGTGGGCCGCGACAATCGGCACCACCAGCATCGACGTGCGGTTGCCGGGAATGCCGCCGATGCAATGTTTGTCCACGACAATGGGGGCACGCCAACTGAGCCGGTTGCCGGCATCGGCCATGGCGCGGGTCAGCGCCAGCATCTCCGCCGTGGTCAGGAACCCGGCGCAGGAGACCAGAAAGGCCGCGATTTCCATCTCTGCATAACGGTGGCTGGCGATGTCGGCGATGATGGCGGCAATCTGCGGTGCCTCGAGCGTATGGCCCAGGATCTTCTTGCGCAGATATTCAAGGCTGTGGGGCGGCTGCGCGGGCGCGATACGCACCGGATGCTCGGCCTCGAGGCCAAGCCGCGCAAAAGCCTGTTCGGACAGGCCAAGCTCGTCCGGCGCTACAATGGCGGGGTCGTCCACGATCATCAGGGACGCCAGCAGGCTATGGCCTTCATCAAGCACATTGATGGTCTTGAAGGCCTGGAATTCTTCAGGCCGATACAGTTCGCACGTGCGCGCGAGGAACGCCACATTGGCGCCATAGGTGTCGATGCCGACCCGCTTCAGTTTCAGCATTGCTGCACTCAGTCCTTCCCGGTTTTCCCTGACCAGCAATAAGGCCGCGCGCCTGCGGCTGCCTTGATCCCGGTCAAACCGCTTGCAGGCCTTGGGATGGCGGTACCGTGTCGTCGTCCCCGGCGGGCGGGGCCGCGTCGCCATTTTCAAGCTGGCGTGCGATATCGTTTTCCATGCCGCCGGCCTTCGCAAGCCGGGCCACGAAGCGGTTCAGCACGCTCAGGGTTTCAATCAGCTCGCTGACAGCGTCTGCCGGTACCGCATGGTCCATGACCGCCGCCAGAAGCTCGGCACGCAGGCTGTGATAGCTTTCCTCGAGCCTGGCCACCATGTCGGGCGCCAGCGGGGGCACCTGCGGCGCGGGCTGTGCGCCCGCCCGCTGCACGGCGTCTGCCAGCACGTTCACATGGCGGCTGCACTGGCGCCGCATCTGCGGGTCTTCGAGCCGGAGAATGGCGGCGCGCACACCAGACGCCTGCACAACAAGGGCCGCAGCTTCCAGATAATACTGGCTGGCTTGCATCAGTTGCACGAGCCGGCCTGCCACTTCATGAACCACCGTGCCCTTCTGGGCATGGCCGACAAAATCATAGACCGCTGCCACCAGTGCCTGCACCACGTCCTGCTTGCGGCGCAACTGGCTGTGTGCCGGCACCTTTTCGGCAAGCGCCAGTCCGGCCACGAGCGTGACCTCGGCATCGATGCGGGCAATTTCCCTGAGAAGTGCCTGCACCGCCAGGTCCGGTGTGGCGGCAAGGGTGGTATCCAGGTATCGCGGGCGGCTTTCGTCCTCCTCGATGGTGCGGAAGCGGGTATGGAGAAACCGCGCCAGCCGGCCACGCCAGGGCCAGATCAAGAGCACGCCCATCACATTGAAAGCGGTATGGAACAACGCCAGAAGGACCGCAAGGCTGGCCATGTGGGCCACCGTGTCGGCAAACGGCAGCGCCAGCACAAGCAGCACGAGCGCGAGCGCCCCGGTGATCAGGTTGAACACGATATGGGCAAGGCTGACACGCCGCGCATTCGGCGTGGCACCAATCGAGGTCAGCACCGCTGTGGAGGTGGTGCCGATATTGCTGCCAACCACCATCGCGGCGGCGGTCGGCAGCATGACGGCGCCACCTGCGGCTGCGGTCAGAATGAAAGCCACCGCCGCGCTGGACGACTGGGCGAGCACCGTGACCACAAAACCGATGACGGCGCCGATCAGGATACCAAGCGCACCATAATCGCTGACCACCTGCAAATTGATGGAAGGCCCCAAACTGTCGAAGCCCGCCTTCAGGAAATCGAGACCCAGGAAAAACAGCCCGAAGCCGGCCAGCGCGGTACCGAAGCCGCCCTGTGCCCTGTCGCCCAGCATAAGCCGGATGCCCATACCGGCCCCGACCATAACGAGCGCCAGGGCCGACAGGCTGAATTCGAAGCCGACCGCAGCCACGATCCAGCCTGTGATTGTGGTACCGATATTGGTGCCGAAGATAACGGTGATGGCCTGTTCGAGGCTCATGAGCCCGGCATTGACAAAACCGATGGTGGCCACGGTCACAGCGCTGGAGGACTGCACCAGCACGGTCATGGACACACCGGACGCAAGGCCGCGCCAGGGCGGCGTGGTGCCTTTTTTCAGGATTGCGGTCAGCCGGTCGCCTGCCGCGAGCCTGAGGCCATCCGTCAGCATAGACAGCGCCAAAAGCAACAGACCCAGTCCGCCCAGCAACTGCCCGAATTCCGCCATCCGCATCCCCATGCTTCACCACCCCGGCCATTTGGCAACAGGGCATCCATTGCCGCCAGAATACACGATTTGGCGGCCGCGAAATTGAGGAAAGTCAAAGCCCTGGAGGGACTGGCCTTCGTGCGCGGAGTCAGAAGTCTGCGGTGTTGGGGTCGGGCCCGCAGCGGCCATCAACGGTGTCGAGCGCCGCCATGGCGGCCATGTCGTCAGCGTCAAGGCGGAACGACAGGCTGTCGAGGTTTTCGACAATGCGGCTTGGGGTCACCGATTTCGGGATCACGATCAGGCCGCTGTCCAGGTGCCAGCGAATGACCACCTGCGCGGTGGTGCGGCCATATTTGGCGGCGATGCGCAAAACCGTCGGGTCCTCGAACAGCTTGCCGCGGCCAAGCGGGCTCCAGCTTTCGGTGGCGATACCAAGCTTGGCGTGCGCTTCCCGAAGCCGGCGCTGCTGGAATGTGGGATGCAGTTCGATCTGGTTGAGGACCGGCACCACACCGGTTTCACCGGTGATGCGCTCCAGGTGCTCGACATCGAAGTTCGACACGCCGATCGACCGGGCACGGCCTTCTTCCTTCAGCTTCACCAGCGCCTTCCAGGTATCGACATACAGGCCCCTGTAGGCCGACGGCCAGTGGATCAGCAAGAGGTCGACATAGTCGAACTGCAGCCGGCCCAGGCATTTTTCAAAGGCGACCATGGTCGCGTCATAACCCTGGTTGTCGTTCCAGATCTTGGTGGTGACATAGACCTCGTCGCGCGGCAGGCCGGAGCGGCGCACACCTTCGCCCACGCCTTTTTCGTTCCGGTACACGGCCGCGGTATCGACATGGCGGTAGCCGGCTTCAAGGGCAGTTGCCACCACATCCGCCGTATCCTCGGATGGCGTCTGCCAGACACCCAGGCCGATTTGCGGAATGGCATTCTGGTCATTGAGAATGATGCGCGGCTGTGCGGTCATGATCGCTCCTGAAACGGGCCCTGCCGAAAAACATGAAGTCTGTGCAGGTTTCTATATGGCCCAATGCCCCATGAGATCAAGCCCGCAGCCTTACCCGAACCGGCCGGAAAGCCCCATGGTCGCGGCCCAGGCCAGGAACAGGTCGGGCCATGCCTCGACCGGCTTGCCGATGGCTTTCCTGAGGCCGAACCCGTGCCCGCCGTGGGTGAACAGATGCATTTCGACCGTGCCGCCCCTGGCCTTCA
Organism: Alphaproteobacteria bacterium; assembly: GCA_006226495.1. Taxonomy (GTDB): domain Bacteria; phylum Pseudomonadota; class Alphaproteobacteria; order Sphingomonadales; family Kordiimonadaceae; genus Kordiimonas. The sequence continues at coordinate 172,789 of SBGU01000029.1, forward strand.
GGGCTGCGCGCAAAAGCAGGCTGTTTTCAACCGGCACCACATCATCGTCTTCTGCATGAAGGAGGAAAAAGGGTGGCACACCTTCGGGCACATTATGGTCGGGCGAATGGGCCGCTTCACGTGCCGCGTCGGCGGCGGCCCCCACAAGCCGTTCGCGCGAACCGGCATGCGCGTGCGGCGCGCTCATGCTCATGACCGGATAGACGGGTGCGGCCAGGAACGGTCGGGCCGAAAGCGCATCGGCTTCATCGACGGGGTCATAGACCCTGGTGTCATAGCGTGTGCCCAGGTCGGCGCACAAATGCCCGCCGGCGGAAAAACCCATCGCGCCCACACGTTCGGCGTCGATACCATAATCCTGCGCCCGATGCCGGATCAGCCGCATGGCGCGCTGGGCGTCCGCAAGCGGCACATTGGCGCCGTCCGCCCAGCCTTCGTGCGGCAGCCGGTAGAACAGCACAAAGACCGTATAGCCAAGGGCGCTGAGGCGCCGGCCGATCTCGTAACCTTCCTTGTCGACCACCACCCATTTATAGCCGCCACCGGGTGTGACCAGCAGCGCGGCGCCGTTCGGGCGCGCGGGCCGGAACACCGCCATGCGCGGCTTGGCGATGCCGTATACGGCGCGGTCGGTTACCAGCCGGTCCTGGCTGCGTTCGGTGGTGGTTTCCGTGATATCCGGCAAAGCGCCAAGCGCGCCTTCGGGCCACAGGTCAATGCTTTCCGTCGGCTGCGGCAGGCCGGGCGGCAGGTCGGGCCCGGCGCTTGGCAGTGCGGTCTGGGCGCCGGCGGAGCGAGCAGAAAAACCTGGCGCAACAAGGGTGGCAAGCGAGCCCAGGATCAATGTGCGGCGGCTGGTTGGCATGGTCATCTTCCCTTTCCCCGTGCCCGGCACCTACATGAAGGTAACCGGTGTCATAGCGCAGACCATACCCCGGCAGGCACCGGCATGCAATGGCTTGCGGGATTGCGATGATCAGCGAAGCCGTGTCGCGGGCAAGGCGGGCAATACCACCGTTGCCCTGAGGCCGCCACCGGCCCTGTTGGCCAGCTTCACGTTGCCGCCATGGGCACCGGTGATGGTGCGGGCCACCGCGAGGCCGAGCCCGAAGCCGCCGGTTTGCCGACTGCGCGAACGGTCAGGCCTGTAGAAAGGTTCGAACACCCGTTCGAGTTCATGCTCCGGCAGGCCGGGGCCATCGTCGTCGATTTCGACAACCACGCCGTCCGCCCCCACGTCCATGCGCATGCGTGCCCGCGTTCCGAACTTGACCGCGTTGGTCAGGAGGTTGGTGAACAGGCGTCTGAGCGCCAGCGAATCGCCGGACACCACGGTCGGCATGCCGGCCTCAAGCGTGATGTCGTGCCCCATGGCCACGAGGTCGTCACTCACGCTTTCCAATAGCGAACGCAGCTCCATCGGCTCGTGCCTGCTTGGCTGGCTGGCGTCGCGCACGAACGCGAGCGCGGCCGTGATCATGGCTTCCATTTCCGCGATATCGGCAGCCGCCTTTTCGCGGATGTCGTCTGGCGCGCTTTCGATCCGGAACGCCAGGCGGGTGAGCGGCGTGCGCAGGTCGTGTGCGATAGCGCCCACCATGTCGGTGCGTTCCTGCACATAGGTGCGCAGCCGGTCCTGCATCTGGTTGAGCGCACGGGCCACGGTGCCCAGTTCCGCCGGTCCTTCGACCGCCACCGGCGCGGCGTTGGGGTCGAGCCCCAGGCGTTCGGCGGCATGGGTCAGTTTCTTGATCGGTTCGGTCAGGCCACGGGCGAAATAATGCGCGACCGGCACCATGATCAGGATGCCCGCCACCAGCCACACCAGGGTCTGGCGGGTATAGCTGTCAATCAGCGGTGCCGGTTTCGAGCGCACCACCAGCCAGCCGCCGTCCGGTGTCCTGAGACCCGCGGAAAAATAGGCGCCGGCCATCACGTCGCGGTCAAACCCGCGCGGGCCACCGCCAAAATCGAGGCCCAGGCCGTCAGACATGCTGCCATCCATCTCGCCGGGTGGCGGGCCGGGACGGAAGTCACCCCGGTCGCCGGTATCGCCACCCCAGGGACCGAAGCGGTCGTCGGGCGGCGGACCCATCGGTCCCCGGCGTTCCTGCCGGGTATCGAGATCCGCGAACCGGACCCGGTCTGCGCTGACATCCAGCGCGGACGCCAGTGCCGCCGCCATGAGCCGTTCCCGGTGGCCTTCGCCCTGCGGCGGTGCGATCGGCACCATCAGGGTATCGAAGCGTTCAGGCGGCGCACCGACAATCGCCTGCCGGAATGCCTGCGCCAGTTCGCCGGACGTATAACCGACCGGTTCCGGCAGCGGCACCACCAGCACCCGTACCGTATTGATGGCGAAGGCCGTGGTCAGGCACACCAGCAGCAGCACAAAAATGCGGGTGAACAGGCTTGGGGATCGGAAACGCTTCAGCTTTTCATAGGCTGTCATCGCCGGCTGACCTTGGGCAGGAACATGTAACCTTCGTTCCTGATGGTACGGATCAGCTCGCCGCCAGCATCCGAATCCAGTTTGCGGCGCAGCCGGCTGATCTGCACGTCGATCGAGCGGTCGAAGGCGTCACTGTCGCGGCCCCGGGCATATTCCAGCAACTGGTCCCGGCTCAACACCCGCTGCGGATGTTCGACAAGCGCCCGCAACAGCGAAAATTCTCCGTCCGACAGATTGACCACAACGCCTTGCGGGTCCTTCAGTTCACGCCGGCTGAGATGCAGTTGCCAGCCCGCGAACAGCGCGAGCGCACTGTCCCGCGTTTGCGGCACCGAAGCGGCATCACCGCGCCGGCGCAAGACGGCACGCACCCGCGCCAGCAATTCCCGCGGGTTGCAGGGCTTGGCCAGATAGTCGTCGGCACCGATCTCCAGCCCGATGATCCGGTCGGTGTCGTCGCCGATTGCGCTCAGCATGATGATAGGTGGCGCACCATTGGCCGCAAGGCGGCGGCACAGGCTGAGGCCATCCTCGCCCGGCATCATCACATCCAGGATGATGAGGTCGATGGCTTCTGCCGCCAGGGTCTCCTCGAGCTGCACACCCGATTCCGCCGTCAGCACGTCAAAACCGTGGCGGCCGAGAAAATCCGCCACCAGATCCCTGATTCCCGGGTCGTCGTCCACAACGAGGATGCGGGCACCGATATTCATATCAATAAGGTCGTGTTCCATGGCGGCGCATGCTGCGCCCGTTATTTAACCGGCATATCTCAGCACGGTAAATCCGCTGTAACAATATGAAATATGTCGAAAAATTTCGGCGTGTTTTGCGGCATTTGATGCAGTTGCTGAAACATTCGTTCCCGCGCCCCACGCACACACCGGGCACCCATTCCTTCCAACCAATTGATAATACAGGACGAATCCGCGCGGTGTGGCACCTGTGCAACAAGGCCATATTTCTGCCACACCGGCCAAAATGTCGCAGCCGCCTGCGTCGCCGCAACATTCTGAAATTTCGGGGCAAAAAACAACCGGCAGGGTCTTGCCATCAACCTCGAAAAATCAGGAGTTCGGGATGACTGAAAAACAGACTATCGGGCACCGGCAGGGCCATGACGACGACCATATCGATGGCGGCCTGCTGGTCGACCTGCAGACCATGGCGCCGCGCCTTATGGGGCGCCGCCAGATCCTCAGCCTGCTGGGCGCGGCGGGCGCCGCGGCCATCATCACCGGCTGTTCAGGCGGCGGCTCGGACACGAGTAGCGACACAAGCACGGATACAGGCACGGACACGGGGTCCGACAGCGGCTCCGGCACGGACAGCGGCTCGGGCGACAGCGGTGTCGACAGTTGTGTCGTCGACCCGACCGAAACCAACGGCCCCTACCCGGCTGACGGCAGCAACAGCGTCAGTGGTTCCACTGTCAACGTGCTGACCCAAAGCGGCGTTGTACGTAGTGACATTCGCTCAAGCTTCGGGTCCTACAGCGGCACAGCAGACGGTGTGCCTGTCACCCTGAAGATCACCCTTGTGAATGTGAACGACGGCTGCGCGCCCCTTGAAGGCTACGTGATCTATATCTGGCACTGCACGGCCGAAGGCGAATATTCGCTCTATTCCACGTCGATCCGGGACACGAACTACCTGCGCGGTGTGCAGGAAGCCGATGAAAATGGCCAAGTGACCTTCACCACCATTTTTCCCGGCTGTTATTCGGGCCGCTGGCCGCACATCCATTTCGAGGTCTATGCCAGCCTTGACGAGGCCACGCACTATAACAACCGCGAACTGGTATCGCAGATGGCCATGCCGTCCGATGTCTGCTCGACCCTTTACAACAATGTCTCGCTCTACAGCGCCAGCGTCAGCAACTTCAACCGTATCTCGATTTCGTCCGACAATGTGTTCGGCGACAACAGCTCGGCCGAAATCTCGGCCCAGACCCCCACGGTCGACAGCGGCAATTATTCCGATGGCTATGTGATGTCGATCGTTGTCGGCCTCGACGCCTGACAAACGAACGGCTGAAGGAGAAAAGCCATGATCAACCATTTTGCCCACAAAGCCATGAGCGGCCTTGGTGCCGCCATCAGCAAACCGGCCTTCTCGGCCATGGCCCCGGTCATGGCTGCCGGCGCCGACCCTGCGGGGTCGGGCCCGATCCTGGCCGCACTGAACTGGCTGCAGGGAACACTCCTGGGCAATGCCGCCACGGCTGTCGCCGTGATCGCAATTGCCATGGTCGGCTTCATGATGCTGACCGGGCGCATGAACTGGCGTTTTGGTGCCACGGTCATCCTGGGCTGTTTCATCCTGTTCGGGTCGGCCGCCATCGTGTCGGGCATCCGCTCGGCCGCGATGATCGCGCAATAGGCCAGGGGCATGGCCGGCCTCGTCCGCATACCGGTGTTCAGGGCGCTCACGGCACCGCAGATGTTCGCGGGCGTGACCTACAGCTTCTTCGTGCTGAACGCCGTGGTGACCATGGAGATTTTCCTCCTGACCCGATCCTTCTGGGCCCTTGCGGTCGCTGCGGTGCTGCATCTGATTGGCTATGCCGTGTGCCTCAGGGAACCGCGGGCCTTCGATATCTGGATCACGAAGGTCAGCCGCTGCCCGCGGGTCAGGAACTGGAAACGCTGGGGCTGCAACAGCTACGCGCCCTGAATGGCAATTGCCACAAACAAGGAAACCATCATGCCGGGACTGAAAGGATTTGCCAGATGGGCCGCACGCGAACAGCGTGCCGGCGACCACCTGCCCTATGCCCGACAGGTGGACGATCACACGCTCGCCTTGCGGGACGGGTCGCTGATGCAGTGCCTGTATCTGGACGGCTTCGCCTTCGAAACCGCCGACAGTACCGACCTCAATCACCGGCAGACGGGCCGCGAGGCCGCGTTCCGTGCCATCGCCGACAGCCGGCTTGTGGTCTATCACCATATCGTCCGGCGGCGCGTGTCGGTTGATACCGGCGCGACCGGCACCAGCCCGGTCGCCGCCCATATCGCCGCTCGCTGGCAGGACACCCTGGACAGCCGCGACCTTTATGTGAACGACCTTTATGTGACGCTTCTGTGCCGCCCGGCCGAAGGCAAGGTCGGCATGCTGGACCGCCTGCGCCGCAGGGGTGGCAACGACACCGGCGGGCTTGGCCATGACCGGCGGCTTCTGGAGGGTGCCATGAAGGCGCTGATGGCCTCGCTTGAGCGCTATGGCGTCCGCCGGCTTGCCATCTATAACAGCAACCATGGCCGATCCAGCGAGATACTCGAATTTCTGTCGTCGCTTTATAACGGCGACATGCGGCCGGTTGGCCTGCCGGGCACGGACCTTGGCCGCCACATCCCCTACAAACGCCTGAGCATCGGGCTTGATGCCATCGAGATGCGGGGGGCTTCCAGTGCCGACAGTTGGTTCGCGGGGCTTTTGTCCATGAAGGAATATCCCGCCCACACCATGCCCGGCATGCTGGACCCACTGTTGCGGCTTGGCCATGAACTGGTGGTCAGCGAAAGTTTCGCCTTTGTCGACCGGCAGGTAGCGCTTGAACGCATGGCGCTGGCGCTCAGGCGCCTGAAGGCCACCGACGACGATGGCCACAGCCTCAGGCAAAGCCTGTCGGACGCCAAGGATGCCGCAGCCGCCGGCCAGGCCGGGTTTGGTGAACATCACCTGAGTGTGCTTGTGAAGGCACCGACCCTTGCGGCCCTCGATACCGCCATGGCCGACACTGCAGCCGCCCTTGCCGACACCGGCGCCATTTCGGTGCGTGAAGACGTCGGCCTTGAACCCGCTTTCTGGGGCCAGTTTCCCGGCAATCTCAGTCACGTGTGCCGCCGGGCACTGGTCTCGACCGGCAATTTTGCCGGTCTGGCCTCGTTCCATGGTTTTCCGATCGGTCGCACGGAAGGCAACCATTGGGGCGAGGCCGTTACCCTTTTCGAAACCTCCGCCGCGACACCTTATTTCTTCAATTTCCACCAGGGCGACCTTGGGCATTTCACCGTCATCGGACCCTCGGGTGCCGGCAAGACGGTGGTGATGAACTTCCTCGCTGCCCAGGCCCAGAAATTTGCGCCGCGCACGGTGTTTTTTGACAAGGACCGCGGCGCCGAGATTTTCCTGCGCGCCCTTGGTGGGCAGTATGCAAACCTGCGTGTGGGGCGGCCCACCGGGTTCAACCCGCTGTCACTGGATGATACGCCCGCCAATCGTGCTTTCCTTCGCAGCCTGATCGCCACGCTTGCAGCCCCCGCACATGGCCGGCTGGACGCGGAGGAGGAGGCGGTGATCGCCACCGCGGTCGATGCCAGTTTCGAACAGGCCCCGGCCCATCGCCGCCTCCGCTATTTCCAGGAACTGCTGGCCGGCAGCCGCCGCCCGGAAGCCGACGACCTGGCGGCCCGCCTCGCGCCCTGGCATTCGGCTGGCGAACATGCCTGGGTGTTCGACAATGCGGCGGATGGCCTCGATATGGCGCACCCGACCCTCGGTTTCGACATGACCGAACTGCTGGACAACCAGGCTTTGCGCACGCCGGTGATGATGTATCTGTTCCACCGCATCGAAAGCCGGCTCGACGGCACCCCGACCCTGATCCTGATCGACGAGGGCTGGAAAGTGCTGGACGACCCGGTGTTCGCGGCCCGCCTGCGCGACTGGATGAAGACACTCAGGAAACGCAACGCCATTGTTGGCTTCGGCACCCAAAGTGCGCGTGATGCGCTCGACAGCCGCCTGAGCCGCACCATCACCGAACAGGCCGCGACCCAGATTTTCATGCCCAATGCCCGCGCGACCGAGGATGATTATTGCCATGGTTTTGGCCTTTCGGCGCACGAACTGGACCTGGTCCGGGCGCTGCCGGCCGAAGCCCGCTGTTTCCTTGTCAAACATGGCAACCACAGCGTGGTGGTCCGGCTCGATCTTGGTGGCATGCCCGACATGCTGACCCTCCTGTCGGGGCGCGAGGCAAGCCTGCGCCGGCTGGATGCCCTGCGCGCCCGCTATGGTGACGAGCCGGCCCGCTGGTGGCCCGACTTGATCGACACACCCTGGCCCGGCCCGGCGCCAGAACAGGATGGCTGGATGCTGGAGGCAGCGGAATGAGCGCGACCTGCCCCGCCTTCATGACCGGTTCCGGCCTTCAGGTCGACCGCCTTCTGGCCAGTGTCGACTGTTACACGCAGGCCGGCGTGACCACGGCCTACAGCCGCCTGTTTGGCGCACACGGCGGCTTCACCACAGTGCTGACCGCCGCCATGACCCTTTATCTGGCCTTCTATGCCTGGCAGCTCCTGACCGGGCGCGCCGGCATTGGCCTGTCGGCCCTGATGCCGCGCATGCTGCTTTTGGGGGCTGTGCTGACCCTCACCACCTCCTGGCCCGCCTACCAGACCCTGGTTTACGGCTTGCTGACCGACGGGCCGGACGAAATCGCCACCCGGCTCCTGGGCGGCTCGCAGGCCAGCCTGGGTTTTGCCCACCAGCTACAAAGCGTGTTCGACCGCATCATCGACGCGGCCACCACGCTTGCCAAGGCGAAGGCCGAGGGCCTGCCCGCGATGATGACCGCCGGTGACCTTCTGTGGGCCAGCGGCATCATGCTGTTGATGGGCACGCTGGGTGTGCTGGTGGTGGCCAAACTGATGCTGGCGCTGTTGCTGGCGCTTGGCCCGCTGTTCCTCTTGTGCACGGCATTCGCCGGCACCCGCGGCCTTGCGGAAGGCTGGCTGCGCACGGCGGTTTTGTTCGCGCTGGTTCCCTTGCTTGTCACCCTGATGGGCCGGATCGCGCTGGCGGCGTTTGCGCCGATTGTCGCCAGCCTGGCCATGGGCGGCATGGCCGGTGAAGCCGGCGCCTCGTCGGTGATGCTGCTGTTCGCGGGCATGCTGGTCTATCTGTGCCTGCTGCTGGTTGCCCTGCGTACTGCATACTGCCTGACCGCCGGCTGGCGGCTGCCTTTCGGGGCGGATTCAAACGCTGCGGCGGCAGCAAACAACACAGCTCAACCGGCACAAACGACCAGCCCGAAGGCTGCGGCCACAGTGCCCCAAACTGTTGCATCTGCAACACCTGGCATCGGCCAACTGGTGGCCACCATCATGCGCACAAGCGACCGTTCTGTTGCATCTGCAACACCTGACCGGACCACGCCAAGCGCACGCATACAGGCTGTCGCCGTCCCTGCCGCAGGCAGCCGGACCCAACCGCGTGGCCAGCGCCGCACCGGCATCGGCCCGCGATCCGGCAAGGCCCGGATGTCCCGACCCCTTCATGGAGTACTCGGCAAATGAGCCCGCAAATTTTATGTGCCGCGGCGCTGGTGCTGGCAGGCCTTGTGGGCACGCCGGTGGTCGCCACCGAAATCCCGGCGGCGGGCCAGTATGACGCCCGGCTGCGCACCCTTGACTATAACCCCCTGGATGTGGTGCGGGTCGAGGCCTGGTTCGGGTACCAGATCATGTTCGAATTTGCCGAAGACGAGCATATCGAGAATGTCGCGCTGGGCGACAGCATGAGCTGGCAGGTGACCCCCAACAAGGCCGGCAACCTGATGTTCATCAAACCCGTCACCGTGCCCGCGGTTACCAACATGACCGTGGTCACCGACCGGCGCCGCTATCATTTCGAGATGGTCGGCATGTCGGGCGAACCCACGGCACCAGAGGACCTGACTTTCAATATCCGCTTCCATTATCCAGCCGACGAAGCCGCAAAAGCTGCGGTCGAGGCCGAACGCAAGGCAGCAGAAGCGGACAGCAAGGCAGAAACCGGAACCAGCGAGCCGCTGGACACCGCCACCCTGAATTTCGATTTCCGCTTCAAAGGTGACAAGTCGAACCTGCCGGACCGGCTGTTTGACGACGGCAAGGCCACCTATCTTTACTGGGCGAAAAACCGGGCGATGCCGGCCCTGTTCACGGTCGGTGACGACGGCAAGGAAACGGTGATCAATTTCACCGTGCGCGGCGACTATATGGTGCTGGACCAGTGCGTGCCGGAACTGTTGCTCAGGAACGGCCGCCAGGAAACCCGCCTGTTCAACATGCGCCTTTACGACCGCAAGCGCGGCAAACCGGTGCCACAGTCCGGCGCCATGGGCCGCTGAGGAGGAGGCGATCATGAAATTCCGATCCAGACACGACGATCCGCGCCAGGAGGGGCCCGCAGACGCCCTGCAGGCCGCTACCGACCGGGCCATGCCCTCCGTCGCGCGCGGGCGCAGCACAGGCGACCGGCTGGTCACCCTTCTGGGTGCCGGCATGGCGCTGATGCTGGGCGTCCATACTTTCAATATGCTTTCCGAGAGCCGTCAGCCGGCGTCACCACCCGCCCTTGCCATCGCCCCGGCACATGCGGATGACGACACCGGCCTGCCGGAAGCGCCTGAACCCAACCCTGTCGTGCAACCCGCCCCCGTGCCTGCCACGCCCAAACCTGTCGAGACCGTCGCCCGCACGCGCGATCCCGACCGGGCGCGTGCACCGGTCCTGGTGGTGGATCTGGGTTCAGGCGCGCCGGCGGCCACCGCCACACAGACGGTGGCAGAAACCAAACCCGCCGGCACAGCCGCAAGCGGCAAGATGACCGACGAGGAACAGTTCGCCCTGCGCCTTGGCGGCCAGAGCTATGACACGGCAACCGCCCACCATGTCGGCGCGCTGGATACGCTGGTCGTGCAGGGCACCGTGATCCCCGCCGTGCTGGAAACCGGCATCAACACCGACCTGCCCGGTTATGTGCGCGCGCTGGTGAACCAGGATGTGACCAGTTTCGATGGCAGCCGGGTGCTGATCCCGCGTGGTGCGCGACTGGTCGGCCAATACCGGAGCGGCCTGTCTGTAGGCCAGACCCGCGCCTATGTGTTGTGGACCCGGCTGTTGCGGCCCGACGGCGTGTCGGTCGATATCGCATCCCCCGGCGTGGACGGCAACGGCCAGACCGGCCTTGCGGGTGACGTGAACAGCCATTTTTTCAAACGTTTCGGCTCGGCCATCCTGATGACGGTGGTTGGCGGCGCCAGCGCCGCACTGGGTGACAGTGCCGATGTGGTGATCGGTGCAAGCCAGGGCGCCGAAAGTGCCGCCGGCATCGCGCTGCAGCAGAATGCCGGCATCCCGCCCACCATCACGGTGCCCGCCGGCACCCCGGTGCGGGTGATCACCGCCCGCGACCTGGATTTTTCCGCCGTTGACGGCACGGGGGCAAAATGATTGCCGACCTGCCGGAAAGCGGCGTTTATCTGAACAGCTTCCTGTTGCCGTTCCGGCCATGGCTGGACCGGCCGGATGTCTCGGAACTGATCGTCAACCGCCCCGGCGAGGTCTGGATCGAGCTGCAGGGTGCGCCCGCAATGGAACGGCACGACGCACCGGATATCGACGACCTTCTGATCAGCCGACTGGCCACCCAGGTCGCACGCCAAAGCCGCCAGGCCATCAACAGCGAAAGCCCGCTTCTGGGCGCCACATTGCCGGGCGGCGAACGTATCCAGATTGTGGCCCCTTCGGCCACACGCGGGCACTGGGCGCTGGCGATCCGCCGTCACCGCATGGTCGACCTGTCGCTGGATGTCTATCGCGGACAAACGGCGCCTGCCGCCCCCAGCGATGATATCCTTCAGCGCGAAAATGCCGATATGGTGGACCGGCTGCGTGCCGCCGTGCGGGCCCGCAAGACGGTGCTGATCTCGGGCGGTACCTCGTCGGGCAAAACCACCTTCCTGAACGCGCTCCTGAAAGAGGTACCGGCCCAAGAACGCATTGTGGTGGTCGAAGACACACCCGAAATCCAGCTCAGGCACCAGAATGCCCTTGGCCTTGTGGCGGTACAGGGCACCACGGACGCGGCGCGTATCGGCACCGACGACCTGTTGAAAGCGGCGCTCAGGCTCAGGCCCGACAGGTTGCTGTTGGGGGAGATTCGGGGCACCGAGGCCGTGACCTTCCTGCGCGCCATCAACACCGGGCACCCGGGGTCCTTTACCACCGTACATGCCAACACACCCGAAGGGGCGCTCGAACAACTGGCGCTGATGGTGATGCAGGCACGCCTTGGCCTCGGGCGCGATGAAACGGTCGCCTATATCCGGTCGCTTGTGGATATCATCGTTCAGTTGGGCCGCGCCGGGGGCCAGCGCTTCATTGCCGACTTCCGGGACCTGCGGGCCGGCACCTGAGCCATTCGTTCGCCAGGGCCTAGTTTCCCGCGCCAGCGCCCTGGGCCTCACAGAAGCCGGACGGGCCCGGGCCGGGCATTGTGATGCTTTGCAGCATGCGTTCCAGCATTAGGCGAAACCCTGATGCCGTATGATCGGGGGTCAGGGCCACCGTTCCCCCGGCGACACCGGCTGCCATCCACGGCGCCAGGCCGGCACCCGCATCAAGACCGTCCACTTCAAGGCAGGCATGTTCGGGAAGGCAATCCTTCAAGGCATGAAGCACCGGAATCTGGGCAAGCGATGGCGGCATCAGGCGCAGGGTTTCGGCGCCGTTCGCCACCGCTTTCAGGGCTTCGGTGGGGGTGAAAAAACCGGGAATGGCGTCAAGGCCACATTCCAGCGCCGTTTCGATGACAGCCGCATCCGTGTCGGGCGATGCGATATAGCGTGCCCGGGCGATAGCAGCGCGGTAAACCTGCTGGCGGGACAATACCCCGCGCGCACCGAAGCTGCAGGACGGGTCGGCGGCACCGGCAAGCACGGCAAACATGTCTGCCGCCGCGGGCAGGCCGATATTGACCTCGAACGCCCGGATGCCGAGGGGGACACAGCTCGACGCCACCACCGCCAGCAGCGCATCGGGCACCGGCTTGTCGATCGCGACAGTCAGGCGAAAAACATTGGCGTCGGGTAACTGGTCAAACATGCTGCTGTCTCCGTTCTGTCCGGGCCCTAGGCCGCAAGCGAGGCCTCGGTGTTTGCCTTCACATCCTCGAGGCTGACGCCGGGGGCGAGTTCGACGAGCTTCAGGCC
>SBGU01000021.1 GCA_006226495.1 Alphaproteobacteria bacterium
GGGCTTGGGGTGTTCGATGTGACAGACGGCGGCCTGAAGCTCGTCGAACTCGCCCCCGGCGTCAGCCTCGAGGATGTGAAGGCCCAGACCGAGGCAACGCTCGTCGACTGAGGCAGGCTGCGCCAGAACGGATATAGCCCCGTTATCCTGCAACGGCATCGCGCAGGATGGCCGGGGTCAGGATTTGGGGCAAAAGCCGAGCGCCTGCACGGTCGGTGCCGGGCGGGAAATAGAGATACATGGGTACACCCGCGCGGCCATAGAGTTCCAGCATGGCGGTGATGGCCGGGTCCTGGCGGGTCCAGTCCCCCACCAGCACGGTAATACCCTTGTCCCGGAACAGGGCCTCGGTTTCCGCGCGCCGGATCGCGACCCGTTCATTTACCTTGCAGGTAACACACCAGTCTGCCGTGAAATAGGCAAAAACAGGTTTGTCCGCGACCAGCAGCGCCTCCAGCCGCTCCGGCGAGTAAGCAGTATCCGCCGCCTCTGTCGCCCTGGGGCCCGGCCCGGGCGCCATGGTCGCCAGATAGACGGTACCGCCCATGCCTAAGGCTGCCGCAAGGGCGCAGACCCGCCATACGCGGGCGCCCCGGCCCCAGGCCCACAGGGCAAACGCCAGCAGAAGGGCGGCCCCCAGCCCGGCCAGCATGCCATCCGGCCCGGTTTGTCCACCCAGCACCCAGAGGAGCCAGGCTGCCGTGCCGAACATCGGGAACGCCAGCAACTGGCGGAAGTTTTCCATCCAGGCCCCCGGCTTCGGCAGGAAGCGGGAAATGCCGGGCACCAGGCTGATCAGGAGATAGGGAAAGGCAAGGCCAAACCCCAGGCAGACAAAGATGCCGAGGGCCGTGGGCACCGGCTGCACCAGCGCGACCCCAAGCGCCGAGGCCATGAAAGGCGCCGTGCAGGGGGCCGCCACCACCACGGCCAGAACGCCGGTGAGGAACGAGCCGGTGTTGCCGCCCCTGCCCGCCCCCAGGGTGCCAAAGCCCTGCAGCGCAACGCCCATTTCAAACAGACCGAAGAGGTTGAGGCCGACCGCCACCATCAGCAGCACCAGGGACAGGATTACCACAGGCTGTTGCAGGTGGAAACCCCAGCCCACCTCGCCCATGGTGGCGCGCGCGGCCAGCATCAGGGCGCCAACAAGCACGAAACTTGAAACCACCCCGGCGGTGTAGGCTAAGCCGTCCGCCCGAGCGGCCGCCCGGCCCTGACCCGCGATCTTGCCAAGCGACAGGGCCTTCAGGGACAGGACCGGCAATACACACGGCATGAGATTGAGGATAAGGCCGCCGAGGAAGGCCAAAAGCAGCACCGACGGCGAAAAGGCCACTGCCGCCCGTGTTTCACCCGCCTGCGGAGCCGCCACCAGCGGCACGGCAACCTGTACCGCATGGGCCACACCGCCTTCATCTTTGACCCTGAGCACACCCGACAGCATGCTTTTGTCGCCGGCATAAAACGGGTCCAGCGGCATCGAGACCGTCAGCCGCTTGCCCGTGGCTTCATAAGTCTGGCGGCTGTCATGCCAGATCATCTCGGTGCCCGGGAAAAAACGGGGCTCCTGCACAGCATGGGGTGCCGTGGCCTCGAGCACAGCCCGATCGCCAGCCAGCCGGGCCGCAAGGGTCCAGCCCACAGGGGCCGAAGGATAAAGCTGGCGCCCGGCGGCGATGCCCGCGTCTGTGCCCTGTGCGCTCGCAACGACCGGCAGGTCCGTTTCCAGGGTGGCGGTGCCGTTCAGGCAGATTTCGCCCTTGCAGGCAAGCCATGTGACCGTCGCCTGCACCGATGCAGGATCGCCGATATTGGCGTCGGGCACGGCGGTGAGGGTTACCGGAAGGTAGACCTCATGGGAAAAACCGTGCCCGAACACCGTGCTGTCGTCACTCAGAATTGTCTCCGGCGCCGGCCAGCGGATGGGGCCTGCCTGCCAGCCTGCCGGTAACTGCCACGCGATCCGGGTCGCTTCACCGGCGCCGGGGTTTTGCCAGAATGTATGCCAGCCGGGCGCATGCTCGAGCCGCACCAGCGCCTCGACGCTGCCACCGGGCGCGATACCGGCCCGGTCAAACAGCAGGCTGGCCGCAACCGGCGACCGGTCGTCCTGCGCCGATGCCGTGCCGGCAGCCGCAAGCGCCAGACATGCGGCAAGCAGGGTCCGCACCCGCAAGGAAAACTGTCCGGCCATGTCAGTCAGTGACATGCACAAAGAACGAGACCGCCACCCGGTCAGGCGGCAGGCAGACGGTACCGTCGCAGGTCTGGTATTCGACATACCCCTGGACCTTATAGTCGCCCGCAGGCGTGCGGGGCCGCACCCGGAAGGCCTGGGTCACCAGATTGTCCTTGCCGCGCAGCACATCATAGGCGCCATAACCTTCGGCGGGTGGAAAGGCGGCGGGCGCAAACTGGATTTCGCCCGTCGGGCGCATCACAAGCCGGGTTTCGATCACCCCCTGGCTTTCATTGATGCCGGTCGGCGCATAGATGTACCAGGGCGCATCCAGCGACAGGGAAACCTGCGCCTGGCCGGTTTCCCCGGCACGGGCCTGCAGCGGTTGTCCGTCCATAACCTTGACCGTGAAATTCTGTGCCTCGGCGCCGCCGCCTGCCAAAAGCGGCAGGGCCAGGAACACCGCAGCGGCACAAACCCGCCTAGCGGCGCAGATAAACCCAAACATGCCCATGCAGCCTTTCATAACCAAGAAGGCGGTCCTGATGGTCGTCCCGCGCCGGTTTCAGATATTGGATCAGTTCCCCTTCAAGCGCCTGCAATTCGGCCTGAAGCGCCTTGTTTTCATAATAGACAAAGGCGCTTTTGACCCGGTCGCGCAGCGGCATATAGGGCGCTTCGAGGCCCGCGCGCTTGTCGAGCGCGACCAAGCGTGCCTCGATATCCTCGATTACCTTCATATCGGCGTCCGTGAGATCGGGCCTTAGCACGAGGCTGAGCGCATAATCACCCAGCATCAGGTCGGGCTTGCCGTCGCCATTATAGTCCGTTACCTCGACCGAGATGCGGCTGCCGCGGCTGACCGTGTCACCTTCCTGCAGCAACTGGTGGGGCGGGAACTCGCCGCCCGGACGCGGGCCCAAAAGCTGCACCGGCGCGGCAAAATGCGGCTCGCCTTCCTGCCCGGTGTTGCGGACAAAATAGACCGCGCCCGACTGCACCCCGATGATCAGGTCCTTGAGCCCGTCGCCGTCCCAGTCCGCGACCGTGGGCGAGAGATATTCCTCGTGCCGGAGCGCGCCGCCGTCCTCGTCGATTTTGGTGAACAGATCGATCTGGCTATAGCTTTCCGACCAGGCAAAACTGTCGAACACCGGCTGGCTTGCGACCGGGGTGGTGCCGGCAAAGCGCGCGGGGCCATGGTTGCGCCTGAGCACAAGGTCGCCGTGCGAGTTGCCGATCACAAGGTCCGGATTGCCATCGGCGTCCCAGTCCATCCAGGCCGGTTTGGCGCCGTAGGCGAGGTAGGACTCGTTCGGCAGGTCCGCGAGGCGGGTGACGATCGGGATGCCGTCCCAGTCGGTCAGCGTCTGGCGCGGACGCAAGCCGTCCCTGCTGCCCTCGAACCAGTAGATCAGGCCCGGTGAATAGGAGCCGGCGACCAGATCATCGATGCCGTCGCCATTGATGTCGGCCATGCGCGGGCCCGCAGCCACGCAGCAGAAGTTGCGCAAGAGCGCCACGTCGTCTCCGGCCATGATCCATTCATAACCGTCGAAGCGCGGGTTTTCCCTGCTGCCCTTGTTGGCAAAGACCCGGAAACGGCCGGCAAAGCCGCCCACGATCAGGTCCTTGAGCCCATCGCCGTCCCAGTCGTAGAAAATGGGCGCAGCATGGCCTTTTTCTTCCTGTTCGAACCAGCGGCCATCCGTGTCGGGCTGTCTTGCCCCGGTATCGAGCGGTACCGCGCCGTTTTTCACCTGGATGACACCAGACGCCCAGTCGGGCAGGGCCTCATCGTCTGACGCGCCGGCCCCCGCGGCGCCCGCCAGAAGGGCGAGCACACAGGCACCAAAGCCTAACTGTTTCCTGATCGAGGGGATGGTCATTGCCTGCGCTCCTGCCTTTGAACCGTTCCGGCTCACCATTGTTTGCTCATGGACAGCACGAACTGCCGACCAAACGGATCGTGGTTCGAGGCGTCGTAGGGCACGCCATAATTGGCGCCATACCCATAATCGTCGGCGGCGCGCGCAAAGGGCGGATCGCTGTTGAACACGTTCCGGACCGTGATGCCGAACCGCATGCCGCCCAGAAGGCCGCCCCGTTCCTCCGGCACACTGTAGGAGCCCACCAGGTCGAAGGTCGTCCAACTGTCGATCTTCTCGCTCGGGCTGACGGCCGTGTTCATATAGCTGTCGACATAATTGACCATCAGCCGACCGGACCAGCCGTTTTGCGCCAGGCCAAAATAGGCGCGGCCCCGAAAATCGACGGGATAGGTGATGGTGTCCAACCGGTCGATAACCGGCGCGCTGGGTGTCGCTTTTTCCTCGTTCTTCAGCATATAGACGAAGGTTGCACCCGCGCTCAGCATCATGTCGCCGACCTCGCGGTTGAAATCGATGCTGCCATCGATGCCCGAGGTTTTCTGCGCGGCGATGTTCCTGAGGCCATTATAGATGATGTGGGTCACGTCACCCGCGATGGCGGCGGCGTCAAATTCGGTCGAAAAGCTGAAATCGCGATAGTCGAAGATCGCCTCGGCATTCTGCAGGATCTGTTCGATGATATCGACACTGACATTGTCGCTGATCAGTTCCGGATACAATTCGGGGGTCAGTGCGATGGTCAGTGAATCCGGTGGATAGGCCACCCGGTCGGTATATTTGATATTATAATAGGTTGCCGAAACCTTCAGGCCCTCAACCGCTTCGGGCGTCCAGTCGAACCCGACCGTGAAGGCGTCCGACCGCTCCGGCCCCAGGTTGGGGTTGGTCACGTCGGCCACGGCGAAATAGACTGTGGACAGGTCATCCGAGAAAGGATCGGGAAACGTGCCCACAGGACCGTCGACCGGCAGGATTTCATAGAAGGACCCGAGCGGCACCAATTGTGCCATTTCGGGCGCACGGAAGGCCTGGCTCCAGGTACCGCGGAGCGCGATATCGTTATTCATGCGCCACAGAAGGCCGACCTTGGGGTCGAAGCTGTTGCCAAAATCGTCCGTGTCCGTATAGCGGCTGGAGATATTGAGCTCGAGCTTCTGCACAAGCGGGATATCCTGATTTTCGCCAACCAGCGGAACCTGCAGTTCGCCGAACGCATAGCGGGTTTCGCGCGTCAGGTCGAACACCGGCGGGCGCACCATGCCCTGCTTCAGGTACCCGGCGCCAAGTGCGAACATCACGCTGTTCGAATTGAAATCGAACAGGCTGCCGTCGATTTTCGCGGTCACTTCGAGCGAATCGAAATCATTGGCGCTGGTACCGCTGTAGGGGTCGGCGCCGTCTTCGATATTTTCATAATTCAGGGTGTCGTCGAGCTTGCCGTAGGTGCCCACTGCTTCGAACCTGAGGTCATTGACCAGGTCGAGGCGAAAGCCAAGCGTGCCGACAAGCTGTTTGCTTTCGGCGTTGCTGTAATAGGTGGTGGCAAACGCCTCCTCGCGGGTGACGGATTTGGTGCTGCGGTCGCTATAGAGCAGGTCCGCGAACACCTCGAAACCCGGTGCAAATTCCTGATGCACGGACAGGAAACCGGAATAGCGCGTGTCGTCCGGCGCCAGGGTGGTCAGGACGGCGTCGGTGAAATCAGCGTCCTCGACCCGGAAGGGACCCGAATCCTGGACAGAAAAGGCTGCGACCAGCCCGCCACCCTGCCACGCCGTGCCAAAACTCTGGTCCAGTTGCAGGATGCTGTAGCCGCCATCGCTGCGGCCGGTATAGCTGGCAGCGGTTTCAGCGCCGTCATAATCGTCCCGCAGCACGAAGTTGATGACACCACCCACCGCATCGGCACCATAGATGGAGGAGGCGCCATCCGTCAGCACCTCGACCCGCTCAACAGCGCCCAGCGGAATGAGCGAGGTATCGGACGCCCGCCCAACGTTCGCAAGCGGCAGCCGGCGACCGTTCAACAGGGTCAGGGTCGCGCCCGGCCCCAGGCCCCGGAGGTCCGGCGCATTGATGCTGCGCGCGTTGGTGGCCCGTCCGAGCGTGTTGGCCCCGACCGGCGAATTCAGGCTCAGGTTCTGCGGGATGTTCCGCAACAACTGGTCGACGGTGGTGACACCCAGGTTCGCGAACTCTTCCCGGCTATAGATTTCAAGCGGTGAACTTTCGGGGATGACCCCCCGGATGCTGCTGCCGGTGACGACAATTTCCTCGCGGATCGAAAGGTCGATCTCGTCCACGCCCTTGCGTGCGCTGGGTGCAACTGCAACAGGTGCCGACCCGTCGCCCTTGCGGGCCGCCGGCGCGTCAGCGGGCTTTTTTGCTGCAGGGTCTGCCTGCCGCTCCCCCGCCGCCTGTCCTGCGGCTGCCATCTTGACAATCGACACCGTCGCGGTGCCGCGCTCCGTGAAGGAAAGCCCGGTCCCGGCAAGCAGTTCTTTCAGGGCATCGGACGCGCTCAGGGTGCGACTGACACCCCTGGTTTTTTTGCCGGCAATCAGGTCGGCGGCAGCCAGCACCTGCACGCCGGACTGTTCGGAATAGGCAATCAGCGCATCCTCAAGCGACTGCGGCGCGATCCGGAAGGCAATGACCTCATTCAGAGCCTGGGCCGAAGCCGGTGCAGTTGCCATCACGATGGCTGATATGGCGCATGCCGAAAACAAGTCGTATCTCATGGTCAAAGCTCCCCTGTGCGCTTCTTTTCTGGCGCCGCCCCCGCAGCGCGTTCGAAAGCTGAAACGCATGGGCTCGTCCTGGCGGAAAGGATTATGCAAAAAAAAACGAGAACCGGCCCGATCAGGACGCGGGCCGGATGCGGATACGGCCGCTGACGGTGCGTTCCACCTCGACCGGGAAAATGGCCGGCAGGGCGGCAAGCCAGTCGTCGATGGCCGCCAGCTTCATGGACCCCGAATAGGACATGCCGGTGAAATCGCCGCCCATCAGGTCGATCCTGACCTTGGTATAGCGGTTGATATCTTCGACCACATATTCAAGCGGTTCCGCCCTGTAGGTCAGCCAGCCGTCGCGCCAGGAAACCGGCGCCGCGGGTTTGACGTCACTTTCCATGGCAACGGCATTTTCAGACAGAACAAGCGCCGAGCCGGCCTTGACCCGGATCGTCTTCTCCGGCACCGCCATGGCGCCTGCCGGATCAACATCGATCTTGCCTTCGGTTACCGTGACCACAAAGCGGTCCCTGACCAGCCGGATATTGAAGGCTGTGCCCACCGCCGTGACATTGCCGAACGGCGTTTCAACCACAAACGGCTGTTCCGGGTTCGGCGCAACCTCGAAATAGGCCTCGCCCTGCGACAAGCGCACGATGCGGTCGCGACCGGTGAAGTCGACCGCCACTTTGCTGGCGCCGCCCAGTTCGATCTGCGACCCGTCGAACAGTTTGGCTGTGCGCTGCTCCGCCCGCGCGGTGGCAATCGATGCCACCAGTTCAGCATCATGACGGCTCGGCCCTGGCGCATCGCCCGCAAACTGGAACACCAGGCCCACCGCCAGCAGCAGGCTTGCCGCCAGTGCCATCCAGCCAAATGTGTATCGGGTGCGCGCAGGCCGCACCGGCGGCGCCTCTTCCGCCAGCCAGTCGGCAACCGACATGCCGGGATCATAGGGGCGTGCGGGCGTACCCCGGTCGTCCGGCACCAGTTCATCAAGGCCCGTGTCCGCCATCGCGGTCCACAGGGCTTCGACCTTGGTATAGGCGTCACTGTGGCTGGGGTCCGCAGTCAGCCAGGCCTGCCATTCGGCAATTTCCTCGACCGAGACATCATCGTCCTGCAGGCGCACGAACCAGGCGCGCGCATGGGCGGCGACCCTGTCCTCTGGTTCAATATCGACCCGGTTGTCGGTGCTCATGCGCTGTCCCCGCCCGTTCTGCCGCCTTCAGGCGGTTCATGTTGTGATAACCGCAACTGGATATGTTCCAGCGCCCGCACAATATAATTTCGGGCGGTTCGGTCCGTGGTGTTCAGGTGTTCGCCAATCTGTGTACTGGACCAGCCTTTGGCCCTGCTCAGAATAAACGCCTGACGGCACGCGGGCGGAAGCTCGGCAATCGCCTTTTTAATGATGTCCAGCGCTTCGCGGCCCTCAAGCGCGCGATGCTGGGTCGCGGCATAGGCAAAATCGAAGAGCGCACTTTCCGCGACGATCCGGTCCTGCGTGCGCTGCTTGCGCTGGTGGTCAATCGCCAGGTTGGCCGCTATCTTGTACAGATAGGCCCGCAGGAAACTGATTTCCTGCGGCCGGTCAAGCTGCAGCAATTTCACATAGGCTTCCTGCGCGACATCCCGCGCTTCCTGTTCGGTGGCCAGGCGGGCGCGCAGGAACGCGAGGAGCGCGCGGTTGTGTTCGCGGAACAGGCTTTCCACGGCTTCCTGGCGGCCGGCCGCATCGCCCGCGGGGACATCGCCCCCGGCCACCGCATCAGGCACCACCACCGGCCTTGCGGTCCTGTCCCCCATCATTGCCCGTTCTCCGCACACATGGTGTGAGGCTATTGAATGAAGGCCGGATCGTGCAAGGTGAAAGCGGGTTAACAAGCCTGTGCCAGGGCTTTTTCTACCTATAGAAACTTTTTTGCCGGATTTTTTTCCGGCATCGGCGTCTGATACGTTTTATAGGAATGGCAGCGACAACGGCCCGCCATCCGGCCACCGTGATCAACCCGAAAACCGGCCCGCCGGTGGTAACAATCGCTTCGATTCGAACCTGTTGCACATGGCGGAAATGATATCGGACAGGCGCGCACCGGAGAACCAGCCTCGCCTGGAGAGCAAGGCCGGTGCAAAATGGACCGGTCCCAGCCGAAGAAAATATGTTCCGCAGGAAAGCCCACGGATAGCCCAAAAAATTCAGGGGTTAATCGCCTCCGGGATCACACGCAAAACGCCCGGGTGCGGTGCCCTATGGGCATGGTCAGACTTTGGCATTGCGCTGACAGCCCTTCAGCGACATAACGAAATTCAACGAAGTGTATAATGCAGCAACCCGACATATTTGAAAAAGTGGCCCACGATCTAACCTGCGACACCCGGAGAAATCTGCTGACGACCAACCAGGCCGTGACCTGTAGCCGGGGCATCCTGGTTATGGGAGACAGCCACGCAGGCCTCGTCATGCAGGCTTTGCGTCAAGACCACCGAAAGACTGCCGCGTTTGGCGGGGCGTTTGGGGGCCTGGGTCAAACTGCGAGGCGGGATTTTTTTGTCCATGACGACCAGGGCCTTCGCTTTTCGGATGCAAAGGCACAGGCAAGCTTTGACTCGTTTGCCCGTGAGGCTGGAGAAACGCCTGGAAATCTGCTGGCCGTTACGATGCCTGTTGCCATCTCGGCACTGGGTATTGATCGCATGCTTAGGCTGTCGGACTGGGTTCCTTTCAGCACGCAGCCCTATTCACAGTCAGTGTTTGTTTCGCGTCAGATGTTCCAGGCAATCGTGCTGGATGCCTATGATGAATTGCTGCGCTTTCTAAGCGCGCTGCAGGCGGCAAACCGGCGGGTGGCCTATATCATGTGTCCCGGTGTCCGTTCAAACGCTGGCAGCAGGGGAGCAGATTTTCTCGCTGCGCGCGCGATTCTGCGGCACGCCTTGGAGGCACGGTGCGTACCCGTGGCTGATATTACAGAAGCGACCTGTGATGCGACGGGTGTCTTGCTGCCAGACTTTACCCCAGAGGACCCCGCCGACCAAACACACGGGAACGGTGCCTGGAACAGCCTGATGGCCGCGCGTTTGATTGAGCTTTTCCAAATGAGCTGAAAGGACACTCAATCGCCCTGCCCCGGCGCCCCGTGAACCCGGCTACAGGAACAAAAGGTCTATCAAGCTTTCAATCTTGAAGCGCCGGCTGCCGCACATAATGGGATTGTCCGCCAGTGCATGGTCGCGTCCTTGCCCCCACAAAGCGCTTAGCCGACAGGTGCGGCCAGACCCTCTGCGCCCTTTTGTGCCTGCAATATGCCGCCCATCAGGCCCGCATCGTCACCAAGCCCGGGCGTCACGATCAGGTCTGCAGTTGCGCAGTCCCGGATGTAGCCGTTCTGCAGCCTGTCGTAGGCGGCCCGCACCTTTTCGACCAGGCCGGACGCAAGCAGCAGGCCACCTCCAAGCACAACCCTTTCAACCCGCGCCGTCAGTACAAGGCTCAGGCAGGCCTGTGCCAGATAATATGCTTCGACCTCCCAGGCCGGATCATCGGGCGACAGGCTGGCGGGATCACCGCAGCGGGCCGCGAGGGACATTGCGCTGGCCAGTCCCTCCAGGCAATCCCTGTGATATACACATGTCCCCGGAAAAGCCGCATCCGCAGCATGGCGCTGCACCCTTATATGCCCGAACTCCGGATGCGAAGGGTGCCCAAGCAGGTGCCCGCCCGAATAGATGCCCGCGCCAATGCCGGTACCCACCGTTACATAGGCTGCACTTTGGCAATTTCTGGCAGCACCCCAGGCCATTTCAGCGAGCAGCGCCCCGTTCACATCTGTGTTCAAAAACACATCGGTCCGCAATGCCGCCTGCAGGCGTTCCCGCAGGTTGAACCCGCTCCAGCCCGGCTTTGGCGTATCAAGAATGGTCCCGTACCGCGCCGACGCCGGATCGATATCGATGGGCCCGAACGACGCCACCCCCAGCGCGGACATTTCCATTTTATGCGCCGCAAGCGAGCGCCGGAAAAATGCACAGACCGCTGCCAGTGTTTCTTCGGGCTGCGCGACGGGAATTCTGGTCCGGGCCAGTATCTTTCCGGCAGGGGTCGCCAGCCCGCATTTGAAGCTGGTACCACCCGCGTCAATGCCACCAATGGCCCAGTTTCCAACTGAATTACCTAAGGTAACCTCCTCATAGAAAATGCCCACATTTCAGCGGAGCACGTCATCTCGCCAATAAGGGCTTGCCTTTCAGCAGGGGCATGATACGCCATCTTACATGCAGGCAACACATGCAAAAGGGATGACGTGCCGCGCTGGTTTGACAACACATCCGCAAAGGAAACAGGGTGCAACTCGGGCCAATGTCGGACAGGGCGGCCCCGGCATGGACCAAGGCCCGACACGCCGTTTTCCCGGAGAACCGTGTTTTCCAAGAGGTTGCGCCTTGCGCGCGATGACCGGCCTGGCGCGAAAGCTGAAGCTTCACCTGCCACCTTATACGAATATTCCATCCAGATGGCACGAATGCCTTGCCCTGGGTTTTGTTACACCGTAGCCGCAATCCGTCTCTGCGGCACCTGTGCCGGCATCGGCGATGATCGTAAGTGTCCAAACATTATTTCTCCGCCGGTGAATGAACCCGGCTTGATCCCTTTTTGACATCTGTTGGTGACCCCCACATGAAGCTTCCCCATCCCACGCCTCAGGCCCAAATACCCGCCGCAGAACGCTGGACAGATGTCACAAAGACATTCGGACACGACAATCCGCAACGCGCACGCCAGATTGCCGACAAAATCATCGCCTTCGGTATTCGCAGCATTTTCGATATCGGCTGCGGCAATATGAAGCTTGCAGAGTTCCTGGCACCTGAAAACGTCGGCTACATACCGGCCGACGTGGTGCAGCGATCGCCGGAATGTCTTGTCGTCGACCTCAATGCCGATCCGGTGCCGCACTGCGCCGCGGAATGCGTGGTCATGATCGGGGTTGCCGAGTTCGTCAACGATATCGAACGCGTGCTGGCCGAGATTGCCAGCCACTATGACAGGGTATTGCTCACCCTTTCGCCGTTGCAGACGGTCTACGAGCAGGTTTGGTACGGCAAACCGCACACCATCACCTGCAGCCATGTCTCCGCCCATAGCCTCGCGAGCTTCAGGCAAATGTTCGCACGTTATTTCATGCTCGAGGACATTGATGTCATCACCACAGGGCAATATCTGCTGCTCGGGCGCTCCCATCGGACCCTGAACAATGCTCGGGTGCCTTCGCTTAACAAAACCAACGGGAACGCCGAGCCCGGCGTTACGGACAATTCCATTGACTTTGACCGCTTGGCGGATGGCTTCGAGGCACATATTTTCAAGTCCGTACCGTTCCATAGCATGTTCCTCCGTACCGCGGCGCTGGTCGCTGACCGGGTGGTGCGACCGGGCACGACCTGCGTCGACCTTGGTTGCTCTACCGGTCGTTTCGCGCGCCTGTTGCGTCGGCAGATCACGGCTGTGGTACCGGTCGAGATTCTCTGCGTCGACATTGCCCCGGAGATGATCGAAGAGGCACGCCGCAAGAATGACCATCCCCTGACACGCTTTGTCTGCGCAGACATCCTGAGTTGCGACCTGCCACAGTCTGCTGCTTTCATTTCCTGTCTTTTCACGCTGCAGTTCCTGTCGGCTGAAGACCGCCTGCGTGTCCTGCGCCGGGTTCATGATGTGCTCGACTGGCGCGGGGCGGTTGTCGTTGCCGAAAAAGTCCTGGAGGAGGGTGGCCGGCAGCAAATGGGGAACCATTATCTGCTCAACAGCTACAAACGGGAAATGGGCCTCTCCGACGATGCCGTACTGGCCAAGGAGCGAGCGGTGCGTTCAGCCCTGCGCCCCCTGACCTCGCGGGAATGCAAGGCGTTGTTTGCAGAAGCCGGCTTCGCCCGTGTCCAGACCTTGATCTCCGCTTTTGGCTGGGAGCTTTACCTGCTCGAAAAACAATGATCCGCGTCCCATGGCATATGAGGGTATCAGACTGAGCCCTGCGCCCGAGGAGGGCGCCTGAAAAATACCGGGCGGTTCCGGGAAAACCGGATCGCCAGGGCAGGTTTTATCAAGGCAAGACCTGCAGGAGAACCCCAGCTTGGGACGCCCCGTTTTTTTCGCGAATATTCAACATAAAGAAGGTTGGCAGTTCCATCGGTTCCCGGTCTATATTACACGCTAAACCATTCATTTAGCTACTCTTCAATGTAAGGCCCGATATGCAGTTTAACGTTTTTTGCCCTTTATGCGGGGGCCAGGAGTTCAGCGATTTCAACGGAAGACAAGCTGCCCGTTGCCGCAACTGTGGCGCAATGGAACGCACACGCCTGCTTTTCAGCATTTTGAACAGGGAGGGTGTGCTCAGGCGCGACATTTCGGTTCTGCACCTGGCACCCGAACCCGGCCTGGCAAAGCGCCTGCGTGACCTCGTAAGCCGCTATGTACCGGCGGATATCAACATATCGCAATATCAGCATTTCCTGCCCGAGGTGCAGCGCGTCGACCTGTGTTCCTTCGACCCGACCACGCTCGGGAAGTTTGACCTGATCATTCATAACCATGTGATTGAGCACCTTCCCTGCGACCTGGACACTGTCTTCAAGAAGCTGTCGTCTATGCTGAATGCCAATGGCAGGATGTATTTTTCCGCGCCTATTCGGGGTTCGTTGCTGACAGCAGAAAATTACGATCCGGCCCTGACCGACCAGGACCGCCACAGGCTTTTCGGGCAGCATGATCATGTCCGCATCTTCGGGTCCGATGCCCTGGCCCTGTTTCGCAAGTGGCTTGGCCCCAATGTGGGCAACATAGAAAGCCTGGCCATGTTCGCGCCCACAGAACTCAGGCAGATGGCCTTCCATCCTGACCCTGTCCCGCTTTCGGGGCACACGATTTTCCGATACAGTCACGGCGGGGAATGACGGGATTTCGGAATCGCTCAGGGGAGATGGCGTTGCAAGAGCAGACAGTGACATTTGAGGGCCTTTGTTCCGTTTGCGGCTTCAAGGGAACCTTCGCGCCGGAAAATGCTTCGCCACGCGACTGTTATCCCTGCCCGCAATGCCGGTTCACGTTGCGATACCGGGATCAGGCGTCCGTCATTCTGGATTTTTTTGGCAATGGTGCGGTGGAATCCTTCAACAACCTTGCCGCCCACCCCTCAATGAAAGGCATGCACATAGTCGAATTCGCCATGGGCGGCCCTTTCATCCGCTATTTGTGTCGACTGCCGCATTATCAGCAAGCGTATTTTTTTGAGTCCGAGGAACAGATACAGGCGCACCAGGGCAAGGTCTTGCATGTGGACATAACCTCGATGCCCTTCGCAAACAATTCGCTGGACCTGATTATCACCAGCGACGTTCTGGAACATGTCCCCGACGTTCAACGGGCGTTTTCCGAATGCGCCCGCGTGCTCAAACCGGGCGGTGTCCATGTCTTTTCCATACCGGTCAAATACCCTATTCCGAAACAAAACCTTGTCAGGGCCACCATGAAGAACGGCGTCCTCGACCATAGGGAACCCCCGCACTACCATATATCGGGCACGAAGGAAAAAGTGCTTGTATTCACTGATTTTGGAGAGGAAATTAGTACTCTTGCCAAACAAGCGGGCTTGCGCCTGATGGTGAGCCAAAGAAGCGCGCCGCTTGCCACATGCCTTCGCAATTACACCTTTGCAGCAATAAAATTCTAGGTTGCTGTTTTATATGTTCGATAAATCAATAAAAATTGCTCAAAAAAAGACTAAAATCACGACAAGAATTGATAAGACTTAATCTCATATCTGGAAGTTTAGGTATTGCCTTTGGGGGACTGCGCGATGGCGGAGCATCAAACTGTTGTTGGCTATATTGACGAATATGTGGATGGACAGATTCGAGGCTGGATATACAGCCCGCAGGGGAATGTGACACCCATTATTCGCGTCAACGGGTTTCCCGGGAAGGTTATGGAATACCCGACGCAAAGGAACGATGTCGCCAAGGCCGTCGGCGTGACCCCCCTATGCGGCTTCATCGCCGAACCGACCGATCTCGCGTTTGGCACAATGCATGTCGAGTTGCTTGCTGTGGTCAACGACGTCGTGATGCCCGTTACCTCCTGCACCCTGAAGGGCAATTTTTTTCCGAGCCATATCTATTCCCAATTGAAGGCGGCAAAGGAGATTTCCCGGTTACCGGGCGCTGTAGCGATTACGGTTTGGGACGGGGGCCACAACCCGATCGGACGTGCGAAGGTTCTATACGACATCGTTACGGTGGAACGACCCGCAGTGATATTTTCCTACAATTTCTCGGATTTCGGCTACCAGCTATGGAAGCCGCTCAAAGAATCCGGCGTCTATGTCGTGACCATTCCCTACCACAAAAGAGATCAGGTCTTCCGGTTTCTGGCCGAGGAAGGGATATGCTTCGATACCGTGTGGGTATGCAAACCCAGAAAGCACAGTTTTGATCTCGCGCAGGCCGTAAGCCACCCCAACACCGCCTGTATGGTAGACATCGACGATAACGAGATCACTTTCTCGAATTCGGAGCCGTCCCGGCTCAAGCCGTATGGCCGTTTTTCGATCAATTTTGCCGAAGACCTCCTGCGCCAGGTTCCTGTTCGTTCCTGCGCCAGCAAATCCTTGGCGGACCGGTACGACGGCACCATTGTCCGTCACGTCCGGTGGCCCACGGAAAAAAGCAGGGTGGAGGAAGCCGATCCGGAAAACTTCAAGCTCATTTTCTTCGGCAGTGTCAAACCCCATAAAGGCCTGATAGAACTGGCCAGCGCGATCAACCTCTATAATTTCATCACGAAGAAAAACGTCACCCTTGTTGTGGGGGGCGAATTTTCGCCCAAAGGGTTGCGCAACGAACTGGAGGACCTGGGTGTCACCTGCCTCGACGAGGCAAACGAAACGGACCTGCCCGAGCTATTGTCTGCATATGACGCCGTCATCACAGGCTATCCCGTACATCCGGCCCAAAAAGATATCACGGACTTCCAGATCTCGTCCAAGATCGGCGATGCCCTCCGGATCGGCCTGCCGGTTCTGGTGCCATGGTCCCTGTCGGTTGCCGACCTGGAGCATCCGGGCATCATTCTGTTTTCCGAGCGTAACTTTGTCGACAAGCTGAATGAGGCCATGGCGACCAGGGAAGGCGTGACCTTACCCGACGAGTTTTCCACGCCTTGTGCCTATGGCACCTTCTCGAAACTGGAAGCTTCGGCGCAGCGCAGCCCCAGGGCCGGGCGGATTTTCCCAAGCGTGGCCGCAGCGGCAACCTCCTCAGAAAAACGGAAGCTGGTCCTTGTCTGGAAACAGCATGACGCGGCCACCTATGGTCGGCGCATCGACCAGATCGCCCGCTATTATGCCCACGCGCAGCCCGATGTCGAAGTCTATGTTCTCGAGCTGATTTCGGATGTGCAACGTCAGGCTTTCTATACGCGGGACCCTTCCTTTGGGCGGGAAGTGGAGCTTCAGAACACTATGCTGAGGCGCAAGACCTTCGGCTATCAACAAAATAATGTGCACTATCACCTGATAGAATATTCCGACACGTTGCGGGATATGTCGCTTTCCATGGTCTTTTCCGACTTCCTGGACGCGAAGAATATATTCCCGTCAAACAGCGCTTTTGTCCTGTTCCCCTTCATGCAGCAGTTTCATGCCCTCAAGCCCATTCTCAGTTGCTTCCGTGTCATCCTCGATATTGTAGACAATCAGGCAAGCTGGTTCAGCGCCCAACAGAACCAGCGGCGGTATCTGAAGCAACTCTATGAAATGGGCTCTATTGCGGAAAAAATAATTTTGAATTCCCACAAGAACAGGGATCACCTGATCGAGGCCGGCGTAATTCCTGAAAATAAATGCGAGATCATTGCCAACTGGTACTGGCATCCAGAGCTTCCATCCCTGCGCCGCAGGCCCGCAGCCGAAAACAAGAAAATCATTTATACCGGCAATATGAACGACAGGATGAACTGGCAGTTGCTGGCCCGGATTCTGGATAATGTTTGCCGGGACGGTGTTACGCTGCATCTTGCCGGCCCCTGCGAACGAAAGCCCGGCCCACTTGAGCAGGTCATCGCAAACCCTTATTGTGTGTATCATGGGGTATTGTCCGAAAGGGAAACCATCGAACTCGTGTTGACGGCCAGCGCCGCCGTCATCTGCCATAGCAACGACGAGTTTTCGAAATTCATGAACCCGCTGAAAATATCCATGTATGAGGCGCTGGGTTTGCCATGGCTGGCACCGCAGATGGAAGGCATCACGTCGCAACATGGTGCCACCAGCATCTACGAATGCGATAGAATGCTGACGGAACGCCTGAGCGCCCTTATGCAATCAGATGAAATTCATACTTTGCAACCTGCTGATGAACCGCTGTTGGAGGCCCAAAAGTATCAGTGGATGATAGACACCTATCTGTGGGACAGAAATGACGATTTGATCCAACTGAAACAGGCACGGCATTGAGTAGCTGCACCAAGGGCATCGCAACGGATATGGCGGCCGGGCACACTGCCGCCAATGTGCTGGCTTTGGCGCGGCACCTGGCGGGTCAGGGCCATTTTCCCTTCCCCAGCCTTTCAGTCGTTTGAGATGGTCACCTTCCAACACGTCGGATGAGAATTGAGATGGGCAAAACAGTCGCTTTGGCTGGAATGTTCAACATGAACAATTTCGGCGATCTACTGTTTCCAATTGTGGCCGCCCACTTTTTGGAACCGATGGGTTATTCCGTTGTCCCGGTCGCTGCAACGCCGGAAAAACCGATGCTTCAGGACGCGCCAGCGCCCATCGGGCTTGACGAGCTGGCGAGGGACGTTGGCCGCTTCTCCGGGCTTGTGATCGGCGGGGGACATATCATCCATACCCAGCCGATCGAGCGGTTCATCGAAACCAGAGAGCCCATGCCACCCTGGACAGGTTCGGGCCTTTGGCTGGGTTCCTCCTTTCTGGCGGCGCGGGAGAATTTGCCCATCCTGTGGAACGCCCCTGGTGTGCCCCACCCCCTGCCGCAGAAAAGGCACAAGCTGGTCAATCTGGCATTGGCAGCAGCGGACTATTGCAGTGTCCGCGATGCCGGCAGCGCCGCGCTGCTGCGGCAGACCGGCGCATGCCAAACTGAAATCGTGCCGGATACGATCGGTGCCATCGACGGCGTTTGGTCACGCGACAGCCTGTCAGAGGATTTCCTGGCTTTTTGCAGTCGGGCAGGCCTGACGCCGGACGACAGGATAGTATCGTTCCATGCCCGTGACAGGTCGTTGCCCGAAGGCGGGATTGCCGCGCTGGCGCATGCCCTGTCGAAAATGGCCAATGAACTTGATTTTGTGCCCGTCCTGCATGGCTTGGGGCAGGCACACAAAGACCATGAAGTGGCACAAACACTGGGGCAGCACATGTCCTGCCGACACTTCATCTATCACGAACCGGCGTCCCTCAAAGAAATCGTCAGCGTGCTGGCATATTCCGCGGCCTATATCGGCTCGTCTTTGCATGGCTATATCGTGGCGGAAGCCCATGGCCGGGCCGCCATCCTGATCGGCAAGCCTGCCTACAAGAAATTCGTCGGCTACCTTGATCATTCAAGGCACCATGAAGACTTGTGTGCAGATTGGGCGGCAGGGCTTGAGGACCTGAAAAAAAGGCTTGCGGAAGCACCGGTGGAGACGGCTATCCAGGTACGCCGCCGGAATCACGGGCAATTGAAGGCAGCGATAGGGCGGCACTTCAACCAAATTGGTGCCGTCCTGCATAGCCATGATGCGAGCGTGGTATGCGCGCAAAAGGCCAGGTTCCTGGCCTGTTACCAGGAAACCCTGGCGACAGCCGACGCGCGGAACTGGCTCTACACACCCCCGGTGTGACTGTCATCAAAAGCGGCTCGCGCGCAGCGCAGCTATCGCGGGGTCAGTGATACAGGGCAATATCTGTAGAATGACAGCATATCAAAACTGAATTGCTCCACGGGCTGCATGACAGGGCCGACCTCGAACGTGTCCAGCAGATATTTCAGGAAATCCTCGGCTATCCGGTACGTGAGGTTCTTTCCCAAACAGGCAACGGCACCCACCCCGAACGCAAGGCCCGGCGGCACGCTGCGCCCGGGCACAAAGTCCTCCGGCCGGTCATACCGGCCCGGATCGCGCATGGCGGCCTTGACTTCAATACGCTGGCAGACGGGTCTGCCCCCTGCGTCGGGAGACGCGGCACCGGATCGCCACAGGGTCGGAATGCCCGGATAAAGCCTGAGGCACTCGTCGAGGAAAGCTTTCCGGCTGCCAGTATCCAGCCTCAGCGGCTCCTGCAACTCGGGCCGCCGCGCGAGGCATAACACAGCATCGCACAGCAAAGTGACGAGAGGAAACAAACCGAGCGTCCACATATTGTAGACCCGCCAGGGATGATCCTGGCGGAAGTCAGGTGCCGTTTCAGCCTCGCGGAAAATTTCCGCAATCCGGTCTACGGCAGGCCCGCTGAGGTCAATATAGCGACCTGCCACCGTGTCGGCTTCATGGAAACGCTCGAGGCCTGCCCCCGTCACGAGGCGGTCAAAAACCTCGAGCTTCGCCAACAGCAGTTCCCGGCTCGCCATTTCCGGGATTCCGAGCGGCGCAGCATGAACCAACGCAGCGATAGGCAGGGCGACCTCGGATGATATGTCGACCATCCTGTTGCTGTGTCCGGGAAGCAGGTTGTGAAGCAGCGCCCCCAGTCCGGCCCTGGTCGCGGTCTGCGAAGCACTGACAAGGCCGGTCAGGACACGGCGCAGAGGCAGTCTGGCTCGCATGACATCGGCTTCGTCCGCTCCGTCATGATTGCACGGCAAAATCGTTGCGAATTTGACCAGGTTCACAAGGGGTCGTTCCGCCCTCGTGGAAATTCGGGCCACCAGGTCCAGCAAGGGTCGGTGGGGCAGATTGCTTTCATCTTTCAAACTCTTTACAGCTTCGGAATAGCTGCAAATCCGCTGTTGCAAAACACCTGAAGAGTTCATGAGAGATGACTTCCGCTTCGAAAATATAGAGGGCCCAGATCAAATTTATTTTAATCAGCCGTTGATATTGAAAGCCAGTTTTTTAGGTTCTAGTCTATGTTGGCAAACACCCGCCGTCAGGTCCGTGATCCGGCCATCCTGCAGAGACGCAACCTAGTGAGCGCCAAATGACTTTTACTCCATCCCGGACCGGAAGGCTGCCTTTTCTGCATCGGTTGTTTGACCTGATGGCTACCAATGACGACAGGCTGGCGGTTTGCAATCTTGACAGCCGGTTTCAGCTCAATCCGGCACCTGCCGCAAACCTGACCTATGGCATGCTGGCAAGGCAATCCCTGGCTTACGCCCGGACATTGGGCAGCAGGGCAGAACCCGGCAGCATTGTCTTGCTGGCCGAACAGGACCATACCGCCTTTGCCGTCAGCTTGATCGCCTGCTGGATTGCCGGCGTGATCCCCGCTCCCTGCCCGGCACCGGACAGCGATATGCATCGGGCACGCCTTGAAGGCATCATTGACGCGACCAAGCCGTCCCTGGTTCTGTCGGGGGCTGATTTCCACACCTGGTTCAGCACTGTCGAAACCCTGAACCATCAGGCAGGCACGGAAAGTGTCAGCCCGGAAATTTCCCTGAAGGCTGGCCTCGAAGCTGCCCTGGATATAGCTGGTCCCGGGGCATCCGAGCTGGCGGTGGTCCAGTTTTCATCCGGGTCGGTGTCAGACCCGAAAGGCATCGCCATTTCTTTTGACAATATCCAGTGTGCTGTCGGGGAAATCATTCTTGGTGCCATCAACACAAGGGAACGGGTGACCCTTGTTAACTGGTTGCCGCTCTTTCACGACATGGGCCTCTTTGGTTCCCTGATGACGCCATTGCTGAGCGGTGGAACCTGTTATGGTGCCGCGCCCAAGTGTTTTGTCCAAAGGCCTCAGGCCTGGCTGGCGGCGATGGCCCGGTTTAAGGCAACCGCCGCGACCCTGCCAAACTTCGGCGTTGAGGTTGTTAACCGCAAGCTAAGTGGCATCGAAATACCGGAACTTGATCTGAGCGCCCTTACCGACATCTTTTGTGGCGCCGAGCCCTTGTCCGCGACCAGCATGTCTAGTTTCATTTCGAACCTGGCACCTTATGGGCTGCGCGATGACGCCTTCAGGCCCTGTTATGGCTTGGCGGAAGGCACCCTTATGGTCAGCATTTCACAAAGCGGCCACGCGCCCTCGACGATGCCGGCGGCCACGGCGCGGGCACTCGGGCTCAGGATGCCGGTCGTCAACTGCGGGTTTCCTGCCGCCCCCGGACGTGTAAAAATACTACGCCCTGACCCCGACACAGGGCTGGCTGACGCGGGCCAGGGCGAAATCTGTATTGCCGGAAACCACGTTTCGCGCGGTTTCGTAGGCCCTGACGGTCCGGGAAACCTGGTGTCCTATGCAACGATCAGGGACAGCGACGGGGTTGAATATGTCAGGACACGCGACATCGGATACCTGGACAATACCGGCCTTTTTGTTCTGGACCGACTGTCAAACATGATCAGCGTCAAGGCGCAGAATATCAGCCTGTCAGATATTGAAAGAACCATGGAGCACTGGTTCGGGCGCGAAGTTCAAGCGTCCAAGCCCGCCAACAGGCGGTCGGTTTCATGTATGGTCATCAATTTTGGCGACCGTGCGGCTTCGGACCTGCTGCTGGTGGCCGAGGGGCTGGCCAGAGGCGTGACGCCCGCGGAAAAAGAGAAGCTTCAAATAGGCGCGGAACGTTACCTTGCTGGATATTTCGGGATACGGATTCCGGTTGACCTTGACACCACGAAACCACTGCCACGGACATCGAGCGGAAAACTGCAGCGGGCCAAAGCGGGCCTCTGGTACCAGACGGCAAAAGCTATTTAACTTAGGACCTATTGAATGGGATATTCTCAGGCGGAAATTGAAGACTGGATCAAAAAATACATCCAGTCGGTTCTGGAAACCAACTCGACGGCTCTGCCGGTCGACTGCGAATGGACAGATTTGGGTGTCGATTCAGTTGAACTGGTCATTATGGCCGGCGTGATCGAGGATGATTTCGACATTGCCGTCGACCCTCACCTTCTCGTCGACTATCCGACCATCAGGGATTTTTCCCGCCATCTTGCCACCATGCTCAACCGGCGGACCTGAGATGCCGGTCAACACCGCAAGCCGCCCGCGCGTCAGTGTTGTGGTGATTTCCTTCAATATGGCGCGCGAGTTGCCACGCACGATCCATAGCCTCTCGGCCGGATATCAGTTGGGCATTGCCCCTGCCGACCTGGAGATCATATCCCTCGACAACGGGTCGACGGAAGAACCCGCAAAGTTGCCGTCCATACCCGGCCTGGTCCACCTTCAGCTTGACCAGCCGCCGCCATCCCCGTCCTTTGCCATAAATGAAGGGCTGAAGCGTGCGCGCGGCGACCTGATCGGGGTCTGGATAGATGGGGCGCGCATTGCTTCGCCCGGCATCATTGCCGGCGCCCTGCATGCTGCCAAGCTCTCTGAAAACCCGATCATCACCACGCCCAATTACCAGCTTGGAAGGGGTCATCATGCCGCCCGGAATGCCCTGGCCTATTCCCGCGAGGAAGAGGACGAATTGTTGCAAGGCATTTCCTGGCCAAGCGACGGTTACAGGCTTTTTGACATTGCCCGGTCCGAGATGCGGTCCCCTGACGGCCCTTTTATTGAAAGCAACGGTATTTTCCTGAAGAAGGCGGCCTGGACCGAGCTCGGCGGCTATGACATGGCCTTCGACGAGCCAGGCGGTGGATACGCAAATCCCGACCTGTTGCGCCGCGCACTTGATCTCCCCGGCGCAGAACTGGTGAGGCTGGTGGAAGAAGGCACCTTCCACCAATGCCATGGCGGGGTTAGCACCAGCACGGAAGAAGGCCTTATCGCCTTTTTGAAGCGGGGAGGCGCCAAATACAGGCGCCTGCGCGGCAGACCCGCCAGCTTCGTTCGACAGGTCGGAACACTTTTGCGAAAGCGTGACTATCTCGCCGATATCGCCTGATCCTCCGTCGCCTGATCGTCTGCGACAGCGCGAAAAACAGCCTGCAGTTTCCCGTCCGCATAAAGATGATTCAGGACCAGATGGTCTGCGATACCTTCAATAAAAACCGACCTGGCATTGTCGAACCCGTCCAACAGGGCCGCTTGCGACACGTCCCGCCCGTATTCCGAGCCAAGATAGTTTATCAATTCAACGCCTGGTGTCTTTTGCAGCAGGTCCACGATGCGAATGCCCTGGTTTCTGCCGTAGCGGGTGGCAAGAACCCTTAGAAATTCGGGGTTCCAGAGCGACCGTTTGGTATCCGAATAATAGGTCTCGGGATCAACGATCGATCCGAAACCCAACACTTTCGGGACCTCCAGAATGCGCGCCATTTCGAGCGCGATACCGACGCGGGTCGAGACCCCCACCACCATGGCAGCGTTGGCCAGACTGGTGCCCAGGCATTCTTCGATACCAGTGCGATGCTGTGCCAACATGGCCCGAATCGCGCGGTCGCTTTCGACGGTAGAATGCACATCGAAATAGACAACCGTATAACCCAGGTCCTGCAGCGCGGCGTCCAGGATATTTTGGGGCAGAAGGGAAGCCTTGAGACCCGAAACCCACAGGACGATCGGACGCCCCTTTTCCCCCAGTCTGGCATGAATATCGTTGCCGAACGGTATGGCCGGGCGCTCGTCATTTTTCCAGGCCTCGACCGGCTTGCGCGCGAGAATCCTGCGGATAGGTCCCGCCATTCCCTCAATCGCTGCCGGCAACTT
Source organism: Alphaproteobacteria bacterium (assembly GCA_006226495.1). Classification (GTDB taxonomy): domain Bacteria; phylum Pseudomonadota; class Alphaproteobacteria; order Sphingomonadales; family Kordiimonadaceae; genus Kordiimonas. The sequence continues at coordinate 23,648 of SBGU01000021.1, forward strand.
CTGCTCCAGCAGTTTTACCGCGGTGCCGATCTCGCCGTTGAACAGATGCGCAACAGCAGTATAAAACACCAACGGCGGTCGCATCGCGGCAGGTATCGCGTTCAGAAGCCGCACCACTTCCGCCCGCTGTTCATCGGTCATGAAGACCCGCACAGCATGGTCCATCAGCCTGTAATCCAGCTTGCCGGCTTTAAGGGCTTCTATCGTATGGGCTATGGCAAGATCCGTCAGGCCGAGCCGACGCAGCAGTGCAATCAGCCGCCCCAGATGAAGAAGGCGCAGTTCCGGTTTTGCCAGCAGGGCCTTGGCAAGACCCAAGGCCTGCTCGGTTTCTCCTCTTACATAGTGAAGCTCTGCCAGGATCACCTGCGCTTCCTCGGTCGCATCTCCCGCCGCCTGCATAAGCAGCAAGGTTTCAAACGCTTCTTCAACCTGCTCCGCTTCGGCAAGGGCGACAGCAAGACGCACCCGATATTTCGGGCAGGCAGAGTGCCCGGCAACAAGCCTGAGAAAAGCAATGCCGCCATCCAGGCGCGCGCGAATGACCGCATCAAAGAAGTTCCGCTCTTCAGCATCGGGCAATCCGGCCCCGACCACCGCGACGACAAGCCTGGACAGATGTTCCGACGCGGCAGCAGCATTGAAAAAAGCAGGCTTTGTGTTCAGCATCTCGGCCACACGCGGCGCGGCCCAGCGAACAGCCGATGGCGTTTGCGAAAGATCAGCCAACAGCGTGATCGCATCGTCAAACTCGTCGCACGCGACATGCAGATCGGCTTTCGTCAGCATCAGCCCGACGGAATGGGGGGAAATGCCCAGGGCACCAATGACGCCCGCCCGCGCAAGGTCGAAATCGCCGTTCTCTATCTGTCGCTGGATCACCGCGCGATCAAATGAAATCGTCTTGTCGTCCACTTGCGTCCCCATCTCTGAAAATCCCGTTGGCCTTGTATGGTTTTATGCTTAACCTGTTATGGTATGGGCCTAATCCATAATCGCCCCATCACGGAATTTCTAACTCTTAGTCGCTTTATTCCACAAAGGATACTCCATCGTGCCGTTCAAGAAGCAGCAGGCAGCGCAGAATCTCATCACGACGGAGTCAGGCCGATGACGCGGGTCAGCGCCAAAAGGCGCATGCAGTATCGCTATTCGGCCGTCAACCAAGGCATGCGGAACCTGTTGCGGGACAATCCCTGGCCGGATTTCGACTATGGGTCCATTGAGCCCTTCGTCCTGCCGCTCGGCAGCAGCCGGGCCGCAGGCATCGACCTTATCCTGGCGGCTATCGCGGACCATAACGTGGTCACAATGGTGGAAATCGGGGTCTTTGTCGGTGGCAGGTCCCGCCGGTGGCTGGACAGCCAGGAAGACCTGGTCGTCATCGGCGTCGATATGTGGGATTACGACTGGGACGACTATGTGGCGGAAGCGGCAAAATTTCCGACCGGATCGTGGGGAATTTCCGACCTGTCAGACACCGAGATCAAGGAGATCGGCGGGCACCTCAGGCAGCACGGCAATTTCCGCGTCTGCATGAATAACCTCGATGCCTACAGGGACCGGTTTTTCCCGGTCCGGCGCATCGCCTCCGAAGCGCTGACCAACCTGAAGGACCGGCATATTGCAGTGGACCTGATCTATGTCGATGGTTTCCGGCGCAGCACCGACCTTGAAAAGGCGCACGAGCTGTTTCCCGATGCCATCCTGTGCGGTGAAAACTGGCAGTGGCCGGACAGCGAAGGCAGGCTGGCGATGCAGGAGATCGTCAAGACCTTTGCTGCCGTCAATGGCCTTGAGGTGGAAACCAGCGAACAGGTGTGGGTTCTGCGCAAGCCGACCGCCAAGGCAGACCTGAACCTCACGACCGCCGCCAACCAGGGGCTCACAAATTTGCGGCGGGACAATCCCTGGCCGGAATTTGACCATGGCACGATCAAGCCCTTCCATCTCTCGCTCGATGGCAACGGCCAGGCCGGGCGCGAGATCATCGAAAAAATCCTCATCGACAAAGACATAAAAACGATGGTGGAAGTCGGTGTTTTCCTTGGCGGCTCGGCCCGCCAATGGCTGAAATGCAAGAAAGACCTGCTCGTCATCGGTGTCGACCCCTGGAATCACAACTGGGCCGATTATCTGGCGGACGCATCGAAGGACCCGGTCCAGTCGCGCAGTTTTTCCGCTTTCACGGAAACAGAGGTTGCGGAAATCGTCACGAACATCCGCGACCATGGCAATTTTCAGGTGGCCCTGAACAACATGCGGGAATTTCAGGATCGGTTCGTCCCGGTCCGGCGCTTTTCGCCAGAGGCCCTTGTCTATCTGAAGGCACGGCAGATTGATGTAGAGCTGATCTATATCGATGCCTTCAAACGCAGCCTTGATCTTGAAAAGGCCTATGAACTGTACCCCGATGCCATCTTGTGCGGTGACGACTGGCTTTGGCCGGACGCGAACGGCAAGCTGGTCATGCAGGATATTGTAAAGGCGTTCGCCGCCGCCCACGGTTTCGAGGTGGAAAGCAAACGCCAAAGCTGGGTTTTGCACAAACCGGCGGCCTGATGGCGGCGATGAAATCGGGGTACGGACCGGCTCTTGGACAAAGCGAAACAGATGAATGGCATGAATGAACCGGGAAATCAGGAGGCCAAACGCGCCGCGCGTGACATGCAGACGCGAGGGTACAGCTTTCCTGTCCGGCTCCTGAGCGCGCAGCGGGCCGGTGAACTGGCCGCCATGCTGTCCGCGACCGGGCCGGAACAGAGGCCAATGACATCCCTGCAGAAACGCAACCCGCACTTCCTGTTCCAGCCCTTCTGGGACCTGGTTACCGCCCCTGAAATCGCTGAGCTGGTCCGGCACATTCTCGGGCCCGACGCGATCTGTTTCGCCACCAGCATCATTGACAAGCCAGCGGACCGGACCAGCCATGTTGCATGGCATCAGGACGCAACCTACTGGGGGATGGCAGGCCGGCAGGCCATCACCATCTGGCTCGCGCTCACGGAAAGCACGGTCGAAAATGGTGCCGTGCGGGTGGTGCCGGGACGCCAAGGCACCCTGCTGGACCATGAAACCTGCCGGAATGCCCACAATATGCTGGGCCTGAATGAAGAACTGGCGACAACCCCGGATGAAACGAGGGCGGTCGATATGGTGCTATTGCCCGGCGAAGCCTCGATCCATGACAGCCTGACGATCCATGGATCTTTGCCCAACCGGTCGGCCACACAGCGCACCGGATTTTCGATGCGTTTCGTCAGCGCCGGACGCCATGATGCGGGTGCCATGCTGGAGGGGCTGATCTGCGCCCCTTGTGTCGGCACCAATGGAACCGCCGCCACGCTTGCACCCGCTCCGGATTGCCAGACCCCGGATGATGCAAAAGCAAACCACCGCGAAAGTGTGCGCCGGCTCGGTCTCCATCTTGCCCGCAGCAAACAGGTTTATCACAGGGAAAGGCGGGCAGGCTGATGCCAGCATCCGGAAAGCATGACATACCGGCCGGCACCATGCCGGAATTCTACCGTGAAAACGGCTATGCCGCCCCGCATCCCGTGCTGGATGCGCGGGAGGTGGAAACTGCGCTTGCCGATTTCGCCGCCCTCGAGGCCCGGTCCCACGGCCGGATCAAACCCCTGTGGAACCTTAAGATCCATCTTCTGGTGCCCTGGATATGGGATCTGGTGCATGACGAACGCATCGTTGGCCCGGTGCGGGCGGTGCTTGGCGACAATCTTCTGTGCTGGGGTGCAGGCTTTTTTGTCAAATCGCCGGGCGACCAGCAGTTTGTTTCCATGCATCAGGATGTGTATTACTGGAACCTGACCGAGCCAAAGGGCCTGACCGCGTGGCTGGCCTTGACCCCGTCCCACCCGGAGAATGGCTGCCTGGAGGTGGTGCCTGGCAGCCATATGTCGCTTTTGCCTCATACCAACAGGCGGCAGTCTGACAATATGTTGCCCGCCGGCGAACATGTCGCACGGTCCGATGCGCAGGCATCATCGGTGCCCATCGCCCTCAATGCAGGGGAAATGAGCCTGCACCACTGCCAGCTTATCCATGGTTCGCAGCCCGCCAAAGGCGGTGGCCGCAGAATCGGCCTGACAATCCGCTATATCGATGCAGCCGTCGCGCAAACCGGCCCCCAAAAGGGCAGCGCAACCCTGGTCAGCGGCCTGGATCGGGGGACCTTTGACCTGGAACACGGCCCCAGGGGCCTTCTGGACCCTGACGATATCCGGGCTTACACAGAGCTGTCCCGCCGCTTTTTCAAGGTCGCCTTCTAGTCGACCGGGACCTGCCGGCCCTGTCTCAGGCCTGATCCTGGTCCAGGGCGGCCAGAAACCGGCTGATGCCGGTATTCGCAATTTGATAGCGCAGCAGCAGCCGCGCGAGCCTGTTCCTGAGCGCTGCCTTGCTTGCATCATCCTGCCGGATCAGATGCCGGATTGTGGCCCAGTGCCGGTCAAGCATTGGTATCAGGTCCTCCCTGATCAGCCTTTCCGTGGCACCGGCGTCTCCCGTGATCCACACCGGCGGCAGGTCGACAGCATCCTGCCAGCAGTTCAGAAGGTCCTGTTCCCTTTTGAGCAAGCCGGTCACCGCGCGGGTTTTGGGAAGGGCCGGTTTGCCAATGATCCGGGCCGGCACACCATAACTGACGGCAGTGATGTAACCATGCATGGACGCCCCGAGGTAGCCCCGGCTGCCGACAAGCGTGGCGGCAACATCAACAAGCGTGGTGAGCCTGGCGAAATTGATATGTTCGGATGCGAGCAGGCCGGAAATCCGGTCTGCTGTTACGTGGTCGTCATGGCAGTGGCCCAGCGCGATGAGAATGGGGGTCATTCCCAATTTCTGAGAAAGGCTGTCTATTTGCGCGGCCATGGTTTCGATGTCCGCATCCAGCGACCGCGCCTTCACATGGATAGCCAGGTAAGGCTGCTGATCCGACCGGCCATGGGCCTGCAACAAAGCCCGGAACCGTTGCAAGAGATAATCCCTGGCCCAGAGTTCAGGGAGACTAAAGACAGTATCAGGGATGATGGAGGTCCTGACATCGTCAGGCTCGTCGAGATTGTCGAGGCTGCTCTGGTCCCTTACCGAGATATAGCTGCTTGCCCTCAGGATATGCTTCATTACATGGGCCGCCATCTGACTTAGTGGAAACGGCACACCGGGGGCGTTCCAGATCAGCGGTATATTGTGAATGGACGCCAGCGCCGCAGCGCCGATCCACAAGGAGGGGTAGGCAGACCTGTCCAGTTCTGCGGGATAATAGCCTGGCAGGTTCGCTGAACCCGAATGAACGATGTTGCCACCGCCGATCAGCAGGGCACGGGGAACCATATTGTACCTGAGAAGGTCGTTCACGGTCATCGTGGGCCTGGCATCTGCAAAATACACCTTGCGCTGTGTCGGCGATATCAGAAGCAGGTCTTTGTCCGTCAAGCCCAGTTTAAACGATGCGATCAACGGAAAAAGGAGGTCTCCATAATTGGGCACATCAAATGTCCCCACAATCGCGACAGGGTTTTCCGAAAAATCCATTTAAAGCAACTCTTCCTTTTCAAGGATATTGTGGAGGGCATTGTCCTTGCACCCAGCATGACAGGATCTGCCTTCAGTCCTTTGCCGCCACCCTTTCCGGGATTGCCCGAAGGTGACGTTAGAGACGAACCTGCGACAGGATATCAACCGCAGCCCCCTGGTCACCTATCGGGCTATTTACACCATTTCTGCTGCTTGTGTCCCGCACCGTCAAGCCTCCGGAGCCACCTATACGGCAAGGACAGCGCTTACGAAGCTGGTCTTTGGATTCGCGCCGATCAGTGGTCACGGCCCCGGACAGGGCAGTAACGCAAATTATAGGCTCAGTGCGAGGGTAAACACGCTATTAATTTGCACACCGCCGGAATACTCGGCATCTTGTCTTTCACTAACCACAGGGCGAGGCTAACTTATCCAGCCTTGGGGGCGTGAACTGTGGCCACATTGGATTTTTTGAGAAGACATCTCTGAGGCGCGACCCCGCCTGGACGGTTTCTTGTGTTCTTCAGGGGTGTGCGGAAGGAAGCAGGTTTTTATGACTTTTGTACCAACCGGGATGCAGCCAATCCCTGCACCCTCCGCGAACGCGACCGACGTCATTCTGGTGATGATGCCCTTCGCGCCCGCCAGATTGCCATCCTTGGGGCTTACCATGTTGGCACAGGTACTGCGCGACGCCGGTGTGTCTGCGCGTATCGACTATCCGCTGATCGATTTTGTGCGGGCGATGGGCGACCAGGATTTCGACATCATCGTCAACGGCTTTGGTAAACTTTCGCTGGGTGAATGGATTTTCTCCCGCGTCTTGGACCCGGTCGGGACCGAGGAAGACTATATTGCGCTTTGCGAAGAGAGCATTCGCCCGCAGCAGGTGCCCTTATTGCGCCGTCTGGTGGAAAAGGCCGTGCCGATCGCAGCCCAACTGGTGGAGGAGACGGCGCAGCGCATTTGCCGATGTGCGCCCCGTATTGTCGGGCTCAGTTCAACTTTCCAGCAGCAGATGTCGTCGCTCGCGCTTGCCAAGCGCCTGCGCGAATTGATGCCGGACGTCAAGATTGTGATGGGCGGTGCCAATTGCAGTTCGCCGATGGGCGAGGCCATGTTCAAGGCCTTTCCGGTGCTCGATGGCCTGCTCGTCGGACCCGGCGAGATTTCATTTTTACGCCTCGTGAAGGCCATTCTCGGCGGCGAGACGGACATATCCATTCGTGGTCTCTACTGGCGGGACGGCGCGCACACGACACAGCAGGACCCGGGGGTTGCCCCGGAGCCGCCAATGGACGACCTTCCCTTTCCCGAATATGATGATTATTTCGACCTCCAGCCACCTGACAAAGAGCATCCACAGTATATCCCGTTTGAAGGCTCGAGAGGCTGCTGGTGGGGACAGAAGCAGCACTGCGTATTCTGCTCGCTCAATCACTCCATCACCTATCGGGCGAAACACCCCGAACGCCTGTTCAGCGAAATTGTACACCTCAACGACCGCTATCCCGGTGGGCAGCTTTTTGCGACAGACGACATTCTCGACCACCGGGTGATCGGCACCATCACAGACAAGCTCGCGGCGCTGCCGGTGCGCCCAAAGATATATTTCTGCGTGAAATCCAATTTCAAGAAAGACCAGCTTCGGGCGCTTGTTGACGCGGGTGTGAATGCTATTTTGCCAGGCGTAGAAAGCCTGGCCGATGAGGTCCTGACCCAAATGCGCAAGGGTGTCACCGGCCTGCGCAATCTCCAGCTCCTGAAATGGTCGCAGGAATTCGGCATCAGGGTCAGTTGGTCCATTCTTTACGGATTTCCGTTCGACAAAGCGGAATATTATGACCGCATGACGGGCTGGATTCCGAGCCTGACCCACTTGCATCCACCCCGCGGCCTGAACGAAGTACGCATTCAGCGCTATAGTCCGCTTTATATGCAGGCCGACCATTTTGGCGTCACCAACCTGCGGCCACGCAAAACCTACGACCTTATCTACAATGTCGCGCCGGAGCTCATGGCCGATCTCGCCTACAATTTTGATTGGGACCCGCCAGAGGACCAGTCCAGCTATATACGTCCGCTGCAAGGCCCCGTTCATGCTTGGATGCATTCCGCTCGGACGTTGCCGGACCTTCTGCTTTTTGTCGAAACCCGCGACGGCCTGATCATCGGCGATACCCGTAAAGCCGCTGTGCGCGCCATCCACCACCTAAGCCCGGTCGAAAGTGCCATCTGCCTCGCCTGCGACGGCGTGATGAAACGCCATCAGATCGCCGCTGCCGTCAGGAGCGCCGGTCATGCCATCAGCGATGAAGCCCTCGATGCTTGCCTTGCACAACTGGTTTCGGACCGGCTCATGGTGGAACATGACGACATCTTCCTGTTCCTGGCCATTCCGCTGGGCGACGGGGCGCCGCGTGCAAGCGATATCGCCCGGCAGATGCTTGCCGAAGCTGAAAAGCGTGCGCCGGCGAAGGAAATCGCCTAGGTACGGAAGGGAACAGTTGCTTTTGCACGGCCCATATCAGGCCATATTTGCAAAACCTCCTGTTTTCTTCCGATCCCGGGGGCAGCGGCTGAGCCGGTCCGCCAGGGGAACTGTCCGCACAAACCGCGCAGGCAGGAAGACACGGGCATCATCCGTTGTGGAACGCGATTGACACTTTCCCGGAATTGCGCACGCGGGCGAACGAGGTTTCCAAGTTGTAGGCTGACACCTTAAGAGAGATTATCCATATAGCCTTTCGCCGCACCAACAAGCATGAAAGGATTGGACTCCCAATCGGTGTAAGATCACACCGGGGAGCACGCCAGGGCCATTCTGAACCAGCGTTTTGCCCATAGATTTCGCTGGCTGGATTGAAAAAGCTGCAGGGAAATCCGGGAAGTGCAGCCAACCTTGCCAGGAACGGTTACTGATCGGCCTGATGCGCGGTCAGCCCGTAAAAGGCAATGTCCGAAATGAAGTCGGCGAGGTCGCGGCAAGGTACGTTCGCTGGTGCCAGACGCGGTAGCCCCAGGAAATATCCGGCCACAATCTCAGGCGTATATTCCGTCAGGCCGGACCGTACATATTCACCGGCGATGCCGTCCTGCAAGTTCTGGAGGCCAAGCTGACCCAGGGCTTTGGCCCGGCGGCTGAACTCGACCCGTTTTTTGCCATTCAGTTTGCTGAGGCCCGGCTGCAAGGCCAGCGGTGGCGTGGCACTGAGCTGTGCCTGGGCATTCAGGTGCGTGACGATGAATGCACGATCAAGGGGGGTGTCGCCCGTCCGGTTTCCCGTGGCCATGATAAGGTCGTAGATATCAAAAGCACGGTCATAGCAGCGTTCGATCAGGTCCGACTTGTCCTTGAAATGGTGATAGATAGCGCCCTTCGTGGCGCCGATTTTGTCGCTGACATCATCGAGCTTCACACCGTCCAGTCCCTTCAGGTTGAACAGGCGGGAGGCTGCCGCAATGACCTGCGTCACCTTGAGCTCCGCCGTTTGCGACCTGTCGAAAGCGTTGAAGGGCTGGCTTATCAGGCTGTCATAGTCCAGCGTGCAGGGGCGCGGATCTTTCTGCGGCGCAACGAGACCGTTGAGGAGAATGTCGATAACGGCTTCCACATAGCGAGCACGGCTGCGCCTGCCGTCCTGGCGATTGAGCCAGGGCAATGAAACCAGCGCCCACGACAGGATATTGAGGACGAGCCGGGCGGCCAGGGGGCCGTCAACTGCGCGGAACACCCCTTCCGTCAGGCCGGCTTCAAGCAGCCGTCCCAGGGCGGCGGCATTTGCGTCTGCCGCATCAAGAACCTGCCGCCTCAGTTCTTCCGGCAGGATGTCGATATCATTGAGTGCAGCGACCGGGGCGTCGCCTTCCATCAGGGTGCGCTTGATGAATTGGGCCAGTTTTTCGTCCGCTGCCATATCCAGCTTTTCGGCCCAGGCAATGTTTGCGGCAATACGTGCACAGGTATTCTGATAGGCCTGAAACGCGAGGTCGCTACCGTCCCGGCAATAATAGTAGAGCGAACTCCGCGACAAACCGAGTTTTCTGCACAGTCCCGTCAGATTGATGGAGCCAGCCCCTTCGGTATTGATCTGGAGGGTGACCGCGTCAAGAAGCGCAGCCCGCTGCCTGGGGCCCCGGACCGGGGGCCGCCCCCTGCGTGCTTTGGTGTCAGTCGTCTTGGTCATCTGCATAGCGCCTTTATCTGCACCTATCTGATTTTTGGGGCGCCCGCAACATTCCGCATACCTGAATGTCGAAAAATTTTGACTCTTTTAAATACGGATATATATCTATTCATACCTGAACGTCGAATAAATGCGTTTGGGATGGGAAGGGAAGCCCTGGGGAGAAAACCATGTTGATGAAATCAGGCCTGATAGGTCGCGCATTATTCTTTTGTGGCGCCGGTGCGGCGGTTGGCCATTGGCCGGTGCAGGCAGCGGACACGTCCGACGCGTCGGATACCGTTCTCGAGGAAATTGTTGTTACCGCCAACAAGCGGTCACAAAGCATCCTTGATGTCGGTGCAACAGTGAATGCCGTGTCCGCGAGCGACATACGGGAGCGGCGGATCGAGCAGATCACCGACCTTGTCGGCCAGCTCGCCAATGTCGATGTCAAAGACAACAGCCCCGGCATTCTGCCGGTCGTGACCATCCGGGGCGTGGGGTTGAACGATTTCAGCGCAACCAACAACCCGTCGGCCGGGGTTTATGTCGATGAAGTCTATCTGAGCTCGCTGGCCCTCCTGAATACCGACTTTTTTGACCTCGAGCGGCTGGAGGTCCTCAGGGGACCGCAAGGTACGCTCTATGGCCGCAACTCGACAGCCGGCGCCATCAACGTCATTTCCGCCAGACCCAATACCGATGCCTTTTCAGGCCATGTGGCGGCGGGCTATGGCAACTATGACACCCTGGATATCGAGGCCGTCGCGAACGTGCCGCTGTCGGACGAATTCGCCGTCCGGCTCAGCGCCAAGATGATCGACCAGGGCAAGGGCTTTTTCTACGACACCTCTGACCAGACCGATGTTGGAGAAAGGGACACGACCCTGGGCCGGTTTCAGGCCCTGTGGAAACCATCAGCGGACTTTCAGGCGCTTCTGAAGATCGAAGGTCAGCGGACACGCTCGGAAGTCGGCGCCGGAGAATTCTTCGGCGCGCTGCCGAACGGCAATGCCACGTGTCCCGGCTCCAGCCAGTGCACCGATTTTCTCGGCTATTCGGACCCGGACATGGACCCCTATATTGGTGATTGGTCGGTCGATCCGACCTATGACCTGAACCAATTCGCGGCCACCCTGCGCCTTGAGGCGACGCTCGGCACCGTGACCCTGACCTCCATTTCCGGCTTCATCGATTTCGACCGGCAATGGGGCGCAGACACCGACGGCGGCCCCTACCGCCAGACCGATTTCGTCGAAACAGACGATATCCAGCAATTTTCCCAGGAACTGCGGCTCGCGGGGGAAACAGGCCGGGCCTCCTGGATTGCCGGCATGTTCTATTCGGTCGATGACGTCACCGGCCGCTATGACGGCAATCTGCAGGACCTGTTCAACACAACCTACCTGACCCTGTGGGACCAGACCTCCAGGTCTGCCGCCGGCTTCGGCAATGTCGACTATCATCTGGCCGACAATCTGACCCTCATCGCCGGCCTGCGCTATACATGGGAGAAACGCAGCAACACGGGCGAAAATATCGACATGGTCAGCCTCGCGCCAGGCAGCAGCCTGTCGCTCGTGCCATACGGCGCCGGCCCGGTTACCCTCGCCGCGGTGGACATGACCATCGACGACAAGAACTGGTCTTGGAAGCTCGGGCTCAACTGGACCCCGCAGGACAACACGCTCGTCTATGCAAGCGTTTCCAAAGGCACCAAAAGTGGCGGCTTTTTCTCTGGTGTCGCGACCAATTCCGGGCAGTTGCAGCCCTATAGCCCTGAAAAGCTGATCGCCTATGAACTGGGCGCCAAATATCGGCAGCGCGCCTTCGATGTCAGCGCTTCCCTGTTCTATTATAATTATCAGGATGTGCAGACCTTCATCCGGGACGAATCCGGTGGTTTGCCGATCCAGCGGCTCGGCAATGTCGACACGGCCACCATCTACGGGGCTGATCTGACAGCATCCTGGCGTCCTGCGGGGCTTGAAGGCCTTACGCTTTCGGCGGCGCTAGGGCTGCTGGATACCAAACTGGGCGAGTTCACGTCGTCAGACGGTCTGGTACCGGAGGGCAACGAGCTTCCCAACGCACCCGATGCATCGGGCACATTGGGCATCGAATATGCCCGTGACTTGGCGGCGGACTGGATCCTGCAGATCCAGGGCGAAGGGCGTTATTCGGGGGCGATGTTCAAGGACTCTCTCAACGATCCGCTGATTGCCAGCGACGCCTACTGGGTTTTCAACGGTCGTCTGGTGCTTTCAAACACCCGGGGCTGGGCTGTGTCCCTGTGGGGGCGCAACCTCACCGACAAACGCTATGTCACCCAGGGCGTCAATAACCTTGCGCTTGGGTACGGCTACCGCGTCTATGGCGCGCCGCGCACTTACGGCATTTCGATCTCGAGGGAATTTTAAATATGACAGCGACTTTCTCACTCGAAGGCCACTGCGATCCCCGCTTTGAAGCGGTACGCGACGCTTTCAGGGCCAATTTCGAAAATCATGGTGAAGTGGGGGCTGGTGTCGCGGTCGTTCACAATGGATCGCTTGTCGTCGACCTTTGGGGCGGGCATGCAGATGCCGGCAGACGCCGGCCCTGGGCACAGGATACGGTTACAAACGTCTGGTCCACGACCAAAGGCGTAGCGGCGATCTGCTTTGCCATTGTGGTTGAGCGCGGCCTCGTGTCCTATGACGACCGGGTCGCGAAATTCTGGCCGGAATTTGCGGCAAACGGCAAGGGCGATGTTACAGTCGCCCAACTGCTATCCCACCAGTCAGGCCTGTGCGGGTTCCGCGAGCCCATCACCCTGCAGGACATCGCCGACCAGGAAAAAGCCGAACGCATGCTGGCCGCGCAGGCACCCTTCTGGGCGCCCGGCACACACTGCGGGTATCACGCGGTCACCTACGGCCCGCTGGTCAATGCGCTTTTCCGGCGTATCGAAGGCCGAACCCTGGCGCGTTTTCTGGACGAGGAGCTGGCTGGTCCCTGTGGACTGGAAATATCGATCGGCCTTCCCGAAAGCGAAGCGCACCGCGCGAGCGAACTGATCGCTCCGCCAAACCTGTCTTCCCCCGATGCGAACCCCATTCCTTCCTCCGAGCAACAGGCGGCGCTGGCCAACCCTGTTCTCAACCCCCTGGATGCCAACACGGCAGCCTGGCGGTGGATGCAGGTTCCCTCCGTCAATGGTTTCGCGACGGCAAGGGCTCTCGCCCGCCTCTATGGCATGATGGCCGGTGACGGTTCGCTTGACAGCAAACACCTGCTGTCGACGCAAACCATCAAGCAGGCGTCCGGGGTTCGTATTGCGGGGGAAGACCTCGTTCTGGGGCTGCAAGCAAGATGGGCCGCCGGGTTCCTGGCCAACACCCATAATGTCTATGGCGACAACGATGCGGCGTTCGGCCATTCCGGCTGGGGCGGCTCTCTCGCCTATGCCGACCCTGACCGCAAGCTTGGCGTGGCCTATGTAATGAATGCCATGGGCCAGAATCTGGTAGGTGATCCGCGCGGCCTGGCCCTGATTGCCGCAACGATCGAAAGCATAGGCCGGTCCTGCTGAAGTTCTGATCGGGTCGATCAATGAAGCTTTTGCCAGAAATCTCTCCTTCCCAGTGGACACATTTAGTGCGACAGGGTCACCAGCCTATAAATGCCACGTATAGTACGCACCAATCCGGCAACAAAGTTGCGGGATCATCGCACAAGCCAAATTGCGACAAGGCTTTCTTGTCGCAATTTATGTGGCGCGTTGTTGCACTTTATGCGTCGCCAGTTGCACTTTATGTGTCACACGACAACACGACATGTCGGGTGACACATAAAGTGCAACAGATGACGGTCGATTTCCGCCATTTGAAGTGCGCCTTGCGACCCATTTCTTGCTGCAAATTGACACATAAAGCGCTGCAACCTGAAAGTTTTGACGCATAAAATGCGAAAATAGGGAATCGCCTGCGATCGGGCATCAACCCGTTTCGACTGACCCTGATACTGCAATGCAAAGGATGCCTCTAATGTCTGGGCCGGCCACAAGCTGAGTATCTTCAGTTAAAAACAGCCGATAGTTCCGCAGCAAATCATCGATGGCGTTGGATGCAATATCACTGCACCTGCAAACTGGCACGCAAGCTGGCAAGAGCACCTTCCGCAGCCTCAATTTCCCGGAGAATATTTGAGCGTTCTCGGTGGTCGATCTTGTTATCCTTCAGACTGTCCTCCACTGCTCGCAAAACGTCTGCGGCTTCAAGAACGCTATGAGCGGCACCCTTTTCGACACTGCGGCTGGAATCACATTGGGCTACGGGCTTTGGCGCCGCAAAAAAGTTGGTGTCTGCAAGAAAATAGTCAAAAAAGTCCCGTTCAGGATAATATTTCAAGAGCCTGCGTATTTCGTCGGGTCGAAATTGGGCACGGCCTGCTAGCCTCGAGTAAAAGTTATGATACTTCATGCCGAGCCTTCCTGCCGCGATCGCCAGCTCCCCGTCGCCAATCTTGCTCAGGTGCCTGTGTACAAGTTGAAAAAAGTCTTCCGCCATATCGCCCCTCCTGTACGGCTCAAATCAGCGTAATAATCACGCAAAAATATATGTCCCCGGGACAATTTCACGTCGCCGTCCGGAAGATCGGGGGTCTCTGAAGGACCCTTCCACGAGGCCATACTCTGGCGCTTGAAAGAATATCTCAGCAAGCGCCCTACTCAGATCATCAAACCTCAAGCTTTCGAAGCCAATGACACTGACCCGGCGTTGTCGAGCAAAAGTGCCCAGAAATTCGATCGGTTCACGTGCGTAGCGCCCTTTAAACAAATCCAAGCTTGTCACAAGTGTTGCCGTATCTCCACGCTGACCGTAGCGCTGGCATCTGAGACGAATCTCCTGCGCGGCAGCAAGCCATGGCTTGCGCCTGTTACTATAGGTCTCAGGCAAATTCCGGTAGGCTTTGCACGAAACAAAATGCAGCCTTTTTCCGGTACGGGCGACAACATCTATCTCGTTATAGCAGCCGGGCAGCCGCGCCCTCTCAATTTTGACGGATACAGCGACCTCGTCGGCACCCGCCTCGCGGGCCGCAGCCCCCACCAGTTCCTCAAGCCAGGCACCTGTGACATAGGCCCGCGCTTCCGGCAGACGGGCAAGCATGAGCATCCCTGTGCCTTGTTGCACAATGTAACCGAGATCTATGAGGGCTGCCAAAACAGGTGCGCACAAAGACGGCAAGCGCTCTTTCTCAAACGGCTGATACATGGTCCGGCTGTTCAGGAACAATTGCCGGATGGGATCAAACCGGTCAAATTCATGCCCAAGCAACTTTGCAAGCTCAAGTCGTTCACCCACCCGACCGCTTTGGGGAGATGCTGACACAAACCGAGATCGGCGCACATTTAAAAGGCTATCAATTGAGTCCATCGAGGATTTCTACCAAAGATTTAACCTAGCTATACCCGCCTCCTGTAGGCAATGAAAGCAGCTTGCTTTGTGGCGCAACCGGAACGCCCCTTGGTCAGGTCTTTGCATTTGTTTCAAAACGGCAGTCGCCTTTTGAAGCGGCCACCTGTTGCACACAGCTCCCGATCTTCAAAACAAGGCATCGGATTTGAAAAACCAGGCGGGTCCTTAGCCCCTTTCCCACCACACTCTTCCGGTATATATGTGGTCAATCGACAGACTTGCTCTGTTGGCCTAAAGGGCTTCGAAACCCTACAAGATCGCTGGTTTCAGCGGGCCACGGCTGGCACAGCCGGATGTCAATGCCATGTCCAAGGCAGACATAGTTGCGTTTTGTGACTATGCCGACCTAAAAGCATTGAGGCTCTCTCTTGTGGGCTTTCGAACATCCGGCTTTGCGAGCCGTGGTTGAAATTGGCACTTTTCATTTGTGCCCGCTCCGCTAAACTTCGCTTGCTTGCATTTGCAAGCGAGGGCTTCGAAACCCTGACAAGAGAGACAGGTGGCGCAAGCTGCCGTCAATGTGTCGTGCGCACGCTAGTTGCGCATGCTTTGTTTTGTGTGCGTTTGTGCGCACGGCTTTCTCTTGGCATTGGTAAAGCGCCCTCTTTCAGTCGGACTGTTTGAGAGAGGACTATACATGCTTGACTATCCCGCCCGTGGCGTAGCCACATTCTTCTTCCTTCACAGGCAATCCTTCCGGAATGGAAGGACCGCGCCATGATTTTCATCGTCCTGATCTGGATTGCCTGCGCTTTCATTTGCGGGACCATGGCCAGCAGCCGCAATCGCAGCCCGCTTGGCTGGGGCATTGCAGGCCTCTTTTTCGGCGTTTTTGCCATCCTGCTACTCGCACTGGTAGGGCACCAATATGTCCCCGATCACCGCGACCGGGGAGACAGCGCATGATGACACTCTTGCCACGCATGGGGCTTATGGCATCGGCCGTCTGGCTCCTCCTTTGCGCGACAGCAGAAGATGCGTCCGCGAAAATCCGTTGGGAGCCGGCATTCCCGCGCCCGCACGGCATTATCCTGACTGACGAGATCAACCAGGAGACCATGGCCTTCTATATCGACAACAAGGACAAGACGCTTCGCATCGGCGGCAGGTTCCACAAGTACAATTTTGGCGAGGACCTGAGCTATGCGGTCGTCTATGCCAAGGAAATGTTCAATGTCGGCCTGCTCAATCGAGACACGCTCTATCGCTGCCGAACCAACACCAGCAAGGAAGACCTGAAAAAGATCTCACGGATTGCCCGGGATTCGCAGCTTATTTTTGAAGGAAAACTGGTCGACTATGACGGCAGGACCTTCCTTCTCGAGGATTGCACCGTGCGGACGGACGTCAATCTGTTCCACCCTGGTGATATCTCGATCATCGAAGGTACCTGGTGCCACACATATAACGGTACGACCTATTCAACAACCACCTACAGCAGGGCAGAAAACGGACTCTACCGGGAAGTTACGCGATACGACCAAGGCTATGTACGTGAGGATCTGGTGAAAATTACCAATCGGCACGGTGAGTTGAAAATCACTGTCGTAACTGAAGGGTACCGACCCCATTCGCGCTACAGGACCCTCGCAGGTCCCATGAAACTGAGTGAGGAATACGCCACCCTCAGCAAGCCCCGATACAACGACCATCGCTGCAAGGTCATCAGCTACTAGAAGGATTTGGACCATGAAAAAAATACTCTTGGCAGGCTTTGTGGCGCTCGGGTCATTGTCGGCCTGCAACTCCCTCGCGGTTGACGCCATGATCCGGCAGAATATCGACCCGGCAGAATATGAAAACATGTCGGACGAAGCGTTCAACGCGCGCACAAAAAGGATGTACAGCGCCACCCTTTCGTCCAAGGGCATCTCACACTACAAGGGGCCCGGCATGTACTACACCAATGGCCGGAACGGCCAGTTGAATGCCTTTATCGACCCCGATGGCACAACCAGCTACACATTCACCATCACGCGGCTCAACTATAACGAACCGGAAAAGCTGGTGTATGACCGCGCCGTTGACCCGCTTGGCACAGAATATCCGGCAGAGGTCAAATACAGCACGATCATCGTCAAACTGCCGCGCGAATATTTGGAGGAGAACCGGTTCAGCGACATCCTGATGACCGTCTATGAAGCCCGGGAAAGTGCCGAACGCCGGGGCAATCAATCGCAGTCAGGCATGTCCATGGCCATGGACATGCTGGGCTGGACAAATTCGAACCCGGACAATGTCAATCTTGAGTTCAGGATTCCGGCTCATTACACCGACCTTTTCCTGACAACCGTCGATACACGCGTCGCAGAAGACCGACAGGCCGCCGGTCATTAGGACACCTGCCGGCCTGCTCGCCCAGCCATGCGCGAGCAGGCCGGCAATCATCTAGCTAAGGCTATAACGTCCAAGGCCATGCGCCACCCCACCGCCGGCATGGCAACTTTCGCCCAGAAGCAACAGGGCAATTGCAAGCGGCGGTGGACGCTCAAAATCGACCGTCCCGCGCAGACCGAACATCGGTATGGCCATGCCGCCTTGCGCTTTCGAAAAGCGTACCCACGATTCTGCCACCAGGTCCTGCTCGCATGGCAGCAGGTCGGCCATGGTGCGGCACGTGTGCCAATCCATATGCACGTCCAGGCCCTGCCACCGCGCCAATCCTGAAACACGCCGTGCGACTGACAAAAAAATGTCCGGCAAATGTGTACCCAACGCATGGCGCCCGCCAAGTTTGACGGGGCTTCTGAACGTCAAGCGCACGAAACGCCCGAAAGGTCGTGGTTCAAGCATCTCGTGTCGGCTCCACCTGGCGTCTGACACGTGCCAGGGCACAAAAGCTGTGGTGCCCACCGGTCGCAACGGCAGTCCTGTCGCCAACCCGGCAAGCAAGGCATCGAATGCGTCCTGGCGCCATCGGTCCGCAGCACCAAACAGGGTCAGCCGAATATCTATATGATCACCGTGCGCATCGACCGCCAGGACGAAGGGTTTTGGGGCCGGGGCGCCATTCCAATATCCCGCAGCCGCGCCAAAAAAAACATCGAAGGCCGATATCTCCTGCCCGTCGGGCGCTATGGCGTGCAACTGCCGTCCCCAGGCGCCGCGCACCATGGCCGCAAGCCAGGGCCCTTCTTCCAGTCCGGCTGGTCGGTCACAAACGACATATAACACCGTCTGTCGCCAGTGGTTCACCATCGCTTCGACCGGCACTGTTTCGACCGGGTTGCCCAAATACCGCGCGAGATCCAGCACTGGGGCCCGCATCTACAATAGCCAATAGCGTGCGCCGGCACCGATCGCCGGCCCGCCGTAATTGTCGCAATGATCAAGCTGCCGGTCGCCAACGCGGTACAGCCGCAGGCTGTCGCCCGCCAGGAGGTGTGGCCGCAGCTCCGCCATCAGGGCCCGCGCTGCATGGCGGCTGAGCCTGGCTTCAAATACCGAGCCCTGAACGCGCGCAGCCCGGCTTTCCAGGATGTCAGCCACCCGCGCCCGCGCCTTGGTATCGGAAATATCGTAGCAGATCACACACAATTCAGCCCGATCGACCATCTAGAAGTCCATCCGATAGGGTTCGTAGGGCGTGTCAGCCACATAGCTGTCAGCCAATGCGCGGGCCTGCAAAAGGATAAGGTCGCGCCAACTGATCCTGGCCTTGCCTTGCGGGCTTCTGACCGGGCGCGCCAGCCATTTCTCATAGTTTGCGATCAGTTTTGTGCCCGAGCCACTGGCAAAGCGCACACCGCCGTCCTGCTTTATGAAATCGTCGCGTCCGAGGACCCGGTTATTGAACAGATACACGCACAGACCTTCCGCAAGCGGCGCCCGAAATTCCTCCATCAGGTCAAAAGCACAGGCTTCGCGCCCCCTGCCTTCCGCATGCAGGGTGCCAAAACCCGCGTGCAGCCCGGCGCGGCCGATGGCGGCACCGACATCGCGGCAAAGCAGGGACGCCGTCCAGTCCAGAACGGCATTGACCGGATCTGGCGCCGGGTGCCGGTCGCGCCGGGCGAACGACCAGCCATGTTCCAGGCTGGCATTCAGCGCACGCCAGTACCGGGACGCGGCTTCGCCTTCCATGCCCCGCAGGCCATCAAGCGACCGCGCGATCACCAGTTTGCGGCGCAGGTGTGCGATCCTGTCGGTGGCCGCATCGACCATTTCCAGCTTCCGGCGGCGGTTCAGGCGTTTGAGAAGCGCGTGCATATTGCCCAGCCGCCCCGCCACCACACGGCCGGCATGGGCCAACCTCAGGCCAGCATCCAGCGCATAACGGGCCTGGGCAAGCTGCAATCGCCCATCGCCCAGCCCTGCCGGGTACAAGGTTCCGGACAACCCCCCCATGCCGTCCAGGAAATGCACGATCACACCTTCATCGGCCAGCGCCCGCAGGGCTTGGTCTTCGGCTTCAACCCTGTGGCCCAGCTCCAGCCTGCCAACTTCCTTCAGGGGAACCCGCAGCAAAACGGTATCACCTTCCCGCACCTCGAGCGCCGTGCCGTGCGCCAGGCCAACCCGCCGGCCTGCCTCCAGCACATAAAGCGGCCGGATAGCAGGCAACCTGCCCGGTGTGCCACTGTCGTCCGGCATCGGGGCTTGCGCCGCAGTCTCCGGCTTCTTAATCAGGACACTTGGCTGAACCACGGCGCCAGTGTCGTCCCTTGCCTCAGGGCCTTCCGCATCGGCATCCGGCAAATTGCCCGGGCCATCTGTGGGGGGCTGTTGCACAGGGTCCCCTCCAGGATTGCCCAAACTGTCGACCATCAGGCTGCGCACAAACTTTTTGCCCAGGAAGCTGAAAGCCTGGTCGAAGCCTACAATGCGGGTCTTGTCGGCATTCAGCGCCAGCCCGTGCGCGGCACACAGGCCCTGCAGGCGTTCCAGTGCATTTTCTGCTTTCGGCCGGCTTTTGCACAACAGGACAAAATCGTCCGCAAAACGCACAAGGCGCACACCTTGGCCGGCGATGGCTTCGTCGACATCGTCCAGATACAGGTTGGCCAACAGCGGGCTGATCGGGCTGCCCTGTGGCACACCCACACCTGCATCGCTGCTGGCTTCCAGCCAAAGCGCCACCAGGTCCAGAACCCGGTCGTCCGCCACATACCGGGCCAATCGGTCCAGCAGCGGCCGGTGCGGAATGCTATCGAAATAATCCTTCAGGTCGCCGTCCACCACCCAGTGGAAACCCTGCCGGCGCAGCAGGGCGACCCGCCGCGCCGCCTGTTCCGCCGAACGGCCGGGCCGATAGGCAAAGCTGGAATCCTCGAAATGGGGTTCCAACACCGGCGCCAACACCATGGCAGCGCTGGTTTGTGCCACCCGGTCCACCACACAGGGAATGGCCAGTTGCCGCTGGCCGCCTTGGCGCTTCGGTATCATCAGCCACCGCAAGGGGCCGGGCCGATACAGCCCTGACGCCAGATCGTGCGCCAGGCGCCGCAACCGCAGGTCGCTGTCCGCCGCAAACGCACCGGTGCTGACCCCATCGCCGCCCGGCGCGCCTGCGTTGCGATAAACCTTTTGCCAGGCACGGGCCAGGCTGTCTGCGGCGATGATATGGTCGAACAAGGAAGCCATAACCCAGTGGATTACCTAATATTATATAAGTCAAACACTTTTTTGTATTATAGTGAAAATATGTCGTTCAATATATCAAAAATACATCTACCCTGTGGATATGCATCAAAAAACTGTCATCTTGACAAGCAAGTCCGAATGGGGGAGTCTGACCGCATTCCGGCAGTGGATGCCGATTGAAACCATGGGCAACACCTCGTAGTCAGGGGCCTTACGTCTGACCGCATTCCGGCAGTGGATGCCGATTGAAACCCGATGACATAAGTCTCCTTTTTCGGAGGGGTCTGACCGCATTCCGGCAGTGGATGCCGATTGAAACGTGACGTTTCTGATATCCAATAAATTGGAATGTCTGACCGCATTCCGGCAGTGGATGCCGATTGAAACCGTTAAACTCGGTTACAATTTTTTGTACGTGTCTGACCGCATTCCGGCAGTGGATGCCGATTGAAACGCGATCGCGTCAGCGATGGAAAAAAAATGGGTCTAACCGCATTCCGGCAGTGGATGCCGATTGAAACACGAAGATTTTTACGCATAGTATTCCCCTCTGTCTGACCGCATTCCGGTAGTGGATGCCGATTGAAGCCATGTACAAACATACTATCCTCCTCTTATTGTCTGAGCGCATTCCGGCAGTGGATGCCGATTGAAACAACCGGAAGCCCCACGCGGGGCATGGGGGAGTCCAACCGCATTCCGGCAGTGGATGCCGATTGAAACGGCGAAAAAAGGTCTGCTTTTTATGGCAAGTCTTACCGCATTCCGGCAGGCGAAACCCATGATGGACCGCACGCCTTAGGGCGCGCGGGACTGCTGTGTGAGCTCGGGCGATGTTCAGGTTTTTGACTTGTGTGCGGCCCGGTGCCCGATCAGGTCTGGGGCGCGCGTCCGCACAGATCGAGGAGGGTTTGCACCAGGGTATCCCGCGCCGCGCCGGGGACGAGGTTGACCCCCCAATAGCCACGCGCCGGCAGCGCGCCGCCATACCAGGCCCCCGGCACGTCGGCCAGGGCCCGTATCACATGCCCGGCACCGAAAAAATTCAGCGCCACTGGCGTTTCAACCAACAGATTTTCCGCACCGGGGCCGCCATATTCCGGTTCGATAAAGTCGCCGATCGCGCTCGACGACGGGCTGTCGGTCCGGACATGGGTCAGGCTGCCCCGCTGCCGGGCGGCGGCGATGGCACGGCGGGCTTCGGCCTCGTCCGCCGGGCCGATGCCCTGGGCACGCCTGTCGGCATCGCGGACCTGGCGGATTTCTGCGGCGCTGGCGCCCAGCGCGCGCAAAGCCCGCATATGGCCGATGTCGTTGGCTTCGACCAGGTCGAACCAACGGCTCCAGGCCGGGGCGTCGGCCAACAAGGTATGCACCTGCCGCAGTGCCGAGGGGTTGGCCGTGCCCGCCCGCGCACCATGATGATCAATGAAGATCAAACGGTCCCGCGGCACATCTGCTGGCAAATCATCCGCCAGTTCGACCAATACGGGGATGTTGTCGTCTGCCGCCAGAAGGGCCCGGATATCTGCCTCGTACGCGCGGGCACCCGCGCCCCAGGAAAGGCCGCAGTCGCGCAGGGCCGCACGGCCCCGGGTCGCTGTTACCAGATCGGCAATTGTCTGCATTTCCAGGTCGTGGCCACCCAGCAGAAAAACATAGGGACGTGTATCCATGTCATGCCTCTTGATTGGCCGGCAAGGCGAACATTATACGCGGGCCGTCGCCACTGTCACAATTGCCGCAAGGATTGCTGCCACCCGGCAGGGCGCTTGACCGGGCTTTTGCAATTGCGCCCACACTGTCTGTCGTACCTGCTATTCTACCGCTTTTTCGGCGGCGGTGTGCTTACGGCTTTCATCGGCTCGATCTGGCCATTCTTGATGGGTTCCAGGGCAGAATATTGCCGGGCTGCTGCCTCGCCGGCAGGTGCTACCTTTGGGTGCTTCGACCCGTGAAGTGAATTGGCAAATTGTTCAGCGCGCTTTTCGTTGGCCACGGCCCATTTGAAGCCTTCGCCTTCCAGCTCGGCCGCACGGCGGCGGCCAGACGCAAGCTGGCCGGCTTCCAGCGGATAGTGAACGAAGGTTTCCTGCGCATTGCCGCCCGGTGCCGGGAATGTGTTTTCGCCAATGGCCAGCAGCGCGGAAATCTGGTTGTGCAAGGGTTTGCCCTTTGCGCCATGCTTTGCATGCCATTCGGCAGAACATGCCATGAAGGGCGCCGAACCGCTGCCTTGCAAGCTTTGCTCGCAGAGCTGCCGTTCGTGCCGGTAGGCGGGTTGCTCGAACCAAAGCTGGTCCTCTCTCCGGCCTGGCAAGCAGCGGCCGTATCGCTGGGTGTCAAACAGGGATTGCCCGCCATAGCGGCCGGCACGGTCGATCAGGAACAGGCCCTGGGGCACAAGCTGAACGCTGCCAAGGCCAAGCGGCTTGCCCATGCCCAGCTTGTGCCGGAACCTTTCGGAAGGCTGCAACGCAAAACAAAGCAAACTAAGCTCGTTGACGTTCAGATTGTCGAAATCGATGTGGAACCAGAAACGGGTTCCTGACTTTATCGGCCGCACGCGGTTTTTCTGGCTCGCGGTACGGTCGACATCCGGTCCATCGACAAGCGGTACCTTGGTTTTCCAGGGCTGTGCGTCAGCCTGAGCTTCCTGATGCAGATAGAATTTCCGGCCCTGAAGGTCATGCCGGTCGACTGACAGGTCCTTCTTCCGGATTGGCCGGTATGATGGTCCTTTATGCCGGAAATACAGGGCCGGCGCCGGTGGCTTGGGTGTGGCCAGAATTTTCAGGGGGATTTCGTCGTCCAGCACGGTGCTCGCGTCCGTGCCGGGCGGCAAAACACCGTGCGAGAACCGCAGTTTGCCGGAAAAGGCAACACGGTGGCTATTTTTCGCACGCCTGCCGCCTTTTTTGTCGCCTTCCACAAAGCCGAACATGCGCTCCACGATGGAAATGCGCGTCCTGTCGGCGCTGTAGGGCAAGATTTCCGGGTCGGTCTCTTGCCGCGCAAAGCGTCCAAGGGTGGCGCATTTCGGTGTGCCATCCTCGGTGTATCTGCTGCAATCGCGCCAAACGGCTGAAAACGAGATTTCGGACACAATTGGCTTGCCTTCGGCATCGGCAAAGTTGGCGATATCGAAATAGACGATTTGGCCTTCCGTTAGCGCAGGCACAACTGCACCCGTTGCCGGGTCTTCGCGCCACTGTTCGGCCATACCCGGCATGTCCGGCAGATAGGGAAGGCGCTCCAACGCTGGCAACCATTCGCCCGATTTCTTGCCACCATCGCGGCTGCTGCCGACACGGTTGTTGTTGTTGCTTTGTGCCCGCTCAAGCGCCAGTGCATCAAATGTCGCAATGACCTCTGGCCGCAGCAACAACCTGTCGTTCCGGCACTCCGCCGGATCTGGAATAAACAGCTCGTGCTTTTTGGTGTTGGGAATGTCGCGGCCAGCAACCTCGAAAACCCGCACGTGACCGGCGGTCCGGCTTGGCCCCGCAGACGAAAAGACATCTGTCAGGTTGAACCCGATAAAGGTATTTGCTGGTTTCTTTGCCATCTTGCGATCCGGCCCCAGCCCCCGTATCACCGACGCAATATCCGTCTTGGTAAAGACCGCAGGGTTGATGGCGGCATAGTGGCGAGCCCCCAGGCTTTCAGCTGCCATTTTATGGTTCGGCAGGCCGCCCTGTTCCCCATCGAGGCTATAGTCCTTCAGCGACCCGCCACGATAGTTGCCCAGATAGCCTTTGACGCCCTTGAACCTGTGAAACGCCGCTTCCCACAGCTTGGAGCGCTCTGGTTTGCTGTTGATACAGTAGGAACTATGCGTGCCATCGATTTGCACCACCGGCACGACCAGGGGCCGCACATAGAATGTGTCGCCGTCCCGCTCGATGATTCCCATGGCCGACAGCGCATCGCGGGCCATTTTGCGGAAGGTCACAGGGAAGTCTTCACCAAAAACACGCGCTGCCGACCCGCTGGCAGCCTCGGCGACACTGCTGATCATACCCTTGAGGCTGGTTGCCGGCAGAGCCGGCTGGCCGTTCAGCTCAAACGGCGTAACCCTTCCATATGCGCTTTCATCATTAGCGCCTTTGGTGCCGGAGGTTATATTGGCGCCAACAACCAAAGGCGTATCGACCTCGAGCACACAGACAATACGACCGGAATACAGGTCCTTGTCGTACCGGTCATGACCATCGTGGCCTGGCCCGTTTTTCCGGAAATCCGCAGCGTCCGACCCCAGATGTTCACCAGCACCATGACTGCTTAGCGGCACAAAATGATAGTTATTGTAGAATCTATCGTTCGACACGTCCGCCCCCTATTCCGCCGCAGCGCGTTGCAACTGGCGCCGCAATTCTGCAACAGCGCCGTCAAGAAACGCCTTGACCTCAGCCAGCTCCAGGACGGAAGCTAGCGGCCCTTGCATCTGCTCCGGCAGCCAGGCACTTTGCGAACCGGCCACACCCAGTTCCATTACACTTGCTGCAAGGTCCACCGTGGGGACGCCAAAACCCTTGCGGCTGCCAAAGCCAAGTGGCATGTCACCTTCACCAAAGTCCCGTGCCACAAGCGCCAAAAGCCCGATGCAAGCCTGCGCATGGTCCCGGCCATTTTCGGTATCACCAAAATTTGCCACCAGCCTGTCGCGTCGCAGCCGCATACCGCCCTTGAGACGCAAACTGTCCGGCCGCCGCACGTTGAACTTGGCCCCGCTCCGCGCGCCGCCCGTAATGCGGTCAATCGCGACAAATTCCTGAATACGGTCTTCGAAGGCACCATCATCAACCTTGAAATGGTGGAACTCCAGTGCGCCGCGCTGCCCGACGTCCCCAAACAGCGGCGCAAGGAACATGGCTTCCGCGTCTTCTGCACCCAGCCCCAAGGTATTCAGAATTCGGCTTGCCTGCGCACGCCAGGCACCTTTCATGCTGCTGCCAGGCAGACGCACGACAGACCGCAGATCGCTGTGGCTGATCGAAAACTCGAAGGGTGCCAGGTCCGCCTGACCGGCCGTGTCTGTTGTGGCAACCAGGAAGGGCGCATCAAAATCGAGCACAAGATCAATCCTGATGTCGTCTTCATCTGTTGGTGCAATCAGACCCGGTATGGCCCCCGCAAGCGCGGCCATATCCACCGGATATTTGCGGATATAGTCCCGCCATGACGGAATGTCCGGTTCCGAAAGCCAGGCCGCAATTGCGGTTTCATCCATGGCAAAAAGCTGCAAATCCTGCAGCTCTATCAGGCCGGCCCCCGTTGAAGCGGATGCACCAACCTGGCGAGGCTCAGCAGCGAAAGCAAGGAGCGCCGCGGCCAGAAACTCAATCTCGGCGCCTGTCAGGCTATCGGCGGTGATTTCGAGTGAAAAGCGCGTGCCGGCTGCCGCGAGCCTGCTGGCGCGCAACATGGCATCGCCAGCGGTACGTGTGGCATTGTCGATTGCAGTTTGGCAGAAGGTTTCGAAGCGGGGATCTTTGTCGCTGGACATAAGGTTTACGAATTCGAGCTTGCCGCCCCTTGCGACCTGAACCTGACGGGTTTGGCCATTGGTCTCCTTTTCTGCGGCGCGCGGGCCATGACCAAAAAGCATATCCGCCACCGGGCCGCCAGAGGTGCCCAGAAAAGCCCTGAAAACACCCCTGAAACTGGATGCCGGTATCATCGGGCGGCCCAAAATATCAAGGTCGATAGCCAATGGTTTGCCGCTGCCTGCGTCATCATTCGGCGTTTCCGCGGCCTCCTGGGCGCCGGTGCGGACAGCCAGCGGAGTCAGTGCAAATACATCAGCTTTGACAAGAACGCGGTTTATGGGAGTTCCGTCTGCCATCATGCGGCTCCCATCTTCACCAGAGTGAGCGACGTGGGTGCCGGCTGCATTTGCAGATGTTCCTGCTGATCGACAATGATCTCGCCAAACCCGTTTTGCCGGATATAGGGGCATTCCCGCCAAAGGTCGGGGCCATCCGCCGACAGGAGATAGGTTTCCCTTATGGCCCGAGTAAGCGGCAAGCCATGGGCCTGAAGATCATTCAGCTTCTGCGCGGCGGTTTCCGGGTCCTTGATCCGCACCACAAAAACACTGCCCGTTTCAGTCAAGAGCCACGGTCTGTAGGCACGGCCCGCCGAAAAGCGGTTGGCCATGAAATCCGCACCGGCCATGCGTTCGCTTGTAAAACAGCGAACGAGGTCGACCGCCCCATCAAATACATCGGAAATTGCCGGACCATAGGCATTTCTTTGGTCCAGAATAAGCGCGGGACTTGCGAGGGTCAGGACATGAAGGTCACCTTCCCGCAGATTCTGCACGGTTCTGGCGTCGGCGCCCCAAGAAATGCACAGACTGGCGTGCGCGCCACTGCGCCCGAGGGGGGCGATGCCGTGTGCCAACAGGGTCGAAAGCTCGTGGATAATGGCTTTGCGATCCGCGACCGGGACGTCCGCGAGACCAAGTTCACCATGCCAGTCGTGTTTGTCGACATTGCTGAGTTCGTACGCGAACAATTGTTCCGGGCTTGCACTCAAGGTTTCGCTGCTGACTGCGGTGCGGACACGCAACTGACTGGACGGCCAATCCCCGAACAGGTCTTCAGCAGCCTCATAGGCCTTTGATTTCCAGTCCATGCCGAATGCGGGCACCTCGCCGCCGATCAGGCACGGGCCGTCCACAAGGGCAATGTCGGCAAGGCCCGCGGATGTGCTGACCAGAGAGCGCGGACAGGGACGCCGCCGGGCTGCATTCCCTTTGGCGGACGGATAAAAATGGGTAACCCGCAAAGCCGACAGGTGCCTGGCCAATGTCGAGCAAGCATCAGGTCCCGCCGCAATTTGCATCATGTGGGCCAGAGCGCCCTTGAAGGCGCTTCCGGGAACGATATGGCTGCTGCTGAACAGGTTTTTCCCGGCGCGCCGGTCGGCAATGCAAAAGGGGTCGGAGAAAACCAGCTTCAGGGCGAGCCGCGCAGGCGCGCCCTCTACCAGTGACGTGGATGTTGCGGCCGAATTGTCATGCAAAGTCGCTTTGTCGACCCGGCCAAACCCGATACCGCGCATACCCCCCATCTGCGTCAACCAGTTAAGCGCTCGTTCCAACAGCCTTGCGGCTTTCATCGCGTCCGCTTCCGGCATCAGAAGGCGCAGGGCGCCGGTAAAAAGGACGGTTTCGCCCACCCCGTAGGGTTGCTCCATAACCTGCAACGCGCCCGGTTCTACCGTACCGGTTTCCGGGCTGATCTTGATCCGCGTGCGGCGACCGGACACACCCTTGGTTTCGGCAACAAGGTCACTTACATAGACAGGCCGGCGACCGTCCTGCCCTTTGAAAACATCGCCCTCGTTGGTACCAAGCCAGGCATCAAGCGCCGCGGTACGTTCGCCCGCTTCAACCAGCGGCCCCAGTATACGCAGCGCATGTCGCAGTTTGCCGAGCACATGGCTGCCGGCAATATAGGGCGTCCCGTCAGGCAGGCGCGCAAAGACCGTGTCGATACCAAAGTCACCCACGTCACTGGAACGGGTCAGGATCGGGCCTTGCAGCCACAGCTTCAGCCTATATTCCTGTATCATGCCGCGACCCCTGTGCCCCCTGCGGTGGCCATGCCGCCAGCCGCAATCAACAGATAGTCCCAATAGTCTTCCAGAAGCAGCCAAAGCGCGTGCGCGCCCATGGCATCCATCGCCGGGGCCAACAGGCCCCGCACATTGGGATATAGTGCAAAAAGCCGGTCACGGGCGGCGAGGTAGCTGCCACCCTCGGTTCCGCCCGCATGAAGTGCGATCACCACCTGCCGCAACTGCCGGCGCCCCGCGCCATCGTCCAGGACAGAAAGCTGTTTGGCCGTATCCACCAGAAGGGCAATATTGGCTGGGTCAACCAACAGTTCGTCCGGCGCAACACCGACCGGGCTGCGGCCCGCCAGATAGGCTTCAACGCTGTTGCCCACCTGGTCGAAACTTTCGAGCACGGATATACAGGCCAGATCCTGATCCCGGCTTTTTCGCTTGCAGGCCTCAGCCAGCCCGTCGCCCAATCGGATGATGTTGGCAATCGGGGCGTCATGGTGGAAAAACACCAGCCCGGCAGCATGAAACATGCGGCGGTCGCCCACACACCATTCATCGCTATCTGCGCCTGTGTGGCGGCCACGGGTCATGTCGAAAAACAGTTTCAAGGCATCGAAGCCCAACCTCGCTGGCAGGACAAATCGGAATTCGTCGCCCCCCCAAAGCAGCGTTTCCAGGCGAAGCACGGTTTCGATGGCGACCTGGCCTTCGCGGCCTGACCCGCCGTGGCGCCAGTTCAGCGCCTGGCGTTCTTCCCGTTCCGCATCGGACGGCGCACCGCTGGCATCGCGGTGCACCAGTTCAAGCAGTGCCTTCAGGAACCGGCGCCGCGTGGTACGCAATGTCGCGTCCAGTTCGGTTTGGCGGGCCAACTGGTTTTGCCCGTGCGCGGTGGATTCGCCCCTGATATAGGCCGTCTGCAGGGCGCCGAAGCCGTTGCCGTCGGCATAAAAAAGCGCCAGCTTGTCACGCAGGTTTTCCTTGAGGTCCAGGTTGCCACCTTCGCTGATCGACGCGAAATGGAGGGCCATGGGCAGCCGGTCCCGTGCATCGCGCAAGGCGTGGGCCAGGCCGTCCGACGGTGCATCGGCGTCTTGCAAAAGGGCAAGCTGATCGCTGTAGAAAGCCTGCTTTTCGGCAACACCAAAACGCCGCCGCAGGGACACAGAGCGGCTGATCCAGTTCAACTGTCCCTTGACGTTTTCCGCCATGTCCTGGCGCGGCAGGATACCATTGAGGCTGCAAACCGCACTATCGGGCAAGTCCACCGGATTGCCGCCGCGGCGAACGCCGCTTGCTCCGGTGGTGCCCTGCGCGTGCGGAACCGCCGACCATTCGTCGCGGTGCCGCACATTGGGGCCTGCCATCTGGTTCCAGCGCATGCGCGTTTGCGCGGCCGCCAGGGCATCAAGATAGCCGTCGTCGCCTTCAAGCGGCACGCAGGCAACCACAAAACGCATGAATTGCGCCGCCTCAAAAAGGCTGGCATCAGCCGCATCCGGCATGGCCGCACCGTCAAGGACCGCCCGGCACCGTTCCTCGATTGCGGCGGGTGCCAGATCGCTGGTGACTTTCCAGACCCCGCGCGACGCTCCGAGACTGACGGCTTCCGCCTGGTCGGCAGGCTGCAGCACATGGCGCGACAGCGCACCATTTTCGCCGCCGAACGCCAGGGGCACCTTCAAAAGCAACAGCGAACTGCCCCGAATGGTTGAAAGATCATTGGTATCGAGCACCGTGGCATAGATATCCACTGCCTCGACCGCCAGCAGGTAATTGCCCACAGCCGATTTCCCCCATCAATCCAAATGCCGGATTAGCCTAAAATAATACTCGAAATACGTTCCATCAAAAGTTGCGGCTTTTTTTGAAAAAGGCAACCCGCAATCGCACCCGGCGCAGGCTTCATGGCCTTCGGGAACATGATGGGCAAATAGCGGGGACAGCAAGGCGGCCCAACACTACTGCCTCACGGACCGGTAATACCGGGCACCCGATGCAAGCGAAACGACATCGGACATGGATAGGACAGCAGGAGACACGCCAGGCGTTTCAATCGGTATCCACTGCCGGAATGGCCTCAGACGGAGATCACCATGAACATCGAAATTCAAGCGTTTCAATCGGCATCCACTGCCGGAATGGCCTCAGTCGTGGAGGACAAAATGCAAAAAATTGTTAAGTTTCAATCGGCATCCACTGCCGGAATGGCCTCAGACTTACTCTTTTTTTCCGCCGCATTGCGGCAGTTTCAATCGGCATCCACTGCCGGAATGGCCTCAGACGAGAATGCTATGGCTTACAGAGCTATTGATAGTTTCAATCGGCATCCACTGCCGGAATGGCCTCAGACCAACACCTGACCCCTGAAATGGAAAGGAGTTCCGTTTCAATCGGCATCCACTGCCGGAATGGCCTCAGACGATATGACAAATGACCACACTGTCCATTCTGTTTCAATCGGCATCCACTGCCGGAATGGCCTCAGACCCTGTTCGAATTCGACCATCCGGATGTGAAGGTTTCAATCGGCATCCACTGCCGGAATGGCCTCAGACTTAAAAGTGGCGTGCTACCCATTTTCCAGCCGGTTTCAATCGGCATCCACTGCCGGAATGGCCTCAGACGGAACCAGCATTGTTGACCGCCTTTTCGGTGGTTTCAATCGGCATCCACTGCCGGAATGGCCTCAGACTCCCCCCTTTGCAGCATTCTGTCAAGCTTTACTGATTTCGACATGTTTCCACAGGGTTCATACCATTTGGCCATATTTTCAAAACCATTTCGCACGTAATTAATTTTCCTGTTATATTTCATGTAATTATTGTTTCCACAGGGTCATGGAAACAGGAATGGCCAAAGCAGGCCGCTGACCAAGGTCACCGCCACCAACACCAAAACCAGCATCGAGGCCCAGGAAAAGGCCTGTATACGGCCGGGGCGCGGCGCGGCAAAAGCAGCCAACCGGCGCAACCAGGACCGGTTGCGCGCCATCCGGGCCACCATGCCCGACAGGGTACCGGGTCGCCGGTGCGGCAGCAGCACCAGCCACAACAGCCCGGTCAGGAACACGGTCAGGACTGTGGCGAATGCGGTGAAGCGGATCCCGTTGTCGAGGCCCAGTTCCGCCAGGTGGTATCCCAGCGCACCACCCTTGCCATAAAGCCCCAGCGCGCCGCCAAACAGCGTCAGCGGAATACCGACAAAAGCCAGAGCGCGAATGCGGTTCTCTGCCCGGCGTTCGCTTTCCCGGTCCCAATATTCCTGTGTGCGCTCGATTTCGTCGCGGATCATCTCATATTCGTTGCGGGCCTGGGTTGGCTTGCGGATCAGGTCGAACAGTTCGATGCCCTGCACCTGGCTGGACACCTGGTTGAACCACAGCATGTTCACGAACTTCAGCAATTCGGGCAGCAGGGCGTGGTAACGCTGGGGCAACGGTTCGCCCTTGTCCGGCTGCCAGGGTTTGAGGATGTCCGAAATTTTGCAGGAATAGACCTGCAGCACAGCGGTATAAAGCTGGGCCAACAGCGCCATGCGCAGGTAAACACCATTCATTTGCCTGAGATGAATGACATCATAGGCATAGGACTTCGTCCTTCGGCCGCCCGCGAAGCCCAGGTAAGCAAAAGCATGGTCACTGGCAACAAAATAGCTGCCGAACTGTTCGTGCCGCCGGTACCGGTTCTGCTCCAGCAGTGCGCGCGCGAAATCTTCGTCATAATTGAAACCGCCGCCAAATCCGTCAACTTCGCGCAGGCGGTCCAGAACCGCATCCAGCCGGGCTGTGGCGCCTGGCAGGGTGGGTCTTTCGCCTTCCAGCACAACGGATGTGGCAACCCGCGCCCGCGCGTCGCCAAGATATTGAACGCGGTTGGCATAGCCACCCGCCTCTGCCTCACCGACAATTGAACCGAGCGCCAGTTCCACCAGCTTTCGCAGCACATGGCGGGGTCTTTCGTCGCTGGTTGCGGACTCGCATCCAAAGAGGAAACCGGCCAATTCTTTGTCGCCCTGGTGAAGCTCCAGACGGTAATGGCCTTTGTCCTGCACCTCGTCTTCGCTGTATTCAAATTCGGAATACAGGTACCGGGCCTTGGCATTATAGTCGATCATCGAGGCAAGCGACTGGCTCGCACCGCCGGACAGCAGGCACATGCACAGTGACCCTGCACCTGCAGACACCTCAGGGGCCTTGTACCCGACCCCCCATTCCAGGCATATCGTATCATTGTAGAAAAGATGCAGGCGCACATGTTCGACTTTTTGGACCTGCCGCACATGGCCCTTGGGCCAATCCAGCACATAGGCAAGATCAGCAAGGTTCCCGCTGAGGGTGATTTCGAGGCTGACAAGGCTGGGGCTTTGCGGATCACTGCCGCCCTCCCGCCAGCTTGCCCCCAGTTGCTGGCGCAAATGGCGCATGAAATAGCTGGCGTCGCCAATGTCCTGAACCTTAACCCCTTGGGTATTCTCCGTTATGGCCGCGTGCGCAGCCTTTCGCAGCCGATCAAGGCTGAAATCTGCATCCGGCACAAGCCATAGTGGCTGCATGAAATGGGTACGCCAGGCCACCACCGGTCGGGCGCCAAGCAGGAAGTTGTTCAGAAGGAAGTCACAGAAATTCAGGATCGCTGCCGGCGCATTCGAAATGCCATGGACATCTTCCAGCCCAAAATAGAAACCGGTTTCGCCGACAAGATAGGCCTGAAGCTGGTCCAACCCATGCTCCGCCCGTACATCGGGCTCCAGCACTTGTTCCAGCACAGGCCTGTCCGCCGCAGGGCCGCAGAATTCGAGCCGGCAAATTGACGCCAGCATCGTTTCAAGCGACGGCGACACGTCTGCGCCAGCCGTTTCAGGATAATAGAGGGCCAGAATGCGATGGTCTTGCAGGTAAGCCTCGCCCTGACTGAAAT
This sequence comes from Alphaproteobacteria bacterium, assembly GCA_006226495.1. GTDB lineage: Bacteria > Pseudomonadota > Alphaproteobacteria > Sphingomonadales > Kordiimonadaceae > Kordiimonas. Next base: position 56,897 of record SBGU01000021.1, read on the forward strand.
AATATTCATACACCGCATCGACCAGCAGGCGGCGCTCCCGCAGCGGGGCAACAAGCAGTAGAAGGTCTTCTGCCTTATTGGGTAGGGGCCCGGAACGCAAATACCTGCCAACGATCCGCGTCGTGCTGGGGTCTGTATACGCGGCGTCCGGGCTGCCGGCATTTTCAATTGCCTGCCCGACCTCCTGCGCAAGCTGCTCCAGGCGCGACTGCATGGCTTGCAGTTTGGCGTCAGAAACAGTCTGGCTGCCGGCAGCAAACGCGTCGCCGTGCAATGCGGCATAGCCCTCTTCCGCAATCACAAGATCAGCCGCTCGAATATGCCTGATTTCAGCAAGCGTTTTCTCGAACTGCGGCCATTGCCCCGGATCATCTGGCCAGCCACACCGGCCATTGCTTGCAGCGGAATCCTTGAATTTCAGGGGGGCGCGCCCGCGACGTTTCCATTGATGTTCGAAACAACAACGTGCAAGCGCGGGCATGCCGCCCATCTCGCGCGCTGATACGCGTTCGGCCCAAAGCCAATCTTCGTCAAGTTGATCCTGCGGTCCGGCAGCAGGACAAAAATGCCGGTAGACCTGCTGAAATGCCGATAAACCATGCCCGCGCGACACGTGCCCGCCCATGGGCGACGCATAGTCCTTATGATCAATCAGGGTAACCGTCTTGCCGGCTTCTACCAGCCTGCGTTCGATGTCCGGATTGTTGATCTCGACCATCGACACACGGTCAAAATCTTTCAGGTAACGCGCGATATCGCTGTAGTGGATAGTATCGCCCCATGACCGGTCAACGATACAAACCCTTTCAGCCCTTTTTTTATTGCGCACAAGAAATGCGGCAATTTCGGCCGTTTCCAAGTCATTGCGCTGAACCAGATACAGCGTCCCGTCCGCCATGTGCCGCCCCCACATCCTCGGGGTGCATGCTTTTTACCCCGTCCTGACCACTAAAAGTTGATTAAATCTGCGCGGCGCGGCTATGGCAACCCATATGTGGCGACGTTTCATAGATTTAAGTTTGGCAGGGCTGCTGGAAATACGGCCAAATAAGTATCGATATACTATGCGGATATGGAGTCGGCCTGCCTATATCCAACTGCCCGATCTTAAGGGGGTGCCGATATTCCAAAAACTGACACCCATCTTTCAACTTTCATCAGCGCGGTTCGCATTTGAGTGCCAAGATTGGCGAGTATTGGCAGTAGGTCAGTCGAAGATTGTCTCCCATTTTTCAAGCACGCTGGCCCGGAAAGCGTGTGTCCTGCCTGGCCCAAGCGGTATATCGCCATCGAGGCGCGCGAACACGGCATCCCGGGCCTTGCCTACATCCTTGAAAGCCTGCTCGATCGCCCGTTCAGTCAGCCGCAGGCGCCGACCGATCTCTGTGAGCAAGGCCCGGTCGTAGACGTCCCACTGGATCGCCTGCCCATCCAACTGCAGCCCGAACCGGGTGCTGTAGCCCTGGGCGCCATAGAGATAGCCGTTCAGCACGTCATAGATGGGTGACAGCCGCAGGCCGTCACTGGTCTCCAAAAGGCTCCAGTTCTTCAGGTGACAGTCGGTGTTGCCGATCAGGCAAAAGGCCACCAGCCGCTTGAACAGCCTGTAGCCGTCAAGGACAGGGGCAGCCGAACGCTCAAGCGCCGCGGCCAGGGCCTCATAGCCTACTGTATATTTGGCGCTGCGGTCCCGGCCGGGCGGCACCGACAGAACCTGGGCAAAGTCCTCGCAGCGCAATTTGCCGCGCCGGTCCGGCCCGACCCGGTCAAACCGGTTGACCATCAGTGCCGGCCGATTGATCCCGGCAAGGATAGTGCGCTCTGCCGTCACCACCTGGTCGTCCGGCAACAGCAACCGAACCAGCTCCAGGCTGAAGGCCTCGTTACCAACCAGGTCGATCAGGTCCTCGCGATTGAACTTGGCGATATAGGGCGCAGCCTCAGTGCCCTGCGCCGGCGCATAGCGGTCGCCGTGACAAGCACACAAAAGTTTCTCCTGAACGCCAGGGATCGTACGTCGGGCTGCTGCAATTGCTCTCGTTTCAGCGTCGGCGGCCTCACCAAGATCGAAACCTGACGCGAATGCTTCAGGATCCTCGATACCGATAGCGCCGATACAGTCTCTGCCGAACGCAAGCAGCAGACCAAAGTCATCGTCTTCACTTATATCCGCGATCGCCCGCTGACGGCTTCGAAGCCACCCTTCCGGCGCCATATGTGCAAACACTGGATGCAGGCCATTTGACCATTCATGTTCATCCAAGGCCCGCGGCAATGCGCAGGCAATCTCGGGCGCATCCTCATCATAGACAAACACAGTACCACCATCTGCAGTCTCTGAGAGAATGCCGGCCCTTTTGTCTTTGAAGGTCACAATGCCATATCGGAGCTTTGCCATCCCGCACTTCTTCCAATGCTTTCGCGGGCATCAAGAGTGCGCTTAAGCGCTTCATTCTGCCACTGCACCGTCAACGCCAGCTCGCTCAAAAAAATATTGCCTGCCGCCATCAACATTCGGCCCGGTTACTGGCTGAAGTCCTTCGTTCCGCAGGTTCTCAACCAAGGCCTTTGGGGATTTTCCACGAGCTTTCGCACACTCTGCTGCAGACACATAGCAAGTGCGGAACCGCTCAACTTCGTCCCTAGCGATCGTGCGCATGAAGCGCACCCCAATTTTGGTTTCCCTAGTCTGCAACAGGCCACGTTTCACCAGGCCATACAGCACTTCCTGCTTCAAGCAGAGTTCGGCCGCAGCCTCCGGCAAGCTCAAAACGTCTTCGGGCGCCATAGCATTGCGCTCAAGGATTTTTTCCATGTCAGCGAATGCAAAGCAACACTGCCGAACGCCGACCTCGCGCGTGTCACATGCCTTTACGTTTATCTGGTCACGCACCACCATTTCCAGCAGATCCGCTATGCCCAGCCCAACTGTGGTCAACATGCGCACGGCAATTGGGAAACCGACCAGATCTTCTTCGCCACCGACATACTGGGGCGCGTCGCCAACAACTCGCTTTATAAAAGCTTCTACTTCCATACGATCGAGCAACATCGTACGCGACCGATTGATGGGCACGTCTGGCAGCGGGTTCAACAGGCCTCGCTCAACAATCGCCCGAAACGGTACTTCTGAAAGACCCAACAGAATACCTGCACGATAGGGGGTAATGGTGTTCGCTTCTTCATCCAACCGACGAATTACGCTGCGGCGTTCGACCAGCGACAGCTTACGGGCGCCTGTAGCCAGGACGTGGCCCTTTAGATGCCCTTCCTCGATCATCCTGTCGATCATGGTCGGCGCACAGCGCAGCACTTTCGCGGCCTCCTGACGATCCATGTATTTTCGGGATTCGACGGGCGCGAGCTTCAACCTGCTATTCCTTCGTGACACCAACCCGCCGTCCCACCTGGTATTGGCGTAGTCCTGCAGCGCCGCCCAAAGGAAATCGAACGCTCTCCCGCGGAAGTCTTTTCCGAGTGCCTCGTAGAAACTTCCCAGATCATGTGCCAGGCCCGTTGTGCCGGCACCGGCCGGTGCCCGGGTCCGGATCAATTCCAGAAGCGCAAAGAAATTGGTAGGCCATTCATCCAGGACACGTGCCGCTTGCGCTATCATGTCATATGCGGCCCGAACCGACAGGTGTGCACAGGCCCTGGCTCCATATCCACTGGCATCCTGCACGCTATAAAGCCCCAGAAAAATGATCAGCCTGCAAAGATCGTTTGGCGTCAGATCATCCAGAACGGAAAAGCCGGCAGGGCGGTGACCATTGCCCTGTCCAAGTTGACAGAGAACATAGGTCGTGAGGGCCACCGCCTTCGCGTCGGCCTCCGCGGCGACTACAGTCGACAGATCAAGGCCACAGTACCCACAGGACGCGACCCTGGCTGACGACCATGCAAGGTCACGCGCGCACCCCGGGCAGCGGTCCAGGAGACGGTTACCATGTGTGGGGCAACAGGCGACAACAGAAAGGTCCCAGATCGCGCGCCTGAATGGTTTCTGGCCAAGGCACGCCGGACATACTTTTGGACGCTTGAGCTTGACTGCCGCATCCGGCAGTTCCACCCCCAGGAATGATCGTGTCTTGTGCCGCCCACGTCCAACCAACGGCCAGTAACATGTGTCGGCAAGGGTATCAACTTCAATACCCAAGACTGCAGCCAATGCCGCTGGATCACTTTGCCGCATAGGCAATGACGCTGGCGAAACCGACATATCGAAAAGCCAGCCAGGTCGCGCATAGCCATTTTCTTCTGCGACACGGACAAGATAGCCCATCAGGCTCTCGCCTTCTTCGGGCCGCGGGCGCCTCAACAGTTTCTTGTTCTCAAAATTGGAACCGACGATCATCAGAACACATCCCGTAGCGTAAGGGCGCTATCTGCACCAAGAGCGGGCTTGTTCTGCTTGCGCGGCTTGTCACCGATCAGTGTAGGCGCCTGGTCGGGGACCAGTGCTGGCCCATTGGCGAAGGACCAGTCCACGGCAAAAGGATTAACGGCCGGTGTCCCTCTGTCGAGACTGCCCTCTGGCCTTAGAATTCTTTCACGGTAGGCGCGCTCCAAGAGGCCAAGGGTGATGCTTTTTTCGCATTCTTCGAAAGCCAAGAATGCAGCACCGCGCACAATCTTCATAACCTTTGAAACATACCCTTGGGAGGCCGAGAAAAACCTGCGTCCCATGTCCAGATTCCCGAACGCCGGCTTTTCCTCAAACGGCAATCGGTCAGCGACAAAGCTCAGAAATTTTCGGAACTCTTCCATGTCATGGCCCGCCCCAAACGGCTCAAGGACATACTGGCTCGAAAAGCGTCGCATAAGCTGTTCGTTGGCTTCCAGAACGTTGCGTGAATAGGGCAGCCCGGTCAGCACCACGGGTACCTTTGTTTCGCTGATCAGGTTTTTGAGCCAATCAGACACGGACCGCAGGACGCGAAGATTGTCGCGGTCGATGAAGTGCTGAAACTCATCCAGGATGAGGATTTCGACCTCGCATTCCCGGATCAGCTTGTAGAGCCGCTGTGTCTTGTTATCCAACGACCCCCGAAGGGCGGACGGATCGCCAAGACTAATCAATAAGGCCGTCGCCATTGCCTTCATGGTCGCCGGCACCGGGATGGCCGCAGCCAGGACAGGAATGGTGGTCCCGGAGGTGGTTTCCGTGCGCGGATAGCGCCGCAGATAGAATTCTTTTATAGTGGTTTTGCCAACGCCCGATTCCCCAAGAATAAGAAGGCATTCGGGCTCGTTTGCGCCTTTCGACAGAGCCCGGCAATAGTCGACCTGCCGAATTGCCTTCATCATGCGGGGGTGCGTTATCACCATCGCATTTATGGCACCAAGGCTCTCGAGTGCGGTGTCCGACAATTTTCTGCTGCTATTCTTCATAGCCCCAATCCTCGCTATCCAGGGTGTCCGGCCGATCTTCCGATGGCATCATTGCGGCTTGGTCAAACTCGCTACTCCCGCTGCTGCCAGGGTCGGGTTTTTGACTACTTGGCGCCGTCTTGGGGGCTGCAATGTAACGGTTGCTCCCCTGGCCATTGAAGCGGGCAATCTTCTTGGTTCTGGCAATCTTCTGTTTGCGCGCGCGCACCTCATTGAAGATCGACCTGATCTCCTCCCGGGCTTCCATCAGCGACAGGTCAAAATCGTTCTCATGTTTGCGCCGTGCCCGCCATTTGCAGATGACCTGATGCTGCCATAGGTTCAATCCTCGGGCATATTCCGGGTCTCTCGCGGGCACCCTGAAGAACCCACTGCCATCCGGGTGCGCCACAAAAACCGACCCCAGATCAGATGGGTCGATCTTGACCTGAACCTTCGGGTTTTTCGTTCTCTTGTAGACGACCAGGATGCGGTTGAGGTCTTCGCTCACATAACGAAGGCCTTTGAAGACAATCCCGTCTTTGCCAATGGTACGTTCCTGGACATGGCTCAGGATGGCGATTAGATCATCAATGGATGCCGGCAGGCGCACCGCCGGGAACCGTTCGCGGCCATCATTCCATACATCGAGAGGCACACCACAAAGACCGTTATGATAGGTGCGGGCGTAAACATCCACGATCCACTTGCAAAAGCCCTCGGTGAATTGCCCCAAATTGACAATCGCGTCTTTTTGGGGATCGTAGCCGACAATTTCGCGGGCAATCGGCAAGGTTTTGCCTTTGACTCCCCTTAACAGGCGCGTATTGATCGTACCGAAAATTCGCTCCACCTTGCCCTTGTACCAGGCCTTCGTCCGAGGTGCATAGACCACCTCAATGCCTAATTGTTCGCAGGCCATTTCCAGGTCGGTAGAATGGAACTCACGACCGTTGTCCACGACAAGTACTTCGCACGCGCCGAAGCAGGGCCATACCCCATTGATTGATGGAAAGCCGTCGATGACCTCGCCTTTGGGCATGATCATCATGCGCAGGCAATGCATTACCGTTTGCCACCCGGGCGGCTCAAAACCCAGATAAAAGCCTACAATCATGCGCGAATAGCAGTCGATGGCGACTGTGAGTGTGGGCCGGCCAAGCGGCAGCCCGGTTTCCTCATCCACCAGGATCAGGTCTAGGACGGTATGATCGATCTCGACGCGTTCAAGCGGTCGCGTGGCAACCGGACTTTTGCCGTAGGCACGAAATCGTCTGTCGGCAATATCCTTGCCCTCGCGGCACCGGACAACCGTGTAGGGATCAAGCTTGTTGAGCTTGCGGTAAATGGTCCGCTTGGCGACAAAGTCCATATGCCGGGATTTGGGCAAATGGGAGTTGTGCTTGGCAATCCCCAAATTCACCGCGTCCATGACTTCCGCGGGGGCCGCACGCCGTGCGTTCAGGTACCGGGTTTCGATCACCTGGTTGATGATTTGCTCCTGGTCAGGCGACAGTCTTGCCGAGCGGTTGCCGCGCTTCTCGTACGAGGGTCGCAGTGCGCGCAAATCCCTGCGGCCATCCAGGAAGTCGCGGTACCATCGTGCGACAGTCGTCCAGTGCGGAGCTTTTGGGTCTCCGATGCGCTTTGCCGTCTCGGCAATGATTGGTTCGAGCCTGTCCCGGGTTTTGGGAATCGGCATATACGCTTCAATTGCTTTTATATAGTCGCGGCGACGCAAGACCACATTTCGCTCATCAGGCTTCATTGTCGCCAACTGCCCCTTGAGCTTGCCGTTGATTTTTACATCGCGGCCAACATTGCCGGTGACGACCGGGGTGATCTCGGCTGTCCCCATCGAGATTTTTTTCGTCAGGTCTTCCAGGTCAAGCGTCATAGTATCCTGATCGTGGTCCTGCAGGAGGCTGACATGACCCTTTTGGGGAATTCCAACGACGCGACACCTAATCCCGCCAACTGTTACGATCATATCCGCCGACAGCGTTACAGCAGGCATGGCTCGCCTCCTTCAGAGCGCCGGAGCGACGTGGCCCGGCTTAGGGGTTGCACATAGTCAGCGGCAAGGACGTGTCGGGACAAAAGGACCCAAAGGGACCAATCAGGAGCCGCATTGCTGGATAGTGCGTCCGCAACACGCCCGAGCGGTACCTGGTCATCGGCGGGTACCATGGCAGCCACCAGGTCAACATCGTTCTGGCGTATGGGGAGCTGGCGATAAGGCAGCAGAAAGGTGATATTGGCAATATAGGCGCCCTGCCGCATGCTTTCGTCAGTGTGCACCTCGAAATGACGACCGCTTCCCGCCAGCACTTTGGCGGCTTCCTCAAAAAGTGCGTCATAGCCCGATAGCCGGCTGGCGGGCTTCACCTCTTCAACAACGACACGGTTACGCCGGATGACTTCGATATCGGGCGTGTACCGACATGTCTCGCCATCCACCTCGAGCTGAAGGCTGAACGGTTGTTCCCGGAAACTCTTCACATCCGGATCGAACTCCAGCATCCGGAACCGGTCCCGCTCAAGCTGGGACTCCCAATGAAGCATGCGACCGGATTTCAGGCTCGGGAACTTGCCTACTACCCGTATCGGACCACGGGTGATAACCTTCCTCGCTCGGACATGTGCCATGACGGTGTACCTGATCTTGTTGCATAATGTGCATCACTTTTCATATTTATGCACATTATGCAACATATTTCTTATTAGTGCATTTATGGCAAAACATGTTATATGCAACTTAATTGAACGATACACCTACAGTGGATTACCGATGAATTTTGTCTCTCCCCTCGATCGCCTGAAGAATGCCAAGGTCAGTGACACCAATTGGCAGGAAATTGCCCATGTATTACGGGAGGGTATGGAAAACCAGGTCTGGCGGGAGAGCCATCAAACACCGTCTGCCTGGCTGGAAGATGCCGCCGAGAAGTCTGGCTACAGTACGTCCATGCTGCGGCGCATGATTGCACTCGACAAGTTTCTTCATCGGGAGAAAAAGCATATCCCCGAGCTTGCAGCAGTATCGGGCGAGGTCCTGCCATTCGCCATTCTCGAGATATTCAAACGAGTCTATGACGCCGACCCGATCACCGCCAAAGGTTTGGCGGCAAGGCTGGTTGCCGGCGACCTGAAAGTCTCTGAGATCCGGAAAATACAAACTGAACTCACGCGCGAGGGTCGCGGTCGACAACGCTTTATTGATGATCGCAGGCCACTAACGGGTGCCCAAGTAATGTCCCATAGCCTGGGACGCATGGCCGCCCGGGATTTTGCAATCGCAGCATCTGAAGCGGTCGAAGCGGCCCTGGAAAAGCTGGGGAACGCGGACACCGTCACATACCATGCGGGTCATTTCAAATTCCGCTACGCGTCGCCGGATGCCGTCGCCATCGGGCGAAATGGCCTGACCATCAAATGGATCGACGCCTATGACTTCAAGGCAATCGGCCGCATACCGGTGCGGAGCCGATACAACCAACTTCTGGCTGAGACGACCTTCAACGCGACCTTTTTCCGGAATTATTGGCTGGTGATCCCCGAGGAGTCATCGACCGGGTACGAACTGGCCAAAGACCTCCAGAACCTGGAATGCGGTTCGGTCGGCGTGATGACCTATGATGAAACCCAGGAAGACCCGATCAAAGTGCTGCTGATGCCAGAAACCCGGCCAAGCCCGGACCGGACTGCCGTGACACTGGGGGGCGCCATGCAGCAGGGTATTCCTGGGATTGCGATGTTTTAGTAACAATCTGTATCCTGCGGAGATTCCGTTAAAGCGGCGCCGAAGTAATCCAAGTTTCAGTGAAGGCTCGAACAGCATCTATGAGTTCATTGAGTTCGGGATTATCAACGAATTATCGCCGAACGCCTTTATCTTCATTTGGGGTCATCCTGCGGCAATCTTAAAACGTCGTTCGTGGGACAGCGAGCGGGACAGGCCCACACGATCCTTCGATGCGCTCAAAGAATATCGCGCACTCTCTAGGGCCGCGTGTCATGAGCACGCTGCAAACCTGTAGGCTGGGTGCTTCGAAGTTAAATCCAGCGCCCAATCAGCCTTCCAAAATACCGTTCACCAGGCCGCTCAATGTGCCTGAAAGCACTCACATCGATTGAGTGCTTTCAGCAATAGTGTTTCAAAATCTCGCCAGACCCCAACCCCGACAAGGCTTTCTTGTCGCAATTTATGTGGC
>SBGU01000010.1 GCA_006226495.1 Alphaproteobacteria bacterium
AGGTCGATCTGGTCGGTGCCATGCACATAATCGCGGATGATGTCCTGGCCCCAGCCAGCGCCGAACACAAACGTGTCCGCCCCGCCCTGGCCATATAGCCAGTCGTTGCCGGCGCCGCCATCAAGCGTGTCGTCGCCCGTATTGCCATAAAGCGCGTTGCGGCCGCTGTCGCCGACGAGGCTGTCGCCATACAGGGAACCGAACACATTCTCGACATTGACATAGGTATCGCCTTCGGCGTCGCCGCCCGTGCCGGTGCCGACACTGAGGTCGACGGTCACGGCGGCAGAAGAGCTGCCATAATAGACCTGGTCGGAGCCCGCGCCACCATCGATGCTGTCGGCACCCGCGCCGCCCTGGATGGTGTCGTGGCCCGCACCACCCGAAATGGTGTCGGCACCGCGATAGCCAAGCAGCGCATCATTACCGCTGAAGCCAAAAATGATGTCGTCATTTGACGATCCTGCCACGGTGTTATTGCCGCTGTCGCCGCCGAAGAAGGGATTGGCATAATAGATCCAGAGCGCGTCCGGCGTGAAATCACCCTCGTCGGCGTTCATCACCAAAATGCTGTTGCCATTGCCATCGGCAATCAGGACATCTGCGCCCTGCTGGTGAATGCTGAGGTCAAAATAATCTACCCCGGCATTGAACAGGTCGATCTGATCCGCGCCAGAAAAATCGGCAATCGTATCGTTGCCCCAGCCAGCGCCAAACGCAAACACATCGCCACCTGAACCACCGGTCATATAGTCGTCGCCGGTGCCGCCCACGATACTGTCAGCGTTGTCGTGGCCAAACAGCGTGTCATTGCCATCGCCACCCAGGAGCGTATCCTGGCCGGCACCACCATTTTCAAGATCGTCCCCTGCACCGCCGTTGATCCGGTCGTCACCGTCGCCACCATGCAGGCTGTCGAATCCGATACCGCCTTCGAGATAGTCGTCGCCGGCATTGCCATACAGGCTGTCGTTACCGTCGCTACCAATCAGCGTATCGTCGTTTGAGCCGCCACGCAGGCTGTCGTCGCCGGACATGCCGAGCATATAGTCTGCGGCCGCGGTTCCGTTGATCGTATCATCGTCCAGGCTGCCGGAAACCACACTTGCGCCGTGTGACTGTGCAAACCAATTGTAAAAATCTCCCAGCGAGACATCCAAAAGGCGCGCGACAAGGGCATCGCCGACAAAAAATTCGAGGAAATTGTCGTTGCCTGTATGGCTGATCTGGTACCCTTGGCCAGTGCCATAGCTGCTGATGTCGATTGTATCGACATCGGTATTGAAGTCGGTGATCACGTTCCCCGTGCCCGAAAGCACAAATCGGTCGCCACCTTCACCGCCGGTCAGGGTATCGGCGCCGCTGCCCGAATAAATCAGGTCGCCATCCACGGAGCCGACGATGGAATCGTCACCTGTGCCACCGTCGATCAAGCCAAAAATATGTCCGTCTGCCGAGGCGAACGTATCATTGCCGCCGCCGAGCCTGACAAAGCCGTTTATCTGACCTGTGTTGCTGATTTCGTCGCTGGTCGACCCGGTAGCAACATTACCGAGCAAAGTACCGGTATTGGCCAGACTGACGGAGCCGTTCGGTGCCGCACTGAAGAAGGAATAAAAACCCTGCACGGTGCCGTCGTTGCTGTAGTCGCCTTCCCAACTTGCGTAAATCCCATAGGAGGAAGCAACATTTCCGGCAGATGTCGCCGTAATGGTGCCCGTGTTGGTAAAGGAAAAGGCGGTCGACGGAATACCAACCATAACGCCAAACGACCGATTCTGGCCAACGGCTTCGATGATGCCGGAGTTCGTGAAGCTGTTGCCTTCGAATTCGACACCATAGGCGGCATTTTCGCTCCAGGCGGATATCAGGCCACTGTTATCGAAGCTTGCCACGACACGGGACGCGGTTTCGACGCCGTATACGATGTCATTGCCAACAGCATAGACCGAACCGGAATTGGCAATATCGGTGCCACCATAAATCACAATCCCGCTGGCATCATATGGGCCTGCGACAACCAGGGTACCAGAATTGACGAGTGAGCCATTGGTGCCGATACGTATGGCAAACATGTCATCTGTTTCGGCGCCGACCCAGAATGTGCCTTGCTGCACGACATTGACACCGTCGCCGGCCGAGAAGCCATAGAAGCTCTCGATGACCAATTCGTTCGAGGCACTGAGCGTGGTGTCGTCCCAGAGGTCCGAATACATGTAATGCACCGTTGTCGGTGTCGTACCGGGATCCGGCTGGTCGGTCCAGGGGGCATAATTGTCGAGGAACCGTTCGAAGAATGTCGGCAAGACAAAATTGCCGATACCCAGGTCGCTCGCGTTCACGCCGGTCAGGGTGATGCTGTCGTTTGCACCGAAGGTAATGACCGTGTCCGCACCCTGCTGGATGATTGTCAGGTCATCCATGGTAAAGACACCGATCGCCCGCACGTCGATAAGGTCATCATCCGCGCAGAAGTCGGTGATCGTATCGTCGCCCCACAGCACGCCGGGGCGGAACACATCGGCGCCGGCACCCCCTGTGAACGTGTCGTCCAGCAACGAACCTTCAAGGGTATCAGCACCTGCCGTCCCGATATATTCGGTGCGGTCGATGATCCTGATGTTTGGAATGTCGGACGCGTCCAGGTCGTAAAAGATAACGCTGTTGCCGGCACCGTCCGACATTTGCAGCGCCCCGTCCTGCCAGGCGATGGTCATATCGGCGGCAGTCAGCCCCGTGCCGATGATGCTGATATAATCTTCGTCGGTACAGAAGCTGAGAATACTGTCCGTGCCCCAATCGACACCGAAAGCAAAAACGTCATTCCCTCGATAGCCGCTGAGGGTATCGTCACCAGCGCCACCATCGAGGATGTCGTTGCCGAAGTCACCGCCGAGAATGTCATCACCGTTGCCGCCAAACAGATAGTCATTACCCGCGCCACCGCCCAGGGTATCGTTTTGTTCACCGCCATAGAGCGTGTCGACACCGTCTCCGCCGCTCAGATAGTCCCAGCCCTCGCCGCCTTCGAGCCAGTCATTGTCGTCGCCGCCCTGCATGGTGTCATCGCCGTTACCGCCATACAGGGTATCGGCACCACCACCCGCGAACAGAAAGTCGTTGCCTTCCCCGCCATCGATCAGGTCGTCTGCATCACCGTTGCTGAGCGCATATTCTGCCTCTGTAATCGTGTCGTTGCCTGCACCCCCATACAGGGTGTCGGCCCCGGTACCGCCATGAATGAAATCGCCATCGTCCCCGGCATCGACCAGGTCGCCGTCTGCGCCCGACCAGATGGTATCCGCGCCGGCGCCTCCCATGACGGTGTCGGCGCCATCGCCTGAAAAGAGCGTGTCACTGCCCAAGCCACCGAGCAACTGGTCGTCGCCGCAGCCACCAACCAGTCGATCACCACCATTGCCGCCATCCAGGGTGTCGTCGCCACAGGAACCGGCAAGGGTATCGTCGCCATTGCCCCCCACCAGACTGTCGTTGCCGCCACCGCCGAACAGGCCGTCGCTGTTGGCACCGCCCGTAATGGTTTCGGCGCCGGCTTCGCCATAATGGTTCATGCCGCCCCAATAGTTGGTATAGGCACGGCTGTCCGACATGTTCACCAGGAAGTAATGATCACCGCCGTCGACAAGTTCGACACTGTGGCCATGACCCGTGAGGGTGATTTCGATCGTTTGGTTCACATCGGGCAGCGAAATGGTCAGCAGGTCGTCGTTGCCCACTTCGGAAACATCGGCCTCGGGTATTCCCATCGCGCCGGTCGAGGTGTCGTTGAAATAGCCAATTTCCACATAATCGCCGGCGCCAAAATTGGAGATGGTGTCGCCTCTCAGGTTCGAGGCATGTCCCTGAACGAAATCGCCGTCTGAATCCTCACCGAAATCGATAATGTCTTCTTCGTATCCGGGGGATATAAAGTCTGCCCCGGCGCCCCCTTCGAGCGTCATTCCGGCGTAGCTGTAATACATGTAGAGGCGGTCGTTGCCATTGCCACCATTCAGGAGGCTGGTGCCGCCCCGGGCAAGGAGTGTATCGTCGCCATGGCCACCAAACATATAGTCCTGGCCGTCCTGCTGGACCGGGTTTACCGTCAGATAGTCGTTGCCGTCCTCACCCCAGATCGTATCGGAGCCATAGCCCGCATCAAGGGTGTCGGCGCCATTTCCGCCTGACAGATGGTCGTCGCCCCGGTCGCCCCTGATCGAATCGTCACCATTGCCGCCGGTCGCACTGTCGTTGCCATATCCAACATAGATGAAGTCATTGCCGTCCCCGCCTTCGAGGGTATCGTCCCCGTCGCCGCCGTTCAGCGTGTCGCTGCCGCTATCACCCACGATGCTGTCATCACCGGCGCCGCCATAGGCAGAATCGCTGCCATCGCCGGCTATGATCGTATCGTTGTTGTTGCCGCCATCAAGCCGGTCATCGCCGGCGCCGCCATCCAGGCTGTCGTCGCCCGCGCCACCGCCGAGATAGTCATTATCGGCGCCGCCCAGCAAGGTGTCGTCGCCGTTTGCGCCCACGAGGGTATCGACGCCGTCGCCGCCTTCGATCAGGTCGTTACCGTCTTCGCCATACAGTGAATCCCGGCCGCCCAGGCCATAGATTGTGTCGTCGCCGATGTCGCCGTGCAGTTCGTCGTTGCAGCTTGTGCCGGTGAAGACCGCGCCGTCGAACAGGTTCACGATATCCGCTTCCGTGAGGTCGGATGCCGTGACCCCCGTGAGGCGGATCATATTGCCGTTGCCGTCGGACACCAGCACGTCGTCGCCGTCCTGGGTGATGCTCAGGTCATCATAATGCAGGTCTCGCACCTCAAGGAGGATGCTGTCCGTGCCGTCTTCGAAATCGGTGATCGTGTCGTTGCCCCAACTGTCGCCGAACCGGAACGTGTCGGCGCCCGCGCCGCCCACCAGTGTGTCGCTGCCTTCGCCGCCCGCGAGCGTGTCGTTGCCGGCATTGCCTTCCAGCATGTTGTCGGCATTGTTGCCGCTGATGATATCGTTGCCGCCGGCACCATAGGCATTTTCGATCACGGCGCCCTGCATCAGGTAGACCGTGTCGGTTTCCTGCCAGTTCTGGTAGCTGCCATAATAAGTGATGGTGGTGCCGACATTCAGCCAGCCGCCCCCGGTGGTGAGGTTCAGTTCCACATCGGTGTTGCCGCCGGTGATGCCGATGGTATCGGTGCCACCCGCGTCCCAGATGGTCTGGAAATACCGCTGGCCCAGGTCGAAGATATAGCTGTCGTCGCCTGCCGTGGCATTATAGTTGGTGCCATACAGATGCTGCAGCGCCATGATGTCCAGCATCATGAAGGTCTGGGGCGACAGGTCGCCCGAATAGGCGCCGGGGTAGCGCGCGCTTTCGTCATAGGCCATGACCGAATAGTCCCAGCCGTCGTATTCATATGGCACCGCACTGAAGGTGCCATAGCTGCTGAACGTGTGTTTCAGGCCCAGCGCATGGCCAAGCTCGTGCAGCAGGATGGTTTCGAAATCACCCTGGTCCTCGCTCATGTTATAGGTCGAAAACCACATGTCGCCCGCCGACTGGCTGTCCCACGGGTAATAGCCCCAGGCGGCGGCGCCAGAGAGATAATAATCGGTCCACACGGGCCGGATGGTGCCCGCAGTGGTGGCGGTTTCCTCGACCTCGACAAACACCAGGTTGGTATATTGGCTGAGCATGTCGAAGGTGGCGCGGAAAAAGTCCTGCGCTGCGTCGGACAGGGCGTAATAGGCTTGGCCGGGCTCGCCATAGCTGCCATAGCCGCTGCCGCCATAATAGACGGACTCCGAATCCGGGAAGCTGAAGGTCAGGGTATAGGTGCCGCCTTCGGCGTCCTCGGCATATTGTTTGCCCATCAACAGCGTGTCGACGAGGGTGTTATTGTCGGCAAAAACCAGGATGTCGCGGATATCGTCGATGCCGTCCAGAAGGCCGTTGGCATTCACTTCGCCGGTCTGGGCACCTGTTTCGCCGGTGACGGCGCCGGTGCCGGTGCTGCCCGGTATATTGGTGCCCGACAGCGCATCGTCGGTGGCGGTGCCGGGCTGGAAGGTATCCACCGCGCTGCCGGTTGTGGTCGCCGCATCGGTTTCCAGGGCCTTGTGGCCACCAGCCAATGCCTGTGCGCGCACCCTGCCTGCCAGGTCATCCATAAAACAAACCCCCGTTTTGGCGGCCACCGTGAAGAAGTGCCGCCCAAATCAATCAAAAATAGTCATAGGCATCTGGTGCCGGCACAATAACCGACCCTTAATTCTAGTATCGGCACCCCCCATGAGGGTCAAGCTGAAACCCGCGCAAAATAAAGGCAACAGTATCATTCCAGCCACTTCAGGGCGAACTTCTTTGCCACCGGCACGGCAATGCACCGATGACAACCCCTTTTTCAATCATCCGATGTGGTGCGGCATAAAAAAAGGGCGTGAAAACCACGCCCTTCATATTTCCGGTTTGCGACCGCGAACCCGCTTCGGGCCCCATGCCTGACGGCATTATCGAAGCGGGCAGCCTTGGGAGGACGGTCCGGAAATATTGAGTGAGATATTGGCCACCACCATTTCCGCGGGGCCCGATGTGCCCAGGCGGAACGGTTCGCTGATGCGGCTGAAATCCTGCCCGTCGGCAAAGCATACGAGCGGCACCGAAACGGTTTTCCAGCCCGCGCCTTCGGCGCCTTCCAGCATCGGGTTCAGGACCACCGAACGTTCGCAGCCCTCGCCGCAGCGCAGCGCCAGGGTGACGTCGCCTTCGGGCGCGTCAACGATGTTCAGATCGAAACTGATCTCGGCCCCGGCAGCGGCATAGGCGGTCCAGTCAAACGCCGGGCCGTCGCTCATGATCAGGCTGACCGGCGCATCTTTCAGCCATTCAAGCCGGATGGCGTCGCCCTGCACGTCCTTGTCGACAAGGCTGGCTTTGGCGGCACCGCTCGGCAGCGCGGCATAGGAACCGCTGATCTGCTGGGTATTATGGGCATCCTGGATCTTGACGAGCCAGGGACCATAGGCCCGGCCGGCAAACAGGTGCAGGTCCTCAAGGGACGCCGATTTCACGCCGGCCACATCCTCGGCCAGCAGGCCAGGGCCAACACCGGCGCCCGCATAATCAAGGCCATACCCCAGTGCGAACTGCGGGTCATAGCCCGGTTTGCCCTTGTTCAGTTCGTCCTGCAGCGGCGTTTTGGGCCAGGAGAACGACAGCCGGCCCGTGAAATCGTGCCGCGCCGTGCCGTCCGCGCCCGCGACCAGCACATCGGCCACACCCGCACCTTCCGTGCCCGGCAACCAGGCGGCCACAAAGGCGTCGGAGGCGTTGATTTCCGGGTTCACCCACATCGGGCGGCCCGACAGGAACACGCTGACCACCGGAATGCCGTCGGCCTTCAGTTTCTTCAGAAGCGCGAGGCTTTGTTTGTTGCCGGGTTCGAACTCGACCGTTTCAATGTCGCCCTGCCCTTCGGCATAGGGGTTTTCGCCAAACACCACCACGGCGACATCGGGCTTTTTGTCATAGCTGCCGTCCACCGACAGGATGGCCGTGCCACCTGCTTCTGCCGCCGCATCGCGGATACCGGCATAGATGGACGTGGCACCCGGGAAGTCGCTGTTCACATTGCCGTCGCCCTGCCAACTGATGGTCCAGCCACCCGACTGTTTGCCGATATTGTCGGCGGCATCGCCCGCAACCAGGATGGTCGATTTGGGCGCGATCGGCAGCACATGGCCGGCGTTCTTCAGAAGCACAAGGCTTTCGCGCACGGCCTGCCGCGCAATGGCGCGGTTTTCAGGCCGGCCGATAATATCGTCCTGCCCGGCAACACCGCGTGCAGACGGTTTGCCCTTGTCGAACAGGCCGGCGCGCAGCTTGACCCGAAGGATGCGCGACACCGCGTCATCCAGCCGCGCCACGGGAATGACGCCGCTTTTCACCTGATCAAGCGTATTGGCATAAAGCTGTTTCCAGTCCTCGATCACCATGAACAGGTCGAGGCCCGCGTTCACGGCGGTCGGGCAGGATGCATTGGTGCAGCCCGGCACCTGGCCATGGCCGTTCCAGTCGCCCACCACGAAACCGTCGAAACCCATGCGATCCTTCAGGACGTCGGTCAGCATATATTTGTTGCCGTGCATCTTGGTGCCGTTCCAGGACGAGAAGCTGGCCATAACGGTCTGCACACCTGCCTCGATGGCGGTGACATAGCCCGCACCATGAATATCGCGCAGTTCCTGTTCGGACATCTTCGCATCACCCTGGTCGTCGCCCCCATCGGTGCCGCCGTCACCCAGGAAGTGTTTGGCCGTGGCCACCACATGGTTCACATCCAGGAATTCAGATGTGCCCGACTTGCCCTGAAGCCCGGTCACCACGGCGCCGGCGTAGGATTTCACCAGTGCCGGGTCTTCGGAATAGCTTTCGTAGGTGCGGCCCCAGCGGTCGTTCCTGGCCACCGCGATGGTGGGCGCGAAGGTCCAGTCGATGCCGGTCGCACGCACTTCAAGCGCGGTCACCTCCCCCACCTTCTGCATCAGGGCCGGGTCGTGCATCGCCCCCAGGCCGACATTGTGCGGGAACAGGGTGGCGCCAATGACGTTATTGTGGCCGTGCACAGCATCCGAGCCCCAGATGATCGGGATCGCGACACCGCCGTCGGATGTGTCCATCGAGGCTTCATAGAAACTGTCGGCCAGGGCCAGCCATTCACCGGGCGTCGCATATTTGTTGCGGTTCGGCAGCGAACCGCCGCCGTTCAGCACCGAGCCGACATGATATTTCCTGATATCTTCCGGGGTAATATACTGGATTTCGACCTGCAGGATCTGGCCGACCTTCTCCTCGAGGCTCATGCGTTTCAGGATTTCGGCCACCCGGGCTTCGACCGCCCGGTCCTGTGCCACGGACGATTCCACCCTGGGCCAGGCCGCAGGGTCCGCCGCCGCAGCCGTATAAGCCACACCCGCGCCAGAAAGCATGAGGCAGGCAAGCGCCACCATCCTCGTCGACCGACCAAGGGTAAAATGCGCTGTCATACTGTCCTCCCGTACCCCAACCAGACCTTGGAAATGATTAGTTTGGCTGTCATAGCTTCCCCGATATGACAGCGCTGTCTTATTTTAATGCCGCATACGGGCGATTTTGTCCAGAAAATTATGATAGCGCTGTCATCACGCTTTTGTGGTCCCGGCGACCCGGCGGGCGCTCCCGTGGCCGGCAGCCTCAGGTAGACCGGGTTCAGCCCTTCAGGTCGGCCACCGACTCCCGGACCCGGATTTCATAGGCATGGGTGCGGCGACCCGCCTGCCCGTCTTCCACACCGTCCGCCTCGTCGCCCATCAGCATCTCGAAAGCGGCGGCAGCCATTTCCTCGACCGGCTGGCGCACGGTGGTCAGCGCCGGCGACACCACGGTTGCCACCGCATCATCATCGAAACCGACGATCGACAGTTCGGACGGCACCTGGATGCCCCGCTCGCGCGCCACGGCCAGAACGCCCGCAGCCATTTCGTCGTTGGCGGCAAAAATGGCGGTCGGCCGCACGGCACCCGCAAACAGGGTTTCGGCGGCGGCCCGCCCGCTTGCGAACGAGAACATGCCCGGCACCATCAGGTCGTAACTCACGGGAATGCCGTGCCCTTGCAGCGCGCGCACATAACCGCGCTCACGCTCCATCGAACAGGCGTGGTTGGGGTCACCCTTGATGAAGGCAATGCGCTTGTGGCCCTTGCCGATCAGATATTCGGTCATCTCATAGGCGGCGCGGTAATCGTCGATCTGCACCTGCACCATATCGGGCGCATCAAGGCCGGGGCCGATGCGCGCCGTCGGCACACCACTGGCCCGAAGCGCGTTCAGGACCACAAGGTCGTCGCAAATGGGTGGCGACAGCACAACACCATCGAAACGGATGCTGTTCAGCACCCGGCGCAGCTTGGCCTCGTCGCCGCGTTCCTTCAGCACCTCGACCACCAGATGGTAACCGGCTTCACCGCAGGCCCGAAGGGTCGAGCGCAGCACCTTGCTGATATAATCGCCGCTGGGTTCGTCGACAAACAGGCCGACAATATAGGATTTGTGCCCGGCCAGCCCGCGCGCCTGCAGGGACGGCTTGAAATTCAGCTCCGCCGCGGCTTCGAGGATCTTGTCCTTCTTGTCCTGGCTGACATATTTTTCATTGTTGAAGACGCGGGAAACCGTCTTCATCGACACACCGGCAAGCTTGGCCACGTCGCTCATGGTGGCGTTCTTGGTTTTGACAAAGCTCATACCGGCTCCCGACCTTAGGCTGTGATGCACAGCATGCGCATGGGCGCGCGCATTGCAAGCCTGTTTATACATGAGTGGCGTTGCACATGCCACATATACATGATAGCGCTGTCATATGGTACGGGCGATGCCCGGCAACCATTCTGGGAACAGGGTCGATTTTTTTTGGGGAGGCATATCATGAAGACCGGGATTTTTCTTTCTGGCCTGGTGGCAGCGGCACTTGTGGGCGCGGCAGCACCGGCGCTTGCAGCCGACAGCGGCGACGGCTGGAAGGTCGTGTGGCAGGACGATTTTGACGGCGACACGCTGAACAAGGCCGACTGGAAGGTTATCCGCGGCAATGGCTGCCCGAAGAATTGTGGCTTTGGCAACAACGAGTTACAGACCTATGCCGGTGGCAAGCAGAACCTCAGGCTTGAAGACGGCAAGCTGGTGATCGAGGCCCGCAAAAGCAACATGGGCTTTACCTCCGCCAAGATCACCAGCGAACACCGCCCGGGCTGGACCTATGGCCGCATCGAAATGCGCGCCAAGCTGCCGTCGGGTGTCGGTACCTGGCCGGCCTTCTGGATGATGCCGGACAAAAGCAGCTATGGCGCCTGGCCGAAATCGGGCGAGATCGACATCATGGAACATGTCGGCTTCAACCAGAACCATGTGCATGGCACCATCCACACCGAAGCCTATAACCACCGGATCGGCACGCAAAAAGGCAAGGATATCCTGGTGCCGACCGCCAGCGACGACTTCCATACCTATGGCATCGAATGGACGGCGGACCATATCAGATGGTTCATCGACGGCGCCGAATATTATGCGGTCGAACGCCAGGAACAGGACGGCCATGCCGAATGGCCCTTCGACCATGCGTTCCATGTGATCCTGAATTTTGCCGTGGGCGGCGATTGGGGCGGCAAGGAAGGTGTGGACCCGGCGGCCTTCCCCGCGCGCTATGAGATCGACTGGGTGCGGGTTTCCCAGCAGCAATAAGGCTGCGTCAGTGCAGGCCGGTGGCGGGCAATATATAGTCCGCCATCATGGCCCGGGCCTGATCCTGGTAGAGCGGCCATTCGCCATAGTTTCCCTGGGTCATGACAACGACAAGCCCTTGATCGGGAAAAACATTTATCTGCTGGCCGCCATCCCCGTCCGCGGAAAAATACTTCAGCCCCGCCACGTCGCGCAGCCAGGTGAAATAGCCATAATCCCCCGCGTCCGGCCGGGCATGCACGCGGGTCATGGTGGCCACCCAGTTGGCCGGCACCACCTGCCGGCCCTGCCACCGGCCATGGTCCAGAAGCAGGATGCCGATCTTCAGCATGTCGCGCGGGCGCAGGTGCAGCCGGGCCGAACCTTCGGGTGTACCGGTGGGCTGGGCCGGCCAGTCACAGTCCGTGATACCAAGGGCCCCGAAAAAATTCCTGTCCGCCCAAGGTTTTAGCGGTTCGCCCAAGCGGTGTTCGATGGCGGTCAGCACCAGGTTCGGCACCGCGCTGTTATAGACCCAGAAACTGCCGGGACCGCGGTTTTCATGGCTGAACAGGGTTTCGGCAAAATTGCCGGACTGCCACAGGCGCACCAGATCATCGCCCGTCCATTCATCCCACACGAAACCCGCCTGCATGCCAAGGGCCTGATCGAACGTCAGTTTTTCGGCGTCCGGCTGCATTTTGGATTGCAGGTCGGGCGGCAGGAAATCGCGGACCGGGGTTTCGACATCCGCATGCAACTGGTCGAGCGCGATCCCGGTCAGGATGGCGGTCACGGTCTTGGTGACGGACGCCATATAATGTTTGCGGTCGGCGTCCCAGCCGACCGGCGCACCGGCCATGCGCTTGATTCCGTTCGGGAAATCGATCCAGTCGCTGTTGCCGGGGAAATAGTTTTCGTACCTGAGCGCGCCCTCCTTATAGACCAGCAGGCTGTGGACTTCCTTGAACTTGCCGGCCTCTATCGCGCCGGTCAGCGCCGCCATGCGGGCGTCAAATTCGGGTCCCAATTCTGTTGCACCGGTAACAACATGGATGCCGTCCCCGAGGTCGGACGGCCGGCCGCCAGCGGCAGCCCCCGTGCCGTATGACACGAGGAGACAGAGCGCCGCCGCGACGGTCCCGCGCATGGCTACATGGCCGCCTTGCAATATTGCTGCACATACTTTTCGTGCGGCGGCAGTTGCATGGCGGTGCGTTCGACATTGGTGCGCACATGCGCGAGGAAAGCTACCAGTTCGTCGCGGCTCATGGCATCGGCGACGGGATGATAGCTCTCCGGCATGATGCCCTGCCCCAGCATGACCTGAATCCAGGAATTTTCGGCGAAAAGTTCGTCCGACTGTTTGAACACGCGCCCGGTTTCGCGGAACAGGTCGATACGGTGCTGCAGGGACGCCGGGATATCCATGCCGGCACAGTGGCGCCAGAAGGGCGTGTCGCGCCGGTCGGTCACATGATAGTGCAGGATGATGAAATCGCGGATGCCTTCGACCTCAAACTCGGTCTGGCGGTTGAATTCGTCGATGTCGGATTGTTTGATGCCGTCCGACGGGAACATCTGCATCAGCCTGAGGATACCCCGCTGGATCAGGTGAATGCTGGTGCTTTCAAGCGGTTCGATGAAGCCGGACGACAGCCCGAGCGCGATACAGTTCCTGTTCCAGTGCTTGCGCCGCATGCCGGTCTTGAACTTCAGGACCCGGGGGTCCGTCAGCGCCTTGCCTTCGATATTTTTCGTCAGAAGGTCGATAGCGCTGTCGTCGCTCTGGTACCGGCTGCAGAATACCAGGCCGTTGCCGACCCGGTGCTGCAGCGGAATGCGCCACTGCCAGCCGCTGTCATGCGCGGTGGAACGGGTATAGGGAATGGCCGGGCCCACGGCTTCGGTTTGCACCGCCACCGCACTGTCGCACGGCAGCCAGTGGGTCCAGTCGTCATACCCCGTGTGCAGCGCCTGTTCGATCAACAAGCCCCGGAAGCCCGAACAATCGATGAACAGGTCGCCTTCGATCACCTGCCCGTCCATCAGGGTGACGGATTTCAGGAAGCCGTTTTCCGCGTGTTTTTCGACCGAGACAATCTTGCCTTCGATGCGTTTGGCGCCGTGTTCTTCGGCCATGCCGCGCAGGAATTTGGCATAAAGGCTGGCATCCAGATGATAGGCATAATTCAGCCCCTGTTCCGGCAGGTGCGCAAAACGGTCCTCAAGCGCGGCCTTCAGCTCAAGGCAATAGTCGCCATAGTCCGACGCCACGCCTTCTTTCATGCCGCGCAGCCAGAAATGCTGGAAACCGGCGGTCCAGTGATCCTTGCCGGTGATGCCGAAACTGTGGATATAGCTGTGGTCGCGCCTCCGCCAGTTGGCGAATTCGATGCCCAGCTTGAAGGTGGCCTGCGTCGCGGCCATGAAAGCCTGTTCGTTGATTTTGAGGAGCCGGTTATAGGTGACGAGGGTCGGGATCGTGGCTTCGCCCACCCCGACGGTGCCGATTTCTTCCGATTCAATCAGCTTGATATCGAGCACGGCCCCCAGGGTTTTGGCCATGGCCGCCGCCGCCATCCAGCCGGCGGTGCCGCCACCCGCGATTACGATACGCTTGACCCTGTTTCCCTGTTCCACGTTACACCCCTTTTATTTTTCTAGCGGTTCAGCCGGTTGAGCAGGAACGCCCGAAGCTTGCGCGCCGACATGTCGTCCATCGGCCCCAGGATGCCGCGGCTGGCTTCGGGGATATGCTCGATATCCGCCGGATCGTTATTGAAGACATAATGCTCGAAAAGGCCCTTCCAGACGGCCTTCTGCGTGGGCGGCAGGTCGCGCACGGCCAACAGCGCATGAAAGAGCGCATTGATGGGCGGGCCCATATGGGCCGGCGACTGGCGCCACCAGTAATTGATCAGCACATTGAAGCCCGCCAGCCCCTCGACATGGTGCCACCACATGGAAGGGATAAACAGGGCATCACCGGGTTCAAGCTCGGCCTGCTGCGCATGCGAGAGCGCCACGCGGAACTTCGGGAAACGTTCGAAATCCGGTTCATGCAGGTCGACGACACTGACCGCCTGCCCGGCTGGTGTCATGTCCAGCGGGCCGACATAGAGGTTGGCGAGTTGCTCGGGCGGGAACAGGGTAAAACGCCGCCGGCCCACCGCCACGCAGGCAATATTGTCCGGCAGGTCATAATGCGCTGCGATGCGGCTTTTGCCGCCGATCCAGATGCTTTCAAGCGCGTTCCGGCCCGGCAGAGGCACGGTGTTGGCCACATTCAGGCCCGGCAGGCAGGTTTCCACGGTGGTGGAGCCGACATAAATGAGCGGCGGGTCTGTGTCCCGCGCATGGTCAAGCATGCGGTCGAGCGCGACATCCAGGGGCGCCTGCTGATGCTCGAAATTTGGGCCCGACAGGTCGTCGCGATAGAAAACCCGGCCCTTGGCTTCGGGCGCACCTACCGCCAGTGCCACCATGGCGCCCTGGTAGAATTTCTTCAGGTAACGCACCGCCGCTTCGGGCGAAGCCTGGCCTTCGGCCACCAAGGGCCAGTCGGCCACAAGGCCGCGCAGCACCAGGGGTTCCTCGGAGGTCAGGATATCGTCGGGGATGGCATCGCGTGTGATGCCGCTGACTTCCCTGATCGCCTGTGTCACCCCGTGCGCCACGGCTGCCCCCTACTGGCCGCCCAGCCGCGCATTCTTGCGCGCGATCAGGCCGTTCATCTGCGACAGGGACGCCAGCGCCATATAGATGGGCATCAGGAACCCCTGTTCCTTGAGGCGCCCGAGCGCCGCACCATCAAGGGCCGCCAGCTTTTCTTCATTGATGGCATGGAAACCGGCGAGGCGCCTTTGGCTGCCATCGTTCAACTGGATATCCAGCGCCAGCGATTCCAGAAGGCCGTGGGCCAACAGCGCCTCGATGAAGGCATTATTCTGCCGGTCGCCTTCATGGATACCGTCCAGGATGGCGGCGATGCGCTCCAGATACGGGGTCTGGCCGCCCTGTTCCAGGAACACGGGCACACCTTCGGTTTTGCTGATGCGCGGGCTGTCCATATCGATATGCACGACCTGTGTGGTCTCGCCGCCCGAACGGTCCATCCCGATCAGGAATGGCTGGCGTTCGATGGACAGCGGCACATAACCCGCGTCCCAGCCATCGGGGTACAGGAACAGGTTTTCACCGCGTTCGAAACCGAACAGGGCCACGGAATAGAATTTGCCGCTGCCGCCTTCACGGAAAAACAGGATCGGATAATGCGCCTGCACGGCGCGGAATTCGAAGGGAAAAACCACAGCCTGCATGACATTGTCGCCAAGCGCGGCGGACCGGTCGGTGATGATGCGCAGGTCCTTGTGGTCGATATTGTTCAGAAGCTCGTGTTTGCTCATGTCAGTCCTTGACCTTGCTGGCGTCCCACCCCAGGCGCCGACAGATTCCGGTAAGGTTGATCAATTCGGGACCGGAAGGCAAGCCGCCGTCGATCTTTTATGACGGGCTGGCCTCTGCCACGGGATCAGCCCCCAGCGAATGGGGGCCGCCGTTGCCAGCAGCCCCCATCCAATTCCAGGTTCGGGGCCGCATGCGCGACCCCGTGCCCCACGCCCTAGAACTTGTAGCGGGCGCCGATGGCGTAACGCGCACCGGTCTGGGTCAGATAGTTGACCTCGTTGATGTGGCGGCCATGAACGCGGTTGTAGGCGTTCGTGACGTTGATGCCTTCTGCGAACACGGTGAGGTTGTCGCTGATATCGTAGCTGACGCTGATATCCACCTGACCATAGGGTTCGACATAAAGCGGGTTGTTCGGGCCGCCTGCGGTTGTGGTGCCCTGCAGGAACTCGCCCCGCCAGTTATAGGCAACACGCGCCTGCAGGCCGTTCTTGTCGTAGAAGCCGACAATGTTGGCGCTGTCGGACAGACCCACCAGGGCGAACTGTGCAACGCTGGCCGGCTGTTCATTGTCGAAATTCACATCGCCATCCACGATCGTGTAGTTCAGGATCATGCCGAAGCCGGTATCCCAGAAGGTGTGCTGGATCGCGAATTCCCAGCCATACAGCTTGGCACGACGTTCGTTCACCGGCACCGTGATGTCGAAGCTCAGGACCGGGTCCTCGCCCTCGACACCGAAGATGTTGCCGGTATAGTTGCCGCTGGAATCCGTGCCGGTGATTTCAAACGTGCTGGGGTCAGCATTTTCGAAGATCCACTGGCGGATTGCGGTCAGGTCGGTGCTGCCACCCAGGGCCGCAACGGCATCCTGGTAACGCTGGCCACCATAAGGCGTGGGCAGGTTAAACGGCGTTGCCGAGATTTCCGAGCTGGCGATGAAATTGTCCACGGTCTTGTGGAAATACCCC
Organism: Alphaproteobacteria bacterium; assembly: GCA_006226495.1. GTDB lineage: Bacteria > Pseudomonadota > Alphaproteobacteria > Sphingomonadales > Kordiimonadaceae > Kordiimonas. Next base: position 16,641 of record SBGU01000010.1, read on the forward strand.
ACCGACACATAGCTGGCGTCGTCATAATACCATTCGGCCGAGATATCGAAGTTCTTGGATTCGAACGGCAGCAGCCCCGGATCGCCCTGGCTGCCATCGCCGCCATCCACACGGAAGATCTGGTTCACGGTCTGGCCGCCCTGAATGTCGCCATAACCCGGACGGGTAAAGGTTTCACTGTAGGACGCCCGCAGGACAACGTCTTGCAGCGGCTGGAAGTCGAAGTCGATGGCCGGCAGGAAGTGGTGGTACGAACCCTCGAGCTCGGTAAAGTCCTGCTGGTCGGAGAAGATGACGCCAAATTCGTTGTTGGCCACCCACTGGGTGCCCACCGCGATCGGCACCAGGGCACGCGAGGTGACCTTGGTGTCTTCGTAGCGCATGCCGAGCACCAGGTGCGCCGGACGCTCGAAGACTTCGAACTCGTTGTTGATCTGGGCGTAGGCTGCGAACGATTTTTCAGTCGTGCGGCGGTCGGTGGTGAAATTGTCGGCGATACAGATGCCGTCGCCACCACAGGCGCCATACTGGCTGTCGATCAGGTCGACCATGTCCTGCAGGTTGAAGATGAACATTTCGTTCTGCAGCGACGGATCGTCATGGCCTTCGACCTGGCTGAACTTGTCACCGATGGTGAGCACTTCAAACAGGCTGTCCGGCACATCGGCGGCAGAACCAACACCGCCCCAGGTGTCGCGCTGGGCGTTCGAGAAGGCCGAACGGACCTTGTTCTCGGTGTAGACGGCGCCGAAATCGACGCTTTTGATGAAGCCCATGTCTTCGAATTCATAGGTCGCGTGCAACTGGGCCTGCTTGATCTTGTCCTGCATATAGCTGTTGCGGAACGAAGACCCGGTGGTCAGCATCTGCGACGCATCGATGCCCGACTGCCCGTCAGGGAAGTCGATCGACAGGATCGGGAAGTCATGGGAATAATCGACAGACTGGGTCCAGTCGGTCAGGAAGGCTGCGGTCGAAACCACGGCGCTGGTGCCCAGCTTGGGATCGTTCGAGCCCGAGGTGGCGCTGGAGCTGTGGGCATCCAGCACAACGCGGAACTGGTCGGTCGGCTCCCAGTCGAGATTGATGCCAAACGACTTGTTCTCGTTCTTCACGGCCAGGTGGCCGGCACCCATCGACAGATCTTTGCTGCCGCCGAAGGATTCCGAATAATAGACCGGACCGGCGACCGGACCATCGGTCCATTCGCTCGAGGTGTCACCGAAGTTGAACCAGACCGACATGTCGTGACGGTTGGTGGTCTGCTTGTTCTGCGCGTAGGTATAATCCACGGTCGCGGTCAGGGTATCGACCGGGCGATATTGCAGGGTCAACTGACCGTTGATGCGTTCCCGCTTGGTATCGGTCATCACATAACCGAAGCTTTGCTGAACGCCATAAACGTCGTTCGGGCCCGGGCGGTTCACCACATTGATGTCGGATTCATCGCCGCCATCGGGAATCTGCGGCAGGGTGCCCCAGTTGTTTTCCGAACCGAGATAGGCGCCGCGCCAGCCGTTCGGGGTGCTTGCCTGTGCGTAACCGGAATTACGCTTCTGGTAGCTGCCCGAGAAGGCCACGCCGAACTTGTCGTCAGCGAAGGTGTTGCTGTAAAGACCCGAAAATTCCGGGGCGAAAGCCGTGCCGTCCAGGTCCGACGTGTCGGCCAGCGCCTTGGCGCCGATGGTGGCATGCAGGCCCGGCGCATTCAGGGGACGTGTGGTCACGATATTGATGGTGGAACCGATACCGCCCGTCGGGATCGACGCCTTGCCGGTCTTGTAAACCTCGACGCGGGAGATGCCTTCCGCGGCCAGGTTGGCAAAATCGAACGAACGCGATGCCGAGGCGCCGGTTTCCTCGATCGACGAACCTGGCATCTGCCGGCCGTTCAGGGTGACGAGGTTGAAATCGGGACCAAAACCACGAACCGTTACCTTGCTGCCTTCACCGTTCTGGCGGTCGATCGACACACCGGTGATACGCTGCAGGGATTCGGCCAGGTTGGTATCCGGGAACTTACCCATGTCTTCGGACGAGATGGCGTCGACGATACCGCGGTTGTCACGCTTGATATCCATCGACTGCTTGAGGCTGCCACGGATACCCGTAACGACGATTTCTTCAAAAGTATCTGCATTGCTGTCCGCGCTGTCCTGCGCGAAACTCGGCGTAGCCGTAACGGCCGCCAGGATAAGCGACATGGTACTGGCGACAGTGCCAGTATTGAGGCCTTTAAGTCTCATTTTCCTTCCCCTGCTCGAAGTAGCATTTCCCCGACAGCCCGCCGAAAGTGACCTTACACACGAATGACAGCGCTGTCTTATTTTTGATACCAGTATCGTCATTGTATGTCCATATTTATCTGACAGCGCTGTCAGGCTTTTTTCACGAAATCGTCATAGTTTTTATAGAAGCCATTTCATAACAACGGGTTAAAGGTGTATCCCGAATGTCACACCCGGCATGACAATTGTACGCAATGCGCGCAGGCCCGGATGTGACCATGGCCCGCGCAAGACAAAAGGGCCCGCCGGATATTCCGGCAGGCCCCTGTTTTCCAGGCGATGATTCTAAGGCGCTGTCAGGCGTCCAGGGCTGCCAGCAACCGGTCCATGTCGTCCATCGTGTTGAAGACCGACATCGACGCCCGGAACCGGTTCTGGGACACCGACAGGCTGATGCCGGCCTCCTTGAATTTGGGCGACAAGGCGGCGCGCGCATTTTCATATACGCAGGTCACCATCGGCGTGCGGCTTTCCATCGGTGTATAAAGCGTATAACCGCGCTTCGGCAGTTCCTGTTTCAGGTAATCGGTCAGGGTCTGGGCATGCGCCTGGATCGCTTCGACGCCGACGCCGAGGATATAATCCAGCGAATGATCGAGCTGGGCGATCACCGCATGCGAATGGGTGCCAAGCGCAAACCAGCCGGCGGCCGATTGCTGGAAGGCATAATCGGCGATGGTGTCGCCCGGTTCGTCGAACGGATAGACATGGGGACGGAAGGCGCTCATGCCATAATAGCCGAAATTGATGCGTTTCAGCTTGTCCTGCACATCCTTGCGCACATACAGGAAACCAAGGCCGAAGTCGCCCATCAGCCATTTGTAGCTGGCGCTGGCCGCAAAATCGACGCCACTGGCATGCAGGTCCACAGGCACACAGCCGGCGGCATGGATGATGTCGGCATAAACATAGGCGCCGGCGGCGTGCGCGATGTCGCACACCGCCTTCAGGTCATGTTCGAACCCGTTGATGGTGGAGACAAGCGACAGGGCCACGAGCGTTGCGCCGCCCTTCACCGCCGCTTCGATATCGTCAAGCTCGATACGGCCGTCGCGTTCGCGCACCCAGGTCACGCGCGTGCCCTGGCGTTCCATTTCTTCATACAGCGGCAAGGAGCCGAAAAAATGCAACGTGTCGGTGACGATATGGGCTTTTTCGTCCGGCAGACCGAGCGCCTTCAGCACCATCTGCTCACCCGCCGTGGTGCTTTGCACATAGGTGATCTCGTCCTCGTCCGCGTTCACGAGCTTCGCGAACTTGCGGATCGGGCCTTCGCTGTCCAGATGGTATTCCTCGGTGCCCGGCGCGCGGGTCCGGCTGGCGAAATAGCGTGCCACGGCATCACGCGCGCCCAGGCTCATGGGATGCTGGGAGCCCGAGTTCAGATAGACCCGGTCGTCCTGCAGGAAACTTTCCCGGTCCGGCAATGTTGTCGGCAAGGCGTCGGGCGCGGCAATTGCGGCGGCCTCGCTGCTGCGCGCCAGCGCCGGGCGCGCGATCAATCCCATCAGCGGCACACAGCTCGCTGCGGCCAGCCATTCGCGGCGGCTCATTGTCATAACTCTACCCTCCAGGTCTTTTTCTCATGGCTATCCTAACAAGCCGGGGCGGTTATTTCGCGTCTTTGTTCTGTGGCCCGGCCATGCGTGGGCAAAATATATTCGCCATATCCGCCTCATGCGCATAATCCATGCACAGGATCGACGATCGGGCCCGAATGAAACATTTTGCTTTCGCGCACGCAGGGTAAAGTAGGACACATAAAAGACGGGAGGATAGTCCATGCACTCGATCAAGAAATCCCTGTGTTTGCTTGCGCTTCTGTGCCTGCTTGCGCTTCTGGGCGGCCTTGCCCTGCCCCATGGCGCGCAGGCGGACACAGGGTCCACCATCAAACCGGCCAGCACAAGCCAGACCCTGACCAAGGCCGGCCAGACCATTGCCTACACCGCAAGCTGGTCCGAACTCGTGTTCAAGGGCGACGATGGCACGGCACGCGCCAGCATATCGGGCACCAGCTATGTGCGCACCGACCTCGGTGACACGACCACACGCCCCATCGTGTTTTTCTTCAATGGCGGGCCGGGCGCTTCGTCATCACCCCTGCATTTCAGCGCGCTCGGCCCACGCCGGTTCGACGGCAAGCGCGAACGCGGGGTCGTGCGCACGCCGGTTGAAAACACCGAAAGCATCCTCGATATCGCCGATCTGGTGTTCATCGACCCCGTCGGCACCGGTTTCAGCCGCGAACTGCAGGAAGGCGCCGGCCAGCAATATTGGAGCATCGACGGCGACGCCGATGCCATGCGCGCTTATATCCGCGACTGGCTGAAAGGCCATGACCGCGAGGCCGCGCCCGTCTTCATTGCCGGCGAAAGTTATGGCGGCTTCCGGCTGGCGACCATGGCAAAGGACCTTGAAGGCCTGAATGTGCGCGGCCTGATCCTGGTCTCGCCCATGCTGGATGCATCCGGCAGCAGCGAAGCGCCCGGCAACGACATGCCGCATGTGTTCGATTTTCCGACCATGGCGCTGGCCGCCTGGCACCATGGCCGCGCGGACCATGGCGACATGACGGTCGACCAGGTCTGGGCCGCCGCGCGCGCCTTCGCGACCACGGATTATGCCGCCGCCTTGATGGAAGGCGCCACCCTGCCCGCGGACCGGCGCGACGCCATGGCGGCCCAAATGGCGCCCTGGCTGGGCCTGCCGGCCGGCATGATTGCCGACGCCAACCTGCGTATCGGCAAACAGGCGTTCCTTGAAGCCCTGCTGGATGACAGGAACCTGCTGGTCGGTCGGCTGGATACCCGCGTGACCGCCGAGAAAAAGCCGCCGGCGAACCCCGACCGGCCCGCCGCCGCCAACGACCCGTCCCTGGGCCTTGGCCGTTCGAACGTGATTGTTTCCGCCGAAATCGGCACATACCTGCGCGACACCATCGGGGTCGACACCGACCGGGACTATAATTCCCTGACCCTGGATGTGAATTTCAAATGGAATTGGGGCGGCGACAGCAAGGCCCCGCGCTTTTATGTCAACCAGGCGCCCAACATTGCCGCCGCCATGGAAAAGACGCCCGACCTGAAGCTGCTGCTTCTGGGCGGCTATTACGACCTTGCGGTGCCGGTGATGGCCGCGCGTTATGCGGTCAGCCACAGTGGCGCACCCATGGACCGGGTTGAAATGCACAGCTTTCCCGCCGGCCATTCACCGTTCGAGGGCGATGCGAACCGGGCCGAATTTGCCCGCGTGATCGCCGCCTTTATCCAGCAGCCCTGACGTCAGATGGCCAGGCGGGCACCGGTTCAAGGAAGCCGGTGCCAAGAAGGCGTTCCACAAGGGCGACGCGCACGGCGTCGCCCCCGTCTGTCGGGATATCCCGCACCGTGAACTCCGGTGTCGCCGCGATGAAGCGCATCGCATCGGCCACGCCCAGGTGAATAAGGGTCTGCTGGCCCGGCTGGCGAAAGTCGACAATGTCCGGGGTTACGGCCAGTTGCACCATGGCAAGTTCGGTCCGCCGGAGCCGGCTGTCCGCCGTGACGACTGGCCGCATCTCACTGCGCCGCAACGGTGGCAGTTCCAGCATCTGGCGGGCCTGCCGGTGCATCAGCGCATCGCGCACAAAAGCGTCGGACTGGCAATATTTATGCAGTTTGTCGACGGCCGCCCGCACCTGCAAAAGCACCTGCGACATATCGCTGTTGTGCGAAAGCCCGTCAGCCCGGACCCCCAGGTTGCGCCGTATGGTCGGATCAAGGTCCGACAGGAAATCCAGCGATGCCGCAACCGCATCCCGGACGGTGACCGGTATAAAGCCGATGGCGATATGCACGGACTCGCTTGTGGACTGCACCGTGTGCGGGGTGCCGCGCGGCACATACAGGAAATCACCGGGCTGCAGGTCGTGTACAGTGTGCGCCCCAAGGTCGGGTTTGCCTTCCCCCAGCGCCTTCCATTTATTGGGCAATGTCGGTGCCGCATCCGACACAAACCAGCGTTTGGTGCCGTATAGCTGGATCACGATCACATCAACTTCGTCATGATGCACGGGGGCCAGCAGTTCATCAGAGCTCCAGAACACCACGACGCCGGCTTCAGTGCCCATCAGCATTTCAAGCGCGCGGGTCAGCCGGTCCAGCGGCGCAGACAGATTGGTCACATCCGGGATACGCACGGTATAACCCCGGTCGTGATATTCGCCGATCAACTGGCGGAATTCATCGGGCCCGCCAACGGCACGCGGCATCGGTGGCGGCGCTTCGGGTGTGCGGATATGGCATGTCAGTGTCGGGGCATAGCGCGCGAAGCCCGACAGGATGGCCTGCCGCGGGTCTTCGCCTGCAATGCACCGACGGGCGGCATCCCCGCCCAGAAGCGCAAGCGGGCGTTTGCTGACGATCTCGTCAAAAAAACGATCGTATGTACAGGGCGCGAGTGTACGCGCCAGGATTTCCTCGGCATCCCTCAGGATCATGTCGTGTCTCTATTCCCCCAGAGACTTTGCTGTGCGCGATGGCCCGGCAAAGTCCCGGTATTCTACGATACCTTGAGCATGTTTTAGTCGTGGCACCCCGGCCCCGGGCGCGGGGCCTGATGTGGATGCACATCCTAGAACTGACGCAAATTCACCGAATGTCAATCTACTCGAACGCAGGCACATCAGAAATTTAAACAAAAGATTATGCCGGCAATCACAATCCATACTTTCGTTGATACGAACCAGCGAGGGCCTTTCCTGTCAGAGTATTTTTATTTATGCTTCAGATAACAACATCAAGCATAGGTTAGCCTCATGGACAGCGAATTATCCGATTTTGATCTAAAAATACTCGACCAGTTGCAAAAAGACTGCTCCATCTCCAGCGTCGACCTTGCGGAAAAGGTCGGGCTGTCCCAATCCCCCTGCTGGCGCCGGCTGCAGCGGCTGCGCGAAGAGGGGTATATCAAAAAACAGGTGGCGATCCTCGACCGGTCGAAATTTGCGCCCATTCCCTATATCTTCGCCTATCTGAAGATGGATGTGCTGACCGACGAGAAACGCGCCGAGTTCATCCGCAAGATCGACGCCATCCCGGAAATCATGGAATGCCACACCGTCTTCGGTGAAATGGACATCATGATCAAGGTGATGGTCTATTCGATGGACTGGTATCAGTCCTTCATCTTCAACAGCTTGATGAAGCTGCCGGGGGTGAAGGGTGTGCAGTCGACCGTGACCCTGGGCGAGCTGAAATCCACCACCGCGATCCCGGTCAGGGGCATGCGCACGCCGCGCGCATAATTTTTTCGCCCGCGGGCGGTTTCGACCGCCTGTTATGCGGCCCTTCGCGCACGGGCCGCGAAACAAGCATAATGTATTTCCCCCATACAGGTTATTTTATTCGCTGAATGAAGTGACCGTTCGAAGGTTTGGAGGGAAGTATGAATTTTCGCAATCGCGCACGGGCTGCGGCCCTTTTGTTGATGACCCTGCCGCTTGCAGCACCCGCCGTGGTGGCCGACGCGGGCGCAGAGCCGCAGTTTCCTGCGGTCCAGCTTGCCCTGCCCACCAGCAAGCACCTGACCGGCACCTTCCATGGCAAGGCCGTCAGCTACAGCGCCACCATGGCCAAAACGCCGGTCGCCGACGCCGACGGCAAACCGGGCGCCGAACTGGTATCCTTCGCCTATGTGGCGGACGGCACCAGGGCCGCCGCCGACCGGCCGGTCATGTTTGTGTTCAACGGCGGCCCCATCGTCTCGGCCCAGTATCTGCACATGGGGCTTCTGGGCCCGAAACGTGTCGCGTTTGACGACGATATCACCACAACCCCCGCCGCCTACAGTATCGTGGACAATGACCTGAGCATCCTGGATGTCGCCGACCTTGTGTTTGTCGATCCCGCCAGCACCGGCTTCAGCCGTGTGGTCGACGGCAAGGATTTCCGGGACTATTTTTCGGTCAAGGCCGATGCGCAGCAGGTGGCTGCCTTCATCGCCACCTGGCTGAAGGACAATGAACGCACCAATTCGCCCCTTTATGTGTTCGGGGAAAGTTACGGCACCATGCGCGCGCCTGAAGTGGTGGGCCAGTTGGCCGCCATGCCCGAACCCATCCTGGCCGACGGCGTGATCCTGTTCGGCCAGGCCGCCAATATCATCGAATATGCCCAGCGGCCGGCGAACATCATCAGCTATGTCGCATCCCTGCCGACCCTGACCGCCACCGGCTGGTACCATGGCAAGGTGAAGGCCGGCAAAGGCGGCATCGACGCCCTTCTGTCCAAATCCCGCGCTTTCGCGAATGGTGAATATCTGCAGGCGCTGTTTGACGGCAACAGCATCAGCCCCGCGCGCAAGAAATCGGTCGCGAAAAAACTGGAAGCCTTGTCCGGCATTCCGGCGGACTATTATCTGGCGCACGACCTGCGCATTTCCAAGGAAGAATACCGGCAGGAACTTCTGAAGGACCAAAAGCTGCTGCTGGGCCGCGCGGATGCGCGTTATACCGCCCCGATCACGGACAAGGGCCGGGCGCCCGACCCGTCAGGCGTGCTGTCGAATGCGCTGCAGGATGAATTCCGCACCTATCTGGGCGCCACCTTCGGCATCCAGGACACCTCGGCCTACATGAACGCGGCACCTGTGAAAGGCCTGGGCGACTGGGACTGGGGCGCGGCTGGCGGTCCGTTTGCCGATTTCCCGTACCAGAAGCCGCTCAATATGCTGATGGAAAAGAACCCGAAGTTCCGCGTCATGGTCTCCAACGGTTATTATGATACCCAGACCACCATGGGCGCGGCTGAATATCTGGTCAAACAGGCCGGCTGGCCCAAGGACCGCACGGAACTGAAATATTACCCCGGCGGGCACATGGCCTATACGATCGGCGCCACCGCCGTGGCCGTGACCGACGACCTGCGCGCCTTCGTCGGGGGCAAATAATGCAATCCGTTCCGCATTATGACGCTGCTGCCGTAGCGCAGTATCTGGACTATCCGGGCTGTATCGATGCCGTGCGCGCCGCCATGGCCGCCTTCTCAGCCGACGGGCGCAGCCAGCCGCTTCGGAACATTGTGCCGGTCGCGGACGGCAAGCTGTTTGCCCTGATGCCCGGCCTGTCCGGTGCCGATGTCGGTTTTGGCGCCAAGGTGATCAGCGTTTTCCCGGTCCCCGGCCAGGCGGGTCGTACCGCCCACCAGGGCCTTGTGGTGCTGTTTGACCATGAAACCGGCGCTGTGGTCTGTGTCGCCGACGCGCATGAGGTGACGAAGCGCCGCACCGCGGCGGCGTCCGCGGTCGCGACCGAAGCGCTGGCGCGCACCGACGCGCGGTATCTGGGCATTTTCGGTACCGGCACACAGGCGGAATCGCACATTCTGGCACTGACCGCCGTGCGGGACTATGACCGCATTCTGGTCTGGGGCCGGTCGCTGGATACCGCCCGTGCTTTCGCCGCCCGCCTGTCGGCCATGACCGGCCTGAACATCCGGGCCGAAGCCGATGGTGAAAAGGTGGCGGCAGACAGCAATGTCATCTGCACCACCACGGGATCGGCAGCCCCGATCCTGTTTGGTGACTGGGTCCGCCCCGGCACCCATGTCAATATGGTTGGCTCCAGCCACGATGGCCCGGTCGAGGTGGACCATGCCCTCCTCCTGAAGGGCCGTTATGTGGCGGACAGCCGTGCCTCGGTGCTGGCGGCGGGCGCCGAGTTCCTGGCCGCCAAACGCGCCGGCCTTCTGGACGACAGCTATATCGGCGCCGAAATCGGTGAAGTGCTGCTCGGCGAAAAGGCCGGGCGCATGAATCCGGACGAAATCACGCTCTATAAATCCCTGGGACATGTGGTGCAGGACCTGGCCGCAGCGCGGCTGGTGCACACACGCGCCACCGAACCCCGGAAAATGACACGAGGAATTGCCCAATGACCATCAAGCACATGCTGCTGGCCGGTTTTGCCGCCGCCACTGTCAGCCTCTCAGCCGCCCAGGCAGAGACCCTGAAATTCACCCTGCTGCAGTCCAACGAGAATGTCGGCCACCTGACCGGCGAGATCGATGGCAACACGGTGAAGGTCGACTATTTTGTCGACCAGAATGGCCGCGGCCCCAAACATGCTGAAACCCTGCGCCTGAACAAGGACGGTATCCCGCTGTTCTGGTCGGTCGACGGCACGTCGCTGATGGGCGGCCCGGTCGCCGAACAATATGAATGGAAAAACGGCACCGCCACCTGGCACAGCCAGGCCGACGACGGCGCGGTGAAAGCCGCTGCCCCCGGCATCTATATTGTCAATGACGGCAGCCCCTGGTCGCTGGATGTCTATGCCCGCGCGCTTCTGAGCGACGCCGACCGCAGTATCGATGTGCTGCCTGCGGGCCGTATCCGGCTTGAGGAACTGCAGAAGCTGAAGATCAAGGGCCAGGCCGACGGCACCGTCTACCGCCTGTCCGGCATCAATATGGCGCCGGATTATATCGCGCTGGCCGCCGACGGGCACCTGTTCGCCAAATTCTCTGGCACCTCGGTTGTGGTGCGCGAAGGCTTCGAAGGCATGGAAGCCGAGCTTTTGAAACTGGGCGCCAAACTGGAAAGCGAACGCGCGGAGGCGCTGCAGACCAGGTTGGCCCACCGTTTTGACGGCCCGGTGCGCATCCGCAATGTGCGGGTGTTCGATCCCAAAAGCGGGGAACTCGGCGTACCCTCGACCGTCGTCATGATGGATGGCCGCATCACCGGCGTGCTGCCTTTGGGCAGTGAAGGCGACTATAGCGCCGACCAGACGGTGATTGACGGTGAAGGCGGCACCCTGGTGCCCGGTCTGCATGACATGCATTCCCACACCACATTGACCTCGGGCCTCTATTATCTTGCCGCCGGTGTTACCTCGACCCGCGACATGGGCAATAGCAACAGCTTCCTTCTGGACCTGATGTCCAAGATCGAGACGGGCGACCTGGCCGGCCCGCGCATCACCCCCGCCGGTTTCATGGAAGGTCGCAGCCCCTATTCCGAAAACCGCGGCTTTGTGCCGGAAACGCCGGAGAAAGCGGTCGAGGCCGTGAACTGGTATGCCGACCATGGTTACTGGCAGATCAAAATCTATAATTCCATGAACCCGGACTGGGTGCCCGCCATCGCCGAGGCCGCCCACAAGCGCGGCCTGACGGTCACGGGCCATGTGCCGGCCTTCAGCACCGCCAACCGCAGCATCGAGGATGGTTACAGCGAGATCACCCACATCAACCAGTTGATGCTGGGCTGGCTCTTGTCACCCGAAGAAGACACACGCACGCCCCTGCGCCTGACCGCCATGGCGCGCGCCGCCAAGCTGGACCTGAACACCGAACCGGTGAAACACACCATCGACCTGATGCGCAAAAACCATATCGCGCACGACCCCACCGCCGTGATCCTGGAACGCCTGATGCTGAGTCGCGCCGGTGCGGTGCCGCCCGGCGATGTCGATTATCTCGAGCATATGCCCATCGGTTACCAGCGCTACCGCAAGCGGTCCTTCGTCAAGCTGGCCGACCAGGCGGCGGACGATGCCTACCGGGGCGGGTTCCAGCGTATCCTTGATACCCTCGCCCTGCTGCACAAGAACGGCATCCGCCTGCTGCCGGGCACCGACGATACCACCGGTTTCACGGTGCATCGGGAACTGGAGCTTTATACGCTCGCGGGGCTGAGCCCGGCGGAGGCGCTCAGGCTCGGCACGCTTGGCTGCGCCGAATATCTGGGCAACGACAAGGACCTGGGCAGCATCGAACGTGGCAAACGCTCCGACTTTTTCCTGGTGCCCGGCGACCCCACCAAGGACATTCGCGCCATCAAGACGGTGCGCATGGTGGTGCGCGGCGACACGGTCTATTTCCCGACCGAAATTTATGACGCGCTGAGCATCGAACCCTTCACGACCGCCCCCACGGTAACGGCGGCCACGGCAGAAAGGGGCACACAATGATGCAGCTCACCCTGAAAAAATTCGCCGCCGGCGCACTTCTGGCCACCGGCCTGGGCCTGATGCCGGTGCAGGCCGCGCCCGAAGCCTTCACGGCTGGCGCCAAATTTGAAACCGTCCACCAGGGTACTTTCGGCGGCCAGAAAGTGGCCTACAAGGCGCTGGTGGAAGAAATCCGGGGCCATGACGCGGCGGGCAATGCGACGGTTAGCATCGTATCCACCAGCTATATCCGCACAGACAAGGGGGCCCATAGCACGCGGCCTGTGCTGTTTGTCTTCAACGGCGGGCCGGGTTCTGCGTCCATCTGGATGCATCTTGGGTTTGCGGGGCCGCGCCTTGCCGATGTCGGCACGGCGGAAAACCCCAAAACCGCGGCCCCCTTCGGGCTGGTCGACAATCCGGACAGCCTGCTGGATGTGGCCGATATCGTCCTCTTTGACCCGCCAGGCACCGGTTACAGCCGTATTCTGCCCGCCGGCAAACCGGGCGACTATTATGGTGTGCAGCAGGACGCGACGCTAACCGCCAATTTCATCCGCGACTGGCTGAGCCGGCACGACCGCTGGGACGCGCCGCGCTATCTGGTCGGTGAAAGTTACGGCACCGTGCGCGCCGCCGTGACCGCGCGCCTGATGGCCGGTGGCCCCATGTCGACAGGCAATATGGACGGCATGACCTTGAACGGTGTCATCCTTCTGGGCCAGGCCATGGATATGGCCGGCAGCGCCGGTGACGATACCCAGCTTGTGCTGGAATTCCCGTCACTGGCCGCGACCGCCTGGTACCATGGCAAGGTCGACAAGTCCGCCACAAGCCTGGACGACCATGTCGCCGCCGCACGCGCCTTCGCCGCCGACAAGCTGTTGCCCGCGCTTTTTGCCGGCGACCGGCTGGCGGACGCAGACAAACAGGCCGTGGCCGAAGGCATGGGCAAACTTCTGGGCCTGCCCGCCGGCATGATCGTGGGCCGTAACCTGCGCATTGGCGCCGGCGCGTTTTCGAACATGCTGCTGGCGTCCGACGGCAGGACCGTGGGCAAGTATGACAGCCGCTACACCCTGCCCGCCGCGGGCGCGGGCGGCGACCCGGTCGCGGACGATGCCGCCATGGGCCAGTATGTGCCCGCCTTTGTGGCCGGCCTGAATATGTATATGACCCGCGAACTGAAGGTGACGTTCGACCAGCCCTACCAGTCCATCGATTTCCGCGCCGTCAACGGCCAGTGGAACTATGGCTTCGGGCCCGGTGTGCCCAAGGGCGGTAATTATGCATCCGACATGGCGACCGCCATGCGCCGGAACAGTGCCATGCGCCTGTTCATCGGCACCGGGCTTTATGATCTGGTGACCACGGCAGGCGCGGCCGACTATGTGGCGCACCATAATGGTTTCCCGGCCGAGCGGGTGGAAATGCACGAATATAGGTCCGGTCACATGCCCTATCTGGGTGAGGAAAACCGGCGCAAGCTGGCCGACGATCTGCGGCAGTTCCTGAAGGCAGGTAAATGACTGAAAAAACAGTAGAAAAGGCGCAACTGAAACGCCATGTCGGCCTCACCGGCGTGGTGATGTTCGGTGCGGGCACCGCCATCGGCGTATCAATCTTTTCGGTGCTGGCACCGGCGGCAGAGGTCGGCGGCGCCGGCCTGTTGCTGGCCGCTGTGCTGGCTGCCGTGCCGATGGTGTTTTTTGCCGTCGCCTATGCCTGGCTTGCGTCCGCGCTGCCAAAATCAGGCGCGTCCTATGAATGGCCCCGGCGTTTCATCCATCCCTTTGTCGGTTTTGTGATCAGTTGGATGCGTATCCTGTCGAACGTGGGTGCGATGACCGTGCTGGCGACCGTGCTGGTGAATTATCTGGGCCGCGCCGTCGAATTGCCGGTCAAGCCGACCATGGCGCTGGTGCTGACCGCGATCTTTGCCCTCAATTATATCGGCGTGCGCATGGTCGCCCGGGCGCAGACCATCTTGATGATCGTGCTTCTCTTTGTGTTCGCCATCTTTGTCGGCACCGGCCTGCCGGCGGCGGATACCGACCATGTCGGCCCCCTCCTGGCCATGGGCTGGCCCGCCGTGTTTGCCGCCGTGCCCTTGATGATTTCCCTGTTCCTGGGGATCGAATCCGCCGTCGAGATCGGGGAAGAGGTCAAGGACCCCCAGCGCACCATTCCGCGCGGGATCAGCCTCGCGATCCTGCTCACACTCGTGGTCTATCTTCTGGTGGCGGCAACCGCGCTGTTGTTGCTGGGCCCTGAAAAACTGGCCGCGAGCGCGGCACCCTTGCTGGATGCCGCACGGGTACCGCTGGGCGATTATGCCGTGCCGCTGATCGTGGGGGCCGCCGCCGTATCGATCCTGAAAACCCTGAATTCGACCGCGCTGATGTTCTCGCGCGCCCTCTATGCCATGGGCCGCACGGGTGTGTTTTCGCCGGTGCTTGGCCGCATTCACCCGCGTTTCGGCACACCGCATATGGCGATCCTCCTGGCCTATGCCTGCGCCATGTCGGGCCTTTTGCTGCCCTCCAGCCTCGTGTTCCTGCTGCTGGCGGTCAATATCCCGACCATGCTGAAATATATGGCCTGTTCCTTCTGCGCCGTGCGCATCGTGGACCGGCACAAGGATGTGGCGGCCCGGGCCGAGCTGAAGCTGTCGCACCGTACCGTCCGGCTGGTGGGGCACCTGGGCATGCTGGCGGCGGCACTGATCATCGTTGCCGGCATTGAAGCCGACTGGCGGCCCTATGCCCTTGTGGTCGGCTGGGCGCTGGTTGGCTGCATCTACTGGATTGTCCGCAAACCCGCCCCCGTGACGGCAGACGATTGACCCCCGTGCCACGGCACGCGGGTGTTTTGTTCATGTTCAAGAAGGTCTTGTAAATATGTCCATGAATGTTCCAACAGGTGACGAGCGCACAATCGGCGACACCTATGCCCAATGGGTACGCCGCGCGATCAGGAAGGCGGCCCAATTACCGGGCCGCCAGTATAACCTGTTCAGCAGTTCTGTGCCCGAGCCCCTGCATCTGGTGCAGCAACTGATCCTGGAAGGCTTCAGCGACCCGATCACCGACAGTTACAAAAGCGTGTTCGTAAGCGGCAATCCCGTGCTTCTGGACCATCTGTCGCACCAGTATCAGGTTGGCCGCCGGCAGGTGCTGTGTACCACCGGGGCCACCGGCGGCATGGCGATGATCTACCGCGCCCACCTGAAGGCCGGCGACCATATCCTGGTCGAACGTCCGGGTTTCGACCTGTTCGCCAATCTGGCACAGCAGCAATCTGTGGCTGTCGACTATTTCTGGCGCACCGGCGACGGCTTTTCGCTTGATGTCAACGCCATCGCGGCGCTGGTGCAACCCAATACCCGCATGATCGTGCTGTCGAACCTGCACAATCCTTCAAGCGCGCTGATCGACGAAAGCACCCTCCGGACGCTGGCCGCCCTTGCCGACAAACACGACCTTCTGGTCGCGGTGGACGAGGTTTACAGCGATTATGCCCGCGTGCCCGGCCATTTCACGCCGGCGGCACAAATCTCGGACCGTTTCTTCAGCGTCAGCAGCCTGACCAAGAATTATGGCCTGGATACCCTGCGCTGCGGCTGGATCGTGGCATCGGAAAAAGCGCTGGACCCGGTCAGGGAACTGAATGACCAGTTCGAATTCGGGGTCTCGAAACTGTCCCACGCGGTCGCCGCGATGGTGATGGAAAACCGGCGCCTGTTCGACGACTACTGGATCACCATCTTTGGCCGCGCGCGCCCGGTGATGGACTATTATATGCAGCGCTGGCTGCAGGCCGGGCTTGTGGAAGGCCAGTTGCCCGAATTCGGCTGCATCACCTTCATCCGGCTGGTGGGTATCGACGACACGATCCTGTTCACCGACTGGCTGGCCGAACGGCACGGCGTGTTTGTGGTGCCGGGCGAATATTTCGGCGCCCCGGGTTATGTACGCATCGGCTTTGGGCTGGATGCCGACGAGCTCGACAAATCGCTGGCGCGGTTCGAGGCCGGCGTGCGGGAATACCGCACCCGCCACACGCCGGCAGTGGCCGTTCGCTGAGGGGCGCATAATTATGCCCATGCAGGAAAAGATCAGCATAAAGTATGCCCGGAAGGCCCCGCCAGCCACGGCATTCGACAAGAAAATACCCCACACGTGACTATAATTATAGCTAACTCGGCATCCAGGCCGGGAATCAGGGAGACTGGCGCACAAGCGCCCTATAACGGGAGAGGTTCGGATGAAACCTGAGATAAAAAGAGTCTTCGTCTCGTCGACCATGCTGGCCAGCCTTGGGGCGTTGGCCATGCCGGCGACGGCACAGGACACGGCCACGGATACCGAGGCCACTGTTCAACTTGAGGAAATCGTTGTCACCGGCTCGCGCATCAAGCGCTCGCAGGCCGACACCAGTGCCCCGCAACTGACCGTGGACGAAAGCACGTTCAAGGATCGGGGTTACGTGAGCGCCGCTGACGCGCTGAACCAGTTGACCTCGATCACGCCACAGCTCAACCAGGCGGCGGGCGACGGCAGCTCCTCCGGCTCGGGCCAGCAGTTCCCGAACCTGTTCGGGCTGGGAACCGGTCGGACCCTGACGCTTGTGAACGGCCGCCGTATGGTGACCTCGTCGAGCGGCCTTGGCGACGCGCAGGTGGATGCCAACATCATCCCCGTCGGCCTTCTGGAACGTGTTGAAGTCGTGCAGGCCGGTGGTGCCGCCGTGTATGGTTCCGATGCCATCGCCGGCGTGGTGAACTATATCCTGAAAAAGGATTTCGAAGGCATCGAGCTTGATGGCCAGGCCAGCATCTCCGATTACGGCGATTACCCGGTCTATAACCTGCGCGGCACCTTCGGCAAGAACTTCGCCGATGGCCGCGGCAATATCGCGCTCAATGTCGAATGGTCGAAAACCGACACCCTCGCATTTGCCGACCGTCCGCGCAGCAACCTGTCGCGCATCACCCAGGGCAACGCGGACGATACCGGCCCGGACGACGGCATCCCCGCCGTGCGCGAGATCCTGGACGCGCATTTCTGGAACTTCAACTCGAACGGTATCGTCTACACGATCCCGGCGCCGCTGCCGAACTTCCTGGCCATGCAGGACGGCCATGCGATCCAGTTCGACAGCAATGGCAATGTGGTTGCCTATAACCCGGGTGAAATCCTGGGCATTCCGTTCGCACAGGGCGGCGAAGGCTTCCGCTACAGCGACCTTGCGGGCCTGCGCACCGGCGTCGAGCGGTTCACCGCCAACATGATCGGCCATTATGACATCAACGACAATGTCGTCCTGTCGACCGAATTCCTGTTCGCGCGCACCGAAGGCACGGAAACGCCGCAAGGCCAAAGCCGCACGGTGCTGAACTCGGCCGCCAGCGGTGCCGGCCCGATCATGTTCACGATCAACAACCCGTTCCTGACCGACCAGGCCAAGGAAGCCCTGACCGCCATTTCCCCGGGCTTCGGTTTCGGCGCGCCCATGTGGCTGTCGAAATATTTCTATGACCTGGTGCCCGACAACCAGCAGGTTTCCAAGACCGACACCTATCGCGGCATGATCGCATTGGACGGCGACTTTTCAGCCGGCGGGCGTGATTTCTACTGGTCGGTTGCCGGCAGCTATGGCCGGGTTGAAGGCCAGCAGCGCCGCTGGGAAGTGATCAATTCCGCCTACAATAATGCCATCAACGCCACGCTTGACGGTTCGGGCAACATCGTTTGCGCCATCAATGCCGACGCGGATTCCACCAACGACGATGCGTCCTGTGCGCCGATCAACCCGTTTGGCAACGGCAATGTCAGCGACGCGGCCCGCGACTATGTCGCAACCGAAGCCGGCCTTGATTATGTCAACGACCAGCTTGATTTTGTCGCCAGCTTCGGCGGCGGCCTGTTCGACCTGCCGGCAGGCGAGGTCAAGTTCAGCACCGCTTACGAACATCGCTATGAAAAAGCGTCGTTTGTACCGATGGAAGCCAACCAGCTTGGCCTGTTTGGCACCGGCACCATGGAAGTGCCGCAGTCGGGCAAATACAACACCGACGAATTCTCGGCCGAGCTGCTGATCCCGCTTCTGGGGGCTGACGTGACCCTGCCGCTCGTCAAGGAACTGGAACTCAGCACCGCTTACCGTTTTGTCGATAACTCGACCGCCGGCACGGAAAATGTCTGGAACGTGGGCCTGCGCTGGGTGCCGGTTGACGGCCTGACCCTCCGGGCGTCGCGCAGCCGGAACTTCCGCGCGCCGACCCTGACCCAGCTTTATGCGCCCAGCACCACGTCGCTTGACGCCGTGGGGTATGACCCCTGTGATGCCGACCGCATCGATGGCGGCCCGAACCCGGCTGTGCGCCGTGCCAACTGTCAGGCCCTGTTTGCCGCGAACCCGAGCTGGGGTGACCTGGCCGACTTCCAGGACCCGGCAGAAAACTTCACGGTGGCCAACGTTACCACGGGCGGTAACGCGGACCTGAGGAACGAGGTTTCCGACACCCTGACCTTCGGCCTTGTGCTGCAGCCGGTGGCCATTCCGGGCCTGACCATCGCGGTCGACCGGGTGGAAATCGACCTGAAGGACGGCCTGGTGGCCTTCGACACGCAGAACTTCATGGAAGCCTGCTATGATTCGGTCGAACAGCCGGCAGACGTGTGCGGCGCCTTCAGCCGCCTTGCAGCGGATGATGGCACCTATCCGGGCGGCACGGTTGTTACCGGTCGTATCACCACCTTCAACGCGGGTGTGATGAAATACCGGGGCGAAGTTTACCATGTGAACTATGTGTTCGACCTTCCGGGCGAAGCCGGCACCCTGGACCTGGGTGTGGAAGCCACGCACAACAGCCTGTTCACCACATCGGTGACCGGCACCACCTTCACGAACTATGAAAACACCGCCACCATGCCGGACTGGGTTGGCCGCTTCGATGCCAAATATATCAATGGCCCGCTGCGTGTGACCTACCAGCTCTATTACCTGGATGACGTGCTGGCCGCACCGGATGCGACCATCGAA
Organism: Alphaproteobacteria bacterium; assembly: GCA_006226495.1. GTDB lineage: Bacteria > Pseudomonadota > Alphaproteobacteria > Sphingomonadales > Kordiimonadaceae > Kordiimonas. The sequence goes on from SBGU01000010.1 coordinate 35,910, forward strand.
AGCACGCCGAACCCGGTACTGGAAAGCAACACCACCCACAGCATTTCAGGCACCTATGATTTTGGCAGCTTTGTTGTGCGGGCCGGTGTCTCGAACTTCACCAACAAACAGCCCTCCTACCCGAGCCTGTCGTATGGCGACATCATCGGGCGGCAGTTCTGGGCCGGCGCCACGGTGAAATTCTAAAAAAACAATGCGGCCGGCCCCCAATGCGGGGCCGGTCGTGTATCATAAACGGGAAACAGCGAGGAAACAGAACCATGAAAGTCGGAAACAAACTGACGGGCCTTATTGTCGGCATCACCACCGGTGGTGCCCTTTTGCTGTCTGGCTGCAGCGAAAAAGCCGAACAGGAACAGGCCGCACCTGCCGGGCCGCCGCCGCTGGCGGTAACCCTGGCGCCGCACGCGACCGGCCAGACCATCGACCGGCTGGATGTGACCATGAAACTGCCGGCGCCCGACGTGAGGGCTGGCGGCAAACTTCTGAGGATGCCAACCACAATCGTCAGCACCCCGACCGCGCGTTATGGCAGCAACGACCTGTCTGTCAGCGACGACAAGGGCCCCCTGGTCCTGACCGAAGTTGATGAAAACCCGACGCCCACCGGCGTATACCGCCACTGGACGGTCGACCGCGACACCGTGGGCGATGTGACCGTAAAATTCGGCACCGCGCCGCGCTACGTGGATGCGTCCACCCGCAACGGCCCCCTGTTCGACCTCAGGCAACAGGGCGATGGCCTGATGGGTGCGGGGGTCTATTTTTATGCCCTGCCCGCGACCGAAACCCCCTATACCCTGAAGATGCATTGGGACATGTCGGATGCGCCCGAAGGCACGCGCGGTATCTGGAGCCTGGGTGAAGGCGACCAGACAACCGTCGCACCCGCCGAGGTGCTGGCCTTTTCCTATTATGCGGTCGGCCCCGTGAAAAGCGAACCCCAGACCCAGGGTGATTTCGGTTTCTACTGGTTGTCCGAGCCGCCGTTCGATGCCAAGAAAACTGCCGACGATATCCATGCGCTCTACAGCTATATGGCCAACTTCTTTGGCGATGTCGGCTCGACCTACCGTGTGTTCCTGCGCCTGAACCCCTATCCTGCGGGTGGTGGCAGCGGGCTTGCCAAATCCTTCATGTTCGGGGTTGGCGACAGCAGCCAGGGCAGTGTCGAAAGCCCGGCCATGCTGCTGGCGCACGAAACCGCCCACAACTGGCCGCGCCTCAATGGCGGTGAACCCCATGCCCTGACCGCCTGGTACACCGAAGGCACCGCCGAATATTATTCCAGCATGTTGTCCCTGCGCGCCGGGGTCATCGATCTGGACAAATTCCTGGAGGTCATCAACGGCCGGGCGCGGGACTATTACACCAATGCCCACCTGAACCTGACCAACGAAGAAGCCGGCCAGATTTTCTGGACCGATTCCCGTGCCCAGCGTGTGCCCTATGGCCGCGGTTTCATGTATTTCACGGGCCTGAATGCCGACCTGAAGCGCGCGTCGGGCGGCAAACGCAGCCTGGACGATCTGGTGATCGAGGTTCGCAACCGGCAGGAAGCGGGCGAAAGCATCGGCCTGACCGAATGGAAGGAAATCCTGAAGCGCGAACTGGGCCAGCCTGCGGTGGACACCTTCGATGCCATGGTCGCGGGCCAGACCATCGTGCCGGCGGCCGACAGCCTGGCACCCTGCTTCACGGTTGAACAGGTTTCGGAAAAGCCCTTCGTGCTGGGTTATGACCGCATGAGCCTGAAGCTGGTGACCGGCCTTGAACCGGATTCCGAAGCCGCCAAAGCCGGCCTTCAGAACGGCGACAAGATCCTGAGCTTCACCGCGCTTGACGACCTGCGCAAAGACCCCGCAAAAATGATGGAGGTCACCGTGGAACGCGGCGGCCAGCAACTGTCCTTCAGCTACAGCCCGCGGGGTGCGGCGACCGACGCCTGGGTGTGGCAGCGCAACGACAGCGTGCCGGCCGACAGTTGCGGCCTTTAAGGGGACAAACTGTGGCATATGCAACAAAACAAAGGCTTGCGGCGCTCTGCGTCGCGGCCCTATCCGGCACCTTCCTGACCGGGTTTGCGGACACGCCGGATGCCCCTGATTTTTCCGTCGTCCTGAAGCCGGTGCCGGCTGCGGATGGCCAGACGATCGACAGCCTTGTGGTCAGCGAAACCCTAGCCGGACAGGCCGTGGCACCCGACAGCCCGCTTCTGGAACTCAGGCATGTCACCTATAATGTGACAACGGTGGCGACCAGCCTGCAGGCGCTGGAGGCGCACGATGACTGTGGTGCCCTGGCCCTGACCGCCAGGGATACAGGCGATGGTGCCGAGACCCTGCGCCAATGGTTCCCGGACCGGGCCACCTGCGGCACGGTGGGCGTCAGCTACAGGGTCAGCACCGGCGTTCCGGCGGCTGCGCGCGGCGCCGCCCCGCCCATCGAGATCAGGAGCGAGGCCGGCGCGGTTTCCGCCGGCGCGGCTTCCTTCCTGCTGCGTCCGCCATCAGGCGAGTATGATGTCAGCCTGAACTGGGACCTGTCGGCCCTGCCCGCCGGCGCCCACGGCACCAGCAGCCTGAATACCGGCGCACCCGAACGCCTGGCCATGCAATCGGTCGACAGCATTTTTGTGATGGCAGGCCGGACCGGCCAGTATCCGGACGCCCCCACCGGCAACGGCTTTTTCTCGGCCTGGCAGGGCGAACCGCCGTTCGACGGCAGGGGCCTTATGGTCTGGGCCGAAACCCTGCGCGAACATTTCATCGGTTTTTTCAAGGCCGACCGGGTGCCATACGGCGTGATGATGCGGCGCAATACCGTGAACCCGGGTGGCGGCATCGGCATGCATCATTCGTTTGTCGTGACCTATGACACCGGCACCGATCTGACCGACCTGCAGTTCACCCTGTCGCACGAAATGTTCCATACCTATCAGCCCCGCATGCTGACCTCGTCCGGGCACGAGGAGGGCCTGTCCCTGAGCTGGTTCAACGAGGGACTGGCGGTTTTCTACCAGCGGGAGTTCCCGTTCCGGGCCGGCATGATCGGCGCCGGGGATTACCTGCGCGACATCAATTTCCATGCCGCGCGCTATTATACCAACCTCCTCGGCAACCTGCCCAACAGCGCGGTCAGCGAAGGCTTCTGGAAAGATACCCGCATCCGCACCCTGCCCTATGACCGGGGTTTCCTGTATTTTGTGACCGTGGACGAGGCGCTCAGGCACGCAAGCGGCGGCAAACGTTCGCTGGACGACCTGACACAGGAACTGCGGGCCCTGCAGGATGGCGGCACGAAGCTGACGCCCGAACTTTGGGAAAAGCTGCTGCAGCGGGACCTGGGCGAGAGGGGTGTCGAAGCCTTCCGCGCGATGCTCGCGGGTGCGACGCCGCTGCCGGCATCAGACGCCTTCGGCCCGTGTTTTGAACGGTTCCAAAAACCGCTGCGCCGCTATGAACTGGGTTTCGAACCCGCGGTCCTGACCGAACCCAGGCGCATCATCCGCGGCCTTGTGGCGGGTTCAGCCGCAGAGGCGGCCGGCCTGCAGAATGGTGATGAAATCCTGAAACCCGTGGGGCAGGACGGCATCCAGGGCGACCAGGAAGGCATCCTGACCCTGGCCATCCGCCGGGACGGGCAGGATTTCAGCGTGTCCTACCTGCCGCGCGGCGAGACGGTGCCCACCTGGCAGTGGCAGCGTGTACCCGGCGTGCCGGACGAACGCTGCCACACGCGCTAGGCGGCATCAGTCGGCAAGCGACAGCCTGAAGGGTGGCACTGGCACGCCCTTCAGGTCAAACAGGGTGACCACCGGGCTGTCGGCCCACAGGTAACGCACTTCCGTATCCCCGGCCATGGCCGTCAGCCGCACGGTATCGGGCGTCACAAGGCGCGCATCCACGTACCGGCAGGCGCCAGTGCTGTTGCACAGTTCGAAGCCCACCGGCCCGGCGCTGCCACCCAGAAGGCGCACTTCACGACCCAGCGAAATATCGACCCCGTCGCCCGACCGGGCCGCACTGATATGGGTGCCGACCCGGTTGCCGTCCGTGCGTTCGACCGCCAGCGCCAGCCTGCGGCCAACCTCGCGTTTATTGGTGGGGTGAATGTCGTAGATATCGCCCACATCGATGGCGGGGATCAGGGCTGTCTGCGCATCGGCTTCCACGACCCGGCGCTGGGTTTCCCGCAGGTGCGCCCAGTCGGGGTTATAGGGATGGTCCTGCATCGGGCCATGGCCCGCCAGTTGCACCACCAGGAACTGGCTGCCGCCAAACCGCTGGCGCCAGTCATCGATCAGGGTCGTGAGCAGGGTTTCATAATGTTTGGCCTCGGCCACGTTCGATTCACCCTGGTACCAGGCATAGCCCTTGACCGCATAGGGTTCGAGCGGCGCAATCATGCCGTTATAAAGGGTGGTCAGGCCGGACGGTGCCTGCCAGGGCACCAGGGGCGGATTGCCAAGGCCTGCAAGCTGCGGTCCGCGTCGCACCGACCAGTTGCCGTCAAACGGCACGATGGTGCCATCCTTCAATTCGATGCCGCGCGCTTCCGGGCCCCAGATACCGCCGCCACCACCGGTGTCGATCACAACGCTGCTGATGGTGTTCTGACCAACCTTCAATTGCGACGGTTTCACGGGGTATCGGCGCAGCCGGTCCCAGCCGCTGTCGCTGCCCACAAGCGCACCGTTCAGCATGGTCTGGTCGCTGTCGTCCACACGGCCGAGCACCAGCGCCACGGCGGCTTCGCGCTGGGCCTTTGAAAGCGTCACAGTCGCTTCGAATTTAGCGATACCGTCGAAGCCCGCGAAGTCCGGCACACCCCAGTCTTCCCAGAAAGCCTTGTCCTGCCCGATGCTTATGGGCGCGCCCCACTGGGCGGCACCAATGCGGGCATCCAGCCAGGCCGCAAGACGTGCGCCCTGTTTGGCCGCGGCGGCATCGGGGTCGGTGCCATGGAGGGCAAGCAGTTCAAGGCCGTCATCATAACCCCCGATGGCCTGCAGGCGCGGTTTGCTGATCCATTCCTGGATCACCGAACCACCCCAGGACGAGGCGATCAGCCCCACAGGCACGCCGGTATCGGCCCGAAGTTTCTGGCCCATGAAGAAGCACGCCGCGGAAAATTCGCGCACACTTTCCGGGCCAGCAGCCTGCCAGACGGTGGGCACGGCAAAGTCCGCCTGCGGGGTTGCTGTGGTGTTTTTGGGTACGAGCAGCAGGCGCAGGCCGGCATCCGCGCTGGCCTGCATTTCCACATCGGCATTGGTGGCCTTGCGCACCTCGAATTCCATGTTGGACTGGCCTGAACACAGCCAGACATCGCCCACCGAAACATGCGGCAGCGAAAGCTGATTGCTGCCTGACGAGACGGTCAGCCCGACATCCGCACCCGCGCCCTGCGCCGGCACGTCCACGCGCCAGGCACCGTCCGGTCCGGCCTTGGTGCTCGCGGTCTGGCCACCCAGCGAAACCTGCACCTCAGCGCCCTGGGCCGCATGCCCCCACACCGGCACCAACCGGTCGCGCTGCAGCACCGCATAGTCACTGAACACAGGTGCCAGCGACAGGCCATCATCTGCCAAAGCGCTGGTCGAAACCGCTGCGGAAAATGCCAGCGGCAGCAGGCGCACGCACGCGCGCGCGCGCGAAACAAAATCACGATTTTTCATAGCTCTAACCTTGCCTTCCCCTTTGCTTCATTTTTATAATATAAATAAGATGATTTCAAAGGAAAGTCTGGTGAAGGGGATGGGAAAATGATCAGCAGACGCGCCGTTTTGGGCGGTCTGGCGGGGGCCACGCTGGGCGGCCTTGCCGGTGGCACGGTATCCTGGCGGGCAGGTGCGACCGCCACCGGTGGCCCAGTCGAAGCAAGCTGGGCGTCGCTTGCCAGCCATTACCGTTATCCCGACTGGTTCCGCGATGCCAAATTCGGCATCTGGGCACATTGGGGGCCGCAATGCGTGCCCGAGTTTGGCGACTGGTATGGCCGGCTGATGTATATTCAGGGCACGCCCTTTTACGAACATCACCTGAAACATTATGGCCACCCCGGCAAAACCGGCATGCTGGATATCATCGGACAGTGGACAGCAGAAAACTGGCAGCCCGAGTATTTGCTCAGCCTCTATAAAAAAGCCGGGGCCAAATATATCATGTCCATGGCCAACCATCATGACAACCTGGACACATTCGACAGTTCGCACCATGCCTGGAACACCCTGAATGTGGGCCCCAGGCGCGACATTGTCGGCACGTGGGAAAAACTGGTGCGCGCCGAAGGCCTGCGTTTTGGGGTCAGCAACCATTCGGGCCATGCCTGGCACTGGTACCAGGTGGCCTATGGGTACGACGCCGAAGGGCCGCTGGCCGGCAAACGCTATGACGCCTACACCCTGACCAAAGCCGACGGCGCCGGCACATGGTGGGACGGCCTGGACCCGCAGGACCTGTACACCGGCCGCCATATGGTGGTGCCGGATGGTATCGACAGCATCAGCGCCATGAATGCCTGGCACGACGCGCACGACGGCCAGTGGATGGAACATGGCCCCGACGACGGCGGCAAATATGTCGCCAACTGGCTGGCGCGCCAAAAGGAACTGGTGGAAAAATACCGGCCCGACATTGTCTATATGGACAATTACAGCCTGCCGTTCGGCCAGGTGGGGCTGGAGGCCGCGGCCCATTATTACAACCAGTCCATCGGCTGGTCCGGCGACATCGATGTGGTGATGACCGCCAAGAAGCTGCCGCCCGAACAGCGCGCCGCCATCATGGATGATGTCGAGCGCGGCTTCATCGACCATATATCGCCCGAGCCCTGGCAGACCTGTACCTGCATCGGCAGTTGGCATTACGATCGGCCACTTTATGAACGCAAGGGCTATAAATCGGCGCATAATGTGGTCCAGCGGCTGATGGATATTGTCTCGAAGAACGGCAACCTGTTGTTGTCCGTCCCGCTGCGCGGCGACGGCACCATCGATGACGAGGAGGAAAAAATCCTCGCCGGCCTTGCCGACTGGTTCGCACTCAATGGTGAGGCCGTGCATGGCAGCCGCCCCTGGCGCACCTATGGCCATGGCCCCACGACCGTGGGTGCCGGCATGCACGGCGAAGGCCATATGGACGCCTTCACTGCAGAAGATGTGCGCTACATGCAGAAGGATGGCGTGCTGTATGCCGCCTTCATGGAATGGCCGACAAAACCGGTCGTGTTGCCACCACTGGCCGGCCTGCACATTGGTCGTGTGACACTGATGGACGGTCGCGAGGTTCCTGTTGTTCCCGGCGAAATGGGATTGATGGTCAGCCTGCCCGAACGCCGCGGCGAAGTGCCGGTCCCGGTTCTGAAGATCGAAGGCCAGAACCTGACGATCTGATCGAGCCTGAAAAAGTAAACCGCCGGCCATGGGCTTCCCTGGCCGGCGGTTTGTCTTTTGGGCTCGTGCGGTCAGAACGGGCGTTGGGCCGTCAGTTCCGTCCCCGAATAATCGACCGGGGTTTCGACCGCCGTACCGGCATCGATGCCGCTGCCGTCGCGCATCCAGCGCACAACCACGGCCCGGCCTTCCGGCATACCATCATAGCCGCCTTCTCGCGCGCCGATGGTCAGCACACCCGAAGCGTCGTCATAGACCATCGGGATGCGGCTGTAGGCGCCGTTCCGGTATTTCATCGACACACCGTCATCTTCATACAGGCTGAAGCTGCCGTTAGCGCCGGTATAGACCGTGATGGTCAGGGTCGCGTCCGGCTTTTCATCCACATACTGGGTGACAGGGCCCATGGGCACAATCGAACCCGCGCGCACAAACACCGGCATACGCTCGTAGGGGGCATACGCCGTAACGGTCTGGCCACCTTTGGCGAACTTGCCTGTATTCAGGTCGTACCAGTCGGCGCCTTCGGGCAGGTAAACCGCGCGGCTGCGGGCCCCGAATTCACCCACCGGGGCCACCAGGAACGCCGGGCCGAACATATATTCGTCGGCGATGTTGCGGGCCTTCTTGTCGGCTTCAAAGTCCATCACCAGCCCGCGCATCATGGTACCGTCATGGTGCCAGGTGTCGGCTGCGATGGTGTAGATATAGGGCATCAGCCGGTAGCGCAGTTGATCGTACCACACCATGGACGCGCGCATGGGCGAGCCTTCGGGCGAAATTTCATAGATTTCCCGGTACGGGAATTCGCCATGGCTGCGGAACAGCGGCACAAAGGCACCAAACTGGAACCAGCGCAGGTTCAGTTCGCGCCATTCCTCGATATGCGCCGGGTCCTGCCTTGTATAGCGATCTTCAAGCGCAAAACCGCCAATGTCGAAGGTCCAGTTCGGGATGCCGGACATGGAGAGGTTCACCCCTGCCGCCACCTGGGCCATGAGGTCTTCCCAGCGCGACGCGATATCGCCGGACCAGAGCGCGGACCCCGTGCGCTGGATACCGCCAAAACCGGAACGGGTGAGGATGAAGGGCCGGGTATCCGGGTGCATGTCGACGAGGCCTTCATACACGCCTTCAGCATGCACCAGCGGGAAGCTGTTGAAGAACTCGGCGCCCGGCCCCATGGCGGTCGGGCCCATGCGGTCGGCCCGTTGTTCCAAGGACAGGTTGGAATGGATGTCCGGCTCGGTCGCGTCCATCCACCAGGCATCAACACCCAGTACCGCCAGTTTTTCCTTCATCTGGCGCCAGTAGATTGCCCGCGCTTCCGGGGCATAGGGATCATAGTCTGTATTCTCGTAGCCCGGGCCGACCCAATCCTTCTCGTGGGCTTCAAGGTTACCGAGGTAGGTGTAGCCCTTGGCGGCCAGTTCCTTGTAATTGTCCGTGTTCGGATAGAATTTCGGCCAGACCGAGATCATGAAACGGGCATTCATGTCATGCACCTGATCGATCATGCCCTTGGGGTCCGGGAAGCGGGCGGGGTCGAACTCGTGGCTGCCCCACTGGTCTTCGCGCCAATAGAACCAGTCCTGCACGATATTATCGATGGGGATATTCAGCTCCCGGTATTTTTTCACCACACCCAGCACTTCGGCCTGGGTGTTGTAGCGCTGGCGGCTTTGCCAGAAACCGTAGGCCCATTTGGGCATCATCACCGCCTTGCCGGTGAGGGTGCGGTAGCCCGCAACCACATCGTCAAGCGTCTTGCCGGGGATGAAATAATAATTCACCGCGCGGGCGACATCCGATGTCATCCACAGGGAATGGCGGTCGGCGTCGGCGAGCGGCTTGTTGTACTGAAGGGCGATATAACCTGCATTCGGTTCCCATTCGACGCGGAAGGCAACCGGTTTGCCCGCGGTCATCGGCACCTCGAAATTATGGAACCAGGGGTTCCAGTTCTGGCGCCAGCGGTCCAGCACCAGTTTGTCGCCAACATAGACCTTGAAATAGCTGGAGCCATAAAGCTGGAACTTGTAGGTGCCGGTCTCATCCGCGGTCACGTCACCGGTCCAGGTCACACGCTGGGTCTGCACCGCGTTGCCGGCGGTGTTCTGCCCGGACGTAGCGGCCACGGTCTGCGCCTTGGCGGCTTCCGGCCATTTTGCCTGGTCCTCGATAAATTCGTAATCAATGAAGGCTTCCTGCTGCTCGACCGCCAGGGTGTCGCCCAGGAAATATTGCGCCTTGAAGCCCGGTTTGCCGTCACTTTCCACCTTCAGGCCATCGCCCACGAATTTGTAGGGCTCTGGGTTGCCGAAGCGGCTGACGCCATTATTGTCCCACAGAAGGCCATAACCCCCGGTCGACAGCACCATCGGGATCGCGATGTCCATATTGTGCTGGGCCAGTTCAAGGTCCTCGCCGTTCCAGTCCATCTGGAAATTCTGGTGCTGGCCCAGGCCGTAGAAGCTTTCGTCCGTGCCCTTGTTGAACTGCTGGCTGGCCTTCACATAGGGCTGGCCCTGCACCATGGTGGGCGTGAAGGTAGGCTGGCCGGCTTCCGCGAGCACCTTGTTGCCGTCGGCATCGAAAAACTCGACCAGGCCGGTCGCAAGGTCCACCTCGGCGCAGGAGGTGCCGGTTTTCAGCACCACCTTGCCGCCACTTGCCGTCACCTCATAACTGCCGGCCACGGGCGGGTTGGGTGCCATCAGGCTTTTGGGGCCATCAAACACACCGGTCGGGCTCGCGACCACATGGATGATACCGTCGCCGATGACATCCAGCGCAATCGCGCGGGCGGCACCACCGGACGGTGTCACGATCACGCCGCTGGCGGATTTTTCATAGCTGCCCGCAGGCGTATCATGGCCGCTGTCGCAGGCGGCAACCAGCAGGCCAAAACCCAACAGGGTCGATTTCAAATAATGTTTCATCGTCTTGTTCCCCACAAAATTCCCGGGCGACCTAACGGTACGTCGCCAGTTTGACCTTCAGCACCTGCTGGGCGGAGGTGAAATTCAGGCCGTAATCGGTCTGGTCCCCGTTCCACAGGCGGTCAAAAACCCATTTGCCATTGTCGAAATGGCCTTCCTCGACCCGGTCCATCAACAGGGGCGTGCCATCGTCGTTCGTGAAGGCAAATGCCACCCGCGCCTGAAAACCGGCGACCAGATATTCATCCGGGCCCATTTCGGCGATGGCGATGCCGCCCATCGGAAACTCGTTGCCCTTCGGATCGTCGAACCCGAACTGCGGCCGGCCATAGCTGATGGTCGCCGTGTATTTGCCCAGGTTCAGTATTTCAGTGTGTTTGGCGTCTTCGGCGGTCGGTTCGGACGAGCCCCAGACCTTGCCTTCAAACGCCTTTTTTGCCCACAGGCGCTGCATCGGGGCGAACAGGTGATAGTTGCGGCCAAAAAGCGCAATCACCTCGTCGCTGATCTTGGGGGCACCCAGCGGATAGTTCACATAGCCCGTGCGGTCCATGCCAAAGGGCGAAAAGCCGATGGCACCACGCCCGATGGCGGCATAAAAATAGCGCGCATAATGCCGGGCATTGCCGGTTTCTGCGACGAACAGCGCATTGTCGGGCCGGGTATAATGGTCAAGGAAACCCATATAGGCGGCATGGTCGGGGTTGTAGATATCAGGCGACACCCAGTCGATATGGGGCGCCGACGCCTTCCAGGCGTCGATGGCCGCGTGCGACGGCCCGCCGGATGCGAAAGTATTCGGGTCCTGATACTCGAACGGACTGCCCTGCAGCGCGGCGTTCGCATACATGGGCAAGGGCTTCACCGCCTTGCCGGCGGCGGCGACCTTGTCGATATAGCTGGCGACCGCCCAGGAGTGGAAATACAGGTCGGCGTTTTTGCCAAACAGTTCCGCCCAGGTGCCCTTGTCCTTGCCGAAATGCGCACGCACGGCTTCCGGCACCTCTGCCGCGAAGGCGGCATTGGCTGCGGGGCTGTGGTCACGGGCGCTGCCATAAGTGCCGGGCTCGTTCTGCACCTGCACGGCGATGATGGTATTCTGCTTGTCGACCTTCTTGATATGTTCCATCAGCGCCACAAACGCCTTGGTATCGGCGGCAAGCGTGCTTTCCGCGAACGGCGACAGCGCATAATGCACCTTGCCTTCACCATTCAGCATGCGCGGGAAGCGCGTGTTATCCAGCTTTACCCACGAGGGTGCATAAGCGGGGCCGGTGTTTTTCCAGGTCGCGAACCAAAGCGGGATCAACCGCACCTTATGGGCGCGCGCTTCCGTCAGAAGCTGGTCCAGGAAGGAGAAATCGAACTGGCCTTCAACCGGTTCGATCTGTTCCCAGGCAATGGGCACCTGGATGGTGTTCACACCCAGTTCGTCCATCACCGGCCAGACCTTGGGCAGCATGGCGGGCCAGTTGCTGGAATTGTTCACCTGCGCGCACAGCATCAGGAACGGTTCACCGTCCACGATCAGCGCATGGCGGCCATCCTTCGTCTCAAGGTGCGGAATGTCCGCAGCGAACGATGGTTGCGCTAACAGCATAAGCGCGGCGAAAAGTGTCCTGAGACGCATGGTCGGTTTCTCCCTCCAGAAAACCTAGGCCGAAGCGGCGCGGCAGTTCATATCGATAAATTGTTTCTGTGTCGGCATGGCCGCGACTGTGTCGCGGATCACCTTGCTCATGCCCCCCAGGATGCTGGCAAGATCGCTGGGCAGCATGCTGTTTGTCATCGGGTCGAAGCTTTCGGGCATGATGCCCTGCCCCAGCATGACCGCCAGCCAGCTTGAATCCTGGAACATGTCGAAGCTGCGGCTGATCAGCCGGCCAGAATGGCGGAACATCTCGATCTTTTCCGCCAGGCTGTCCGGGATCGGCATGTTGCGGCAATGCTGCCAGAAGGGCGTGTCGTCCCGTTCGGTGGCATGATAATGCAGCACCAGGAAATCGCGCACGCGGTCATATTCATTCTGGGTCTGGCGATTATATTCGGCGGCCAGTTCCGGCGCACAATGTTTGTCCGGAAACCAGGACAACAGTTTGGTGATGCCGGTCTGGATCAGGTGGATGCTGGTGCTCTCGAGCGGCTCCAGGAACCCGGACGCAAGGCCCAGCGCAATACAGTTCTTGTGCCAGTATTTGGCCCTGTGCCCAGCCTGGAAACGGATGGGCTTCACCTCGGTCAGCGCTTTGCCGTCCAGGTTGGCAAGCAGGGTTTCCGCCGCTTCATCGTCCGACATATAGTCGCTGCAATAGACCAGCCCGTTGCCGGTGCGGTGCTGCAGCGGAATGCGCCACTGCCAGCCGGCACCCCGCGCGGTGGACCGGGTATAGGGCACGGGATCGACCATATTCATGGACTGCACGGCCACTGCCCGGTTGCAGGGCAGCCAGTCTGCCCAGTCCTCGAAGCCCACGCCCAGCGCACCGGAGATCAGCATGCCGCGGAAGCCCGTGCAGTCGATGAACAGGTCACCGGCGATGCGACCGCCGTCTTCCATTTCCAGTGCCGCGACAAAACCGCTGTCGCCATCAAGCGCGACATTGGCAATGCGGCCTTCGCGCCGCACGACACCGCGCCGTTCGGCATAGGTCCTGAGGAACCGGGCATAGAGGGTGGCATCAAAATGATAGGCGTAGGAAAAGGTTGAAAACACCGAACGCGGGTTATTGTCCGAACGCCGGAACTTGCCGGCATAGGCTGCCTGCGTCGTCAGCGAATAGGCCTCGAACGGCGAGGTGTCGCCGAGCGCCCGTGCCCTCAGCCAATGCTGGTGGAACGGTGCCATGCCAAAGTCGTCGCCATAGCGCCCGAACGGGTGGAAATAGGTATGGCCCAGGCGCTTCCAGTCGGCGAATTCGATGCCCAGCTTGAAGGTGGCCTGGGTCGCGCGCACAAAGTCATTGTCGTCGATACCCAGGATACGGTTGAACAACTGGATCGGCGGAATCGTGGCTTCGCCAACCCCGATGATGCCGATATCGTCGGATTCCACGAGCGTGATGTTGCAGGTGCCGCCCATGGCTGCCGACAGGATGGCCGCCGCCATCCAGCCCGCAGTGCCGCCACCGGCGATAACGATATCCTGCACCCTGTCTTCGGGTTTGTATTCGGGTTTCATCATGCCACCCTCGCCGGACAGAAACGCTGGATGAAGGCCTGGTGGCTGCCGACCGCGTCGGCAGTGCGGGCGATCGCGTCCCGCCGGGCCTGCATACCGGCCTTCAGGCGCACGGGGTCGATCCGGTCAATGAGCGGGTCATACCGGTCCGGCAGGAAACCGTTGCCCAGGAAAATCGAAACCCAGCTCGCTTCCTGATAACTTTCTTCCGACAGCATGGGTACTTTGCCGGTTGCCCTGAAGACCTCGATCTTATGCTGAAGCGTTTCGGGCACATCCATGCGGCGGCAATGGTCCCACAAGGGGCCATCCTCGCGCCCGGCCAGATGGTAATGCAGGATCAGGAAATCGCGGATACGCTCGAACTCGCTGACCGCAAGGCGGTTATATTCATCCGCCAGCACGGCCGAAAAATCCCGGTCCGGGAAATGTTCGATCAGCCGCACGATGGCGGTCTGGATCAACTGGATGCTGGTGCTCTCGAGGGGTTCCATGAAACCGCCGGACAGACCCACAGCCACACAGTTGCCGTTCCAGAAACGGTTGCGCCGGCCGGTCATGAACTTCAACAACCGGGGCTCGCCCAGCGCCCTGCCCGTGCCGTTGGCCAGCAGGGTTTCGCGCGCCTTGTCGTCGTCCATATAGGGGCTGGCGTACACATAACCGTTACCGGTACGGTGCTGCAGCGGGATGCGCCACTGCCAGCCGGCCTCTTGCGCGGTCGACACCGTATGCGACGCGGGGGCGGCGTCGGCTTCGGTGGCCACGACCACGGCACGGTCGCACGGCAGCCAGTGGCGCCAGTCCTGGTAACCGGTCTTCAGGGCGCCTTCGATCAACAGGCCCGAAAAGCCGGAACAGTCCACGAAAAAATCGGCTTCATGGCGCGTGCCGTCAGCGGTGGTGACCGCCACGATATGGCCGGTTTCACCATCCAGCGCCACATCGGTGATGCGGCCTTCAAGGCGCTTCACCTGCCTTTGTTCGGCATAGGCGCGCAGGAACCGGGCATAAAGCCCGGCATCAAAATGGAAGGCATAATTATAGTCGGCGTTGCCGCCCAGCATTTCGGGCGGCGCGAACCGCCCCCGGCTCGCGAGCGCATGCGGCAGGCTGTAGGCGCTGATGTTGCTGGTATCGCCCATCCGGTGCAGTTTCAGCCAGTGATGGTGCGGCGCGATGCCTTCGATATCGTCGCCAAAGTCGCCAAAGCCGTGAAAATAGGATTGGTCGGGCCCACCCCAGCCCCTGAATTCGATGCCCAGTTTGAAGGTGCCGCCGACTGCCCGGATGAAATCGCGTTCGTCGATGCCCAGCACACCATTGAACTGGCGCAACAGCGGCACGCTGGCTTCGCCGACGCCGACGGTACCGATATCGTCTGATTCAATCAGGGTGACCTTGCAAACCGCGGGGTCCACAAACCGCGCCAGCGCGGCTGCGGTCATCCAGCCGGCGGTACCGCCACCCACAATCAGGATGGATCGGATCGCCTTATCAGACACGGTTTGCAGCATGACGGTATCTAACCATATTCCGCGGACAATCCCACCCTGAAAAAAGACCCGGGCAAACGTGCACTTGCCCGGGTCAGGCCCCAATCTGCCCTGGGAGGGGCGTCTAGAACCTCGTGCGTACTACAGCCGCGATCCGGCGGTCGGTGTTGGTCCAACTGTAGCGCGGGTGCGTTTCGGCACCACCGACATCAAGGTAGGTGCGGGCGTTCAGGATATTGGTGGCCTGGATGCCCATCTTGATATTGTCGGTGATATCGAACATGACCGAACCGTCGAGCTGGCCGTAATCTTCGGCCCACACAGGTGCGTTCAGGTTCGCGGCGGACGTGGTCAGAAGGTAAGCATCGCGCCAGTTGTAGGCGAGCCGGGCCGACACGCCGTATTTTTCATACAAAAGCGCGACGTTATAGGCATAGCGCGACAGGCCTTCAAGCGGCAGGCTGGTATCAGCCGCGTTGTCGATCTGGGCCGGGTCCAGCACGTTCACTGCCAGGTTGGCACCACCACTTGAATCGACGAAGGTGAAGTTCGCCTGCAGGCCGAGGCCGGACAGGGCACCCGGCAGGAAGTCAAAGAACTGCTGGTACGCGACCTCGAAGCCCTTGATGCTGCCTTCTTCGCCGTTGATGCTGCGGGTTACGTTGAACTCCAGCTCCTGGCCGTTGGCGGTGTAGGTCTCGAGCGACGAACCGGCATAGACATAGTCCTTGATGTCCTTGTAGAAGGCCGCGAACGTGAAGCTGGCCGCATTCGCGAAATAATATTCAAGGCTGATGTCAAACTGGTTCGACTTGGTCGGCTTCAGGTAGGGGTTGCCACCATTGCCGGTGCGGCCATCGACCGATTTGAGGGTAAAACCATCATCCTCGAAGGCGAACGACAGGGTGTTGTAGGGCGACATCTGTGCGAAGTTCGGGCGAACAATGGCGCGGCCAACCGCCAGACGCAACTGCAGGTCTTCCTGCAGGAAGAAGCGCAGGTTCAGGCTGGGCATCACGTCCGTATATTTGTTCTTGAACTCGTAATTGTCGAGCGTGGTATCACCGCTGGTGAAGGCGATTGCTGCCGCAAGGTCGGCACAGGCGGCAGAGCCGTTCTGTGCGGTACAGGCGTCAACCGACATCACCTGCTGCGGCGCGTTGATGGTCAAGAGGCCAATGGCCGTATTGTCCGTCTGCACGACACGTAGACCCAGGTTACCGTCGAAATGCCCCAGGGACCCGTCTTCCTGGCCGAAGCGCAGCAAGCCGTAGATGGCCTTGGTTCTTTCCTTCTGAGTGCTGATACCGCCGGTCACGTTGTCGGACCCCGGTGCCGCACTGTCATAGCTGTCTTCATTGAGCGGCGCCCAGCCCCAACCCGAGGTCAGGGTGGATTGCAGGTAGCTGTAGGCATTGGCGGTACCGTTGCTGACCAGGTCAGCCGACGGGAACCAGCCGACACCCGGCAGGCCGACGTCACCACGGAAGAAATTGTCATAGGTGAACAGCTCGGCCTGGCCCGGCAGGCCAACGCTGCCCGGATCTTCATCCAGCCAGACGGGCGCGCCACCGCCGTTGCCCCAGAACTGGTTCGCGAGCAAACCCCAGTTCCAGCCGGTCTGGCGGGTGATCGATTCCTTCTGTGTCGCCCGGATACCCATGCGGAACGATTTCAGGAAGCTGTTGTTGGTGAAGCTGTATTCCACATCCGCACGCTCTGCCCACGAACCCGCGGTGTTGCGTTCGATATGGTCCATCGCGGCGGCCCACCAGTAGTTGGAGGCGTCATCCATGGCACCACCGGTATTTTCGGTGAACTGCAGCGACGGCGTATTGCCGGAGAAATCGAAGGTATAATCAGGCCGAAGGGCGCTGTAGAAGCCGTTTTCGATGCCCAGTTCGGTAAAGACCGTGAAGCTCAGCACATCGGCTTCGGACGAAACACGCTGTACGTCGGCGCTGAAAGACCAGTTCTCGTTCGGGGTCCAGCTCCAGTGACCGGAGAAGTCCCGCGTGATCTTGGTCGATTTGCCATAGCGGGTGTCGAAATCCAGGTTCGCCGCAGAACAGCTACCGGTCTCCAGCGCCTTGGTATCGTCGTTGAACGTGGCTTCCGAACAGTTGGACGGGGCCGAAAAAATGCCGGCCGCATGTTCGATATCCTCTGGCGTTGCCTTGGCAACCAGGGCTTCGAAGGTGAATTCCATTTCCGAATTCGGGCGGAACTGCAGCACGCCGTCGAACGCCGTGCGTTTCTGTTGCCAGTCGATCCGGCGCCAGCCGACCGAGTTGGGGATCAGGACCGTGGTGCCGGCCGACAGGCCGTCCTGGTCCACCGGCAGGGCCGTCGGCTCGTAGCGGCCAAGCTGGATGCTGTCGGTACGGTTGCCGATATTGCCGATGCTGCCCGAAAGCAGGATGCCGATATCGCCTTCTTCGCCCACCTGCCAGCGGTTGCTGTAAAGCGCGTTGCCGGACCAGTAGCCCTTGTCGCGCAGGTCGGCATAGTTATAGTCGACCGACGCCGCGATGATGCGGCCATCCGCATCGAACGGCTTGCGGGTGCGCAGGTTCACAAGGCCACCAACACCGCCTTCGATCATGTCGGCGGACGGGTTCTTGTAAACATCGACACCGGCCAGAAGGTCGGGCGAGACGTCCTCGAAGCTCAGGCCGCGGCCATTGTTGGCCGAGAATACGTCGCGACCGTTGGTTTCGGAACGCACCCACGACAGGCCGCGCACGAACACACCGCCACCTTCGGCCGCAAGGCGGGCCGGGTCGCGGTTTTCGTTGGTGCGCTGAAGGGTTACACCCGGTACGCGCTGCAGGGCTTCGGATACGCTGCGGTCAGGCAGGGCGCCGATGTCCTGTGCGGAGATGCTGTCCACCACCTGTTCGGATTGTTTCTTGAACTGGATCGACGACATGACCGACGCCCGAAGGCCGGTGACGGTGATTTCCTCCAGGGTGGAGGTATCGTCGTCCTTGTCGTCTGCCTTGTCGGCGGTGGCAGTGCTGTCCGCCGTATTGGAGTCCTGGGCCATTGCCGCCACAGACGGCCAGGCCAGCAGGCATGTTGAAACGCCCATAAGAAGCGAGCTGCGGACCCGGTTCATGACACGCGACGACGGGCCGCCGATGCGCGTGCAAAATTCGTTGTCAGAATTCTGACTCATATTTCCTCCCCTCCCGAACCCCTTGATGTTCCCACCTCAAAGCGCCGGATGTTCCTTCCCTAAGCGATGACCATTTCGCTTGTATGGTAGCGCTACCATACAACAATCATTCCTGTCTAGAAGTATTATCATATAAATGTCATGCCCTTTGCTGACGTCAGGAAATCCGGGCATTTCCGGGGCTCAGGACAAGGTTTGCACCAGCGCGCAAAACTGGCGCAGGCCCACGAAACCCGGTCGCCAATGCAAGTGATTCTATCCTCTTGCAGGCCACCCCAGGCTGTATGGAGCGCACTGTCCGTGCGCCGGTGGCGGCGCCCTGGAATGAATATGGGCCGGACATATGCCCGGCCCGCATTTGTGTTCCTGGCGACAGGCCGTCAGGGGCGTGGTTCAGTGCGCGGGGCAGCGCATGGTATCGCTTCCAACCTGTTCCACACGGATATTGGCGATGGCAATGGCGCCCTTGCCCTTGCTTTCCAGCCGGAACGGCACCGGTACGGCATTGAAGGTGTCGCCGTCGTCCGCAAGGCAGCTCAGGCGCACGGCCAGCCGCTGCCAGCCCTGCCCGTCCAGGGTTTTCAGATGGTCCGACATCGGGATGCGGCGTTCGCAGCCGTTGCCGCAGCCAAGGGTCATGTCCATGCCGCCTTCCGGCAGGGCATCAACCCGGATATCGAAACTCAGGAGGCCGTTGGCGGCAAGATAACCTGACAGATCGAGCGGCGTGCCGCCTTCCATGAACACACTGCCGGGTGCTTCGAACCGCACCAGAAGCGCATCTTCCTGAATGTCCTTGTCGGTGGTGTGGATGGACACGGTGCCGGTGGTCAGCACCGCCTGCGCGCCGGACAGGATCTGCGCCGTCTGGCTGTCGCCGATCATGATATGCCAGGGCGCCATGGGCCTGCCGGCATAGAGCGCAATCTGCTGCACGTCGCCCGACAGCACACCCGGCACATCTTCCGGCAGGTCGGCCGGCCCCTCGTCCGTGCCGTCGTAGCTCAGGCCATAACCGAAGGCGAACAGCGGATCATAGCCCGGCTCGCCGACATTCAGCACATCCTGCTTCGGCAGTTTGGGCCAGGAGAAGGACAGCCGGCCATGGAAATCGTGCCGCGCATTGCCGTCCGTGTCCGCGACCAGCACGTCAGCGACACCTTCACCTTCCGTGCCCGGCAACCAGGCCGCAACAAAAGCATCGGATGCATTCAGTTCCGGGTTCACCCACAGGGGCCGGCCCGACAGGAACACCGACACGGTCGGGATGCCGGCATCATGCAGTGCCTTCAGCACGGCCAGGCTTTTTTTGTTGCCGGGCTCGAACTCGAGCGTATCGACATCACCCTGCCCTTCGGCATAGGGATTTTCGCCGAACACCACCACGGCCACATCGGGCCTGGCATCAAAACTGCCGTCGGCGGACAGGACAGCCTTGCCGCCAGCCGCCGAAACTGCATCGCTGATGCCCTTGTAGATGGATGTGCCGCCCGGGAAGTCGGCATTGCTGTTGCCGGTGCCTTGCCAGGTCACGCTCCAGCCGCCGGACTGTTTGCCGATATTGTCGGCGCCGTCACCGGCCACAAGGATAGTGGAGGTGGGGTTGATCGGCAGCACATGGCCCTTGTTCTTCAGAAGCACGAGGCTTTTCCGCACGGCTTCGCGTGCGATGGCCCGGTGTCCGGCGCTGCCGATAATGCCGTCCTTGCCGGCGATACCGCGTTCGGACGGTTTGCCTTTTTCAAACAAACCGGCCCGTTCCTTGACCCGAAGGATGCGCCGCACCGCGTCATCAAGCCGATCCAGCGGAATCTCGCCCGCCTGCGCCTGCGCAAGCGTATTTTCATACATCTGCTTCCAGTCCTGCGGCACCATGATCAGGTCGACCCCGGCATTGATGGATGCCGCGCACGAAGCATTGGTGCAGCCCGGCAACTGGCCGTGGCCGTTCCAGTCGCCCACCACAAGGCCGTCGAAGCCCATCCGGTCTTTCAGCACGTCGGTCAGCAGATAGTGGTTGCCATGCATCTTGACCCCGTTCCAGGACGAGAAACTGGCCATGACACTTTGCACACCGGCATTGATGGCAGGGCCATAACCGGCGCCATGGATGGTGACAAGCTCCTGCTCGCTGAGCTTCGCATCGCCCTGATCGTCACCTTCCTCGGTGCCGCCATCGCCCAGGAAATGTTTGGCCGTGGCGACCACATGGTTGGCATCCAGAAACTCGGGCGTGCCCGGCACGCCCTGCAGGCCTTCGACCATCGCGGCGGCATAGGCCCACACGACATCCGGGTTTTCGGAATAGCTCTCGTATGTACGGCCCCAGCGGTCGTTGCGGGCAACGGCCAGGGTGGGCGCAAAGGTCCAGTCGATGCCGGTGACCCGCACTTCCTGTGCCGTGGCTTCGCCGATGCGGCGGATCAGGTCGGGGTCACGCGCGGCCCCAAGCGCGATATTGTGCGGGAAGATGGTTGCACCCACCACGTTATTGTGGCCATGCACGGCATCGGAACCCCAGATGATCGGGATCGCGACACCACCGTCCGACACATCAAGCGAGGCATCGTAAAAATCGTCCGCCATTTTCAGCCAGTCGGTCGGCGTGGCGTGGCGGTCCCGGTTCGGCAGCGAACCACCGCCATTGAGGATGGAGCCGATATGATAGGCCTTGGCCTCAGCGGGTGTGATATACTGGATTTCCGCCTGCATGATCTGGCCGACCTTTTCCTCCAGGCTCATGCGCGCGATCAGCGCCTCGATCTGCGCACTGACCTCGGCGCTGTCCTTGACCGGGCTGTGGGTCACCGGCCACAGGGCGACGCCGCTTGCCGGGCTTGCCGACTGGTCAGTATCGCCGCAGGCCGCCAAAGCCAGCAGGGCCGCGCCCGCCAACAGGCCGGCTTTCAGGTTCTTGGTCAAAATCCGCCCCAAACAGGTCATGGTCAGGTGTCCTTGCTCATTGGAATTCAGTGTGAATAGTGGTGCGGGGCAGGCATGCCGGAAAGCCGAACGGCGGCACGTTGGTGCACGCGCGATCAGGCCGCCAAAGACTGGACAGACCGGTATTCATGGACCCTTCCCCTGTTCCTTGATGGACCATGGCCGGCACGCCCTCCCGCGTGGCCGACGCTACGGACATCTGGCAGACAGGAAATCCCACCCTGTCGCCTTTACCCGCGCCATCATTTATGATAGCGCTACCATAAATTTTTGGTCTGCGCCAAGCCCATTCGTGAAAAAATGTTACCGCAACCATTCTGGAGCCTGCCCATGGCCGCATTCCCGGCATGCCAACCGCCCGCCCCGCCTCTGTCCCGGTTTTGCGCACGGGCACTGGCGTTTCTGGCCGCCTTGCTGGCAGTCGCCTGCGGACCCGGCATCAGCCATGCGGACGACCAGACAGCAGCCTACCACTGGCAGAGCGTGACCGTGGGCGCCGGCGGTTTTGCCCCTGATATCGTTTTCAGCACCGCAGAACCCGGCCTTGCCTATCTGCGCACGGACATGGGCGGCGCCTACCGCTGGGACGACAAACAAGGCACATGGATTGCGCTGCAGGACAGCATGCCGACCAGCAGCTACATGGGCATCGAAAGTCTGGCCGCCGACCCCATTGACCCCGACCGCGTCTATGTCGCGACCGGCATGTACCGGGGCTATGATGCCGCCATGCTGCGCTCCGACGACCGGGGTGGCACCTGGGAGATTTTCCCCGTGCCCTACCGCATGGGCGGCAACGAGGATGGCCGCGGGCTGGGCGAACGGCTGGCCATCGACCCCGACAATCGCGACCGGCTGTATTTTGGCTCGCGGCACGACGGGCTTCTTGTCAGTGAAGACCGGGGCGAACACTGGACCCGTGTCGAAAGTTTCCCGCACAAGGGTGTCGGCGTGCCGCCGCACGGTAAAGCCACCAATGCCGGCCTGTCCTTTGTGCTGTTTGGCGAACGCACGCCGGATGGCATACGCCCGATATTTGTCGGCGTCGCGGACCGGGGTGCAGAAGGGCTGTACCGGTCGGACGACGGCGGCGCAAGCTGGCAACCGGCAGGCGGACCCCAGGCACCACTGTTCCCGGCACAGGCCGCCGCGGGCACAGATGGTTACCTGTATGTCACCTGGGTCACAAGCCCGGGACCGAACGGCGTGAAGGCGGGCGCCGTGTGGCGGCTAGCGCCCGATACCGGCGCATGGACCGACATCACACCCACCAAGGGACCGAACCTGCCGCCGGGCGGCTATATGGCCATCAGCACGGACCGGCAGCACGCCGGTACAGTGGTGGTCGCGTCCATGAACCGCTGGAAACCCGGCGACAGCATCTGGCGCAGCACCGACCATGGCGATACCTGGACCGATGTGCGGCCCTTCAGCAAACGCGATGTCAGCGCGACACCCTACCTGAACTGGGGCAATGCGGAAGCCGATTTTGGCTGGTGGATCGCCGGGCTGGCGATCGACCCCTTCAAGTCCGGCCATGTCGCCTATACGACCGGCGCCACGGTTTATGCGACCGATGCGCTGGACACGGCTGACGGCAGCGCACCCCTGCTCTGGAAACCCTGGATCGACGGCATTGAGCAGACGGCCATCATCACCCTGCGCAGCCTGCCGGAAGGCCCGGTGCTTCTGAGCGGCTTTGGCGACCTGAGCGGTTTTGCCCATACCGACCTTAGCCGGTCCCCCATCCACCAGTTCACCAACCCGGTGTTCGCGAACACCAATGTCATCGACTATGCGGGGGCCAACCCGGCCCTTATTGTGCGCAGTGGCACCCCCGGCCACAGGTCGCCGGACGGCAGCCCGGTGCTGGCATGGTCCGCCGACCATGGCCTCAGTTGGCAGCCGCTTCATGTGCCCGCCGTGCCCTACACACGGCAAGGCGGCAAGGCGGCAACACAGCAGCCTGACCTTTCGGGCAACAGCGCCATCGCGGTATCGGCGGACGGCGACAGCTTCATAGTCGCCAGCGACCATGCCATCGTCAGCCACGACCGCGGCCAGAGCTGGCGGGCCACCAGTGGCCTGCCCGCCGGCAGCCGCCCGGTCGCCGACCGCACGGACGCCACGCTCTGGTACGCCATGCATTTTGCCAGTGGCCGTGTGCTCGTGAGCACGGATGGCGGCGACAGTTTCAAACTGCTGCCGACAAAGGGGTTGCCCTCCAGCCTGAAGGAAGACCGCCCCACCTGGCGCGAACAGCCATGGCCCCTGATGGCTGCCCCCGGAAGAACCGGCGAGCTGTGGTATTTCAGTGCCGCGAACGAGCGCCTGTACCGCTCCACCGATGGCGGGCTGAGTTTTCGGGCACAGGGCGGCAGGATCGCCATCAAGGCGCTGGCCTTTGGCAAGGCGGCCCAAGGCCAGCCGCTGCTGACGCTTTTTGCGCTGGCCGACCGGGGCGATGGGCTGGCGATATGGCGTTCGACCGATGGCGGCGCAAGCTGGCTCAGGCTAAATGATGCACGCCACCAGTATGGCCGGCGCTTCCGCACCATCGAGGGCGACATGCGCACCTTCGGCCGGGTTTATGTCGGCACAGACGGACGTGGCATTTTGCTGGGCGACAGCGCGGACGCGCCCGAATAACGCGCAATATTTCGCCCCGGGAACACGGCAAAAGTGTGCCATGGGGCAAAAGCCCTTGAAGACAGGCGCAATTTCAGACGTTATATGTGCCAAGGGGATAGTGGGAAACCGGGGGTACGGGAGCGAACGATGGCAGAGCAGAAAAGCCGCGCAAACAAAGGCGCCAGCCTGACCTTGAAGGATGTCGCGACACGCGCCGGCGTCTCCAGCATGACCGTATCCCGGGTCCTGAACCATGAACCCAATGTGAAGGCGCACACGCGCGAAAAGGTCATGGCGGTGGTCAAGGAACTGGGCTACCGGCCCAATCTTTCAGCCCGCAGCCTGGCCGCAGGGCAAAGCCTGTTCATCGGGCTTCTGTATAACAACCCGAGCGCGGCTTACATGAGCGAATTCCTGATCGGTGCCATGAATGCCTGCCGCCTGAAGGGCTATCACCTGGTGCTGGAAAACTGCGGCGAAACCAACGAGGAATGGGACGAAGCCGTTGGCAATGTGCTGAATGACGGCCGTTTCATGGGCGTGATCGTGCCGCCGCCGGTGTGCAACTATCCATCTGTAATGGACGCGATTGCCGACGCCGGTCTGCCCTGTGTGCGGGTATCGCCAAACGAAGACCTTGCCGGTGCCTCGACCGTCAATATCAACGATTTCGAAGCCGCGAAGGCGGCGACCGAACGGCTGATCGACCTTGGCCACAAGCGCATCGCCTTCATCAAGGGCCACCCGAACCAGGCCGCCAGCCGCGAACGCCATGCGGGTTTCATGGCGGCGATGGCGGACCACGGCCTCCAGGTGCCCGACACCCATGTTTGCCAGGGCTATTTCGACTATAAATCAGGGCTGGCGTCGGCGGAAAAACTGCTGACCCTTCAGGGCCGGCCCACCGCCATTTTCGCCAGCAACGACGACATGGCCGCCGCCGTGGTGGCGCTGGCCGCCAAATATAACCTGCATGTGCCAACCGACCTGTCGGTGATCGGGTTCGATGATACCACCATCGCCACCACCATCTGGCCGCAGCTCAGCACCGTGCGCCAGCCGATTTCCGAGATGGCGGCCGCCGCGGTCGACCTGGTGATCAGCCACGGCCAGAAGGCGGACGACAGCGACGACCGCACCGAAACCTTCAATTTCACCCTGGTGGAAAGAGAATCGACCGCGCCGGCCCCCTTGGGCACCTGACGCGGTCGATCAATTCTCAGAAAGCGCGCGCCCCTCAGGCCGCAGCTTTGCCCTTTTCCGTTTTGGCGGCACGGTTCCTGTGCCACAGGCCGCCCATATCCTCAAGGTGCACGCCTTTTGTTTCGGGCACGAAACGGTACATGAACCAAGCCGCCAGAAGCGCGAAGGCGCCATACATCCAGTAGGCAAAACCATGGTTGAACTGTTCGTTCAGCGCGCTGTTGCCATCGATCACCTTGAAGGAACTGGACACCACCCAGTTGGCGATCCACTGGGCCGCAACCGCAATCGGCATCGCCTTGGCCCGGATCGAGTTCGGGAAGATTTCGGACAGCAGCACCCACACCACGGGGCCCCAGGACAGGGCAAAACCGGCGAGATAGACACAGATGGCAACCAGGGCCCAGATGCCGGCCAGATGCAGGTGGAACAGGGTACCAAGCGTGATCATGGACACGGCCATCACAAGGCCACCGATGATCATCAGGGGGCGGCGGCCCAGCTTGTCAACCGTTGCAACGGCAACAAGTGTGAAGGCCACATTCACCACACCAGCCAGCACCGTGTTCAGCATCGACACGTTGCCTTCAAAGCCCATGGTCTGGAAAATGAAGGGCGCGTAGTAAAGGAGCGAATTGATGCCGACAAACTGCTGGAACACCGACAAAAGGATGCCCACCACGATCAACAGCACACCGTAGCTGAACAGCGGTTCGGACTTTTCCTTCAGGGACGCCCGGATTTCCGACATGGTGTCGCGGGTCTCATGGGGGTCATTGAACCGGTCCAGAACAGCTTGGGCTTCGGCCACCCGGTCCTTCATCACCAGCCAGCGCGGGCTTTCGGGCACGATGAACAGAAAGGCGAAAAAGGCAAGCGCCGGCAGGCATTCGGAGGCGAACATCCAGCGCCAGCCCATATCCATCAGCCAGCCGCTGTCGCCTTGGCTCGCGATCGCCCAGTTGACAAAATAGACGATGGACATGCCGCTGACGATTGCGATCTGGTTATAGGCCACCAGCCGACCGCGCACCGCGCTGGGCGCGATTTCGGCGATATACATGGGCGACAGCATGGACGCGAGGCCGACACCGATGCCGCCCAGGATGCGGTAGACGATGAAGGGGGTGATGGCGCCGTCGCCCATGCCGCCGATGGGTGCGATGAACATTTCGGGCCAGGCCGAGCCCAGGGCCGAGATGAAGAACAGCACCGCCGCCAGGATCATGCCGCGTTTACGGCCCAGGGCGCTGGACACCCAGCCGGCAACCGCCGCCCCCAGGATGGTGCCCAGAAGCGCACTGGCAATCGTGAAGCCGGACAACGAGTTGGCCGCAGTTTCCGAAAGCCCCTTGGGCGCGATGAAATTGTGGTCGATGGCGCCCACGGCACCCGAGATCACGGCCGTATCATAGCCGAACAACAGCCCACCCAGTGTTGCAACCAAGGTGGCGCCGGTCACGGCCCACATATGGCCGCGCGAAACCTTTGCAGTCGTCAAATTACCCTCCCCTGCGGCCGGAATGGCATCCGGCCCGTGTCGAGATTGCCAGCGGAACAGCCCGCCGCCAAGCCCCTGTTTCGGTACCGCGCCACTTCCCCGCGCGCCGCATCGAAAGATTTATGTTAGCGTTACCATAAATTCTGCGCAAGCCTGTTGGACAGGAAAAATGCCAGCCCGCCCGCGCCCGCCAAAAAACAGCAGCCGCCCCCGAGGGTGACCCCGGGGACGACTGCTGCAAACGGTTCCAGATTGTCTGTGGCGCGGATACTAGTCCAGGAGCTTGAAGCGCACGGCAAAACCGCCACCGGGCGCCATGGCGATATCCAGACTGTCCTTGCTGGTCACCACCCTGGTGTCGGTCACAAGCGCGGTCGGATTGGTGCGATAGTCCGCGTCGGGTGCATCCTTGTAGATTTGCGCTTCATAACGTTTGCCGGGGGCAAGGAAATCAAGC
This sequence comes from Alphaproteobacteria bacterium, assembly GCA_006226495.1. GTDB lineage: Bacteria > Pseudomonadota > Alphaproteobacteria > Sphingomonadales > Kordiimonadaceae > Kordiimonas. The sequence continues at coordinate 62,838 of SBGU01000010.1, forward strand.
GGTTGGCTGAGCGTGTGGGCTTCCTCGTCGGTTACCGCACCAAGGTACCAGTCCTGCCCGCCACGCGGCTGGCGGGCCATCACGACATAGTCGCCGATTGCAGCCTGCAGGGTTTTTGATACCTCCCAATCGGTCGGCACATCCAGGATGAACTGGAAGGCATCGGGCCGGGCTTCATAATTTTCCGGCAGGTCCGCCGCCATCTGGATCGGGCTATAGACCACGACATAGAGCGCAAGCTGCGTCGCGAGGGTGGACTGCACCCGGCGTGTCAGCTCCGTTTTGCCATGTTCGATGTCGAAAATGCCGGGCGTATAGTCCATGGGGCCCGCCAGCAGGCGTGTGAACGGCAGGATTGAGACATGCTCGGGCGGGTTGGTGGGGTTGCCCCAGGCATTGAATTCCTGGCCCCGGGCGCCTTCACGGCTGATCATGTTGGGCCAGGTACGGCGAAGCCCGGTGTCCTTCACCGGTTCATGGGCGTCGATGGAAATATGGTGTTTGGCCGCCACTTCGGCCACATGCAGGTTATGGCGCACCATATATTGGCCCGCGAACCACTGTTTGCCGCCGTCACGGTCCGGAATGGTGCCGCTGTGGCGCACATAACCGGTTTTCACCTGTGAAACGCCGTAACGGGCATAAAAGGCCATCGCGTCTTCAAGCTGGTCTTCATAATTGACCACGGCACCGCCGGTCTCGTTATGGCCCACAAGGTTGACACCCTTTTCCTTGCCATAAGCGGTGATCGCGTCGATATCGAAGTCCGGATAGGCCTCGGTGAAGCTGAATTTGTCACCATTCGCGATCCAGTCGCCGTCCCAGCCGGTGTTCCAGCCTTCCACCAGTACCCCGTCGAAGCCGTATTTGGCCGCGAAATCCATATAGTGTTTCACGTTGGCGGTGTTGGCGCCGTGGGCCGGCCCGCTGCCCCAGGTGGACTTGTTCAGGTGCATTTCCCACCAGATGCCAACATATTTGCCCGGCTTGAACCAGGAAATATCCTTGATCTTGCTGGGCTCGTTCAGGTTCAGTTCGATGCGGCTGTCCGCAAGCGCACCCGCGCTTTCGCCGATCAGCACCGTGCGCCAGGGTGTGGTGAAGGGGCCGGTCTTGTGCGCCAGCACGCCGTCCGGCCAGGGCATCAGCCAGGCGCTCAGATTGCCGGCGCCATCACCTTCGAGGAGCATGCTGGGAAAATCCACCAGCGCCGCTTCATGGAACGACAGATAGAGGCCGTTTTCGCCCTTCAGGGTCAGCGGGGTTTCCGCGAGCGTAATGCGCCGTGCGTCGGTTTGGGTATAGAGATATTCATCCCGTTCCTGCCCAAGGCCTTCGTACCACCAGGCCTGATAGGCTCCGACCGTGTCGAACGCCGTGCGGTCATCCATGACATCGACATCCTGCCCTTTGGGCACCGATTGGAAGCTGTAGCGGAAGCCAAAACCGTCATCGAACAGGCGGAAAGTCACATCCACCGCCTTGTTGAGCGGGGTGTCACCTTCAAGCGTGACGGTCATTTCCGTATGGTTGTCGCGCACCAGTCGCTGTTCGCCCCAGGGCTGTTCCCATGTGGTGTCCGACGCGCTGCGCGTGGCACCCTTGAGCGCGGTATAGCGCGCCTGCGGTTCACCCGCGAAGGTCATGCCAAGCGCCGACGGCGCCAGCACCTGCACGGCGCCGCGCCGCACTTCATAGGTGGCGTTGCCACCGTCGACCGAAACACACAGCTCGATCACCTTGCCGGGCGACTGCACACATTCAGGGCCGGCCGCAAACGCGGTGCCGGGCAGCATGAGGCCCGCAAGCGGAGCCAGAAAAAGGTAAGAACGTCGGTTCATAAAGGCGGTCCCTTTTTGTTTATGGGGTCCTCGCGCCAGGCGCGGGACCGGCAGGTATGTTGAAAATTCGGTCAGCGGTTCCGGTGCAAATACTCGTCGTGGGTCGGTTGGCGCAGCACCTGGTCCTTGACGAAACCGAGCATGATGCGGAATTGCGTTTTCAGGGTTTCCGGCGCGGTGCGGTCCACCGCCGGGATATAGGTTTCGGGTGCGACCCCATGGCCGACAAAAAGCGCGCGCCAACTGTCGACCGGCATGGTGTCTTCTTCCCAGGGGGCGACTTCGCCGCGCGCCGCAAACTGCGCAATACGGTGGCGCAGTTCGCCTGACACGGCCACGCCCCGCGCCTTGTCCCAAAAGGTGCCGCCATAACGCGCCAGCACAAGATGCAGGGACTGGAAGTCGCGCAGATGATCATATGTGCCAGCCATCACACGGTTATAGTCCTGCCGTTCTGCAGCGAAGGCCGCTGTCGCGGGAAAACGGCCCAGCAGTT
>SBGU01000009.1 GCA_006226495.1 Alphaproteobacteria bacterium
CACCTATATAGGTGCGCCCAAGCGCAACATCTATATGAAACAGATGGTCACGGGCACCACCACCTTCGGCCAGGACGTGCGGCGCGAAGGCATGCTGTTCGCCGTTGTGGCCCGCCCGCCCGTGGTGGGTGGCACGCTCAAGTCCTACGACCGGGATGCCGCCATGGCGGTCAAGGGTGTCGTGGATGTGGTCGAACTGCCGGCGATGGAAAAGCCGATCCTGTTCAAGCCCCTGGGCGGTGTGGCTGTGCTGGCCACCAATACCTGGGCGGCGATGAAGGGGCGCGAGGCGCTGAAAGCCGAATTCGACGCCGGCGACAATGGTGACTATGACACCACGGCCTATGAGGCCGAGATGTGGAAGACCATTGAAGGCGCCACTGATGTGCGCCTGAACCGGGGCGATGTGGACGGGGCGCTTGCAGGCGCCAAGGTCAAACTGGCAGCCGACTATTTTGTGCCGCACCTCGCGCACGCGCCGATGGAACCGCCGGCGGCCACCGCCGAATGGCAGGCGGACGGCAAGCTCAATATGTGGGTCTGTTGCCAGGACCCGCAATCGGTTCAGGAAACCGTGGCCCCCTATGTCGGCCTGCAGCCCGAGGATATCCATGCCGAGGCCACCTTGCTGGGCGGCGCGTTCGGGCGCAAATCGAAGCCGGACTTTGCGGCCGAAGCTGCGATCCTGGCCAAACAGGCCGGCAAGCCGGTGAAGGTGGTCTGGACCCGCGAAGACGACCTGCACCATGGCTATTACCACACGATTTCGGCCCAGCGGGTTGAAGCCGCGCTCGACGGCGAAGGCAAGGTTTCGGCCTGGAAACACAAGTCGGTGTTCCCGTCGATCTGGGAGATTTTCGACCCGTCGGTTACCGGCCCGGTGCCGTTCGAACTGTCGCTCGGGCTTCTGGATATGCCGTTCGATATTCCCAACATGCAGGTGGGTTCGGGCGCCGCGCACGGCAAGGTGCGCATCGGCTGGCTGCGCTCTGTGACCAACATCCAGCATGCTTTTGCCGTGGGCTCGTTTGTTGACGAAATCGCTGCCGCGCGCGGCACAGACAGTCTGGACACCTGGCTTGAACTGATCGGTCCCGACCGCGAGATCAAACCGGCGGACGATGGTGCCGATTACCCGAACTATGGCGAAGACCTGGGCCGCCACCCGATCGAGACCGCACGCCTGCGCGGTGCCCTCGAAAAAGTGGTCGAAATGTCCGGCTACCGCGACCGGGCCAAGGAAAAAGGCCGGGGCATCGGCCTTTGTGTACACCGCAGTTTTGTCAGCTATGTCGCAACCGCCATTGAGGTCGAGGTCGGCCCCGAAGGCACGCTCAAGGTACCGCGCGCCTGGATGGCCATCGACTGCGGCCTTGCCGTGAACCCGGACCGGGTGAAAGCCCAGATGGAAGGTGCGGTGGTGTTTGCCCTGTCGCATGCGCTGCATGGTGAAATCACCGCCAAGGCCGGCGCCATCGAACAGGGCAACTTCGACACCTATCCGGTCTGCCGCATGGACGAAGCCCCGCATGTCGAGGTGGCGGTGCTGGAAACCACCGGCATTCCGGGCGGTGTGGGTGAACCGGGTGTGCCGCCCGTGGCCCCCGCGCTTACGAACGCGATCTTTGCCGCCACCGGCAAGCGCATCCGCCGCCTGCCGATCCGGGACCAGCTCAGCGCATAAGCGGCTTGGTCACAACAAAAGAAAAAGGCGGCGCCGAACCCGGTGCCGCCTTCTTTTTGGATCGGTCGTTCGCGCCTAGAAGCGGAAAGCCACACCAACCGACGGCACGATGGTGTCGTCGCTGTAGATGTCGGCTTTCACGCGCAGCGAAATGTTGCTGCCCATGGCGCGCTCGTAACCGAACATGCTGCTGACATCGCTGCCCTTGACCGAGATGCCGTTGCCGGAAGCCTTGGCTTCGACATAACCGAAACCGACGAACACCATGTCGCGCTTTTCGCTGCCGAACACATAACCGGCGGTGCCTTTTACGGTCCAGATATGGTCCAGATGCTGGATGGCGGCGGTGCCGAAGGTGCCTTCAACGCCAAAAACCCAGTTGTTGTCGAACTGTTTGCGCGCGCCGGCCACGGCACCATAATAGATGTCGTCTTCGCCGCCGCTGAAGGTGCGGCCAAATTCGCCACCGGCATAAAAGCCGTCAAAATGTTTTTCGTCTTCTGCGTGGGCCGCACCGGCAATCGCAAGGGTGGCAACCATCATCGCTGTCTTCAGTTTCATGTTCATTTTTATCCTCGTTGGGTATATACACGCCGGCGATATCCGGCGCGGCGGATACATAGTGCTTCGAAAATAGAAGCGCAACTAATCCTAAGTTTATTTTTGCAGAAAATTCGACCTGTGGTGTTTTTGCTACATCCAGGCGCGGCGGTCGGTTGCGACTGCCTTGAGGATTTCGTCGTGCCAGGCCCGGGCTTCATCCAGCGGCATATAGGGCACGGTGATGCTGTTGCCCGCCAGTTCGATGGTCAGGGTCGCCAGATCGTGCCGGCGCTGGCCGGGCGACTGGTGAAGCGTAACCGTCTGCACCTTGTGGAAGGCGAACAGGCGCAGGCTGTGGCCCACCAGGCCCTTGCGCACCACACCATGCTTGCCATCGCTCCAGTAGCCATATTGCCGCCAGCGCAGATAAACGAAGGGGCTCATGAGGAGCGGCACCAACAGGATGACAAGGCCGATGGGGCCAAGCCCGATGCTGGTGCCGATGGCGGCCAGGGTGGCCGGCATGGCGATATTGTAGGTCAGCACCCGACTGATGAAACGGCGGCTGATCGCCTTCAGCCGGATATTGTCCCAGGCCTGCAATTCCGGGGTCAACAGGCCCACCAGTTCCCTGAGCTTGGTGTCGGTCACGCTGGGCACGATGAATTTTTTGCTGGGCGCCGCAGCGTCCTGCCCCGTGCTTTGGAAGCCCACCTGCCGGAATACCAGATGGCTGCGATTGAGCAGGATCGCGGGCCAGGGCCGGTCAACCAGCAAACTTTGTATCTTGCTGTCGGGCAGGCTGGTTTCGCTGCGTTCAAACAGGCCCTTGCTGCGCAGGAATCGTTTGCCCTCGTGGCTCAGCTTGTAATCATAATAGGCGATGATGGCGCCGGCGATGGACGCCAGCATCAACAGCAGCAAAAGGCCTGCGACGGACAGAAAGCCGAACAGCACCAAGGCGGCGGTGCCGGTGCCGACCATGTCGGTCACCTGGTCGCCAATGCCGCTGTCGATGATATTGCCCAACTGGTCCTCGGCCTGCGACAGGGCGGCGGCGGCCAGGCCGGCGAACACCCAGACATTATTGTTGCTGAGGCCATAGCGCACCAGTTCACCGATGCCCTGGTGCAGGATCGGCACCACGGGGCCGGTGGGGGCTTCGTCGCTTGATGCCGCTGCCTCCGGCTGCGCCGCACCCGGTTTCGCGCGTTCCAGAAGCACGACACGGCGGATATCTTCGGCGAGCCGGCGCGGGATACCGGCCAGGCTGACTTCCTCGGCTGACGAGCCGGCACTTTCGAGCCCCAGCGCCACCAGGCCAAAGGGCCGGAAATAGATGGGTTCGTTGATCACCACATTCTGGATGCGTTCATACGCCAGGGTCAGGCGTTTGCGCTGGATCACGCCCTTCTGGATCAGGAAGGCGCCGCCATTCATGCGGAAACGGAAATGCAGGTAACTGAGCAAACCCGCGATGCCGATAACCAGCAGCAGGCCGGGCACCCCGAAGGCCAGCACCATCCAGCGCTTTTCCCCCGCCGCCACCAGCGCACCGGCCAGCGGCGCCATGGTTTGCCAGCCGCCCTTGGCGATATGGCCCAGGAACTGGACCGCAAAATAGATGATCGATGCCGGTGACACCCGGTGCCAGGCGTCGTCAAGCGGCAGGCCGTCCTGTGCGCCCTGTTCAGACGTCATCGTCGTCGGCACCGGCTTGTTGCAGCACGAAGTTCCGCAGCTTGGTCGCGTCGGCGGACAGGAGGCCCGGTATTTTCATATCCGCGCTGCCGCCGCCCGCCGTGAAGAATTTCAGGGTCGCAAGCCCGAACAGCCGTTCAATGGGCCCGCGTTCCACCTCCACATGCTGCACGCGCGTGAAAGGCAGGCTGACAAGCGCCTGCCACAGCACACCATGCTTATAGTGCAGGTCGCGTTCCCTGAGCGCATAACCGCAAGCCCGGTGGTGGAAATGCAGATAGACAAACACGTCCGCGAAGATGACAAAAAGGCCCAGAAGCGGCGCATACAGCGGGAACTGGCCGTGGGCGTCGTCGGACAGATGATAGAGTATGGTCACGATAACCGAGACGGTCACATAGACCGCGCCACAGAGCGCCATCAGCATGCGGCCATAGCCAGGGGCCAGGTCGGTGAAGTCAAGTGCGGCGATGGTCGGCAGGTCGCCCGGTGCAACCCGCGCATTGTCGTACCCCGCCGAAGCGCCCAGATTGGTGTCTGTCATCATGTCCCCCCTTTGTCGGCCATTCTGCGGATTGTCCACTCCCCGCTTGAATGCATACCCCCGAGATGGGTATAAGGCCGCCTGTGCACAATAGGAATGTGCGCCCGTAAATTACAATATGGGTTTTACCGGCCCATGCAACCGGCACAGGAACAAACATGGCCGCACCGATCCTCAGCCTGCGTGATATCGACCTCCATTGGGGTGCCGACCCGGTGCTGGACCGGCTGGAACTGCATATCGGCGACAATGACCGCCTGTGCCTGATCGGTCGCAACGGTGCCGGCAAATCCACGCTGTTGAAAGTGGTCGCGGGCCTGATTGAACCCGAAGGCGGCGAACGCTGGGTGCAGCCGGGCAGCCGCGTGGCCTACCTGCCGCAGGAGCCGGACGCCAGCGCGTTCGCGACCCTGTATGATTATATCGTGGACGGCCTGCCGCTTGATGAACGCGACCAGACCTACCGCGCCGATGTGCTGGTCGATGACCTGTCGATCAACGCCAGCGCCACGCCCGACAGCGCGTCCGGCGGGGAACTCCGCCGCGCGGCGCTTGCCCGCACCCTGATCGGCGAGCCCGACCTGTTGCTTCTGGACGAGCCGACCAACCACCTGGATATCAATACCATCCAGTGGCTGGAGGATTACCTGAAGTCCTGGCGCGGCGCGATGGTGATGATCAGCCACGACCGCACCTTCCTCAACAACCTGGCCACCGCCTGCCTGTGGCTCGACCGCGGCAAGATCCGCCGGCTTGAGGACGGTTTCCAGTCGTTCGAGGCCTGGCAGGAACGTGTCGTCGCCGAAGAGGCCGAGGCGATGAAAAAGCTGGACAAGGTGATCAAGGAAGAAACCCGCTGGTCTGTGGAAGGCATTTCCGCCCGCCGGACCCGGAACCAGGGCCGCCTGCGCAGGCTCTATGCCATGCGCGACGAACGCCGCAACACCGTGAAGGCCGCGGGGCAGGTGTCCATCACCCTCGCGGGCGCCGACCGCTCCGGCAAGCAGGTGATCGAGGCCGAAAAAATCGGCAAAAGCTTCGGCGGCCGCGCCCTGTTCGAAAATTTCTCCATGCGCATCAACCGGGGTGACCGCATCGGCATCATCGGCCCGAACGGCGTCGGCAAATCGACGCTCCTGAAAATCCTGACCGGCGAGATGGCGCCCGACAGCGGCACGGTCAAGATCGGCACCCGGCTTGAAACCGTGGTCATCGACCAGAAGCGTGCGGCGCTGAAGGACAGCATGACCGTGAAGGATGTGCTCACGGGCGGGCGGGGTGACTATGTGCATATCGGCGACGAGGCCCGCCATTTTGCGACCTATATGAAGGAATTCCTGTTTGCCCCCTCAAGCGCCAACACGCCGGTTTCGGCGCTGTCAGGCGGGGAACGCAACCGGCTCCTGATCGCCAGCAATTTCGCCAAACCGTCGAACCTGATGATCCTCGACGAGCCGACCAACGACCTGGATATGGACACGCTCGACCTCTTGCAGGAAGTGCTGGCCGACTATAAGGGCACCATCCTTATCGTCTCCCACGACCGGGATTTCCTCGACCGGGTGGTCACCTCCTCCATCGTGCTTGAGGGCGACGGCACGGCGGTCGAATATGCCGGCGGTTACAGCGACTACAAGGCCCAGAAGGCGCTTCTGGCACCGGCTCCCAAGGCTGCCCCCAAGGAAAAAGCCAGGGTTACGTCCATCGCCGACGCGCCGAAGAAAAAGGCCGGCAAGCTTTCCTACAAGGACCAGCGTGAGCTGGATAACCTGCCGGCTGAAATCGAGGGCATCACGGCCAGGATCGAGCAGATGGAAGCCGAAATGGCCGACCCGGAGCTTTACAGTCGCAACCCCAAGCGTTTCGATGCCCTGATGAAGGAGCTCGAACGCCTGCGCGCAAGCCTGGACGAAAAGGAAATGCGCTGGCTTGAGCTTGAGGAAATGAAGGACCAATTGTCCCAGTGAAGGCCGCCCTCCGCGAATTCTGGCAGTTCGGATTGGGGCAGGCCTGGGCCTGCCTGTTCGGGGGCCTGTTGCTGGCCGCGATCCTCGCCACCAAATTCTGGTGGCCGGCGGATGCCTGGCTCGCGCGCTACGATTTCCTGTTTCTCTATGCGCTCACGATCCAGATCCTGCTGTTGGCCTTCAGGCTCGAAAGCCTTGATGAAGCCAAGGTCATCTTCATTTTCCATGTGGTCGGCACCGGCATGGAATATTTCAAGACCGGCGTCGGTTCCTGGATATACCCCGAAGAAAACCTGTTCCGGCTGGGCGGCGTGCCGCTGTTCTCGGGCTTCATGTATGCCTCGATCGGCAGTTACCTGGCCCGCATCTGGCGCGCGCAGGATTTCCGCTACTCAGGTTATCCGCCCAACTGGCAGCCATTGGTGCTGGGCCTGCTGATCTATGTGAATTTTTTCAGCCACCATTATCTGCCGGACATGCGCTATGCGCTGTTTGGCCTGACCGTGCTCATCTTCCGGCGGGCGGTGATCTATTTCACGCCCTGGCGCATCCGCTGCCGCATGCCCGTGCTGCTCGCGTTGTTCCTGGGCGCCTTTTTCATCTGGGTCGCCGAAAATGTCGGCACCTTCGCCGGTGCCTGGCTGTACCCCAACCAGCTTCACGGCTGGTCTTTGGTGCCCCTCAGCAAATTCGGCTCATGGTTCCTTCTGATGATCCTCTCCGGCGCGCTCCTCACCCTCGTGCAGAAACCGAAGCCGGAGCCCAAACAATAGGGCTTCCCTTCGCCCTTCATCTGCGCTATCTCTGCCCCCGCTCCGTAGGGGAGTAGCCGCCTTCGTCTGAAGAAGGGCCCGTGTCAACAAACTTGGACCTGCCGTTTGGCGGGCCATGGTACGGGCAGGCCGGGTTCCGGTTTGGCGAGACCTATGGCGTGCGCGTGCCGGTTTCGAGGGAGCTGGCGGTTCGCGCCGCCATGGTTATTGCCCGCTCCCTCCCGAGACTGTCATGGAAGCCTTTTTCGCAATTTTCATCACCGTGTTCCTGGCCGAACTGGGGGACAAGACCCAGCTTGCCACCGTGCTGTTTGCCGCCGACGGCAAACTGCCGCCCTTTGTCGTGTTCCTGGCCGCCGCCGCCGCCCTTGTGGCATCAACCGCCATCGCCGTGGTCCTGGGCCAGATGGCCGAACGCTACCTGACCATGATCCCCCTGAAGCTGATCGCCGGCCTTGGTTTCATCGCCATCGGCGCCTTCACCGTATGGGGGCATTTCCAGGGTGGCTCGGCCTGAGGGGGTAACTTCCGCCCTGTTGTTATGGTGAGGGAATTCAGGGACTTGAATTAGGTATTGAGTCTCCCTGAATTCCCGCAGAAGCATCCTGCGAGGGCGAAGCCTATGGCGGCTCTCTATAGGCTTGAATTGATTTTCCCGTAAATTACGTATAATGTGGAATTCACGGATTTTATGGAGAGCATCATGATTACCGTTACAGCCGGCGACATTCAGAAGAAGTTTGGCGCCTACAGGGCAAAGGCCCATGCCGAGCCGGTGCTTGTCACAAGCCACGGGAGGCCCGACCTGGTCCTCATGTCCCATGCCGAGTTTGTTTCCTTGCGCAAGCGTGCTCGAAGCGTCATTCAGGCCGCAGACCTCTCGGATGCCGACGCCGCCCTCATCGCCGACGCCGAGGCCCCGGCAGAGAGCCACGCTTTCAACCATGAAGACACCGTCTAGGCGTCATGGCCCTTCCAGAGCCTCAGCCGGCCCTCGTGATCCGGTACAATTACCTGTGGGCCGATGAGCAGGCGCAGGGGGCCACCGAGGGCAGCAAGGTGCGCCCCGCCGCAATCATTGTAGCAACCCGGACGGACGAGGGCGAGCAAGTCGTCTTCGCCGCTGCGATCACCCACACCAGGCCGGCCGACCTCTCGTTCGGCATCGAACTGCCCGAAGCGACCCGCAAGCGTCTCGGCCTCGATGACGAACCCTCATGGGTGATCACCACCGAACTCAACCGCTTCGTCTGGCCCGGCCCCGACCTCAGGCCCATCCCCGGCTCGGACCCCAAGGCATGGGCATACGGCTTCCTGCCCGCCAGCTTCTTCGACAGGGTCAAAGCCTCGATCATCGAACACCGGAAGAACGGCACCGGCAGGATCACAAGCCCCGCCTAAACCGGTCGGCAGGCGTCACCTCACACCAGCTCGTGCCGCACCATATAGTCGTCCAAGGGAATTTCGGGGACAGAATTTCGGGGACACAATACATAATTGAGGACTTTCCCAAAAAGCTTGAAGCCAAAACCGGCCACGACCTCGCCAACAAGAAGCCCGGCCCGACACCGGGGAATTAGGCATTGTATCCCCTGAATTCCCTTCAACTGCGAACGCCATCTGATCACCAGACAGACCTACCGAGCCTTGCGCGCCGCCAAATTGGTCGAGTGGCGGATGTTGCTTGCCTGAGGTACTGCCCCGCCAGGACCACTTTGTGACCGATTATTTTCCTCTGACAATGCCATTTTTGGAGATCAATCTCCGCACAAATTTAATTTCGGTCCCACAGCTTTCCACATGAACGCTGTATCCTTCTTCCCCTCCTGCTCGCGGAACCCCACTATGGAGTCTATCGCATGGCCTTCAAAGAAAACGACCCATTCTTTTATTGTTTCGGCGTGTTGCAAATTCGTTCTTCTAACCTCAACGGCGAACTCCCCTGAAGCCGTCCAACTTGATACTTTGTACGACCAATCGCCCTTCGACCATTTTCTGTCTGCCATAACTTGGCATTCCGGAAGAGAAAGCTGCATGATTCCCCCCACATTTATACAAGCTACAACCTCTGGCCCCCGGCAATTGACGACTGACACCCGGTCATCTTGATCAAGATAGCCAAATGCCCCCCAATAGTCTGGCGCATCGGTGGTACGTCTTTCGAAAACCAATTTCGTGCCCGGTGATGTGGCCACTACAAAGGTATATGTACGCTCATCCGCAAAGACATAACTAGGTGAGAGACAAAAAAGTAACCCAACACCTACTTTTAGCTTCCTAATAATCGCCATCATTACTCACCTCTGTTGCTCGCTTTCAGGGAAAATTCGATCCCGAGTATAGGCGGTCATTGACTGAAATGGACTTGGAAGAACACCGATACGCTGCATCCAAGCGATGGATCGCTCATCGGTTATGACGTGACTCGCATCGCGGAATTCCGGGGACATAATACCTAATTCCATATGCTTACAGGCTCTCGGCGTTGCCCGGGGCCTCTTTTTTGCGGCCCTTGGGCTTTTTTATTCCGGCCCCCGCGCTTGTGGTCTCAACCGCCATCGCCATCGGCGCCTTCACTGTGTGGGGGCATTTCCAGGATGGCGCGGCCTAAAGCCCGACGTCCCAGCAGTCCTTCACGGTCACACGCGGTATCCAGACCTTGTCCCAGCGCGCCAGTTTTTCGTCGGCGGAAAGCTGTTTGGGGGAAACGGGGGTCGCCGGGGCGAAGGCGGCGCGGTCTTCCATTGCGCCCGCATTCACGGCGCCCTTGCGCACACCGTGGATGTCGGCGGTGACGGCGGTCACGACACCGCAGCGCTGGCACAGCCAGAAACGCGCACTTTCCGAGCCCTGTTCATACAGGCTGATGGCGGCTTCATTCTGGATTTCGATCTCGAGCGTGCCTTCGGCGTCAGAGAGCCAGCTTGCGCCATGCATGGTGCAGAAATCGCAGTCGCAGGCGCGCGGGGTGATGGTGGCGGGCTCGGCGCCGGTTTCCAGGCGCACGGTGATATTGCCGCAATAACAGCCGCCTTCCAGTGTGGCCATGGCTTCCTCCCCTCATCGTCAAGTGCAGGCTGGAGCTTGCCACAGCCCGCCTGCAATAAACAGGGCAAACGGGCCATAATTTCCCTGTTCAAGGCAGGGAAATCTGCTAAATAGGGGCCAACCGTCGCCGGGCCCTTCGTTTGCGGCCCGATGGCATCATCGAAATAACAATTCCAGGATAAGCTGCAGAGGGTAACCATGGCAGGCCATTCCCAGTTCAAGAACATCATGCACCGCAAGGGTGCGCAGGACAAAAAGAAGTCCAAAATCTTCTCCAAACTCAGCCGCGAAATCACCATGGCGGCCAAGATGGGCGGCGAAGACCCCAACTCGAACCCGCGCCTCAGGCTGGCCGTTGCCACCGCGCGCGCCCAGTCCATGCCCAAGGACAATATCGAACGCGCAATCCAGAAAGCGCTTGGCGGCGACGCCGAGAACTATGACGAAATGCGCTATGAGGGTTATGCCCCGGGTGGCATCGGCATCATTGTCGAGGCGCTGACCGACAACCGCAACCGCACCGCATCGGACGTGCGCTCGATCTTCGGCAAGGCCGGCGGCAACCTGGGTGAAAGCGGTTCGGTGGGCTTCATGTTCACCCGCGTGGGCGAGATCATTTTCCCGGCCTCGGTCGCCGACGCCGACGCCATGTTCGAAGCCGCGCTTGAAGCCGGTGCCGACGAGGTTGAATCGGACGAGGACGGCCATGCCGTCTATACCGACCCCGCCGACCTGCATGCGGTTGTGGCCACGCTCACAGAAGCGCTGGGCGAAGAACCTGAATCCGCCAAGCTGATCTTCAAGCCGAACGAACCGGTTGAAGTCGACAAGGAAGGCGCCGAAAAACTGCTGCGTCTCCTCGATGCGCTCGAGGATAACGACGACGTGCAGACCGTTTACGGCACCTATTCCATTCCGGCTGACGTTCTGGCCGAACTGGACAAATAAATCGCTTCGCACGGCCGGGGGCAGGGGCTTCCGGCCGTTCGTTTTCAGGAGGGGGACGACAAGGGCATATGCGTCTTTTGGGGCTCGATCCGGGTTTGCAGCGCACGGGCTGGGGCATTGTGGAATCCGAAGGCACGCGCCTTCGCCATATTGCCAACGGCACCGTCACCTCGGACGCCAAAAAGACCCTCGCCGAACGCCTTGTCGAACTGCATGACGGCCTGGTGGCCGTGATCGCCGAATGGCAGCCGCAGTCCTGCGCGGTTGAAGAAACCTTCGTCAACAAGAACCCGACATCGACCCTCAAATTGGGGCAGGCGCGCGGTATCGCTTTGCTGGTGCCGGCCATGCACGGCCTTAATGTTGCCGAATATACCCCCAATCATGTGAAGAAATCGGTGGTCGGTGTCGGCCACGCCCGCAAGGAACAGGTGGATGCCATGGTGCAGGTCCTGTTGCCGGGCGTCAAAATAAATGGCCCCGATGCCGCGGATGCGCTTGCGGTTGCTATCTGCCATGCGCATCATGTGGCAACCATGAAGAATATCGGGGGAATTGCGTTTTGATTGCAAAACTGAAGGGCATTGTCGACGCGGTTGGCGATGATTGGGCGATCATCGATGTCACCGGTGTTGGCTATCTGGTGCATGCCTCGTCGCGCACCCTCAACGGCCTGCCGCCGGCGGGCCAGCCCGCGGGCTTGCACATCGAAACCGTGGTGCGCGAAGATGCCATCACCCTGTATGGTTTTGGCGATGTCGCCGAACGCAACATGTTCCGGCTGCTGACCAGCGTGCAGGGGGTCGGTTCGAAGGTTGCGCTTGCCATCCTGTCGGTGCTGGCACCGGGCGAACTCCAGAACGCGATCGCGGCCCAGGACAAGACATCCGTCAGCCGCGCCAACGGGGTCGGGCCCAAACTTGCCACCCGCATCGTCACCGAACTCAAGGACAAGGTGGTCGGCCTGGTGTTCCAGCCCAAAGCTGTTGCATCTGCAACAGTTTCCGGTACCGGAAATCCATCCAGGGTTGCGCCAGAGGACACAATTGTTGCCGATGCAACATCTGCACTCGTCAACCTCGGCTACCGCCCCGGCGATGCGCACGGCGCTGCCGCCAAAGCCTACCAGATGTTGGGTGAAGGGGCCACGGTTGCCAAGATTGTACCCGCCGCGCTGAAGGAACTGTCGAGCCTATGACCGACACGGAAGAAAACCGGCTGGTGAGCGGGCAGGAAGGCATGGGCGATACGCTCGATGCCGGCCTAAGGCCCCAGACTCTAAACGATTTTATCGGCCAGAAGCAGGCGCGCGAGAACCTGAATGTGTTCATCGGTGCCGCCCGCACACGCGGCGAAGCCATGGACCATGTGCTGTTTTTCGGCCCGCCGGGCCTTGGCAAAACCACCCTCGCACAAATCGTCGCCCGCGAACTGGGGGTGAATTTCCGGGCCACCTCGGGCCCTGTGATCTCGAAGGCAGGCGACCTTGCGGCGCTACTGACCAACCTGCAGGAACGTGATGTCCTGTTTATTGATGAAATTCATAGGCTTAACCCGGCGGTCGAGGAAATTCTCTATCCCGCGATGGAGGATTTCCAGCTTGACCTGATCATCGGGGAAGGCCCGGCCGCGCGCTCGGTGCGTATCGACCTGCCGCCCTTCACGCTCGTGGGCGCGACCACCCGTTCGGGCCTGATCACCAAGCCGCTCAGGGATCGTTTCGGTATCCCAACGAGATTGGATTTCTACACCACCGAAGAATTGACCGAAGTTGTGCGCCGGGGTGCCCGGCTGTTGAACCTCGCCATGACCGAAGATGGCGCCCGTGAAGTCGCCGCCCGGTCGCGCGGCACACCGCGCATTGCCGGCCGCCTGCTGCGCCGGGTCAGGGACTTCGCTTTGGTCGCCGAAAAAGACGTGGTCGATGCCGTCTCCGCCGACGCCGCGCTCACCCGGCTTCAGGTGGATAACCTCGGCCTCGACACCATGGACCGGCGCTATCTGCAGTGTATCGGCGTCACCTACACCGGTGGCCCGGTGGGCATTGAAACCCTGGCCGCCGCGCTCAGTGAACCCCGCGATGCCATCGAGGATATTATCGAACCCTACCTGATGCAGATCGGCCTGGTGCAGCGCACCCCGCGCGGGCGCATGCTGTCGCCCGACGGCTGGAAACACCTGGGCATGAACCCGCCAGCGGGCAAGGAAACGTCCCAACTCGACATGCTGGGAGGCGCGAAATGAGCGCACAGGTTTCGGTAGGTGCCTGGAATGATGGCGTTTTTCAGTTCCCGATGCGGGTCTATTATGAAGATACCGACATGGGCGGCATGGTCTATCACGGCCGCTATGTCAGCTTCTTCGAACGGGTGCGCACCGAAAGCATCCGCGGCACCGATGCCGACGTTGATGCCCTGATGGCGGTGTCGTCTGAAGACGGCGGCCCCCTGGTGTATGTGGTGTCGAACCTGAATATCAGCTACCGCCAGCAGGCGCGCATCGGCGATGTCTTGATGGGCCACAGCATGGTCAAGCGTGTGCGCGCGGCAGCGGTTGAAGTGAAACAATGGATCAGCCGCGACGACCAGATTGTGGCCGAAGCGGAATTGTTGGTGGCCGTGATCGGCCCCGACGGGCGCCCCCGGCGCTGGCCCCAAAAAACGCGGGCCGCGTGGGAACGCTGGATGAATGAAGCCCAAGAGCAAGCCTTGCAGGCGAGGAGCAGAGTAGAATGATCGGTCAGACCGTAGAAGCCGTTCAACTGGGTGGCAATGCCCCCGATTTTTCCATCATCGGCATGTTCCTGCAGGCCGACATCATCGTGCAATCGGTGATGATCATGCTTCTGGTCGCCAGCGTCTGGAGCTGGTCGATCATTTACAATACCTGGTCGCGCATGAAGGCGGCCACGTCGCAAGCCAATGATTTTGAAGATACTTTCTGGTCCGGCAACAGCCTTGACGACCTGTATAACCGGGTCAAGGGCGCGCCCAACCACCCGCTGGCGGCCGTGTTCGTGGCCGCGATGCGCGAATGGCAGCGCTCCTTGGGCACCCGCACCAGCGGCGTCGACAAGGTCACGGTGCAGGACCGTATCTACAAGGCCATGCATGTGACCACGGGCCGCGAGCTGGACCGGCTTGAAGGCCAGGTCGGATACCTGGCCACCATCGGTTCCGCTGCGCCGTTTGTGGGCCTGTTCGGCACCGTCTGGGGCATCATGAACAGCTTTACCTCTATCGCCATGGCGTCCGACACCTCGCTCGCCACGGTGGCGCCGGGTATCGCCGAGGCCCTGTTGGCCACCGCCTTCGGCCTCGTGGCCGCCATTCCGGCCGTGATCGGTTACAACAAGCTGTCGACCGATATCGGGCGTTATGCCGGCCGGGTTGAAGGGTTCGCGGACGAATTCGCGGCGATCCTGTCGCGCCAACTTGACGAGCGGGGGCACTAGACATGGGTGCTTCGGTCACAGGTGGCGGCAAACAGGACCGCAGCCGCGGCCGGCGCGGGCGCTATCGTCCGCTGGCCGAAATCAACGTTACGCCCTTTGTGGACGTGATGCTGGTGCTGTTGATCATCTTCATGGTCGCGGCCCCCTTGCTGACCGCCGGTGTGCAGGTCGACCTGCCGAAGGCGCAGGCCCGGCCGCTGCCGCAGGACAACAAACCGCTTGAGGTCACGCTCAATCAAAATGGCGCCATATTCCTTGTGGACACTGAGGTGACGATGGATCAGTTGATTCCGCGCCTGAGCGCCATCGCGGGCGAGAACCGCGAGCTTCGGATTTATGTGCGCGCGGACAGCCGGCTTGATTACGGCAGTGTCATGAAGCTGATCGGTGCCATCAACGCGGCCGGTTTCACGAAAGTGGCGCTGGTGGCGGACAACAAGAACAAATAGGCGGATTGCCAGGGTTTTGAGGTCTTTCTGTGAACGGTGAACGCACAGGTTGGGTATTTTCTGCGGCGCTGCACATCGGTGTGGCGGTCGCCGCCATTGTGGGCCTGCCGCATCTGGCGCGCGAGCATGATCCCACGCCGCCGCCGATGATTGATATCGAGTTTGTCAAGATCCAGGAACAGACCGAGGTCATCGCGCCGAAGGAAGAAAAGCAGCAGGAAGAAAGCCAGCCGGAACCGGAACAGCAGGTGGCTAAGGCCGAGCCGATTCCCGAAGACGTGCCGGATGTGGTGCCACTGCCGAAGCCCGAGCCCGAGGTGAAGAAGGACCTGCCGAAACCGCAGCCAAAGCCGGAGATTTCCGAGCGCGAGAAACTGCGCGACAGCATCACGGTGCAAACCAAACCGAAGGCGCCCAGCCGGCTGAAAAGCGCCAGCATCTCGTCGGTGATCGACAAGGCGCTGAAGGAAGAAAAGCTGAAGACCCAAGCCGACGAAAAGAAGGAAGAAAAGGTCAAGGCCAAGGAAGAGGCGAAGGCCGACCCCTTTGCCGGCATTCGTGGCCGCCTTGCCGCCGCATCCCTGCAGGATGCCCTGAGCCAGAAACTGGCGCGCTGCTGGACCTTTCCGCGCGGCGCCAAGGGTATCGAAGACATGCAGGTGACAGTCCGTATTCACCTGCGTCCGGACGGAAACCTGGCCCGGTCGCCCGAATTCCTGGACGCCGGGGACCTTAATGACCCGAGCCGGGGTTTTTACCGGACATTTGTGGAAAGCGCGCGCCGTGCCGTGCAGCTTTGTCAGCCCTATACCGAGGCGATCGAATATCTGCCGTCCGGCATGGGCTATATCGATTTCAATTTCTCGGGCGCGGAATTCGCCGGCGGCTGAGGTTAAAAAGCGGGGACTTGTTGACCATGGTTATGCAGATCAAACGCAAAATCGCATCCTTCGTCGCAGTGCTTTGCGCGGCGCTTGTCATCACGGGCACAGCATCCGCGCAGTTGAAGGTGGACGTGAACCGGGGCACGATTGACCCGGTGCCGATTGCGGTGCCCGATTTTGCGCCGGTGGCCGACATTGAAACCCCGACCGGCAAACTGTCCGACATTGGTGCCAGCATATCGCAGGTCATTACCTCGAACCTGGTGTCGACCGGCCTGTTCCGGGCGGTTGACCAGGCCGCGTTCATCGAAAAGATCACCGCAGCCCCCACGCGCCCGCGCTTTGCCGCATGGCGCCCCTTGGCCGTGCAGGCGCTGGTGACCGGTCGGCTTGAAATGCTGCCCAGCGGCAACCTGCGGGTTGAATTCCGCCTGTGGGATGTGGTGGCCGAAGTGCAGATGGAAGGTGTCGGTTACACGACCCCGGTACCCAACTGGCGCCGCATCGCCCATGTGATATCCGACCGTATCTACAGCCGCCTGACCGGTGAAGAAGGCTATTTCGACACCCGCATCGTTTATATCGCGGAATCGGGTGAGCCGCTCAACCGCAGCAAGCGCCTTGCGGTCATGGACCAGGATGGGGCCAACCAGCAGTTCCTGACCGATGGCAGCTATCTGGTGCTGACCCCGCGTTTTTCACCGAACCGGCAGGAAATCACGTTCCTCAGCTATTTCAACAACAAGCCGCGGGTTTACCTGTTCAATATCCTCAGCAACCGGTTCGAGGTGCTGGGTGATTTCCCGAACATGACCTTCGCGCCCCGCTTCTCGCCGGATGGCGACAAGGTGATCATGAGTTTGGCGGAAAATGGCAACTCGGATGTCTATGTCATGGACCTGCCGACCAGGAAGGTTTCGCGGCTGACCGACGATCCGGGCATCGATACCTCGCCCTCTTACTCGCCGGACGGGCGCCATATCGTCTTCAACTCGGATCGGGGCGGCAGCCAGCAGCTTTATGTCATGGATGCCGATGGTTCGAACGTGCACCGCATCAGCTTCGGCAATGGCCGCTACGCCACACCGGTGTGGTCGCCGCGCGGTGACCTGATCGCCTTCACCAAAATTGGCGACGGCAAGTTCCGCATCGGTGTCATGCGGCCTGACGGCAAGGGCGAGCGCGTGCTGACCAACGCCTATCAGGATGAAGGTCCCACCTGGTCGCCGAACGGCCGTGTGCTGATGTTCTTCCGCACCACGCCTTATGACAGCGCGGGCCGGGGCGGCAAGGCCAGCCTGTGGTCGGTGGACCTGACCGGCTATAACGAGCGCCAGATTCCGACACCGTTTGACGCATCCGACCCCGCATGGTCGCCGCCGCTGCCGGTGACAAAAAGATAGTGCCGGTTCATTGAGCCCGGGAAAAAATCGCGCTCGTCCCCCATGGGGCGGGCGCGTTTCATTTCAGCGGAACAGATAATTTTCGCGGTCGAAACGGCGCAGCGCCTTGCGGAAGCTGACCGTGCCGCGTGGCCACAGGGTATAGATGCGACCGTCCGCGCCCTGGTACCAGCTTTTGCAATGCCCGGCCCAGACGGTGTCCTTCAGGTCGGCCTGGATGGCCTGGTCGAATGCGGCCATGGCTTCGGCTTTTGGTTCAAGCGTCTTGGCACCGGCTTGCCGCGCGGCGTGGATGGCCTGCAGCACATATTTCACCTGCGCCTCAATGATCAGGATGATCGAATTGTGCCCCAGGCCACTGTTGGGGCCGAGCAAGCTGAAATAGTTCGGGAAACCGGGGTAGGACACGGTCTTGTGCGCCCGGATGCCGCCATGGGCGAAAAAATCCGCCATGGTCTGGCCGCCGCGCCCCTGGATGCTGACGCCGTCATTCATGGCGAAGGGTTTGAAGCCGGTGGCATAGATGATGGTGTCGACCGGCCGCAAGGTGCCGCTGGTACAGACAATGCCGTCCGCTGTGACGTGGCTGATGCCCTCGGTGATCAGATCGGCATTCGGGTGCTGAAGGGCGGGGAAATAGGCATCGGACGCCAGGATGCGCTTGCAGCCCACGGGGTAATCCGGGGTCAGCCTGGCCCTCAGGTCCGGGTCGGCCACTTGTGCTTCCAAATGTTTCAAAGCCATCTGTTCGGACCGGCGGGCGAAAAAGCCATTGCGCCGGAACAGCGGGAACCGCATCTCGAACAGGCAATAGATACGAAACCGGTGCAGTTTCTCAAGGAACGGGAACCGCGCGAAACGCGCCTTGGCAGTGTCGCCGTAGGCACGGTCGGGCCGTGGCAGCACCCAGTTCGGGGTGCGCTGGTAGATATCCAGATGCGCGACCTTGTCGACGATCTCGGGGATCAGTTGCAAGGCACTGGCCGCCGTGCCGATGACCGCGACACGTTTGCCGGTCAGGTCATGGTCGGTGCGCCACCGGGCGGTGTGGAAACTGGTGCCCTGGAAATCTTCGGCGCCATCAAATGCCGGCGTGGCAGGGATATGCAGGCCGCCCATGGCGCCGATCAGGAAGTCCGCCGTGGCCTTTTGGCCGTCAGCGAACTCAAGCTGCCAGCCGGCGTCAAATCGCGCGCTCTTCAGTTCGGAACCGAAACGAATATGCGGTGCGAGGTTATATTTTTTCGTGACCGCCTCGATATAGGTCTGGATTTCGGCGCCGGGCGAAAAAACCTTGGTCCAGTCTGCCTTGGGCGCAAAGGAATAGCTGTAAAGGTGCGATGGCACATCGCACGCCACACCGGGATAACGGTTGTCGCGCCAGGTGCCGCCGACCGTTTCAGCCTTTTCATAAAGGGTGAAGTCGCTGAAACCGGCTTCCCTGAGCTTGATGGCCATGCACAGGCCTGACAGCCCGGCACCGATGATCGCGATACGTGGTGACGATGCCTGCGCCGCCATAATCTTCCCCAGTTTTCTTCCCGGGCAGAATGTTAATTGAATTCATTAATATGTAAAGCGGCATACGCCGTCAGGGCGTGTCGGGCTCGTCGTGAATATATTGCGCGAGCGACTTTTTGCGCAGATCGTCCAGCGTGCGGTTGACGCGGTTCAGGTCGGCGATCAGCGCCGTGTCCGTGCCTTTGCCACAGGCGAGACTGAGGTCGGCCTTTTTCCAAAGCAGGGCGAGTTCAGGCGCCGGCATGCTGATGGCGCGCGCGGCAATGGGGCCGTCCAGCACACCCGAAATCCAGAGGTCTGCGCGGCCATGATACAGCATGCGCGCGGCCAGTTCGTCATTCATGGTGGTGATCACCTTGATGCCGGCGGCTACTTCGAGCGAAGTGACGGACGCACTGCCCTTCTTGCCGGCAACGACATAGTTCCTGAGGTCGGAAATGTCGTTGATCACAAGGTCGCTGCCAGGCCGGCGGTATATGGCCCAACCGCCTTCGATAATGGGACCGACCCAGTCGAAGAAGGGTTCGCGTTCATCGGTGCGGTTGATGACAAACACACAGGTGCCGGCATTCTCCTGCGCCTCGCGGTAGGCGCGGGCGCTGGGCAGCATGTTGAGGCTGTAGTCGACGCCAGCCTGGCGCATCAGTTCCTTGACGACCTCGACAGCGCTGCCGCCAATGGCACCGCCATCCGGCTGGCGGAAATTGTAAGGCGGGTTTTCTTCGGTCAGCAGGCGGAGATGGCGGGCAGGGGGATCGGATGGCGACGAGGCGGTATCGTCGGCACAGGCCGGGACAGCGGTGCCCACAAGAAGGCCAAGGAAAACATGTTTCAATCTGACCACGACTGGCATTCACCTATCGTCTTTGTGCTGATCGCCCCAAAGCTGAATGGGACCATAGAATAGAGGATACGCAAACAGTTTTAACAAGGTCTTTAAAAGTTTCAGGGGTGCGAAGGCTTGCGATCGCCTGCCCCTTCCGGTGGTTGGCTGTGCCGGTCCAGGCTTGCATTGCGCTCTTCATCCAGCTCGGTATTGACCGCATTCAGATGCGCGGTCAGCGCCGCCGATGTATCCAGGCTGCAGGCCAGATAGAGGTCGGCGCGGGTCAAGAGGAGCGCCAGTTCCGCCGGGGGCTCGCCGATCACGCGGGTGACCGCCCGGTTGCGCAACAGGCCCGAAAGCCACAGGTCGGCCCGGCCCATATACAGAAGCTTCGCAGCAGCGATATCGTCTTCAACCCTCAGCGGCGTGGCATGGTAGGCGTGTTCGACAAACTGGGCCTGGTCGGCATTGAAGGTGCCGGCAATGGCCTTGCCGGCCAGATCGTCAATGCCCTGTATCTTCATGTCGCTGCCCGGGCGTTTGTAGATGCCCCAGCCGCCTTCATACAGGGGGCCAACCCAGCGGAACTTGTCCTCCCGGTCCGGCAGGCGATTGGTGACGAACAGGCAGGTATTGGCGTCCTCAAGCGCATGCTGGTAAGCCCGGTTCCAGGGCATCAGGGTCAGGCTGTAGGGCACCTTGCCGTCCTGCATCATCTTGCGCATCAGGTCGACCGAGGCACCGGCAGGCACACCGTCCTGGAGTGCGCCATAGGTGAAGGGCGGGTTCTCCGACGTCAGCAGGGTCAGTTCAGGCCAGTCCGTGTTCGCAACAGACGCCGGTCCGCCCCAAAGGGCCGAAACCAGAAATGCTGCAGCAATATGCGCGCGGGCCGGCACGGGCCTGTCCTACGGCATCGGCCGCACGCCGATCAGCCATTCATGGATCATGATGAAACCGGCATAGAGCGCGGCGGCGATAACCACCGTGACGATATCCTTGATGACAGGTTGTTTTTCGGGTTTCACCCACGGGCCGTCGCGGCGGCTTGAACCCCACATGCTGACGATGGCCCAGACCGCGAAGCCGCCAAACAGCGCGACAGAGCGGTTTTCGCCGTTCGCGAACAGGTGGCCGACAGCCCACAGCAGCACGGCGGTCAGTTGCGGATGCCGCACATAGCGCCGGAAATTGCCCGGCGCGCGGCTGCCGATGAACAGGATGAAGGCCACCAGCACCAGGAGCGGCGTGACATGCATGCCCCAGGCGGGCGGCACATAGACATCCGCGAGATCAGTGGCTTTCCAGCCCATCACGACAAGATAAAGCGCCCCGAACGAAGCCAGGGCAAACAGGCCCTGATAGGGCCGCATGCCGATGATATTCACGGCGCCGGCGCGCACGGGGCGCGCAAAGATCGGCACAAGGTGAACCAGAAAAAACAACGCCAGACCCAGGTAAAGCATGGTCATGTCGGACCTCCCCATTTTCCGGGGGTCAGACTAGCGCGCTTTGGCTTTCCGTGAAAGGCCCGTGTTGTCTGTGGCTCAGGCCTCGAGCGGCGGCACCGGGAAGCTGGTGTCGGCCAGGCACATGAACCAGGGGTTCAGGAAGGTCGTCAGGTCCTTGCCATAACCGAGCGGCTTGCCGTCGACGGCATCGACACGCCCGCCCGCTGCCAGCAGTACCGCATGCGCGGCTGCCGTGTCCCATTCGCAGGTCGGGCCCAGGCGGGGGTACATGTCGGCTTCACCGGTGGCCAGCAGGCAGAATTTGAGGCTGGAGCCGATGGAGACATGGTCAGCAGTCGGGAAATGCGCCAGCCAGGCTTCTAGCTCGGGCGACCGGTGCGACTTGCTGGCGACGATGACCAGATTGTCCCTGTCGGCCTTGCGTGTTGCGATGGGGCGCGCATTTTCGGCCTTGCCGGTTTCGGTGTTGGCGATCCAGGCGCCTTTGCCGACGATGCCCCAGTAAAGCTTGTTCAGGGCCGGTGCCAGCACAAAGCCCATCACGGGCACGCCGTCGCGAATGAGGCCGATATTGACCGTGAAGTCATTGCCTTTCTTGATGAATTCCTTGGTGCCGTCCAGCGGGTCCACCAGCCAGAAGGTGCCGCCCGACACGTCAGGGCACTTGCCTTCCGATTTGGCTTCCTCACCCACGATGGGGATTTCCGGCGCGATCTGCTTCAGGGCCGCTTCGATGACCACTTCACCCCGGCGGTCGGCTTCGGTGACCGGCGACGCATCCTGTTTGCCAAAAACCTCGAAGTCAGAATTATAGACGTCCATCACGACTTTTCCGGCAGCCAGAATGGCTTCGATGATGGGGTCGACCATGGTTTCCAGCGTGGCAGGCATAATTCTCTCGTCCTAAAATGGTTTTAAATCGTTTCGTCACTTGGCCCGATGCCATTGGTTGGCTATGGTTCTGACATGGCAGCCGGAAATGGCAAGGGAAAATGTCCCTTGCGATGGCCGATGCCTTTGCGATTTGGGGTTGGAAGGGGAGAAGGCCTGATGATGACCATGGATTTTGCGGCCCTGTTGTGCTCGCGCCTGTGTCACGACCTTGTCAGCCCTGTTGGGGCCATCAACAACGGACTGGAGATACTTCAGGAAGAGCATGACGCCGCAATGCGCGACGCCGTCGTTGACCTGATCGAAAAATCGACCCGCCAGACCAGCAACAAACTTCAGTTTTTCCGGCTTGCTTTTGGCGCTGCCGGCGGCTTTTCAGCGCAACTGGATATGCGGGAATCGGAGCGGGCCCTGCGTGCTTTCCTCGATGGCAGCCGCATTGCCCTTGAATGGCAGGTCAATGTGCCCAATGCCTCCAAGAGCCTGGTGAAGCTGTTGCTGAACCTTGCCCTGGTCGTTTCCGAGACCCTGATCCGCGGTGGTGCGCTGACCGTGCGCATGGTCGAAAAGCATGGCGACATCGCGATCGATATCGAAGGCTCGGGCGAGCGCATCATCATGCAACCCGCGGTGCGGGCCGCGCTCGCGGGCACTTTGTCGGAACAGGACCTCGATCCGCGCACCGCACCGGCCTATCTGGCCGCCTGGGTTGCTGGCAGCCAGGCCGGGTCTATAAAGATTGTGGATATTGCCGAAACTTCGGTGCATGTGTCTGCGACAATGCCGCAGGCGGAACGCTGAGGGCATCGGTATCCGGTTATATCCTATAGTTTTACACGTTCTTAACTCTTTTTGGCGAAGGTGCGAGTTGAGGATTCTGTGCATGGGGACACAGGTACACACAAGCGCCGAGCCAATCCGCGGGAACCACGAATATGGATGATCTGTTAAACGAATTCCTGACCGAGACAGCCGAAAGCATCGACGTTGTGGACGTCGAACTCGTCAAGCTGGAGCAGGACCCCAACAACAAGGAAGTGCTGGATAACATCTTCCGGCTTGTGCACACGATCAAGGGCACATGCGGCTTCCTTGGATTGCCCCGGCTGGAATCGGTTGCGCACGCGTCCGAAAACGTTCTCGGCAAGTTCCGGGACGGCGAATTGCAGGTCTCCGAACATTCGGTGACGGTCATCCTGGAAAGCCTGGACCGCATCAAGGAAATCCTCGCGGGCCTCGAGGCAACGGAGGAGGAGCCGGAAGGCGACGATACCGACCTGATTGCCCGGCTGGATGCCATCGCGGAAGGGGCGCTGGCAGCGCCCGCGCCTGAACCCGACACCGTGGAAGGCGAGATTATCGACCCCGGCCTTGGCCGTCCGCTCAAGGCAGGCGAGGTTTCGCTGGCCGAGCTTGAGGCCGCCTTTGCGGCGGCACCCGGGCCCGAGGAAATGGCCGCAGCCCCCGAGCCCGCACCCAAAAAACAGTCCGCTGGCAAAAAAGCCAGCCTGTTCGACCGGGTTGGCGGCGAAGACACGATTGCCGTTGCTGCCCACCTTCTGTCCCAGCGGCTTGAAAGCCACAAGGAACTTGGTAAGTTTTTCAGCGGTACTGCGGCGGACCTGCGCAAGGGCCGCTTCATGGGCATGATGCTGGCGCTTTACAAAGACGACCTGGACGCCGCCGACAATGTCGGTCGCCAGCTTGTCAGCGCTTCCGGCTTTACCGAACAGAATTTCAACACGCTTCTGGGCCTCGTGAAGGATGTGCTGGTCGGCTGCCAGGTAGATGGTGACACGGCTGATGAAGCCGTCATGTCCTTCGAACTGGTTCGCGAGGCGGTACTGACGGCTTCCAAGGCTGTCGCCAAGGCAGAGACCAACAAGGCGGGCCGTGCGGCCGGTGGCGCCAGTGCGGCGGCTGCATCGTCCGACGAACATGCGGCAGCCGGCGGCGAAGGTGGCAAACGTGTCAGCCAGTCGATCCGTGTCAGTGTCGACCTTCTGGAAGACCTGATGAACCTGGTCTCCGAACTGGTGCTGACCCGGAACCAGCTTTTGCAGATTACCCGCAATGTCGAGAATTCCGAACTTGGTGTGCCGCTGCAGCGCCTGAGCCAGTGTACGACCGAGCTGCAGGAAAACGTCATGAAGACGCGCATGCAGCCCATCGGTAATGCCTGGGCCAAGCTGCCGCGTATCGTGCGCGACCTGACAGTGGAACTGGACAAGAAGATCGAGCTTGATATGCGCGGCGCGGAAACCGAGCTCGACCGCCAGGTTCTGGAACTGATCAAGGACCCCCTGACCCATATGGTGCGCAACTCGGCCGACCATGGCATCGAGAAGCCGGCGGAACGCCTGGCGCTTGGCAAGCCAGAGGGCGGCACCATCACCCTGAACGCTTTCCATGAAGGCGGTCATATCATCATCGAGATCAAGGACGATGGCCGTGGTATCCCCGTCGCCAAACTGTCCAAGAAGATTCTGGAAAAGCGCCTCGCCACCGAAGCCGAACTGGCGGAAATGTCGGATGCGCAAATCCAGAAGTTCATTTTCCATCCCGGCTTTTCAACCGCCGAACAGGTGACCAGTGTATCCGGCCGCGGTGTCGGTATGGACGTGGTGCGTTCGAACATCGAAAAGATCGGCGGCACCATCGATATGCAGTCGGTGGAAGGCAAGGGCACGCGCTTCTCCATCAAGATCCCGCTGACCCTCGCGATCGTGGCCGGCCTGATCGTGAAGGCGCAGGAAGAGCGTTATGCCATTCCGCAAATCAGTGTGCTTGAACTGGTGCGGGCTTCGCAAAACAGCGAACACAAGATCGAGACCATCAAGAATACGCCGGTGCTCAGGCTCCGGAACCGGCTGCTGCCGCTTGTATATCTGAACGAGATCCTCGGGTTCATGACCCGCGAGGAAATCGACGCCCGCGACAACAAGGACGACTTCATCGTTGTGGCCCAGGTTGGTGCCTTCTCCTTCGGTATCGTAGTCGACCAGGTGTTCGACACCGAAGAGATCGTGGTCAAGCCGGTCGCGCCGATCCTGAAGGACCTGGAAATCTATTCCGGCAATACCATCCTCGGGGATGGCAGTGTGATCATGATCCTTGATCCGAACGGCATCGCCGCCAAAGCGAACGCCAGTGCCGGTGATCATGAACATGAAGAAGAAAGGGCGAAGGAAGACGCCAAGCGCAGGACCGTGCGGGACGAAAAAGAAAGCATGCTTCTGTTCCGCGCCGGCGGCAAACATCCGAAAGCGGTGCCGCTCGGCCTTGTCGCGCGCCTCGAAGAAATCGAAATCGGCAATATCGAGGAATCGGACGGCCGCCTGATGGTTCAGTATCGTGGTGCGCTGATGCCGCTCATCCTCGCCGACCAGAATATGTCCATCCGCGCCGAAGGCAAACAGCCGGTCCTGGTGTTTACGGACGGTGATTATACGATGGGTCTGGCGGTTGACGAGATTCTCGACATCGTTGAAGACAAGCTGGAGATCAAGCTGGCGTCCGACCGCAAGGGTGTGGTGGGTTCGGCCATCATCGCCGGCAAGGCGTCCGAAGTTATCGATGTGGCCTACTATCTGGGCCTTGCCTTCGCAGACTGGCTCAAGAGCCGCGACATGTCCGAGGACGTGGCGCCGGTCAAGGGGGCAGACCTTCTGCTGATCGACGACAGCGATTTCTTCCGCAACATGCTGAAGCCGGTCCTGACGGTTTCCGGCTATCAGGTCCGGGCGGTATCGAGCGCAAAAGCGGCCCTGAAGTTGATGGAAGAGGGTTACATGTTCGACCTCATCATCTCGGATATCGAGATGCCGGACATGAACGGCTTCGACTTTGCCCGCATGGTACGCGATGGCAGCCGCTGGGAAACAACGCCGATGGTGGCCCTGTCGGCGCTCGCGACCGAGCGCGATGTCCAGCGTGGCCACGATGCCGGTTTCGATGACTATGTCGCCAAATTCGACAAGGAAACCCTGCTCCGCAGCCTTTCGCAGCAACTGAAGATCAAAGGAGATGCGGCATGAACGATCTCGTTGTCCGCAAGGAACTGAATGTGGTTGCCACCGGCTCGCAGGACTATGTGACTGTGCGCCTGGCCGGGCAAACCCTTGGCATCCCTGTGCTGGCAGTCCATGACGTGCTGAATGCCCAGAAGATCACCCGCATCCCGCGCGCACCCGAATGGGTGTCCGGTGTCTTGAACCTCAGGGGCCGCATCGTAACGGCAATCGACCTGCGTCGTCGCCTGGGGCTGCCGCCGCGCGAGGCCGGCAAGACCAGCATGTCGGTGGTTGTGGAGCATAATGAAGAGCCTTACAGCCTGCAGATTGACAGCGTCGGCGAGGTGCTCTCGCTCGACAACCAGCTTTTCGAGAAAAACCCGGTCACGCTCGACCCGCGCTGGCGCGAAGTCAGCCGCGGCATCTACCGGCTGGAAAAGGAACTTTTGCCAATTCTCGACGTCGACAAGCTTCTTGCCTTTGAAAGCAAAGACAAAGCTGCATAAGATAGCGGTAGAAATCGTTCAGAAGATTTCACCGACAGGGTGGAATGAGGAGACACCTGAGAAATGAAATTATGTCTTGTCGTCGATGACTCGAAAGTGATCCGCAAGGTCGCCCGGCGCATTCTAGAGGAACTGAATTTCGAGATCGATGAGGCCGTCGACGGCCAGGATGCCCTGGATGCCTGCGAACGCAACCTGCCGGATGTCGTGCTTCTGGACTGGAACATGCCGGTGATGGACGGGCTGGAGTTCCTGAAGGCGCTCAGGGCACGTGACGGCATCGAACAGCCGGTCGTGGTATTCTGCACCACCGAAAACGACATGGCGCACATCCGTACCGCCATCGAGGCGGGGGCCAACGAATATATCATGAAACCGTTCGACCGCGAGATTATCGAAGCGAAATTCTCCCAGGTCGGTTTGCTCTAGGCGGGAAAAACAGTCAGTGACGTCAGCCGTGTCCAAATCGAGTATGGCAGTGAAGGACGGTGGACCGTTTCGGGTGATGGTTGTCGATGACAGCGCCATTATCCGTGGTTTTTTGTGCCGCTATCTCTCTGAAGATCCCGATATCGAGGTTGTCACCACCGCAAACAACGGTGTTGTGGCCCTGCGCCAGCTTGAAAGCTATGACATCGAAGTGGTGGTGCTGGATATCGAAATGCCGGAAATGGACGGCCTGACCGCGCTGCCGCGCATGATCGAGCAAAAGCCCGACCTGCAGGTGGTGATGGCGTCGACCCTGACCCGCAAGAATGCCGAGATCAGCCTCAGAAGCCTGCAGATGGGGGCGGTCGATTATGTGCCGAAGCCCGAAACCGCGCGTTCGGTGAACGCCAATATCGATTTTCGCCGCGAACTGGTCGACAAGGTCAAGGCCTGGGCGGGCCGCCGCCGCAAGAAGCGGGGCGAGACCATGCCCGGCGCCGGCGACGACGGCGCGGCGTCCCCAGGGGGGGTGACCGCGGCCGGCCTTGGTGCCCGGACAGCGTCTGCCGGTGGTTTCGTGACCGCCCGCCGGCCTGTTGCCCGCCCTGTCACTGTGGTCAGCGCGCGCCCTGCGGCGCCTGCGGCTGCACGTGTGGACCCGCTGTTGCCCATGGGCGCCATGTCGGGCAAGGAAATCAAGCTGCGCCAGGGCTCGTTCCGGCGCCCGAAAGTGCTGGCTGTCGGCTCGTCGACCGGCGGGCCGCAGGCGCTGATGAAATTCTTCAAGAGTTTCGGTCGTCAGCCGCAGGTGCCGATCCTGATCACCCAGCATATGCCGGCCACGTTTACCGCCATTCTGGCCGACCATCTGCAGCAGTCCACGGGCTGGCCTTCGCAGGAGGGCAGGGACGGCATGCTGCTTGAGGCCGGGAAAATCTATGTGGCGCCTGGCGGCAGGCATATGGAAGTGGCGGATGACGAGGGCGTGAAACGCATCCGCCTGACCGACGAACCGCCGGAGAATTTCTGCCGCCCCGCTGTTGACCCGCTGTTCCGCAGCCTTGCCACGGCTTATGGCGAGAATGTGCTGGCGGTGGTGCTGACCGGCATGGGGCATGACGGCCTGAAGGGCGCGCGGGAACTGACCCGTGTCGGTGCCACGGTGCTGGCCCAGGACGAAGCCTCCAGCGTGGTCTGGGGCATGCCCGGGGCGGTGGCGACGGCCGGGCTGTGTACGGAAGTATTGCCGGTGGACCAGTTGGGTGAAACCACGTCCAAGCGGCTGCAAGGAGGAATCGGGTGAAGACTGAAGATTTTGAATTCCTTGCCGGCATGCTCAAGGAACGGTCGGGCCTGATGCTGACCCCTGACAAGGTCTATCTGCTCGAAAGCCGGCTGACACCGCTTGCGCGCAAGCGTGGCCTCGATACGCTCGATGCCCTGGTGCAGAAGCTGCGCCTGAGCCGCGAAGAAAGCCTGATCCGCGACGTCACGGAAGCGATGACCACCAACGAGTCGTTCTTCTTCCGCGACAACACGCCGTTCGACCTGTTCAAGAACCATGTGTTGCCGGCGATGGAAAAGTCGCGTACCAGCCAGAAACGCCTGCGCATCTGGTGTGCGGCTGCCTCGACCGGGCAGGAGCCCTATTCGCTGGCGATCCTTTTGCGTGAAAACTGGATCAAGTGGCAGAACTGGAACATCGAGATCGTCGGTACCGATATCTGCACCCAGGTGCTGGAAAAAGCCAAGGCCGGCACCTACAGCCAGTTCGAGGTCCAGCGCGGTCTGCCGATCCAGATGCTGATCAAATATTTCCGCCAGGAAGGTGACCAGTGGCGCATCAGCGATGATATCCGCCGTATGGTCAGCTTCCGACCGTTCAACTTGCTCAGCAACTTCATCGGCATGGGCACATTCGACGTGATCTATTGCCGCAACGTGCTGATCTATTTCGACCAGCCGACCAAAAAGGACGTGCTTGAGCGCATGCGCAAATGCCTGGCGCCGGATGGCACCGTGTTCCTGGGCGCGGCAGAGACCGTGCTCGGCATCACCGAAGCCTTCCGCCCGGTTCGTGGCCAGCGTGGCATGTATGTACCGTCTGACGGCACGGCCGAAAAACTGATGGGCCTTGGTTAAGGGCCTTCCGGACAGCTTTCAAAGCAAAAGGGCGACCGCAGGGTCGCCCTTTTTGTTTCTGTGCGAAGGTCAAGGCTTCAGCTTGCGACGGCTTCGGCTTCGTCCGACGGGTTCCTGAGCACATAACCCCGGCCCCAGACGGTTTCGATATAGTTGTCGCCGTCCGACGCCGACGCCAGCTTCTTGCGAAGCTTGCAGATGAAGACGTCGATGATCTTCAGTTCGGGCTCGTCGATGCCGCCATAAAGATGGTTCAGGAACATTTCCTTGGTGAGCGTGCTGCCTTTCCTGAGCGAAAGCAGCTCAAGCATCGCATATTCCTTGCCGGTCAGGTGCACACGCTGGTTCGAAACCTCGACGGTTTTGGTATCAAGGTTAACGGCCAGCTTGCCGGTCTTGATGATCGACTGGCTGTGGCCTTTCGACCGCCTGACAATGGCATGGATGCGGGCCACCAGCTCTTCCTTGTGGAAGGGCTTGGTCAGGTAATCGTCGGCACCAAAGCCAAGGCCCTTGACCTTGTTTTCCATTTCCGTAAGGCCGGAAAGGATCAGGATTGGTGTATTCACCTTGGCCGTGCGCAGTTTCTTCAGCACGTCATATCCGTGCATGTCCGGCAGGTTCAGGTCCAGAAGGATAATGTCGTAATCGTAGAGTTTACCGAGGTCCAGGCCCTCTTCGCCCAGGTCCGTGCTGTAAACATTGAAACCTTCGGCATTCAGCATCAGTTCGATGCTGCGGGTCATTGTCGGATCATCTTCAATCAGAAGAACACGCATGACTTGTTCTCCACCAAAATCAGGTTAATCAGTCCGGGCCGGCCGTCCGGCCCGCGGGAAGCGTCGTCAATCCCAAAACGGGATGACCCCCTACCTGACAGGCTTCCATCGTTAATGTTAACGAAGGTTAACAAATTGTCCAAGAAAAATCGGTTAAGCATGAAAGGGGTTTGACTGAAATGCCCCGGGCTTTTACCAATCTTTAAAGTCGTTGGGGCATAGTGGGCTCCGGCGTCATATGGGGGGCAGGGTGCTCAGTCTCATCCAGGAAATCGAGCGGATACACACAGAGCGGCGATATGGCCGGGTCACGGGCGTGCGTGGCCTTCTGGTCGAGGTCGCGGGTATCGGCCAGCATATCTCTATCGGCTCCCGCCTTGAGGTTGAGGCGCGCGACTGGCGCCGTGTCTCCGTCGAGGTGGTCGGCTTCCGTCACAATACCGCGCTGTGCATGCCGTTTGACGCCCTTGAAGGTGTCGGCGTCGGCTGCAAGGCGGTGGTCACCCAAAGCGAACCCTTTGTTTTTCCAAGCTCTGCCTGGCTTGGCCGTGTGGTCAATGCCCTTGGCGAACCGATCGACGGCAAGGGGCCGATCCGGCAGGGTACACGCCCGCAGCTCCTGCGCTCAGGGCCGCCGGCGGCCCACAGTCGCCAGCGTGTCGGCGGCAAAATCGACCTTGGCGTGCGTGCCCTGAACACTTTTGCAAGCTGTTGCCGTGGCCAGCGTATGGGTATCTTCGCGGGGTCCGGTGTGGGCAAGTCGGTGCTGTTGTCCATGGTCGCCCGCCATTCGGAATCGGATATCAGCGTCATTGGCCTGATCGGCGAGCGCGGACGCGAAGTCCAGGAGTTCATTGAAGACGACCTGGGCGAGGACGGCCTGGCCCGTTCGGTTGTTGTGGTGGCAACGTCCGACGAATCGGCGCTGATGCGCCGGCAGGCCGCGCACCTTACCCTTACCCTCGCAGAATATTTCCGCGACCGCGGCTCGGATGTCATGTGCCTGATGGACAGCGTGACCCGTTTTGCCATGGCGCAGCGTGAAATCGGCCTTGCGGGCGGCGAACCGCCCACCAGCAAGGGTTATACCCCCACCGTGTTCACGGAACTGCCGCGCCTCTTGGAGCGCGCGGGGCCGGGGCCGAAGGGTGCTGGCAACATCACCGGGCTGTTTACCGTGCTTGTGGAAGGCGACGACCATAACGAACCGGTGGCCGATGCCGTGCGCGGTATCCTTGACGGCCATATCGTGATGGAACGCGCCATTGCCGAACGTGGCCGTTACCCGGCCATCAATATCCTGAAAACCATTTCGCGGACCATGCCACGCTGCAACACCGACGATGTGAACACCCTGGTGCGCGAAGCCAAGCGCTATATGTCCATCTATTCGGACATGGAGGAAATGATCCGTCTGGGTGCCTACCGGCAGGGCAGCAACCCGGATGTGGATGCCGCCATCGCCTATAACCCCTATCTCGAGGAATTCCTCGGCCAGTGGAAAGACGATGTCACGCCGATGGCGAAGGGTTATGAACGCCTGCGCGAAATCATGATGATGGGCCCGGCCGCCGACGTGCTGTCCGGCATTCGCCTGTCGGGCGCGGCATAGGGGGCTGACCGGTGGCAAGCAGGCTCGATAACATCATCCGCCTCCGCAAGTGGGAACTGGACGAACAGCGCCGCATCCTCGCCGAATTGCAGGCGCAGGAAGATGCCATCATCGACCGGATCGATATGCTGGAAGCCGAAGTGGCCGAACAGGCGCGCCATGGCGGCGGCCTTGAAGTTTCCGCCGTTACCCTTGGTGCCTATCTCGAAGGGGCGCGCCGGCGCCACGCCCAATTCGAAGACGCGCTCCGGAAAAAGTCCGAGGAAGTGGGCGAACAGCAAGACAAGGTCGCCGAAACTTTCCGCGAACTGAAAACCTTCGAAATCGCGCGCGATCAGGAAACCAAGCGCAAGCAGACGAAGGAAGCCAAGGAAGAACAGGCCGCCTTCGACGAACTGGGCATCCAGGCGCACGCCCGCGAAGAAGCGCTGACCGACCCGCGTTATATCGAGATGCGCCGCTAGGCGGCAGCTATTCTGTTTCCAAAAGCCTGTTGATCCTGTTAAGTTTTTCGCGCTGACAGGAGGGCCCTTTCATGAACAAGACATCGAAGATGGACGACCCGGCGGTTACCATGGCCCGCCTTCAGGCGCTGGACCGTCGGTACCATCTTCATCCCTTCACAGACCCCCAGGCGCTGGTGCAGGCGCCGCCGTT
The DNA here is from genome assembly GCA_006226495.1 of Alphaproteobacteria bacterium. GTDB lineage: Bacteria > Pseudomonadota > Alphaproteobacteria > Sphingomonadales > Kordiimonadaceae > Kordiimonas. The sequence goes on from SBGU01000009.1 coordinate 32,247, forward strand.
CCTGATGGAAACGGCAGAGGGATGTTATGTCAGCGGGCAGGGCATCCGGCTTCTGGATGCCATGGCGGGGCTTGGCTGCGTGAACATCGGCTATGGCCGCAAGGAAATGGTGGAAACCGCAGCGTCCGCCATGGAACAGCTCAGCTATTATCACAGTTTTGCGGCGGTCACGAACCCGGCGGCGGCGGCGCTCGCCGGCAAGCTGGTGTCCCTGATGCCCGAAGGCCTGAACAGGGTCTTTTTCGCGAATTCGGGCTCGGAAGCCAATGAAACCCTGATCAAGCTGGCGCTGATGTACTGGCGCCGCAAGGGCAAACCCAAAAAGCGTGTCTTCATCACCCGCGACTATAGCTACCACGGCAGCACCATTGCGACCTCGCTTCTGGGCGGCAATGACGAGATGATCGCGGATTATGGCCTTGATGCGCACGGCGAAGTCGCCCGCGTTGTGGCGCCTTTCTGGTACCGCGACGGCGGCGATATGGACGCCGAAACCTTTGGCCTGCATGCGGCGCGCGCCATTGAACAGAAGATTGTCGAACTGGGCGCCGACAAGGTGGCTGCGGTCATTGCCGAACCGATCCAGGGCACCCTGGGGGCTGTCATGCCGCCAGACAGCTACTGGCCGGAAGTCGAACGCATTTGCCGGCGCCACAATGTGCTTCTGATCGCTGACGAGGTGGTAACCGGCCTTGGCCGCACGGGTGCCTGGTTCGCCCAGCAGACCTATGGTTTCAAGGCCGACATGATGGCGCTGGCCAAAGGCCTGTCGTCCGGTTATTTCCCGATTTCGGCAGCCGTTATCAGCGACGAGATTGCCGATGTTGTGACTGCGGAATCGGCGATCATGAACCATGGTTTCACCACATCGGCCCACCCGGTCGGCTGTGCGGTTGCGCTCAAGAACCTCGATATCCTCGAGCGGGAAAACCTGGTCGACCGGGTCGCGAACGACATCGGGCCCTATTTTGCCACCCGGCTGGTCGAGCTTGAAAAACACCCGCTGGTCGGCGAAGTGCGGGTGCGCGGCCTGATCGCGGGCATCGAACTGACCCGCAACAAACAGACACGCGAACAATATCCGGTCAATTTCAACCTGGGTGGCCATGTCGGCCACGCGGCCATGATCCGGGGTGTGATTGCCCGGCCTGCGGGCAATGCCATCGTCCTGTGCCCGCCCTTCATTATCAAGCGCGGTGAAGTGGACTATATGGTGGCAAGCATGATGGATGCGCTCAACGACACTTTGGCGCTCATGAAACAGCAGGGCATCTGGCCCTAAGCCCGCTCAGGCCTTTTGCTCAGGCTTCCGGGGCAGGCGCGGCGGCGGCCTTCCGGTTGATCATCACCACATTGCCGGCAATCACCAGCGCAAGGCCCGCCACCGAATAGGCGGTCCAGTGGAAGCCTTCCATGAAGGTGGAGATGGTCAGCGCCACCACGGGGGTCATGACCGCCATATAGGCCGCGCGCGCCACACCGACACGCCCCACCAGCCACAGGTACATTAAAAAGGCCACCACGGTTCCCAGCACCGACAGGTACAGAAGCGACAGCCAGTATTCAGGCCGCGGGTCGAAGGCCGGCGGTTTGCCGGACAACAGCGCAAACAGGGTGTTGAACAAGGCGCCGTAAAACAGGCCCCAGGCATTGAAGGAAAACAGCGGCAGCGCCCGCACGGGGGCCGAGCCGACGATGGTATTGCCCCAGGATGCGATCAGGGTCGCGACCACACAGATGGTCAGGCCCAGGGCGCTGTCGTCCGCGAAGGAAAAATGGTCGATCTCGGGTTTGAAGATCAGGATCAGGCCGACCACACCAATCAGCGCCGACGCCAGCACCGACGGCTGCACTTCGGCCTTCAGGAACAGGCGGCTGTTGACGATATTCAGGAACGACAGCAGCGAGAAGCTGACCGCCACCAGGCCGGACGTCAGGTATTCGGTACCCCAGTAAACCAACAAATAATTGCCGGAAAACAGGAAAAAGCCGGTCGCCATCATCCAGCCATGGTCGCGAAGCGGGAACCGAAGCCGCTTGCCGCGGACCAGGCACCACAGGAATAAAAGTGCGGCTGCCAGGCTGAAGCGGAAAGCCAGCGACCATTCCTTGGGCACGACACCCAGTTGCAGTTCGATCGCGTACCAGGTGGAACCCCAGATCAGAACACAGCCCAGAAAGGCCAGAATGACGCCCATTTTTATGCCTCGCTATCCCTTGGACAACCGGCATATCAGGTGCCGGGGCGGGGTCAAGACAATTGTGGCGCCACTTCCCCGGCGCGCCGGGCCATGATCTCGTCAACCGCAATCGGGAAGGCGCCGGGTTCGGCAATTGTCAGTTTGCCCTTGAAGCCGTTGGCGCCCAGGGCGGCATCGAACAATTGTGCTGCGTCGGTTTTCAGGCCGGGGGACAATGCTTTTTCGCTCCTGAGGGTCAGGTCGAATTGCTGCTCGCGGATGAAACCGTCCAGTTGCACGGCGCCCAGGATACTGAAACGCACCTCGACCACAAAACGCTGGCCTTTGGCGTTTTCGTCGCCGCCTTCCTTGCCGCCCGCCCGGTCCCGGTCCGGATGCACCTGCTCGGCATGGCCGAACAACAGGGCCGCCAGGGGCATGTCGGGGTTCCGAAGGTCCAGCGGCAACAGCGCCGTGCGCCATTCGCCGGGCGTGGCGTCGCCCGCCATGGCCGCCATATGGCGCACATCATGTTTCAGGCTTTCGAACAGGGCCGTGTCCCGGCTTTGCAGGCTGCGCGCGGCTTCATCGCCGATCCAGCTTTCCGGGCTGCGGCCGGCGGCATTCAGGAAAAACAGCAGGCTGTTGGTCAGCTTCGCACCACCCGCGGCATCGCGCCCGGCCAGTTGGGCGGCGGCGCCCGGTGCTGCGGTCGCCAGCAGGGTCTGGGTCGCAGCCGCCAGCGCGGGCCAACCGGTGGTGGCGGCAAGGACCTGTGCCTCGGGCGTTACGGCAGCAGCGGCGGCGGCGGTGGCTTGCACCGGTATCGCAGCGCCGGTCGCCTGCGGCATGGCCGGGTTCGCGGCTTCCGGCAGTATAATCTGCAGCGGGTCGCCGGGTGTTGGCCGGATGGCATTCGGCAGGGTCAGGCTGATCATGCCGCGTGTGGTCTCCAGCCTCAGGTCGGCCTTGGGGCCCTCAGGGGTCAGGAAGGCGCGCACCGTATGCACGGCTTTCACCTGTGCGGTGCTGGCATCCGGCGGTACCTGCGCCGGGTCCGGCAGGGCGACCTTCACAGCCTGGGCCACGCTGGCGCCCGGTGGGGTCAGCCGCGCGGTAAACAGTTGCGCCGGCGGTTGCGATTTTGCAGCCTCTGCCGCCGTGCCTTCCGTGATCCTGACCAGTTCACCCGCAAGCGGCGCCGCCTTCTCGTAGGGCAGGATCAGCGGGCCCTTGCTGGTTTCCACATGCGCTAGCGCGACACCGCCCTGCAGGGCCGAAAGCGGCAGGTTCAGGACCCGCGCTTCGTCGGGTGCCAATTGTCGCACCTGCAACACTTCCGCAACCTCGCGCGGTGGCACGCGGCTGATGGCGGCATCGATATGTTGCACCTGTTTGGCTGCCCCCTCGGGGCTGAAAGCCGGGATGGCGGGGCCAAGGCCGGAGGCGACTTCCTTCGGTGCCTGCAGTTCGGTCAGCGCCGACGGCGGGATCAGGTGCCCGGCGGCGGGCGCCGGGGAGTCGGTCGGAATGGCATTTGCCTGCAGAAGGACGCCGGGCGGTTGTCCCGGCAGGGCCGCGGCCTGCGGGATGGTGGCCGGCTGCGGCGTGCTGGGGGGCAAGGGCGCAACTTGCGCAGGCGGGGCCGGCGTGCCTGCCGTGGGCGGCACCAGTGCGGTGGTGGTCCGGTAAAGGCCCTGGCCCGTCACGGGCGCGCGCCCCTGCTGGGCATTGATCAGCGCCGCCAGGTCGCTGCTGCTGGTGCGCGGGGCCAGCGGGTCATGCACCTGGGCCGATGCCTGAATATCCGCCTGCGTGGTGCCCTTGGCGGCCAGGGGCGGCAGCGGTACCCGCCCGCCCAGGATGGCACTCAACGTCTCGGGCGGGGCGTCATGACCCTGGCTCGGCCCTGCAACCCTGCTGTAGGGCACACTGGACGTCGTGGCCGAGGTGGCCGGCGCACTGTAGGCGGATTGTTCGGTCGGGGCCTTCGGTTCGCTGCCATGCACGGAAATAACCACCAGCGACAGGCGCACCGGCGGGTCGAACGGCCTGCCGTTGCGGACCAAGAGGTCGGCGGCAATGGTCTTGCCGGTGTCGACAATCGACAGCACCACATCGTCGCCCGGTTTCAGCCCGGCGTCCGGGCGAAGCGCGAAGGTGGCATTTTCGGTGACAATGATCGGCCGGCCTTCGGTATCGACCGACTGGACCTGTTTTTTGACCTGATCGCCCACCTGCAAATGGGCCGCGCTGGCGGAAATGGAAACCGCGGGGTCGCGCACATCGCTGGGCTGTTGGCTTTCACCGCCCCGGGCGCGGGTGTCGGGCTTTTCGCCGCCGCCCTGGGTCGTGGACTGGCCGGGATCGCGCGATACCCCTGTGGCCCGGTCGGTGCGGGCAACGGCGGGAATGCCGTTCGGGACCGGTGCACCAGTGATATCGCTCATTCAGGTTCCCCGAAATCGTTTCGCCCAGGGAATGAAGCCGCTTTTCAGCGCCCGACGAGGGTTGCAGCCAGTGCCCGGACATCCTTTGCCGCTTCGGACTGCGGGTGCCGGGTCAGGATCGGAACCTGCGACCGGATGGCATCCACAACCTTGGCGTCGTTCTTGATGATACCGGCAAGGGGCGGTGAAATCTTCAAAAATCCTTCGCAGGCGCGTTTGATCGCCTCGTAGGCGCGTTCGCCCTCGCGCTTGGTGGCGACATTATTCACCACCACGGCGATGTCGGCGCGCGGGTTGCGCATGATGGTAACCTTGATGAAGGCATAGGCGTCGGTGAGCGACGTCGGGTCCGCGGTCATGACCACCAGGATCTTGCCGCGGTGGAACGACAGGGTGGTCACCGCAGGGTCGATACCGGCCGCAAGGTCCAGGAGCACATGGTCATAGTTTGCCGCGGCATCGATGAGGCTGGAGCGGATACGGCCCAGCATGTCCTTGGTCAGATTGCCAAGCGCGCCGGAACCCGATTTGCCGGGCAGCACGTCAAAGCCGGTGCCGTCCTGGTCGCGGTAGGGCACAACCACCTGTTCAACCGTCATGTCGCCCGAGATGACCTGCCCGAGGTCGCGGTCCGGCATGATGCCAAGCTGGATATCCACGTTGGCAAGGCCCAGGTCGCCGTCGAACAGCAGGACCTTGCGGCCCGCGTGCGACAGCGCGTGGGTCAGGGTGACCGACAGCCAGGTCTTGCCCACGCCGCCCTTGCCGGAAGCGATGGTGATGAGCCGGCGTTCCTGGGCGGACCGGTCCGGGGTCATGGTTGCGTCTGTCATCGTCTGTCATCCATGGGTTTGTCGGTTTTCTTGCGGCCGGGCAGGGCGGTCAGCAGGCGCGACAGGCCCATCGGCGTCGCGGTCTCCAGCCCTTCGGCGATATAGGGGCTGCGGCTGACGGCAGCCAGCGCCAGGTGCCCGGGACGCGCAGCCATGACAATGCCGGCATAGCGGCGCGCGGCATCGAGCCGGGTGGCAATGAAACGCTGGCAGCCCATGCGGGAAAAGACGCTGGCGATTTCCTGCGCATCCAGCGGGTCAAGGCCCGCCGGCAGCACCAGCACGGGTTCTGCGTCCACACGCTGGATGAATTTCAGCAGGCCTTCGAGTTCCTGCATGTCGAACGGGTTGGTGCCCGGCGTGTCGATGATCGTGAGGCCGCCTTCCATGGTCCGGCCACGGATCACCGCTTCCAGTTCACCCGGCGTGTCGGCGGTGCTGACGGTCTGTTTCATCAGTTGGGCAAAATGGTCAAGCTGCTGGATACCCGCGGCCTTGACCGTGTCGGTCGAGATCAGGTGCACGGGGCGCGCATGCAACAGCGCGTCGGCGGTCAGCTTGGCGGCACAGATGGTCTTGCCGGCACCGGGCGGGCCCACCAGCATGATGGGCCGGCTGTGGGCGTCGGTGATCGGGCTGAAGCGGATCGCGGTTTCCAGCGCCGCCGAAAAGGCTTCCGACAGGCTGGCGGCCTCGATGGCGCGGATGGCTTCACTCAGGCGCGCGGCGGTGTCGAACGGCACACCATGATGGCTGAGCACGGCATTCACGTCGGCATTGTCGAATTCCCGGCTGGGCGGCAGCGGGTGTGAAATCTCGAACGCCAGCGGTGTCTGGTTCGGTTCAGGCGCGCGTTTGGGCGGCGGCGGTGTTGCGCCGGCCTCAAGTGCGGCGGTGACACGCACGCCAGCCTTGCCTTCCTCGATCTGGATGATGATGGCGTCGGGCCCGAGTTCGTTTCGGACCATATCCATGACTGCCGCCATCGATTTGGCATGAAAGGTCTTTAAACGCATGGCCCTAGTTCTGCCCCCTTTGAACCGGTTTCATCGTTCGCAACTCATATCTGGCCCAGGGTGCGGATCTTGGCCTGCGGATGGATTTCATTCTGGCTCATGACCACGGTGGACGGGCGGAAGCGTTCGATGATCGAGCGCACATAAGGCCGTACCAGCGGGCTTGTCAACAGGACGGGGCTTTCGCCGCGTTCCGCCTGCTGGTCATAGACCAGCCGCACGCCATTGATGAATTCCTGCAGGCGCGTTGGCGCCATCGCCAACTGCCGGTCTTCACCGTGGCCCACGAGGCTTTCGGCAAAAGCCTGTTCCCATTCCTGCGACAGGGTAATAAGCGGCACCAGCCCCTGGTGGTTTGAATTCACCGCACAAAGCTGGCGCGCGAGGCGCGAACGCACATGTTCGGTGATCGACACGATATTCTGGGTGAAGCCCGTGGCTTCGGCGATGCCTTCGAGGATGGTCGGCAGGTCGCGCACCGATACCCGTTCGGTCAAGAGCGCCTGCAGCACCCGCTGGATACCGGACACGGTGATCTGGCTGGGCACGATGTCGGACACCAGTTTCTGGTGGTCGGTCGGCAGGTCGCTGATCAGTTTCTGGGTTTCGGCATAGGACAGCAGTTCGGACATATTGTCCTTGATCACCTCGGTCAGGTGCGTGGTGATAACCGTTGCTGCATCCACCACCGTATAGCCCCGGAAGCTTGCTTCCTCGCGCGCCGAGCTGTCCACCCAGGTGGCCGGCAGGCCGAAGGCGGGTTCGGTGGTGGCTTCGCCCGGTATCTGTACCGGGTGGCCTTGCGGGTCCATGACCAGCAGCATGCCGGGGCGGATGTCGCCACGGCCCACTTCGGTTTCCTTGACCCTGAGCACATAGGTATTGGCCGGCAATTGCATATTGTCGAGGATGCGCACCGACGGCATCACGAAACCCATTTCGCCCGCAAGCTGGCGGCGGAGCGCCTTGATCTGGTCGGTCAGGCGGAAGCCGGCATCGTTGCTGATCAGGGTCAGGAGCCCATAGCCGAGTTCAAGGCGCAACTGGTCGATGGCCAAAGCGGACGAAATCGGTTCCTCGACCGGGGTGGCCTTCTGTTCGGCGGTTTTCTTTTCCTTGACCGCCATGGCCGCCTGGTCCTGCTTCTTCTTGCTCAGAAGGAATGCGGTATAACCCAGGGTGCCGCTCATGATCGCAAAGGGGATGAAGGGAATGCCCGGCATCATGCCCATGGCGATCAGGAGGCCGGACGATACACCCAGTGCCCTGGGATAACCGCTCAGTTGCCCGAACAGAGCCTGGTCGGTACGGCCCGATACCCCGGCCTTGGTGACCAGGAGACCGGCCGCGGTCGAGACGATCAGCGCCGGGATCTGCGACACAAGGCCGTCGCCCACCGTCAGGATGGTATAGCGGTCCAGTGCGTCGCCGAAACTGAGGTCGTTGATGACCACGCCGATGATGATACCGCCGATCACGTTGATGAAGGTGATCAACAGGCCGGCGATGGCGTCGCCGCGCACGAATTTGGCCGCACCGTCCATCGACCCGAAGAAGGTGCTTTCGTCCTCGAGTTCCTGCCGGCGGCGGCGGGCTTCGCCCTCGTCGATCAGGCCGGCCGACATGTCGGCGTCGATGGCCATCTGTTTGCCGGGCATGGCGTCCAGGCTGAAACGGGCCGCCACTTCGGCGATACGGCCGGAACCCTTGGTGATGACCACGAAGTTCACGATGACCAGAATCGCGAACACGATGATGCCGATCACCACCTGGCCGCCCATCAGGAACTCGCCAAAAGCCTTGATCACCTGTCCCGCGGCGTCCGTGCCCTTGTGTCCTTCGGACAGAATGAGGCGTGTTGACGCCATGTTCAGGGATAGCCTGAGCATGGTGGTGATCAGAAGGACGGTCGGGAAACTGCTGAATTGCAGCGGTTTTTCAATGAACAGGCAGGTCATCAGCACCATAACCGACAGGGTTATGGAACAGGCCAGCATGAAGTCCAGCAGCCAGTTGGGCATGGGCATGATCAGCATCAGCAGGATGCCGACCATGCCAATGGCGAACGCTACGTCCGAGCTTTTGAGGCCCGCCAGCAGGTTGTTGAGGCCTTGTCCGCCTCCACCTTCCTGATTTCCCGATGCTGTGTCGCTCATGCTTTTACCCGAAACAGTTTAAAGGCCCGATACACTCGGGGAAATGCCGGTCAGTAGGCGCGGCTGCCGTCGCCCGGCTGCGGCACATTCACACCTTCCGAATGATACTGGTTCAGCTTGTTCCTGAGCGTGCGGATCGAAATGCCGAGGATATTGGCGGCATGGGTCCGGTTGCCAAGGCAGTGCTTGAGGGTATCGATGATCAGGTCGCGTTCCACTTCGGCCACGGTCTTGCCGACCAGCGAACCGCCGGCGGCATCGCCGTCTGCGCCCGCGTCGCCATGGTCGGCGCTGCCATTCGACGCCGGTGCCGACGCCGGCGCAATGCCGGTCAGGTGGCCGCTGCCGTCCGGCAACAGGATGGCACCGATACCGATTTCGTCACCGTGTGCCAGCAGCACCGACCGGTGCATGGTGTTTTCCAGTTCCCGCACGTTGCCGGGCCAGGTGTGGGCCTTCAGCATGCGCAAGGCATCGTCCGAAATCTTGCGCATGGGCACATGGTTCACTTCGGCATATTTCTTGGCAAAATGGTCTGCCAGTGCCTGCACGTCGGCCGGGCGTTCCCTGAGCGGCGGTACCCGCAGGTTCACCACGTTCAGGCGGAAGAAAAGGTCTTCCCGGAATTCGCCGGCCTTCACCGATTCTTGCAGGTTGCGGTTCGATGTGGCGATAATGCGGATATTAACGTTAACAGGCTTGCTGCCACCCACGCGGTCGATCTGGCGTTCCTGGATCGCGCGCAGCAGTTTGGCCTGCAACCGCACATCCATCTCGGAAATCTCGTCCAGAAGCAGAGTGCCGCCGTCAGCTTCCTCGAATTTGCCGATCCGGCGGGCAACCGCGCCGGTGAAGGCGCCTTTTTCATGCCCGAACAGTTCGGATTCCAGAAGGTTTTCCGGGATGGCGGCACAGTTTACCGCCACAAAGGGCTTGCCGGCCCTGCGGCTTTTCTGATGGACAAAATGCGCCATCACTTCCTTACCGGTGCCGCTTTCACCCGTGATCAGGATACTGGCTTCTGACGGGGCCACCTGTTCGGCGAGCGCAGCCACATTCTTCATCACCGGGTCGCGGTAGATGAATTGCTGGCTGTCCTCGGCCACGGCCTCCAGGACGGCTGCGATCAGCTCGGCGTCCGGGGGCAGGGGGATATATTCCTTGGCGCCGCCACGGATGGCTGCAGCCGCGATCTTGGGGTCGGTGCCGATACCGCACGCGACCACCGGGATCGAGAAATGCTCGGCCCTCAGGCTCGGGATCAGGCCCGGGATATCCAGGCTGATTTCGACCATAAGCAGGTCGGCGCCGCGGGTCCTGAGGATGTTGAGCGCGGTATCGATGTCGGGCGCGTGGGTAACCTTCGCGCCGCGTTCCATGGCAATCTGGCTGGCTGCACCCAGTTGCCCGTCGAGTGTGCCCACAATCAGCAATCGCATGGTTTTTTCTCCGTATTGTCGCGCCGCGTGCTGAGCGGTTCAAAGTCCTGTGCCTGAGTCATTTGTAAAAGGTGATCCTTTTGGCCGGCGGCAGGACCGTATTGAGAAGCATCTCAAGCCTGCGCGGGTTTTCCTGCCGGCGGATCGAAGTGGCGGCCATGGTGTAAAGATTGTTCACCAGCGCCTCCTCCGTCGTGCAGTGTTCGGTTTTTGCGGCCAGCGGGATGAACACAAGATGCGCCATCACCGCGCCGTAGAAAGTGGTCAACAGCGCCACGGCCATCGCGGGGCCGATCAGCGCCGGGTTGTCCAGGCTGCCCAGCATGCGCACCAGGCCGATCAGGGTGCCGATCAGGCCCATGGCCGGGGCCACATCGCCCGCGCGGCGCAGGAAATCGACCGCGCGCATGTGGCGGGACGATGCGGTCGAGGCCTCGCGCCGCATGATCTGTTCGATCTCGTCAGGCTGCGCGCCGTCGGCCACCAACTGGATGGCCTGTTGCAGGAAGGGTGTATCCTTCAACTTTGGCACCAGCCGCTCCAGCAAAAGCACGTCATTATGCTTGCGCGCCTCGACCGCGATCTTCATCACCTTGATCGCCTCTTCGCTGGGGTCCCGCTGGCTGTGGCGCAAGAGGGCCCAGATGTTGGCCGGCAGCGAAATCATCTCCTGCAGGCGGAAGCTGATGGCGGTGACAGCAAAGGTGCCGGCGACCACAATCAGGATACCCTGCAAATTGACAAACGCCCGGGGCGATCCGCCAAGCAGTATGGCGCCCACCACCAGAATAAACGCTGTCAGCATGCCGAAGACTGTGCTCATAGGCGCCTCTATCCCCCCCGGTATCCGGTCCTAGTTGTTGCCGCCATCGAGCTTGATGATCTCGGTCATCGTGACACCGAGATGGTCTTCGACCAGTACCACTTCACCGCGCGCCACCAGTCGGTTGTTCACATAGATGTCGATGGCTTCACCGACCTTGCGGTCCAGTTCGATCACGGCGCCGGGCGCCAGTTTCAGAAGCTGGCTGACCTCGAGGGTCGAGCGGCCAAGCACCGCCTGCACCCGCACGGGTACGTCGAACACCGGCTCCAGCTCCTGGGCGGTGCGGATCTGGCCGTCTTCCTTCTGGGCCAGTTCCGGGGACCGGCCGCTTGTGTCCGACAGGTCCTGGTATCCGACGTCATTGTCTCTTCCGTTGGCCATTTATGGTTCCTTTTCCCCCTAAGCCCTACTGCATGCCTTCATGTCCGGCGTCGCCATCCATGGCTTCGTCGCCGTCCGACATGACATACCGCTGTACGGCATCTTCGATCTGGCGCTGGATGTCCGTGTGGCGGCGCTCCGTTCCACCATCCGGCCATTCAACGCGGCAATCCAGTTGTCCAAAATCGGCTTCCGCCACCAGGACGATATCGCCCGGGAAGCTGGTTGCCTGTTTCATCGCCTCGATCCGTTCATTCACGGGATCGAGCATTTCCTCGGAAACCCGCACCACGAGGCGCGGCTCCTTGTTGGCCGTGGCCATGCAGTCCTCGATCAGCGCTTCGATCTCGCTCATCGGTTTGGTGCGCACCAGGGCCGGCGCCAGCTTGGACGCGATCGTATAGGCCAGTTGCACCATTTCGGTCTTCAGGTGTTGTTCCAGTTGCGCACGCTGGCTGAACAGCGACTGGGCGGCGTTCGACAGTTCGCCCATCAACTGGCGGGTCGATTCCTCGACCTGGCCCAGGGCCTCCTGGCGCCCGGCCTCGAAACCCTGCCGGTGGCTTTCGTTGCGCACCTGGTCGGTTTCCTGGCGCAGGCGGTCAAGCTCGATGTCATAACGGCTGCGGGCGCCGCCATCGAAGGCCTGATCGAACGTGAATTTAACCGGTTCGCGCATAAACTGCCGTCACATCCTAATAAATGAGCTCGTCTTCGCCCTTGTTGTCCGACAGCAGGATTTCGCCCGCTTCGGCAAGGTCCTTGGCCTTGTTGACCATATCCATCTGGGCTTCGTCCACGTCGCGCAGGCGCACGGGGCCCATGGCTTCCATGTCTTCGCGCAGGATTTTGGCCGCGCGCTCGGACATGTTCGAAAAGAAAAGGTCGCGCAGGGTATCGGACGCGCCCTTCATCGCCAGCGCCAGCCGGTCCTTGTCCACGTTCCTGAGGAGGGTCTGCACACCAGACGGGTCCAGGTTCGCCAGGTCCTCGAAGGTGAACATCAGGGCGCGGATACGTTCGGCGCTGTCGCGGTTGCGGTCCTCGAGCGACGCCAGGAAGCGCGCTTCGGCCGAGCGGTCCAGATAGTTGAAAATCTCGGCGATGGTTTCATGGCTGTCGCGGCGGCTGGTACGCGCCAGGTTGTTCATGAACTCGACGCGCAGGGTCTGTTCCACCTTGTCCAGGATGTCTTTCTGGACCGATTCCATCCTCAGCATGCGCATGATGACTTCCATGGAGAAGTCCTCGGGCAGCACCGACAGCACGCGCGCGGCATGTTCGGCCTTGATCTTCTGCAGCACCACGGCAACGGTTTGCGGATATTCGTTTTTCAGGTAGCTGGCCAGCACCACTTCGTTCACGTTGCCGAGCTTGTCCCACATGGTGCGGCCCGCGGGGCCCCTGATCTCGTCCATGATCTGCTGCACACGGTCGCCCGGCAGCATTTTCTTCAAGAGGCGTTCCGTGCTTTCGAAGCTGCCGTTCAGGTTGCCGACGGTGGAAACCTTGGACGCAAACTCGATGAACAGGTCCTCGACCGCGCCGGCGGCGACCGAGCCCAGGTTGGACATATGCTGCGACAGTTCCTTGATCTCGTCCTCGGACAGGCTCTGCCAGATCGGGCGGCCATGTTCCTCGCCGATCGCCAGCATGAAGGCGGCGGCTTTCTGGGACCCGGACATTTTGTTGATTTCGGCCAATTCTATAGTCCTCTCGTCGCGTCAGCGGTTAGTCGGCATAAAGCCATGTGCGCACGATGGCGACAGATTCATCGGGGTTGGCGCGGATAATGTCCGCCACTTTCTTGATGGCGCTTTCCTGGATGCGGCCCTCGACCTGCGCGACATCGATCTTGGAATCGGTGCGCATCATGTCGACGGGCAGGGTGCCTGCCTGTTTGGCCGCGCGCACCAGGGCCGCGGCATTTTCGTCACCCTTGGCAGCCAGCGCCATCAGTTCCGGGGTCAGGGGCGTGCCGGGGCCGGCGATGGCCGGCATGTCGGTCGTGCGGTCCTCGATCTGGCCCTGGGGCGCGGGCGGTGGCGCGTCGGGGATCGATTCAATGATCCGCATCACCAGCGGCCGCACGATGGTAAACAGCACGACCAGACCCAGCAGGATCAGGCCGCCGGTTGTCGCCAATTCGATAAAGTCCTGCTTGGTCAGGCCAAACAGGTTGAATTCGGGAACAGAAGCCTCGATGGGCGGCGCATCCGCAAACTGCATGGAGGTGACGGTGATCTCGTCGCCGCGGCGCTGGTCGAAGGGCACAGCGGTCAGCACCAGGTTGCGCAGTTGGTCCATTTCATCGTCCGACCGCGGGCGCGGCGCCAGCGCTTCGCCATTGGCATCGAAATCGCGGATATAGTCCACCAGCACGGCAACCCTGATCTGGGTCACTTCACCCGGTTCCTTGACCACCACGGTTTCGGTTTTCGAGTTTTCGAAATTGGTGACCTCTTCGGTCTTTTCGCTCGAATTTTCCTGGCTCGGGTCGGTGCCGGTTGCGTCCGGCAGGTTGTTGGCCACGGTCACCTGGCCACCATCCTTGTCGGCCTCGCGCGAGCGTTCCTCGCGGGTCTGCTGCGACAGGACCACCTGGTTGTCGGGGTCGAAACGGGTCTGGCTCGTGGTCGTGCGGCTCATATCCATCTGCAGGGACACTTCAGCCCGCACGCTGCCCGTGCCCACGCGCCGCGCCAGCAACTGTTCGATCTTGTCGCGGTACAGGCGTTCCTTTGAAAGTCGTGCTTCTTCAAGGCTGGAGAAGCTCGAGAAATTGCGGTCCTCGGAGCCGTTGACCAGCAACCGACCGGACGTGTCCGAAATGGTCACACGTTCCGGCGACAGGCCGGGCACGGCAGAGGCCACCAGCGCCTGGATGGCTTCGGCTTCACGCTGGCCAAGGCCCGAACCCTTGGTTTTCACGAGGATCGAGGCCGACGGTTCGGCAGCTTCGCGCTGGAAGGGGCGGCGTTCGGGCATCACGATATGCACCCGCGCTTCGCTGACACCCTTGAGGTATTTGATGGTGCGGGCCACTTCGCCCTCAACCGCGCGCACATAGTTGACATTCAGTTCAAAGCTGGTGCGGCCGAAGCTTGAATCCTTGTCGAAGATTTCCTTGCCGACAATGCCGCCCGACAGGCCTTCGCCAGCAAGGCTGAGGCGCAGGCGGTCGACCTGGTCCTGCGGCACACGCACAATGCGGCCGCTGGCGTCGGCCTCGTAGGGCACGCCTTCGGCTTCCAGCTTCTGCACGATGGCGCTGGCGTCTGCCGGGTCAAGGTCGGTGAAAAGCGGTGTCATCGGCGCGGACTGCCACCGGCCGATAATCAGGAAAAAGAAGGCAATGAGTGCGATACCGACGACGCTCAGAACCAGAAGCCGCCCTGTGCCCAGGTTACGGAGAAACTGCAGAAAACTGTCCAATGCCCACCTCGGAAATTGCCACACTTGCCGGGCCTGCCGCCCGCTCCAGTCAGCTAACCCTAATCTGCCTCGGTAAACAGATGGTTAAATCTAGGCAAATTTTGCCTATAATTGTAAAGGGAATTCTGGCAAGGGGCCAATTGTCAGGGTCGGGCGGGAAGCAGGACCGTCAGGCGGTCCTGGCGTCGCGGTATTTCTGGACGCGAGTCGCCCTGAGGCCGGCCAGGCCGTTCTTGTGGATGGCCTGTTGCCAGGACAGGAATTCTTCCACGGACAGCGAATAGCGCGTGCAGGCTTCTTCAAGGCTCAGGAGGCCACCCTGTACGGCTGCGACCACTTCCGCCTTGCGCCGGATAACCCAGCGCGTCGTGTTTTGGGCGGGCAAGTCGTCCAGGGTCAGGGGACGCCCGGTCGGACCGATCACCTGATGACCGTTTTTACCTTTTTTCATCCACCTCAACCATCATTGCGTTACTGAACTACAGGGCGGAATTGTAGGCAGCATGACTTTAAAAAAAGCCTAATGGTCAGGGTAAATAAGCCGTTAACCAATGCCCGAACAGGCAGCCGGGCGGCACAAGGGCCGCCCGGCAAAGGCAAAAGAGGCTGAAGATCAGACCTTAGATACGGGTCAGTTCCTCAAGGATCTGGTCGGCGGTGGTGATGATCCGGGTCGAGGCCGAGAAGGCACGCTGGACCTTGATCAGTTCCGCAAATTCGCTGGCCAGGTCGACGGTCGACTGTTCAAGCGAGTTCGGCGAGATGTTGCCGGCGCCGCTTTCACCCGGGTGTTGCAGGTTCACGGTACCCGACAGGTCCGACGAGCCGAAGGCGTTGCCTTGCCGGCGGCTCAGGCCGTCCGGGTTCTGGAACACGGCAACCGGCAGCTTGTAAACCGACAGGGTCAGGCCGTTGTCAAACAGGGCGGTCACGATACCGTCTTCACCGATCGAGACACCGTTGATGTTGCCAAACGCGGCACCGTCAACGCTGAAGGACAGGCGCGAGGAGTCGGTCGCCGACTGGGCGAAACCGTTCTTGAAGCCGTCGTCACCAAAATCGAAGGTGATGGCGCCGTCTTCCACCTGCGTGCCGTTCACGGTCGCATAGCTGATCGGGATCGAGCCACCGGGGAAGGTGATTGCGTTGCCCTGGCTGTCGTTCATGGTCGAGCCGGCATCGATGATGCTTTCAAGGTCGATCGAACCGTTGGCGTTGAACAGCAGGTCGCCCGAGGCAATCAGCCCGTCCGGGTGCAGGGTGCTGTCCACCGAGGTCGGATCGTCGAAATAGATCTCGTAGCTCCAGGTATTGGTGCCGGTCTTGGTGGTGGCGATGTTCACCAGATGCTCGCGGCCCTGGCTGTCATAGATCGTGACGTTGGTTTCGAAATCCGGGGTCACGGTGCCGTCCGCCATTTCACCAACCGTGGTGTAGGTGCTGTTCACAGCGGTTTCCGTGTCCAGGTTCACACGCAGCGACACTTCACTGGTGGCCGAACCAAAACCGTTCAGGCTGTTGATGTTGATCGGCTCCAGCTCGTTCAGGTCGCTCTGGTTGCTGGCCGCGACATTGCCATCGGCATCGGTCGGCCAGCCCATCAGGTAAAGACCTGCGGTGTTCTTGTAGAAACCTTCCGAGTCCTGGCTGAAGGCACCGGCGCGGGTGAACAGGAATTCACCGTCGGTGTCTTCGGCGCCGTTGCCCGACCGGACAACAAAGAAGCCTGCACCGTCGATCGACAGGTCGGTCGCCGACGAGGAGGGCTGCAGAAGGCCCTGCTTGGACACAAGCGTGTCCGAGTAGGAGCGCACGCCGCCCGGGGAATAGGACGACAGGGCTGCGGTTTCGGTGACAAGGGTCGAAAAGCGCGAGCGCGTTTCCTTGTAACCAATGGTGTTAACGTTGGTGATGTTATCGGCGATGACGCCTACGCCTTCGGTGAAGGACTGGAGGCCCGATACGCCTGCTGCCAGAGCAGTGAATGCCATATTACTTCTCCTGTACTCTCTTTTGCCTTTTCACTTGCTTTGGGCGTTCTGCTCTGGTCCGGCACCTGCCGGACCTGCGGGGCACTTCGGTCCCGCCTTACTGGATACTCGTGTTACCTCTTGCCGTAGATCAGTTGGTAAATCTGGTCTTCGGTAATGTCTTGGTTCGGCCCGATCGTGAAGACCGGGGTCGTGGTCGTGGTATCGACCGCTGTAATGGTCTCTTCGACCGCAATGGCCGGTGTCAGCTTGTTGCCGTCGTCATCTTTCGCGGTAATGGACAGCGAATAGGTGCCGGCGGGCGCCATGGTGCCATCGTCCATCAGGCCGTCCCACGCGAAGGTATGGATGCCGGTCTTGGTCTCGCCCACGTCGGAGAAGACCACATTGCCGTCTGCATCCTTGACCTCAAGCAGTTCGTTGCTGGCAACGGCTGTGTTCTGGTACTGCCAGGTGATGCCGCCGGCGCCGTCGGTGTCGCCATATTCGCTGTCGATCAGCGCGGTGTTGCCCAGATAGCCCGCTGAATTCGCCAGATTGTTCAGGATCATCAGCGCGTTCAGAGCCTCGAGGTTCTGGTTGGTGTTGATCTGCTGTTCAACGCTTGCGAACTGCACCAGTTGCTGGGTGAACTGGTTGCTGTCCATCGGGTCGGTCGGGTCCTGGTTCTGAAGCTGCGTGGTCAGAAGGGTCAGGAAGTCGTCGAAATCGTCCGCCAGTTTGGCCGCCGAGCCGTTAGCCAGCGTGTTCGACGAAAACTGCGTTGAGGATGCTCCGGTAATATCAACCATGATCTTTTATTCCTGCGGTCCTGTCTGTTCTGCCGTCAAACCCGAATGTCGAGGCCGGTTTCGGCCGTGACATGGGGCAAGATGTTTTCGAGCGGGACCTGCTCTTCTGCTGTGTCCATCATCAAGCCATGCGGCATGGCCGAACGTGCGGCCAGTTCGTCGCGCATTTTTTCCTGCTGTATCGCTTCTGCGAAAGCGCGGCCGGCACTTTCCTGACCGCTGTTGTCCAGGCTGAAGCTGATGCCGCCCTGGTCGACCTTCTGGCCGCCGGACGTCAGGGCCTTTTCAAGGCCTTTGGCGTCGCGTTGCAACAGCTCAAGCGTTTCCGGCCGTTCCGCCGTTACCCTGGCACGGACTTCGCCGTCCTTGGTGAAATGCAGCTTCACTTCCACCCGGCCCAGTTCGGCAGGGTCAAGCCGCATTATGAATTGTTGTTCGCCCGACGACACGGCCTTGCTGACCTGCAGGTTGAACTGCTGCGCCACGTTGGCGGCAAAGGTCGGCGACGGGCGTCCGCCCATCAGGCTCATGCTGTCCATGAAGCTGGGCTGGCCGCGCAGGCTGCTCAGGCCGGCGGCAACGGCATCATGGCTGCTGCTTTCCGGCAGGCCGGCAAGCCGTTCGGGGGTCAGCGCCAGTTGCGGGTCGCGCGACACGGGCACGGGGGCCTGGGTCGATTGTTGCGCCGCCTGGCCCTCGGCACGCGCCGTAACCGGGTCGACCGCGCGGCTGGTAAGTTGCTCGCTCGCGCCTTCCTTGCCGGCAACGGTGTCGGTCTTGGCGGCGGCGTGGGTATCGATTTTCTGGCTGGCGCCCTGTTCAGCGCCGGTCTTGCGACCGGCCGGCTGTTGGGCAGCCTTGGCCTGCTGTTGTGCATTCTGGGCCGGTACGACATAGCCGTCGGCGGTGCCGTCGCCGGCGGTGGCAGCCTGGTCGGCGGCGCCAGCCTCAGCATCGGCGGCTGCGGTCGCGGCATTGTTGGCAAGGGCCAGGGCGGCTGCATCGTCAGCGGTGGCCGGGTCCATGAGGGCTGCAAGCTCGGCTGTGTTGCCACCATCGGCGGGCGGCGGTGCAACAGGCGCCTTGGCATCCTGTGCGGCAACCTGGGGCGTGCCCGGCATTGCGGCTGTGCCTGCGGGCAGGGCATCAGGCAGCGCAACCTCGCCCGGGACGGCAGGCCGCGGCAGGCCGGGGATTTGCGGCAGGGCTGCGGTTGCGGCGTCGGTCGCCGGGGCTGATGTGGCGCCTGCGGCGGGCACGGGCATGGCCGGTGCGGTCGGTGCAGACGGCACTGCAGCAGCGGCAGCAGCCGTGCCAGCGGTGGCGTTCGCCGCGATGTCGGACACGGGTACCGTTTTCGCCGTCGGAACAGCGGCGGCGGCAGCAACGGCTGTTTCCGGTGCCGTGGTGACAGCGTCAGGGGTCGGTGCGGCAGCGGCGGCGCCAACCGGCGCGGCATAGGGCGACAGGCCGTCGATCAGCGCGGTCAGCTCGCCGATGGGCAGCAGGTGGCCGGCATCCTCGGGGGCTGCCGCAGCGCCCGGGCCTTGCGGTGCAGAAAGGGCAGGCGCGGCAAAATTGACCGCATCTGTGCCCAGTTCAACCGTCAGGGCGGCCGGCGACAGGCTGGCGGCATTGGCCGACAGGGTTTCCGAAACCTGAAGCTGGGGGTCAATGCCGGCAAGTCCAGAGATATGGCCTGAAATCTGGCCGGAGGAAAGCTGGCCCGCAGCCGTTGTGGGCTGCACAGTCGACAGCGCCGGGACCAGGGCACCAAACGACGAGACATAATCAAGCGGCAGGGCGGCCTGGGTATGGGCAACTTCGGTGCCGGCGCCCATGCCGTTCAGTGCATCGGCAAATCCTGCAGTCGGCGCCGCGCCCTGGGGCTTGCTGGCGCCTGCGCCACCGATAAGGGCGGCCAAAGCCTGCGAAGCTGCGGATGCTGACGACTGTGTCATATGGTCGATGGGGTTCATAAGCCCTGCCAAAATTCTTGCCCGAAACCGGGCGGGTTCAATTCTTCGCATCCTTACAAGCAAGGGGCGGGCCAGTTTTGGGCGGTGGGGTGAATCTTCAGGGATGCCCTTGATATGGCAGGTGCAATTCAGAAGGCGGGTTCATAGGGGGCTGCACAAGGGTCGTTTCTTGCCCGGCAAAAAAAATCTTGCCCGGCAGGTGGGGCGGAATCGCTTGCCTCTTTGGCGTCGAAGGCTTATATCGGCGGCGACAAACAGCAAAAGCTGACGAAAGTGGTATGGAATGACGACGCCTGTAAACAGCCTTGGATTTGCCCGCACACCCGCCGAAACGCGGGTGGTTGTTGCCATGTCCGGCGGGGTCGACAGTTCCGTGACCGCAGCGCTTCTCAAGGAAGAAGGCTATGATGTTGTCGGCATCACCCTGCAGCTTTACGACCATGGTGTCGCGGTCCAGAAAAAGGGCAGTTGCTGCGCGGGCCAGGATATCCATGACGCCCGCCGCGTGGCCGAGGCGCTCGCAATCCCGCATTATGTGCTCGACTATGAAAGCCGGTTCAAAAACCAGGTGATGGAAGAGTTTGCCGACAGCTATATCAAGGGCGAAACCCCGATCCCCTGCGTGCGCTGCAACCAGACGGTCAAGTTCAAGGACCTTCTGGAAACCGCGCGTGACCTGGGCGCCGATTGCATGGCGACCGGGCATTATGTGCAGCGTGTGGTGGCGGACGATGGCCGTGCCTATCTGGCGCGCGGGCTCGATATGGGCAAGGACCAGAGCTATTTCCTGTTCGCAACCACCCAGGAACAGATCGATTTCCTGCGTTTCCCGCTTGGCCATATGGACAAGGACACCACCCGCCGGCATGCCGAACGCTTCGGCCTCAGTGTCGCCGACAAGCCGGACAGCCAGGATATCTGTTTTGTGCCCGAAGGCCGCTATGTCGATGTGATCGAACGGCTGCGCCCGGGTGCCCTGGAACCCGGCAAGATTGTCGATATCGACGGCAATGTGCTGGGGGACCATGAAGGCATCATCAAATATACCATCGGCCAGCGCCGCGGCATCGGTGTCGGTGGCGCGACCGAGCCTCTGTATGTGGTGAAACTCGACCCCGCCAAAAAACAGGTTATCGTCGGCCCCAAGGAAGCACTGATGACCCGCGAAATCGGCGTCAAGGATGTCAACTGGGTCGCGGGTCCGGTGCCCGCCGAAGGTCTGGCCATCAAGGTCAAGATCCGGTCCACCCGCCCGGGTGTCGACGCGACGGTGTTCCTGGAAGGTGGTCGGGCCCGCCTCGTGCTCACTGAGCCCGAAGCCGGTGTCTCGCCCGGACAGGCCGCTGTGTTCTATGACGGCGACCGGGTTTTGGGCGGTGGCTGGATCGATCGTGCCACCAGCGCCGACCCGCGGCTCGCCGCAGCCTGACCAGGCCCCGCTTTTGTTGCATTAACCCCCGATTTTGTTGCATATGCAACAGAACAGGCGGGCCCGGATGGGTCCGCCTGTTGCATTTTCCACAGCCTGTTTTGTCAGAGCGGCGGCGTGCGCCGGCCCGCGATCAGCATGATGATGAACAATATGATGAAGGCGACAAACAGCATCTTCGCGGCCCATGCAAAGGTGCCCGCAAGGCCGCCAAAACCAAGGGCTGCAGCCAATACCGCCAGAATGAAAAACGTTAATGCCCAACCAAGCATGACATATCTCCCGTCTGTTGTGAGCTTCGAGCCTAGCCGGGGCGACATCAAATCTCAGTCCGGGCTTATGGCCCTTTGCATAAACGGGAAATAAATGCAGACGGCGCACCCGATGGCGCGCCGGTGCGGGCGGTACTGTGGCGCGCGCTATTCCGCCGCTTGAAGCGCCGCTTCAGGATTATGGTATCTTTTCATAAGCTTGGCGCGCCTTGACGGCTTGATATAGGCCTTTGTCAGGTCGCCGTTCATCTGGCGCGCGACCAGGGGGTCCATGATACGGAACCAGATCGGCGGGTTCCAGGCTGCCATGAACATGGTGAAATAACCGGCAGGCAGTTGCGGCGAACTGTCGAAATGCCGGAGGCACTGGTACGGCCGTTCGGCATGGGCATGATGGTCGCTGTGCCGCTGCAGGTGAAACAGAAGTACGTTTGAAATCACATGGTTGGCGTTCCAGCTATGGTGCGGCTGCACCCGTTCATAGCTGCCGTCGGCGCGTTTCTCGCGCATCAGGCCATAATGTTCGACATAGTTGGCGGACGACAGCATCAGGTTCGACAACAGGGCACCGGCCAGCAGGTACGGCAGCACGATCAGGCCGAAGGCGATGGTCAGCGCGGCATAGATGCCCACGGTGATCAGGGTGTTCACCAGCACCTCGTTCTCGAGGCTAAAGGCGGACTTGCCCTTGCGGCCAAGGCGCGTTTTCTCGATCCGCCAGGCGCGTCGGATTCCGCCCGGCAGTTCATGCAGCACAAACTGGTAAAAGCTTTCGCCCATCATGGCGGTGGCGCTGTCCTCCGGTGTCGCAACCTGCACATGGTGGCCCATGTTGTGTTCGATGCGGAAATGGCCCATGCCGCACAGGCACAACAGGAAACGCGCCACATTGATGGACGTGCGGTCGCGTCGGTGGCCAACCTCGTGCGCTGTGTTCAGGGCGCCCGCGCCCATCAGGCCATTGGCGACCGTGATGGCGATATAACCATTGAGGCCCAGGGGCGCGACCGATACGAACCAGGCCCCCATGATCCAGACCAGGTAACAGACGGGCAGGGCCGAAAACGCCGCCCAGCGGTAATAGGTGTCGTCCCTGAGCGCGGGGATCGCCTCGCGCGGCGGGTTCGACCGGTCGGTGCCCACAAGGCCTTCAATCAGCGGGATGAACACATAGAAAAACACCGGCGACAGCCACAAAACGGCTTCGGACCCGGTCTGGAAATAAAGCCACATGGCCAAGATGGGCAGGAAACCAAGCACCGAAGCCAGCGACCAGAGATATCGTTTGCTGTCCCGGTAACCAAAAAGGGCATCCGTCTGTGCCATGTCGCAGTCTCCCAAATCCTCGCCTTTGACCCAGATGATAGCTTTTATTGATAAAGTTATCAATAATGAAAATCTGGCCAAGGTGGCATGCCGGGTGTATGGTCAAATAAGCGTTTGGCGAAAAGGGGATACCGGTTTTGGGTGCAGTCAGGAAACGTGTGCGGCTTCAGCCGGAGGAACGGCGGGGCCAGCTTCTGGAAGCGGCGGTTGAACTTTTCGCGCGGCACGGTATCGGCGAGGCCAAACATGCCGACATCGCGCGCGAGGCCGGCGTGTCCGTTGCCACGACATTCGTCTATTTCCCGAGCCGCGAAGCGCTGATCGATGCCGTGCTCGACGAAGTCGCCACTGTGAACCTTGCAGTGTTTGACGAGGTCGACGCCGAAGGCCTGAGCCCTGCCGAACTGTTGACGGCATTGGCCGAACACATGACCGCCCTGTCCGACCGCAAGCGTGCCTATGCCAAGGTTTGGATCAGTTGGTCGGCGATCTTCGCGCCGGCCCTCAGGGCCAAGTTCCTGGCCTGCCAGAATATCGTGCTCGACCGGCTGGCGGCCATCCTGTCCACCGCGCATGATGCCGACTATATGGATGCCCGCGACGATGCGCGCATCCTGCTGGGGGCCTCGCAGATGCTGGGTGTCATGAAGCTTGATGGCGAAGCGCAGGAGCGCATGGACCGCTTCACCCGCCACACCATCGATGTGGTTCTGGCCTACGGCAGGGATTGATCCGTCAATCCCACTCAATCGTCGGTTCGCATTCCACCGGGCAGTTCAGGGTGTTGGCGATGAAACAGGCGTGGTGGGCGTTTTCATGCAGGGCTTCCGCCTTCGCGACATCGCTTTCCGCCGTGATCGTGATGCGGGGCCTGAGCACGATTTTGGTGAAATGGCCGGGGGCTTCCTTGTTGCCTTCGTCCATGATGCCTTCGGCTTCGTCGATATAGCTTTTCACCACCACACCGTTTACCGCACAGAAATGCAGGTACCAGAGCATGTGGCAGGACGAGGTGGCGGCAACCAGCATCTCTTCCGGGTTGTGGCGTGTGGCATCGCCCCGGAAATTGGGGTCGGACGATCCCAGGATCGCGGGCCGGCCGTCCATCGCCAGCGTATAGTCGCGGCTGTAGGCCTTGTAATTGGTGGTGCCGGTCTCGCCGGCGCCGGTCCAGGTGGTGCGGATATTATATTGGTGAAGCTTGCTCATGGCGCATATCCTTCATGGCTGTCGCTTGGCTGGTCCCATCATACCGGTGCATGCGGCACCCGGGCCAGTACCAATTTGGGGAAAACCGAAGGACCAGATGTCGCACCCGCCGCCGGCCTTCGCCGCCTGATGCCGGCCCCTGCCGGGGGGCGGTAATTTTTGTGTCAAAATCGGCTTGACGGACGGGGGCGGGTCTTTTATACCGGCGCAGCTTTCGGCGGCTGTGTGCCTGTGTCGAGTATCCGCACAAACGCGCCGGGGCGACTATCTTGTGGCCGAGTAGCTCAGTTGGTTAGAGCAGCGGAATCATAATCCGCGTGTCGGGGGTTCAAGTCCCTCCTCGGCTACCACACAACCCACAGACGCCGGTGTGCCTCCCTGATCAGGTCGAGACCACCGGCGTTTGCTTTTCCCGCGACATTGCCCGCACTGTTTGACTTGGCGCCGCCTTTGCCCCAAAAGATGCGGCATGCAAACCTTTGACGGCATCATCACCGACCGCGGGTCCAAATATGCGGTATCCGGCGGGCCCTGCGCTTCGCCAGACGACGCACGTGCCTTCATCAAGGACCTGTGCCGCACCAAAAAATTCGCCAAGGCAACCCATAACACCTGGGCTTTCCTGCAGGATGGCGTGCCGGTCAAGAATGACGATGGTGAAAGTGGTGCCGGCATGGTGATTGTGCGCATGCTGGAGCGCGAGGGCGTTCACAACCATATCGTGGTGGTGACCCGCTGGTATGGCGGCAAACATCTGGGCGGCGACCGGT
Organism: Alphaproteobacteria bacterium; assembly: GCA_006226495.1. Taxonomy (GTDB): domain Bacteria; phylum Pseudomonadota; class Alphaproteobacteria; order Sphingomonadales; family Kordiimonadaceae; genus Kordiimonas. Next base: position 56,730 of record SBGU01000009.1, read on the forward strand.
TCCGCCATGTGCAGGATGCCGTGCGCCATTACCTGGACCATGCCGACCTGCGCTGAAGCCTGTCCCCGCGTCCATGCGTTTTTCGCATAGCAGCCCGGCGACGAAATCCGAATTTTCACATGGCTGATATTTTCCTGAAACAGGGCCCGGCGATAAGGAGCCCGCGCAACAAAGAGCGCAGACAAAGTTTCAGGAGCACAAAATGTCTTTCCCCATGTTCAAAGCCGCCATCCTTGCAGCCGCCTGTGCCGCCACCCTGCCGGTCGCGGCCTCGGACACCCAGACCGACCAGGCCATGGCCGTCTGGAACAACCAGGTTCGCGCCGACCTTCAGCGCGCCCAACAGTATCCCGACCGCGCCATCGCGCTTGGCCTTGAAGGCACCGTGAAGGTCCGTGTCGACGTTGCCCGTGACGGCAAGGTCACCGACATCGAAGTTGTCGAAACCTCGGGTGCCAACATGCTCGACCATGCCGCCAAGCAGATGATCCGCAGGCTGGGCAAACTGCCGGCGCTGAGCGCCGACATGGACAGCTATTCGCTGGTGGTGCCGGTCAAGTTCCGCCTTGCCGGTGAAGCCGCCGATGCCGAAGGCGCCGATGTCAAATGGCGTGACGCCGTTCGCCGCCGTGTTGCCAGCAGCCTGTCCTACAACAACCGCATGGCAGCCAATGAACTGGAAGGCCATGTGAAGGTGCGCCTGGTTCTGGATGCAAACGGCAAGGTTGTCGGGCGCGAAATCCATCAGTCGTCGGGCAACGAAAGCCTCGACGCAGAAGTTCTGCACATGGCGGGCCGCATCGGCAAACTGCCGAGCCTGCCTGCCGGTGAAGATCACGCCGAACTGGTTCTCCCGCTGACCTACCGTCTGGCTGGCGACCGCTGAGGCACTCTTTAATATTCCTCTTCCCAAGAACTGAACGGGGTGGCTGGGCTGCCCCGTCTTTTTTTGCGTAGAAAACGGGAATCGGGTATAACGGGATTTGCGGTGATGGCGTCACACTGTCATCACTTTCTCCCTGCATACCAGTCGCTTAGACAGGCTCATATAACAAGGTGGCTATGGCGCTCGACAGCAAACGCACGCTGCACATCCGGTGCGGCCAGGATATTGAAGGCGGGCTGCGAGAAGCCGGCTTCGTGGGTGACTTTCTCGATTTCTCCGATCCATTCTGCCAGGGGCCGGTCCATGACCTGCCGGTTGATGAATTCGTGCAAATGCGGTCTGCCTTCATTGCAGATGCCTATGGCCTGCCGCCCGACGAAGTGATGGTGGAGCAGGAACGCCGCTACAGCGCGCTTGATGCCGTTAAGGCCTATGACAATCTGGTTCTGTGGTTCGAGCACGACCATTATGACCAGTTGATCCTGGCCTATCTGTTGAAACGCCTTGGCGAGCTGCAGGGCGGTCCTGCGACCGAGCTTGTCTGTATCGATGACTATCCGGTCCTGCCGCGCTTTACCGGGCTTGGCCAACTGGGCCCGAAGGACCTGCTGGCGATCTGGGAACAGCGTGTGCCTGTGGGCCCCGCGCAGTATGCACTTGGGTCGGCGGTCTGGCGTGCCCTTGCATCGCCATCGCCCGAGGGGCTTCTGGATTTTGCACAGGGCGGCACGCCTGCCGTACCGCAGATGGCCGGCGCGATTGACCGGCACCTGTCGGAACTGCCGTCGTCGCGCCACGGCCTCAGCCTTACGGAAACACTGAGCCTGCGTATCCTGGCGGAGCAGGGCTTCACCAGTGGCGGGCGCATGTTCGCGGCCCTGATGCTGCGCTATGAACCCCGGCCCTATCTGGGTGACCTGATGTACTGGTACGAGCTCGACCGGCTGGTGCGGGGCGGTGCCGCTGTAATCCGCACCGATGCCGACAGTTGGCGCGACCGCGTGCTGGCGCTCAGCCCCCTGGGCGAACGCATCCTGATGACCGAGGATGACTGGTTGGCCCATATCCCGGCACCGCGCCATGTGGGCGGTGTTGTCATTACCCGCGGCAAGCCTGCCTGGCGCAGGTTGCCGCGCGGTGGCGTGAAGCTGATGCCTTAGGTTACCGCGCCGCGGGTCTGGTATCTGGCGTCGCGCCAGGTTTCGCGCGCGAGGATGTCCTCAAGGATTTCGACCGCGCGGTAGATATCCTCGAAGCCCAGATACAGCGGCGTGAAGCCAAAGCGCATATGGTCGGGTGCGCGGAAATCGCCGATCACGCCCCGGTCGATCAGCGCCTGCATCACCGCATAACCGTTGTCGCAGCGAAGCGACACATGGCTGCCGCGCACGCGCGGGTTTTCCGGTGTCACACATTCAAGACCAAAGCGGGCCAGCCGTTCGCGCGACAGGGCGATGAACAGGTCGCCCAGCGCCACCGATTTGCGCCGGATGGTTTCCATGTCGACGCCCGTGAAGGCATCCAGTGCGGCATCAAGGGCCGAGGCACCCAAAACGGGCGGTGTGCCCACCAGCATGCGGCGGATGTCGGCGGCGGGCGTGAAGTCGTCGACAAAGTCGAACGGTGCCTTGTGGCCAAACCAGCCGGACAGCGGCTGGCGTGCGACCTCAAGATGGCGTTCGGCGACATACAGGAACGCGGGCGCGCCAGGGCCGCCGTTCAGATATTTATAACCGCAGCCGACGGCAAAATCGGCATTCGCGCCATTCAGGTCCACCGGCACGGCACCCGCGGAATGGCTGAGGTCCCAGATCATCATCGCACCGGCCTTGTGGGCCAGGTCGGTCACCGCCTGCATGTCATACATGTCGGCCGTGACATAATGCACGTGGGTCAGCAGGACGGCGGCAGTATTGGGGCCGAGGGCGTCCATGATCTCGCCGCGTGGCACGGTCTTCAGCACATAGTCGGGGCCCAGGAAATCGGTCAGCCCCTGCATCATATACAGGTCGGTCGGGAAATTGCCGGGCTCGGAAATGATTTCCGTGCGGCCCGGGTTCAGCCGGCAGGCGGCTGCGGCCACCTTGAACAGGTTCACCGACGTGCTGTCGGCCATCACCACTTCGTGGGGCTTTGCACCGATCATCGGGGCAATGCGGGCGCCGATGCGCCGGGGCAGATCAACCCAGCCGGCGGTGTTCCAGCTTTTGATCAGGTCGGTGCGCCATTCGCTTGCTACCACATGGGCCAGCCGTTCGGCCACGCCCCTGGGCAGCGGGCCCAGGCTGTTGCCGTCCAGGTAAATGGTGCTTTCGGGCAGGTCGAAGCGGTCGCGGCAATGGGCCAGCGGGTCGGCAGCGTCCTGTGCGCGGCACCAGTCCAGCGAGGTCGGGATCATGCGAGGCTCCTCAAAATGGCGCGCAGGGGGCTGCCATCGGCACCCGCGATCTTCAGGGGCAGGGCAATCAGTTCATAGTCGCCGGGTGGCACATCGTCGAACACCAGGCCTTCCAGAATGGCCATGCCGGCGGCATCGACCGCAAAATGGGCATCGAGCGTCTTGCTGTCCTGTGGGTCGAGGGACGGCACGTCAAGGCCGATCAGCTTGCAGTCGCGCGCCGCCAGGAAACGGATCGCGTCGGCGCTGATGGCGGGGAAATCAGGGTCCCAGCCGTCGTGCGGGAAGCTTTTGAACAGCTTCAGCAATACACGTTCCACGGTTGCGGGCAGGCCCGCGAGATGTTCGGGGCGCACGAGGTCGGTCACGACATCGGACAGGTCCAGAAGGAGCGCGGGACCGATATAGGCCTCCAGCGCCGTGTTGGCGCTGTCCACGCCTTTCTCGTCGAAATGCAGGCGCGCGTCGGCATGGCTGCCGGTGTGGGTCGACATGCTGATTTCGCTGACATTGACCGGGCAACCGGGTTCGATGTGCCACGTGCGGGTCAGGCTGAATTCACGGTCGCCCGGCCAGACCGGGATGCCGGGGCGGATGGTCTGGCTGATATCATAGAGGCGTGTCACAGCCGGGTCCTTGCGGTCCAGAGTTCGGGGAAGAAGCGCAGGTCCAGTGCTTTCACCAGATAGGAAACACCCGCAGTGCCGCCGGTGCCGCGTTTGTAGCCGATGATGCGTTCCACCGTTTTCATGTGGGCGAAACGCCACTGGTGGAAATGATGCTCAAGGTCGACCAGCTTTTCCGCCAGTTCATAAAGGTCCCAGTGGTGCGCGGTGTCGCGGTAGATGGCCAGCCAGGCGTCCTCGACTTCCGTGCAGGCGACATAGGGCTCGCGCCATGTGCGGTCCAGCCGGTCGACCGGGATCGCGAAACCGCGCCGGGCCAGAAGCTGCAGGCACAGATCGTAGAAACTGGGCTGGTCCAGCACATCCTGCAGGCGCTGGTACCGTTCCGGCACCGCTTGGTGGGCGTCGGCCATCTTGGCATTCTTGTTGCCAAGGCGATATTCGATCTCGCGGTACTGGAAGCTCTGGAAACCCGAGCTTTGGCCCAGATCGTCGCGGAAGGCGGCATAGTCGGCGGGTGTCAGCGTCGACAGGATTTCCCAGGACTGCTGCATGTTGGTCTGGATACGTGCGACCCGCGACAGCATCTTGAACACGGGGCCCAGGTCGTCGGCCTTCAGATGGTCCATCGCCGCCGCCAGTTCATGCAGGCACAGTTTCATCCAAAGTTCCGACGCCTGATGGATGGTGATGAACAGCATTTCGTCATGCTTGTCGGATACCGGCTTCTGGCAATCGAGCAGGGCATCAAGCTGCAGGTAGGCGCCGTAGCTCATGTCCTGTTGCCAGTGGATATTCTCGCTTGAAAGGTCAACCGCCGTTTTCGGCGCTTGGGGCGACTTGCCGGTCGTGCGGCCCGGGCCCGGCTGATTGGCGCTCATGCTGCCTGTCCCTCCGGTATAGATGACTTGGCTAATATTTTAGCCCTAAACTATTTCGATGATACACCCTCTGGCAGGGCTTCGCAACGCGTCAATTTCTGTTGGGTGCGGGGCTTCTTCAGTCGATTACGTCGACGGCAACCTCGACCGTTTTGGCTGCCACCTTCACGGGCACGGTCACAACGGCACAGCCCGCAAGGGCGAGCACGGTTGCGGCAAGGGCAAGAAATCTGGTCATTGTCGGGTCCCTGACTGGTTGCACAAACAAAGTGCCACAGCGGGAATCCGCGGGGCAAGCCTTTAATTCCCGTGCGGCCGACATAGATAAAACCTGTGATTCTGCTGCCACATGGACCCAAATGCGGGCCTTGGCGGCCTTGCGTGCCGGCCCATGGCGGGCTAGGGTGCCGCCGCAAACAGATGCCGCCTGCGGGCGATGAAGGATTGTTGAATGCTCAAAGCCCAGATCGTGCCGGTGACGGCCTTTTCCCAGAACTGCAGCATCATCTGGTGCGACGAAACCATGGAAGGCGCGCTGGTGGACCCCGGTGGCGATGTCGACCGCCTGATGGAAGTGGTGGACAAGCTGGGCGTCAAGCTGACCAAGATACTGTTGACCCACGGGCATCTGGACCATGCGGGTGGTGCGG